>JAZQKZ010000001.1:0-108106 GCA_045542415.1 Clostridia bacterium
GCATTTTTACAATTATGAAAGAATACAGTTAAAAACAAAACTGACACCGTTTGAAAAACGATGTCAGTATGTTGCTTAAACTTAATATTTATGCCACAGGCACTCTTTTTTGTGCTGTCCGCACAAAATGGTGCAGTTCACTAAGCAACACCCTTATATTTGTTATTTCATTCTTTCTTTTATGTAGCTTTCAAGGAAATCTGCGGTTCTTTCAATGCCGAGTCTTGAGCTGTTGATTGAAATATCATAATTTCTTGAGTCGCCCCATTTGCCGACACAATAATAATTATGATATGCTTTCCTGTGCTTATCCTTTCTGGTAAGGATTACATCAGCTTCAAATGCAGAAATGCGATTAAGCTGTTTGATTCTCTCAAGCTTAGCCTCCTTATCGCCGAGAATGAAGATAGAAATCATTCCCGGATATCCCTTTAAAATGGTTTCGGAGCAACGACCTACAACAACAAATGACTCGCCGTTTTCTGCCTTTTCACGAAGATAACGGAACTGCAGATTTGCAATGTTTTCTTCCGGAGAGCTACTGTGTCCGCGTCTTGTTTTAGAGAATAAACGGTTTCTCGGAACCTCGTCATATCTCTCAAGCTCCGCGTGGTCAACATCCCTTTCCAATGCAATTTCCTTTAAGATGTTAGAATCGTAAAGGGGAAGATTAAATCTTTGTGCAAGCGTGTCTGCAATCACATGACCACCGCTTCCGAATTCGCGTCCTATTGCGATTATTAACTGCTGTGACAATTGAAATCCCTCCTTAGTATTATAGATATCTTACAAAAATAAATGCTGTTGAAATGATAAGTACGATTATTGTAGCAGGTACCATAGACTTACAGTATCTGCCCCAACCGATAATATAACCCTCGCGTGCAGCAACGGACGTGCCTACGACATTTGCAGATGCACCGATAGGAGTTGCACTGCCGCCTATATCCGTACCCATTGATAACGACCATGCAAGTGTATCCAGTGAAATCCCCTGAGTTGCTGCCAGAGTTTTTATGACGGGAATCATTGTTGCGGCAAACGGTATATTATCGATAAATGCACTTGCTATTGCCGAAACCCATATGATAATGGCTACCATGAGATAGAGATTTCCTCCGCTGATATGTGCAATGAAGTCAGCGATAAGCTCAAGAACGCCGGTTTCCTCAAGACCGCCTACGACTACAAACAGTCCGATAAAGAAAAGAACTGTTTTGTAATCGACATGTTCAAGAATTTCCTTGATATGACGCGGAGCGGCTATCAGTGTAACAAGTGATATAAAAAGTCCGATGGTTGCAACTGTCAGACCTGTCATGGCATGCGTGACGAGGAGTACAACTGCACTGATAAATATTATACAGCTGAATATAAAGCCTTTTTTATCGGTTATCGCATCGGCAGGATTGGGGTGCTCCACATTAACCGAGAGTGATGCTGATTTTGTGAGCTGCTTTCTGAAGCAGAAATAGAAGTATATAATAACAACGACAAGTGAAATTCCTGCCATAACACCTGTATTTAAAATGAAATCAGCAAATGAATATCCGAGTGATGTTCCGATTATGATGTTGGGCGGGTCTCCGCACATTGTGGCAGAACCTCCGAGGTTAGCACAAAAAATTTCTGCAAGAATTACAGGAACAGGGTTGAATTTCAGGAGCTGCGCAAGCTCTACCGTTACTGCTGCGAGGAACAGGATAACGGTAATTGAGTCAATGAACATAGCGAGTACTGCTGCCATAATCATAAATGTGATGAAAATCGGAATGGTTTTGTAATTAACAAGATTTGCTATCTGCATACAAAGCCATCTGAAGAAGCCGACTCTTGCCATTCCCTCGACCATAATCATCATTCCTGTAATGAATATGATTGTTGCCCAGTTTATACCGGAGGATGATTCTTCGGCACTTCCGGCTGCATACCAGAAATCAAGTGTAAATATACTGCGGATGTTAAGGGTTGCCATGATTGCATCCATACTGTGCATACAGATTCCGAAAACTGCGACAAGGGTAATAAGTCCGCATACAAGTGTGATAATATGACGTTCAATCTTTTCTGTAATAATAAGAATGAACATAATCACAAATATAAGAATTGCCAATGTCTGAGCTAACATTTTTATTCCCTCCAAGGTTGAAAAATTATCGTTTGTATAGTTTATGCGATACAAAAAATGTTGTTTATAGTTTACACCTTTTTTGGAGATATTGCAAGCGATTGACGTTGATTTCTCTTTTTCGGTTCGTAAGTTTGTTGAAAAGTGAAAAAAAGAATTGGCAAATCAAATAAAATTTGTAAATCTTTAAAATACAACATCACTGCCTCAAAGCCCGGCAGTGATGTTGCTGATATTATCTTGTAACGTTCTTTAACCACTTATTTGTACGGTATCTCCAGATGCAAAGCGGGATTTTTAAAATCTCATCACTGCATAGAATCATATATATCAACCATACAGGCAATTTCCAGACAAAGGCGGCAAGTGCACCAACCGGCAGAGCAAAGCCCCAGAGCGTACACATATCGAATATAAGACCGATTTTTGTGTCTCCGCCGCTTCTTAAAATGCCTACAATCATAATAAGCGAAATTGCCTGTGCTATAACGAAATATGATATTACAAAAAGCATGTATCCCAAATATGTTGAGGTCTGGGCGTCAAGGTCCATGAACATGCGTACAAACGGTGAAATTGCAGTGATGAGCAAGGCACTGACCACTCCCAAAGATACAGAAAGCTTTATAAAACGGGAAGAATGACGCTGAGCCAGAGCTGTATCTCCGGAGCCGATTACTTTTCCGAGCATAATTGCAGCAGCGTTTGCGAGTCCCATCAAAACAACCATTGCAAGCTGACGTACAACCTGTGCAACGGAGTTCGCCGCAGCAACCGAGCTGCCCATATGCCCGATAATTGCGGATAATAATGATATTCCGAGTCCCCACATAAGCTCGTTTATTACAACAGGCATGGAGTAGGTGACAAAGTCTTTTCTTAATATTTTATCTGTCTTAATGAGATGTTGCAGCCGTACTTTAATTTCACGGTTGAATTTTTTTGCATATATTATTACGAATATCACTTCAAAGAAACGTGCGGTTGCTGTAGCAATGGCGGCACCTGCAACGCCCAACGGAGGAAATCCGAATAAACCGAAAATAAGTATTGCATTCAGTATTACGTTGATTATCAATGAAAAAAGATATACTACGGTTGAAACGATAACCCTCTCCACGCTTCGCATAACATTAAGATATACGCAGGTTATGGAGGAAGCAGTATATGAAAGTGCAATGATTCTCAGATAAATCGCACCCTGCTCAATCACCTCCGGCTCGTGTGAAAACAGCTGCATTATCGTGTCGGGAATACACATTACAATGGCTGTGAAAAATAAAGCAATTACAAATGATACCTTTATTGTAAGGGCGAGTATTTTTTCGATTGAGTTGATGTCGCGCTTGCCCCAATACTGTGCCGTAAGTACGGAAGCACCTGAAGTAAGCCCGAAAAATATAAGCGACAGTATAAAATAAACCTGACCGCCGAGAGATGAGGCGGAAAGAGCTATTTTGCCTGCACGGCCAAGCATTATTACATCCGCAGCATTTACTGCGGTATTTATAAGATTTTGCAAAGCCATAGGTATTACAAGTCCTGCGGTGTTGCGAAGAAAAATTTTTGTCTCCTGTGTCATGATTTCCTCCGAATAATTATATTACCAAATGATTATATCGTATAAATTTATATTTGTCAATTATCGCAGTAATATTTAAAGAAAAAAAGAAGTTACAAAAAACTATTGCATACTTATTCATTTTGTGTTATAATAACAATAACAGAAATACAAAGGAATGGTAAAAGAAATGCAGGAAATTATTAAAAGTCTGGAAGCCACATTTATCGTTGACGGAAGATGGGTATGGTTTGCAAGTGGTTTGGGATATACGTTGCTTATATCATTTGTTGCGGTGGTATTGGGTCTTGTAATCGGAATACTTGCGGCTTTCGGCAAGCTTTCAAAAATCAAGCCGGTAAGATGGATTGCTTCGTTATATGTGGATGTCATCAGAGGTACACCGACAATGGTACAGCTGATGATTATATATTTCGTAATCTTTGCAAGTGTTAATCTTGATCCCTGGGTTGTAGGAGCGCTTGGCTTTGCTATAAACAGCGGAGCGTATATTGCAGAAATTGTTCGAGGCGGTATTTTATCAGTTGATAAGGGACAGACAGAAGCGGGACGCTCACTTGGTCTCACGCATTCGCAGACTATGACATTTATTGTAATGCCGCAGGCAATGAAGAATATTCTTCCGGCACTTGTGAATGAGTTTATCGTGCTTATAAAGGAAACAGCCGTAATCGGTATGATTTCAAATATAGATTTACTCGGTGCAGCGAAAAAGGTACAGGGACGTACATACGATTATTTCTGGCCGCTTATTTCAATTGCGGTTATCTACTATGTAGTAATCAAGATTTTCTCGACGATACTTTCGCGTGTTGAGGCACGAATGAGAAAAGCGGACGAGAGATAAGGAGACACAGGAAATGATAGAAGTAAAGAATTTACATAAAAGCTTTGGAAAGCTCAGTGTATTAAAGGGAATAAACGAGAGAATACGTCCCGGTGAAAAGGTTGTTCTGATAGGCCCCTCAGGAAGCGGAAAATCCACGTTTTTACGCTGTTTAAATCTTCTTGAGGTACCCACAGAGGGACAAATTCTGATTGACGGCATTGAAGTGACAGACCCGAAGGTGAATATCAATAAGGTAAGGGAAGAGATGGGAATGGTTTTTCAGCATTTTAATCTCTTTCCGCATCTGAGTATTATAGACAATATTACATTGGCTCCGATAAAGGTCAAGAATATGCCGAAAGAGCAGGCAGAAGAAAAGGCAAGAGAGCTTTTGAGCAAGGTAGGGCTTCTCGATAAGGCAGATGCCTATCCGGCACAGCTGTCGGGAGGACAGAAGCAGAGAATTGCTATAGCAAGAGCGTTGGCAATGGATCCGAAGATTATGCTCTTTGATGAGCCAACATCGGCACTTGACCCCGAAATGGTAGGCGAGGTGCTTAATGTAATGAAGGATCTTGCAAATGCAGGAATGACAATGGTTGTTGTAACGCATGAGATGGGCTTTGCAAGGGAGGTTGCCTCAAGAGTGCTGTTTATGGATGGCGGCGAGGTGATTGAACAGGCGGCACCTGATGAGCTTTTCTCAAATCCCGTACATGAGAGAACAAAGTCATTTTTAAGCAAGGTATTATAAGGTATATTAACGGCATACGCCGTAAAAATGGAGGTATATATTATGAACAAAAAGGTATTAAGAACAATTGCGTTAAGTGCAGCAGCAATTATGTCAATGAGTATGTTTGCAGGCTGTGCTTCAGAGCAGTCAGGAGACAATTCAGGCTCAGCTCCGGCACAGAAGCTTGTAATGGGTACAAATGCAGCATTCCAGCCGTTTGAATATACAACAACAAACGGTGTTGTAGGTGAGTTTGCAGGTATTGACATTGAAATTGCAGTTGAAATTGCAAAGAATGCAGGCAAGGAGCTTGAAATTGCAGACATGGAGTTTGACGGACTTATCGCTGCGGTAAGTACAGGTAAGGTTGACATGGCTGTAGCAGGTATGACAGTTACAGAGGAGAGAAAGCAGTCAGTTGATTTCTCAGACACATACTATGTAGCTTCACAGGTAATCGTAGTAGCACCGGACAACACATCAATCACATGTGCAGAGGATCTGAAGTCGGATAAGAAGGTCGGAGTAGTATTGGGCTACACAGGCGATAACATTGTAACAGATACACTTCAGGTAGAAGAGGGGAATATCCAGAGAGCAAACAGAGCGCTTGACATAATTCAGGATGTTAAGAACGGAAAGCTCGATGCTGTAGTTGTTGACTCATACACAGGTAAGGCATTAGCTGAGAAGAACGGCTTAAAGGTAGTAGAGGATGCAGAAGTGTTTGAGGCAGAGGAATACGCAATTGCAGTAAAGAAGGGAAATACAGAGCTTCTTGAAACAATTAACACAACATTGGCAAAGATGAAGGAGTCAGGTGCAATCGAAGCATTAGCAGAGAAGTATAATTCACTTGATGAATAATTGAGATGAAATACCGTCCGCTTGTCGGACGGTATTTTTGTATGAAAAAAAGGATGCCTTATTGGCATCCCTGATATTCAATTCGGTATTGTCATAATCTGCTCAATGGAAATCGGCTCCTCACAAAGGGGAGTTACCGTATCGATAAAGAGCTTAAAATGCGGCATTTTGCCGTGATCCTCGATTACGACATCATTTAACCATTCCTCGATAAATGTAAACTCTGTCGGATTATTTCTTCCCTTATAAAGACGATAGGAGAGGTTTCCGCGCTCCTTGCGTGTTGCACGGGCGCAGGCTATTGCCGCCTTGTTGAACTCATCCGTACAATTGGGCTTTACCTTGAATTTTGCAATTATTGTTATCATCCTGAATCTCTCCAATCCATAGGTTGTTTTGCAGTTATTTCACTATAATTATTATACCATAAAAATAAGAGTTTGACAATAGTTTTTTTATCCGAGCCTCAACATATTCTGTGCAGCAATCATAATTCCGAGCTTTGCGGACTCGTAAGTAAGTCCGCCCTGCATATATGCAACGTATGGCGGCTTCATGGGAGCGTCGGCACTAAGCTCGATTGACGAGCCCTGAACAAAGGCTCCTGCTGCCATGATTACCTGATCCTGATATCCGGGCATATCCCAGGGCTCCGGAACTACGAAGCTGTCAACAGGTGAACCCTTTTGTATTCCCTGACAGAATGCAATCACTCTTTCGGGTGCGTTGAATTTTATCGACTGTATAATATCATGTCGCTCCTGAAGCGGCTTGGGGTCAACCTCACAGCCAAGCTTTTCAAGCACAGCCGAGCAAAGAACGGCACTCTTTACTGCCTGTGCTGTTATGTGCGGAGCCATAAAAAAGCCCTGATACATATTTCGGTTCTGACCTATTGAAGCACCACACTCCTTACCGATGCCTACACAGGTAAGACGGTATGAGCAAAGCTCAATAAGGTCGCTTCTTCCTGCAATATATCCGCCGGTCAGAGCAAGTCCACCGCCGGGATTTTTGATAAGCGAGCCTGCTATGAGGTCTGCCCCGTAATATGTCGGCTCATGAAGATCGACAAATTCACCGTAGCAGTTATCGACAACGCAGATTGTATCGGGTGAAATGTCCTTGATGAACTTGACAATTTCACCTATATATTCGGCTGAATATGTAGGTCTCCAGCCGTATCCCTTTGAACGCTGTATCTCAACGGCTTTGATTTTTCTTGTTGATAAAATCTCACGGATTTTATCGAAGTCGGGAAGTCCGTCCTCGGTTAATTCAGCTTCAACATAATCTATTCCGTAGTCCTTTAAGGAGCCGCGTCCGTCCTCGCCGCTTATTCCAATAGCCTCTTCAAGCGTGTCATATGGCTTTCCCGTTACGGCGAAAAGAGTATCGCCGGGGCGAAGCACTGCATAAAGTGCAGTGGCAATGGTGTGCGAGCCATTTACAAAGTGATGACGTACAAGGGCATCCTCCGCTTCAAATACCTGTGCATACACCTTATCAAGAGTATCACGTCCAAGATCATCGTAGCCGTAGCCGGTGGTGGGAAGAAGATGAGTTTCCGAAACTCTGTTGTCATAAAATGCCTTTTGTACCTTGTATTGATTTAGCTCAGCAATTTCATCGATATGCTCAAACTGTGCTTTGATATCATTTTCGGCTGATTTTACAAGCTCAATGACATCTCCCGAAATTGAAAAGCTTTCCATTAAAAATTCTTTCTTGTTCATTATAATACCTCATGTAAATTATTCCGCTTAATTATATCACAGTTTTTACTGTCGGTCAACTGTTTTATGATAAAACAAAGCCACCGGTTGAAACGGTGGCTTGGACTTATGCTTTTCTGTTTTCAATTCGTGATTTCCATTCCCGTGTGAGCGGTGCGTTTGCACGCACACATGACGCTGCAACTGATGCAGCCTCGAAATTCATGACAGTACCCTCACTGTCAGCCTCGTAGGTTACGGCTCTGTCTTCACTGATCCCATATTCGCTTGCAGTGGAGACAGCATCTATATTTGCCCCCATGAACAGGAATTCCCAGCCATAGCGTTCTTTCTGGTGAGTAATCATGCTTTTTATCTGCTCTGCTGTAAATTCGCGGCTTGCGTTTTCATAACCGTCAGTTATAATTATGACCATTGTTTTGCCGGGAAGTGCAGCATCGACAGCGTACTTGTGGCGGTTGCCGACATGGTTTATTGTCTTGCCGACTGCATCCATAAGTGCCGTCATTCCGCGTGCGTAGTATTCCTTATTTGTCAGCGGACGGATTTTGTTGATATCAGCATTATCATGGATGATTTCATATTCGTCATCGAATAATACAGTAGTAACAACTGCATCTCCTGCTTCCTTTTTCTGCTTTTCGATAAAGCTGTTATAGCCGCCTATCGTGTCGTTTTCGAGCCTGTTCATTGAACCGCTTCTGTCAAGGATAAATACCAGCTCTGTTAAATTTGTGTTTTTCATAATAAAACCTCCGTAAAATTGATTTATTTGATGGTTTTATTATATCAGCATATAAGCAGGAATGGGTCGCTTTGGAAGCGACATTTTTATGCACTCAAAAGCGGTTGATCAAAGGAGAACAATACCTCGTTTATTTTTAAGACATCATAGCATTTGTTTACGATGAAATACTCAATTATGATATCCGATTTGAGACTGTGTGTAAGTGAAAAGCCTGCTTTGTTGAGTAAATCCTCTGTTTCGTCAAGCGATAATTCCAGTGCAATGGCAAAGGATAAAACGGTGTTTTTCTTTGGATGATAGTTTATATCATTTCTGATTTTCGAGAAAAGCTTTCTGTCAATGTTAGCTTTCTTATATACATCCGGGTCCTTTAAATTACGCTCATCTATAAGCCTTAACAGCATCTCGGAAAATGTCTCGTCTGTATTCTCAAGCATGCTTTTAAGATTCTCAAGCTCATATTTTTCAGGTTGCGGAGCATTTATCCGGACACAGTCTTCAACGGCAGAAATGCTGAATGAAGCAGATGCATATGCCATTCTCCTGCTGTCGGGGACGATAAGCTTTTCATCAATGTAGCTTTGAACATTGTTAAAAAGCTCGCTGCTTATTTCAAATGATGCCTTGTCATAGACCACAAGATATATATCCATGTCATTATCTTTGAGAAAATCCGCAACAGCACGTCTTGCTATCTCAAGAGCCTCCGTCTTGGGATAGCCGTAAATTCCTGAGGATATCAGCGGAAATGCAATAGATGACAGATTGTTCTTCTTTGCAAGCTGTAATGAGCTTTTGTAGCAATTATATAATTGCTGTGCCTGTTCGGGATTACCGGGCGAATATACAGGTCCGACTGTATGAATGATGTGTCCGGCATTCAGATTAAAGCCGGGAGTGATAACAGCATTTCCTGTATCACAAAAACCTATTTTACTGCATTCATTTTCAAGCGAAGAATATCCGGCAGCGGCGAAGATTGCACCGCAGACCCCTCCGCCCGGAAGCAGGCGGTTATTCGCCGCGTTGACTATTGCATCTGTATTCATTTTTGTTATATCGTTTCGTATAATCGTGAATGGCATTTTCTGACCTCCGTATGTATTTTTCTATATTATAGCATTATTACAGTTGTTTTTCAATATATTTCGGTTGAATTGACCAAAAAAGTGTGCTATAATAAATAATAATAAATTGCAGTGTCCTATCGACTGCCGTAACTTAAAGGAGAGTCTTTTGATATGCTTAAAATAGTAAATTCAAACAGAGAAGAGATATTTGGCGATGAACGTGAATTTGACAGTCCCCATGCACCTACGCTTGTGCAGCTTGAAAACGGGGATGTGATAGCCGCATGGTTCGGTGGAAGATTTGAAAAGGATCCCGATACTGCAATCTGGACAGCAAAAAGAAGTAACGGTGTGTGGGAGAAACCCCGTAAGACAGTGGATATAAGAAATGTCGCAGCATGGAATCCGGTACTGTTTTTGCTCAATGACGGCAGCGTTGTGTTATATTATAAAATAGGCGAAACGATAAACACATGGCATACGGAATACATAATTTCAAATGATAACGGAGAAACATGGAGCGAACCGAAAGAGCTTGTTGAGGGAGATGTCGGCGGCAGAGGTCCCGTCAAGAATAAGCCGATTTATTTATCGGATAACAAAACTATAATAGCCCCTGCATCGCTTGAGGGTGATTGCTGGGATTCGTTTGCTGATATATCCGAGGATAACGGAAAAACATGGAAAATGAGTTCTTTTGTACCGGTAAGACGTATTAACCCAAACGAAAGACGTATCCGTGACAGGGTATATAATAAGCATTTCTGTTATGGAAAAGGTATAATCCAGCCGACAGTATGGGAGGATGACAAGGGTATTGTTCATATGCTCTTCAGAAGTACATCGTCAAGGATTTTTAAGAGTGAATCAAATGACACGGGCAGAACATGGAGTATGGCATATGATACCGGACTTCCGAATAATAACAGCGGAATAGACGCTGTCAGACTTCCGGACGGAACAATTGTGTTAGCCTATAATCCGAGAGAAAATATTCCCGGAATGACAAAGGGTGCAAGAACACCATTGATACTCTCGTATTCGGAGGATAACGGAGAAAGCTGGAAAGAGCTGTATGTACTGGAAAATACAGACGGTGCATTTGCATATCCGTCAATTATATGCAATGACGATGAAATAATGTTAACCTACAGCGAAAACAGAGAGAAAATAATTTACCGGAATTTAAAGTATGAAAAGGCTTGATTTAGAGAAAGAATTTAAAAATCCGTCTTCGCAGTATCGCTCACTGCCGTTCTGGGCGTGGAACGACAAAATGGAGATTGATGAAATAAAACGTCAGATCCGTGAAATGAAGTCATGCGGCATGGGCGGTTTTTTCATGCACTCACGAGATGGACTGGAAACGGAATATCTGAGTGATGAATGGTTTGAATGTATAAAGGCGGCAGTAGATGAAGCAAAGGCAAATGATATGCAGGCGTGGCTTTATGATGAGGACAGATGGCCGTCGGGAAGTTGCGGCGGAAAGGTCAGTGCAGGTGCGAAAAAAGGCTGTAAGGGACTGACACTTGAGGTTTGTGACGAGGTTTGCGAGGAGGATAATATTCTTGCAGTGTATGCCGCAAAGATTGACGGTATGGAAATATATTCACTTAGGCGGATTGGGTTGGAAGACGGAGTAAATGAAAATGAGAGGCTTCTTGTTGCAAGGCTTGAGTTAAGTGAACCGTCGCAGTGGTTTAATAATTCATCACCACCGGACAATCTCAGCCGTGACGAGGTGAGTGAGTTTATTTCTCTCACTCATGAAAAATATAAGGCGTGTATAGGGGATGAGATGGGCAAGACCGTAAAAGGTATTTTTACTGATGAGCCCAGTCTTGCGGATCGGCATGCTTCGTTTAATCCGCAAAGAGGCTGGATTCCCTGGACTTACGGCTTTGAAGAGTATTACAGACAAAAGCGTAATGCCGATATATTTGATACGCTTCCGTATATTTATTTTAATCATGAGAATAGCAAGAAAGCACGCCACGATTATTGGAATACGGTTAGTGAAATGTTTCTTGAAAGCTATTCCGAACAGATATCGGACTGGTGCAGAGAAAATAATATTGCATATACAGGTCATTTTCTTCAGGAGGACAGGCTTGGGCTGTGCTGTCGTGTAAGCGGAGGTATAATGCCGCATTATATGATGCAGGATGTTCCGGCTATTGATATGCTTACAGAGCGTACGGAGGAATATCTTACCGTCAGGCAGTGTGTCAGTGTGGCAAATCAACTCGGCAGGGAATCTGTTCTGTCTGAAATGTACGGATGTACAGGCTGGGACTTTAGCTTTGAGGGACAAAAGCATATAGGTGAATGGCAGTATGTGCTTGGTGTGAACCATCGCTGTCAGCACCTTGCACTGTATTCGTTAAGAGGCTGCAGAAAACGTGATTATCCGCCGTCAATGAACTGTAATGTGTCATGGTGGAAGCATTATAAAGCAGTAGAGGATTATTTTGCAAGAATCGGGTACATGATAAGCTGCGGAAAGGCTGTATCTGATATATTGATTATACATCCTATGACAACGGTATGGAGTAATATGGGATGTAATCCCTATGGCAATCCGGTGCGTAAAAATGAGAGGGATATCCCGGCAATGGACGAGCTGGGATACAGGCTTAATGAGCTGATTAAAGAACTGACTCACAGACATTACAGCTGTGATTTGGGTGATGAGAGTATAATTGCCGGGTATGGAAGCAGTGATTCACAGGGCTTTATAGTAGGAGAGTGCAGATACAAAGCGGTAATCATACCGTATTGCGAAACCTTGCTTAAATCCACGCTTGAAATGCTTATTGAGTTTGCGAAATGCGGCGGCAGGGTAATTTCTCTGAAACCTCATGTGAGCCTATGCGAAGCACAGGATTCGGAGCTTGTCGATAAGCTGAAAAGTCAGGCGGGATATGTTGAAGTGGATTTGCCGGAGAAAATATACGGTTTTCTTCCTGACCGGGAGTTTTCTTTTACTGACGGGGACGGAAACGAAATAAAAGATATACTTTATCAGCTAAGGAGAGAAAAGGACGGATATATACTGTATCTGGTAAATAATTCACGCGATAATTCGTATAAGGTAAATATTTGCACAGCGATACAGGGGAATATATACAGAGCAAATCCGATGAACGGAGAAATATACGGATATGATGTATCAGATGGTTTTGTTGAATATATTCCGCAGTGCGGCAGCTTGCTGTTCTATATAACGGAAAAAGAGATACCGTGTGAAAGGGACAGGGGACATAATTGCGTTTCTATTAGGGAAAAGGCTTTGGAAATTCCGCTAAGGCTTGTCAGATACGAAAACAGCAGTCCCAATGTACTGACGCTTGATAAGTGCCGTTATATAATGGATGGGGTTGTATCAGAAGAAAAAGAGGTCTGGAAAGCACAGTGTGAAATCAGAGAAAAGCTTGGTATGCGGCAGATACATCGCAACGGACTTGAGCAGAGATACAGGTGGATTGGAGAAGAGCATGAGAATAACGGTAAGGAAGTGACGCTTGAATTTACTTTTGAGTCACTGTGTGAAATTAAGGGTGCAGAGCTTGTGATAGAACGCCCCGACTGCTTTGAAATCAAGCTTGACTCAACAGCAGTTGAAAATACGTCATGCGGATATTTCTTTGATAAGTCATTTGAATGTATAAAGCTTCCGGATATAACAAAGGGTGTTCATGTGCTGAGTCTCAAATGCAGCTACAGAAATGATTATGAGCTTGAAAACTGTTATATTAAGGGCGAGTTCGGTGTAAATACAGAAAGAAAGCTGACTGATAAGCCTGAAAGCATAGAATTGGGTGATATAGGAGAGCAGGGCTTTTTTCATTATGCAGGTGATATGAAATATTACTTTGAATGTGAAATAGACGATGCAGACAAAGAAATATATCTTGATGTAAGAGACTTTGACGGAATATGTGCAGCGATATCGGTAAACGATGAAAAACAGGCAATCCCCTGGAGAGCGGCTGCGGTTCCTGAAATAGGTGCTCTGCTGAAAAGGGGTAAAAATGAAATAACCGTAACGGTATGTGCAGGCATGAGGAACATGCTCGGACCGCTTCATTTAAAGGAAAAGGAGCGGGTGACTAAGGATGTCCTGTTCTGCTCCGAGGGTGAAAAATATACAGATGAATATGTAACCGTAAAAACGGGGTTGAACAAAGTGAGGCTGTTTTAAGCCTCACTTTGTTGTTGCAAAAATAAGCTCTTTGCTGAATCGTTCAGGTGATTTGTTATGTATATTTTCTATTATCGTAATTCCCATGTCTGCGGCACGCTGCTTTAGATATAATTTCGTTTCCGAACTGCGTGAGTCTGTGGTGACAAGTATTTTCCTCGCATGAGGGCCGCCGAATTTATCGGCAATTGTGTGCAGCTCGTATAAAGCCTCCTTTTTGACCTCGCCGCTTTTGCAGGATATAAATACGGGAACATTGGCATGCATTGCAACTACATCAACCTCATTTACCGTATCCATAACAGACTCGGCTCCGTAATGAATTATACCGTCCCAATCAAGGCACAGACCGATTTCTGCATCATTAAAGAATTTTTTTCCTGATATTTCAAGGTTACGGGCGGCTATGTAGGTATATAGCTCCAACAGATTTCCTGTTTTTGTAAGAACGGCACGAATCTGCGGATTTTTATAACGATACATAATCTTGTTTTTATCGGCACTGAATCCACTGATATATCCGCCGTCACACAGCTGTGACATGATACGTCTGTCAAGCTCTGCCTTGCGGTTATGTGCTTTGAGCTTACCTTGCTCAACATACACCCAATCGGGACGGCTGTCGGAGTCAAGCTCGTCAAGAAGTGCAATAATTGCCATTTGACGGTTCCATAGCGTACAGTTTTTTGCATATATACGCCACAGCCCCATTATATCTTTTTCAAATTCAGAGTCTATAGTCCATTGCCTGAAAGCCTTTGAATTATTAACCGCACCGCCGTAAAGCTGAATAAACTCATTTATATTCATATCGGTATCATGAACAGCAGTATCAGCATTGAAGCGGTATATATCAATAACAGAGTTGTCAGAGATATTATACCGGAACAGGGGTATGTTTTTTGATACGGCAACAGCACCGACAGCGGCACTGATAAGCTCGTTTCCTCCGCCAAGCTCTATTGCACAGTCTCTGTTGGTGTCAATAATTTTATTGATACAGCGGACAGTGCTTTCAAGGTCAAATGCGTTAACAGTAATATATTCAAGCTTCGGACGCAGGTCATGCTCTTTAAAGCAACGTTCAATTGCATTTCGTTGTTCAGAGGGTATATTAAATCCGATATAAATAATCTTTTCGGGTCTCAGAGCAAGACCGGACAGTACATTTTCAATCGGTTTGTCTGAAAAAATCTCTATAAGTGTATGCATGATTCACTCCTCTTTTAAATAAAGCTGTTGATATAATTGTATCATATACAAGGCTTTTTTTCAAGACAGACGGTGTGGGAAATAAAAAAATTTCTGTAATTACTTGCATTACTTGACAATTTAAGGTATAATAATTATAGTGGGAGTTGATTGCTTGATGAAAAAAACATTTGCGGCAATGATTGCAATTTCTACTTTAATGATAAGCAGTGCGGATGTGTATGCCATAGCAGACAGTGCGAGGGCGGCATGTGTTATTAATGCGGCGACGAGCGAAATTGTATTTGAAAAAAATGCAGACGAGCGTTTGCCAATGGCAAGCACTACAAAGATAATGACGGCATATACGGCACTCAAAAGCAGTACGGCTGATGAAGCAGTAAAAATAAGTATAAACGCACAGAATCAGGAAGGATCATCGATGTATGCAAAGGCAGGAGATTCAGTTGCTATGCTTGATATGCTTTACGGTCTGATGCTTAATTCGGGAAATGATGCGGCTGTGGCAATTGCCGAGCATGTTTCGGGTGATATTGAAAGCTTTGCACAGCTGATGAACAAAAATGCGGCAGAGATGGGAGCGATGAACACATCATTTCGTAATCCCAACGGACTGCATGATGAGTCTCATTTCACAACCGCAGCAGACCTTGCACTGATAACCTGTAAGGCGATGGAGCATGCGGAGTTTCGTGGAATTGTGAAAACACAAAGCTATAGTGCATCATCACTTATTGATCCGCAGAAAAAGTATGAGCTGTATAATCACAACAAGCTTTTAAAAAGCTATGACGGTGCGGTCGGAGTGAAGACCGGATATACCAAGGCGGCGGGAAGATGTCTGGTAAGTGCGGCAGAACGTGACGGAATGATGTTTATAGCAGTTACGCTCAATGACCCGGATGACTGGAACACGCATAAGGAGCTTCTTGATTCGGCATTTGCATCGCATTATCCTGTGACAGCGGTTAAAAGAGGCGAATGTATAAAGAAGCTTGTAAGAGGCGGAAAGACATATACATTATCAGCACAGGAAAGTGTCACTGTACCGGTGAAAGAAAATGCCGCAACGCAAATCGGCATTGAGGTGCATATGGCATCAAATCTTGACGGTGCGATAAATAAAGGCGAAAGGGTTGGCTGTATTGATGTATTTGTTGACGGTATAAAGACAGATACTGTCGCGGTTACAGCTGATAATGACATAGCAGACACAACAGGGCATACTCTGCATGACAGCTTTTACATGAGCTGGAGAAATATATGGAGGATGCTTTTGATATAAAGGAGGATACAATGGGAGAAATAGTAAGATTACAGAAGTATATTGCAATGAGCGGAGCAGCGTCAAGACGTGCCGCAGAGGGTCTGATTGCAGAAGGTAGAGTAAAAGTAAACGGTGAAAAGGTTACAGAGCAGGGAATAAAGGTGGAAATCGGCTGTGACAAGGTTATGCTTGATAACAAGCCGCTTGAAATAAAGAACAAGAATTATTATATTATGCTTAATAAGCCGGCAGGATATGTTTCGACGGTGAACGATCAGTTCGACCGACCGACTGTGGTTGATCTGGTAAAAAAGGATATTGACACAAGAATTTTTCCGGTGGGCAGGCTTGACTATGAAACAGAGGGATTGCTCCTGATGACGAATGACGGGGATTTTACCTACAGAATAACACATCCCAAGCATCATGTGGAAAAAACATATATAGCAACGATTAAGGGCGGTATAAAAATTGCCGACCTGAACAGGCTCAGAAGAGGAATAAGAGTAGAGGACTACACGACATCACCGGCACAGGTAGAAATCCTTGATGCTGTTGACGGTCATACTTATATTAAGATTACAATTCATGAGGGAAAGAACCGTCAGGTAAGAAAGATGTTTGATACGCTCGGATATACGGTTGTAGCATTGCAGAGAATAAGCATCGGTCAGGTAGAGCTGGGAAATCTGCCGTTGGGAAGATGGCGTCATCTGACAAGTCATGAGATAAATTGTTTATTGGGATAACGAAAAATGGGATGTTTACTGATGTGAACATCCCGTTTTGTTGTGGTGAATTATGGTTTATGTGGCGTGATTTAAAAATGTCGGGGCGATTCATGAATCGCCTCTACAATGATCATCCGACAAGACGTCAAAGTACAACAAAGGAGGTGTCAAAGTGACACCTCCGGTTCGTTATTATTTAAGATGCTTCTTATCCTTGAAGAATGCTTTTGTTTCAGCAGCAATAATACCGCTTAGTGCAAATAATGCAATCATGTTAGGAAGTGCCATCAAGCCGTTGAAGATATCGGCGATTGTCCATACAGCTGAAACTGTCATGTACGGTCCGATAAATACAGCTAAGATGTAGAGCCATCTGTATGTAGTTACAACCTTTAAGTTCTTGCCTGATAAGTATTCGAGACAACGCTCTGAGTAGTAGTCCCAGCCGAGAATAGTTGTAAACGCGAAAAATACGAGACAAAGCATTAATACAAAGCCTGATACTGCTTCCGGAAGGAATGAAAGACCGTGTGCGAATGCATATGATGTGATCTCAACACCCTCAAGTCCAAGCTCCGGAGCATATGCACCTGTAAGCACGATTGAAAGACCTGTCATTGTACAAATAATGATTGTATCAATGAATGTACCTGTCATTGTAACAAGACCCTGTCTTACCGGTTCCTTTGTCTGAGCAGCGGCTGCCGCAATCGGAGCAGAACCGAGACCTGACTCATTTGAGAAGATACCTCTTGCAACACCGTTTCTCATACCCATCATCATTGCAGTACCTAAGATACCGCCGCCTACAGATTCAAGGCTGAATGCACTCTTGACTATAGTAACAACGGCAGCCGGAATAGCTGTGATGTTTGAGAAGATAAGTACGAGTGCAAAAACTACATAAAGGATAGCCATGAACGGAACAATAACCTCAGCAACCTTGGCAATTCGCTTTACTCCGCCGATGAGTACAAGAGCAACACATAATGCAAGTACAAGCGAAGCGATAACAACTGTCCATGAGTATTCGCCGATTCCCGGAATTGTAACTGCCCATGCATTATTCGGGTCGAAGAAGTTGTTTACGGCTGATGCAATTCCGTTAACCTGTGTGAATGTACCGATACCTAAAAGACCTACGCATACACCGAAGAATGCGAAGAGCTTTGCAAGCCACTTCCAGTTCTTTCCCATACCTTTTTCTATGTAGTAGAAAGGACCGCCGAGAGCATGACCGTTTTCGTCAACCTCACGGAACTTTACTGCTAAAAGACCCTCTGAATACTTTGTTGCCATTCCTAAGAATGCTGCAACAACCATCCAGAAAAGAGCGCCCGGACCGCCGGCAGCAATAGCTGTAGCAACGCCGACGATATTACCTGTACCGATTGTAGCTGAAAGTGCTGTACATAAAGCACCGAATGAAGTAACCTCACCAACGCCGTCCTCTTCGTTCTTTATCATCCACTTAAGTGCAAGCGGAAGACGCTTAACCTGTAAAAGACCTAATCTTACGGTGAGGAAAAGACCGCCCACCATGATAAGTACCATAAGAGGTACACCCCAGATGAATGAATCGATTTCATTCAAAATGTTGTTAATTGTTTCCCACATTTTGTTTCTCTCCTTTTTGTGAAAAATCTGAAAAGGAAATAAAAAACGGAGTCTGTTGACTCCGGAAGAATGTAAAGCATAGCATTACACACAAAAGAAAAATACCGTGCGGTATAAATCCTCTGTCCTTTTGCCTGAGAGATTAGCAAATCCTTGCGGATAAGCCTTGCACCTTCGGCAGCCGACTTGACGGCATTCTCCAGAGTTACGATCCACTTACAGTCCTCGCCGGAACCGGCACCTGAGAGTTTCGCTCCTTCGGTAGATATAAATCACTTTCCTGCAAGCTTCATATGTCCTTTTCGTTATGTTATTTTTACAAGTATTATTGTATCACTTTTTTTTAATAAATCAAGTGTTTTATATAAATTTCTACATTATGTAAGTTTTTTGTAATGAGTATATAACATAATATGAACAATTTGTTAATAAATACATGATTTTTCGCGGTGTTTTTTTAGGTAAATGCTTGACAAGCAAATATAAGTGGTGTATAATGGCGTTGTTAAATAAAAAGCTTTTTATAAAAATTAAATAGAACGAACTGATTTCACCTTGAAAAGGTTAAAACATGGAAAAGGGCGTAATGCCCGCGAGTGGGTCACTGTGAGGGTCGGAAACGATACCAAGTCAGATACATGGAAACAGGCAGCGGGGCTTTGCCTACACCGAAGCACTGCATAATGATGTTTATTTCTCAAAAATAAACGTCTGTCTGTTTTACATACTCGGACAGACGTTTTTTTAGTTCGTTCCGAAAAAAAGGAGAAATAAAATGAAAAAAATAACATCGCTATTAACAGCATTGGCTGTATCCGTAGGCTTAGCTACGGGAGTATATGCCGAAAACACAGAAGAAGTAATTGTTGTGGCAGATTTTACGGTAGTGACAGTTCCAAACAATGCATCGGCAGGTGAGTCACTGACCGATGCGGATAAGCAGACATATACGGCGGCAGGTGAGTATTTATTGACACTTACACCGGCTTTGGGCAGTGAGTGGAATGTGTTGGGACTTGCACGGAGCGGAGCTATAACAGAAGATTTTGAAAATACATATTATACTTCGGTAGCGGACGCTGTAAAGGAAAAAGAGGGTGTAGTAGGAAAGTCAGCTGCGGACTATGCAAGAGTAATCATAGGATTAACCTCAATCGGTAAGAATGCGGAAAATATCGAGGGATATAATCTTGTTGAAATGCTTACAAAGGAAGCAATCGAAAAGCAGGGGCTTAATGGTGCGGTATATGCATTGTTTGCTTTTGACAGCGGTGATTATAAGTCAGAAGTAAACCGTGAGTGGCTTGTTGAAACAGTACTTGCCAACGAGCTTGCAAACGGAGGCTGGACATTCTGGGGAACGGAGCCTGACCCGGATATGACATCTATGGCAATTACAGCTCTTGCACCGTATTATAATACCAATGATGAGGTAAAGGTATCGATAGATAAAGCACTTGCATGGCTGAGTGAAACACAGTGTGAAAGCGGTGCATATGCATCATACGGAAGTGAAAATCCGGAAAGTACATCACAGGTACTTGTTGCACTGACAGCGTTGGGAATTGATGTTGACAACGATGAGCGTTTTGTTAAGAACGGTAATACAATAGTTGAAGCTATTAATGAGTATGCTGTTGACGGAGGCGGCTTTGCACATGAAAAGGGCGGTGCCGTAAATCTGATGGCAACACAGCAGTCGTATTATGCACTGACATCATATTACCGTACTAAAGACGGTAAAACTTCATTGTATGATATGTCGGATCTTGCGGCAGATATTTCGGTAACAGCTGCGGAGAATACGATTATATATAAAAATAACGGAAATGCAGATGCAGTTGCGGTAAGCATTATGGCAAGCTATGATGAAAACGGCAGACTGAAGAATACTCAGATAAAGGATGCACTGATTTGCAGTGGCGAAGAATATATAACAGATAAAACACAAGGCACAGCTGTATATTTATGGAACGGCATGAAACCGTTGTGTGAGGCTATAAGAAATTGAGACTTTCAGAAAATTTAGAGCTGATTGCTGCTTGTATGCATTAAGAATTGTGCCGTATGGTGTAATGGAGATTAATATGAAAAAAAGAATTTTATCATTACTTATAATATTGCCGATACTCTTTGGGGTGTCGGCACACGCCGTTGAAGAGGAAGAGATTACGGTGTATATGACAGTGGAAAAGCTGACACTGGGACAGGGCTTCATCATGGAGCCGACGGCAATACAAACAGTACAGGGAGCGAGTGTAGCAGAGGTGCTGGAGCAGGTTTTTCCGGGACAGTATATGCATACGGGAACAATAGAGGATAACTTGTATGTCTCGGCGTTTGCGGATGCAGAGCAGGACATTAATATCCCGTATTATATTTCAGATGTAATCGGAGAAGTGACATCAAGGCAGGATAGCGAATGGCTGAGTGAATTTGATTATTCTGATACATCCGGATGGAAATACAGTATAAACAATGAATTTCTGTCGGTAAGCTCAAGTGATGCATATTTACAGGACGGAGACGTGATCAGATGGCAGTTTTCTCTTTATGGCTACGGGGTAGATCTGGGTTCGGGAGAAGAATACGGCATTGGGCCGTTGGTACCGCTTGCGGACAAGTCGGAGTTGATAAGATATGCAGCCGATTTCGGGGGCAGTGAGTATGCAATGGAGGTTCTTACAAGATTTGACAGCTCGCCGGAGGAGGTTGAGGGTGCACTTGATTTTAAGGATAGTGTCGATGATGCATACAACGGAGCAAATCTGAAGCTGAGTGCTGATTATGTGCTGTCTGTTGTTGCAGAGCCTCAGATTGCATCTATCGGCGGAGAATGGGCAGTTATAGGACTTGCCAGAAGCGGGCTTGATATTGACACAAGCTATTTTGACGGATATTATAAAAGAGTGGCGGATAAAGTCCGTGAATGTAACGGTGTGCTGCACGAGCGTAAATACACCGAATATGCAAGAGTAGTGCTTGCACTTGCGGCAATCGGAAAGGACCCGACAAATGTCTGCGGATATGATCTTGTCGCACCGCTTACTGATTTTGATGCGGTAATGAAGCAGGGGCTTAACGGAGCGGCATTTGCACTTATTGCAATGGATGCCTGCGATTATAAAGCGGACACTGCAAGGGAAGCGTACATAAAGGAAATACTGTCAAGACAGACAAATGGTGCGTTTGCATTGAGTAAGAACGGAGAAGTGGATATAGATATTACTGCAATGGCATTGTGTGCATTGAGTAATTATTCGGAAAATCCTGAGGTGAAAAAAGCAATCGAAGCAGCGGTTGAATATATGTCGGCAGCACAGGAATCAGATGGCGGATTTACTTCATTGGGCGGAAAAAATTCGGAAAGTGCGGTACAGGTAATAACAGCCCTGACCTTATTGGGGATTTCTCCTGATGATGATAGATTTGTTAAAAACGGAATAAGTGTGTTGGATTATCTGCTGAGTTACGGTTTGGCAGACGGAAGCTTCAGACATGAGCAGTCAGGCGATGCGAATCTGATGGCAACGGAGCAGGCACTGTATGCACTTGCGGCGGTTGAACGTGCCAATGGCGGAAATTGCAGTCTGTACGATATGTCAGATATTAAGAAAGAGATAACTGTCGGTCCCAAAAGACCGGTATTTGCTGATGAAGCACAGAAAATACTTGACTTAGCGGAGAGATTATAATATGATAGCTTTAATAAAGAAAAATAAAACAGTACTTGCAGTTTTTCTTGTAATATTGATAGTAGTTGCTGTATTTGCTACGGGCGGCGATAAAGAGGAGAGTATGTCTGTTGTCAGCGATATAGAAATGACAGTGGCTCCGGCAGTGGAAGCAACGGAATTACCTGCCGGAACGATACTACCCGAAGCAACGGTAAGCCCTGAGAAAACGGCAAAGCCGGATAAGACGGCGTTGCCTGAAAAAACGGACGTACCCAATTCGGCAGCTGATATTCAGCATGAATCAAAGTCGGAGGCTGTTACGGAAACAGCAGAGTCATATTCGTTGGGGGAAGAAAAGACACACAGCACAAATGTTATTAAATACACATCGGAAAATAACAGCAATATTTCCGAGTGTACAATATCAATATACTGTAAAACTCTGCTTACCAACATGGATAATCTTGACAAGGGCAAGCATCAGCTTGTGCCGTCAGACGGATGTATTCTTAAAGCTGTAAAAGTAAGGGTTGAGGACGGTGATAATGTATTTGATATACTGAAAAAGGCAACAAGAGATAATAAAATTCATATGGAATATGTAAATACTCCCATATATAACAGTGCGTATATAGAGGGAATACATAATTTATATGAATTTGATTGCGGTGAGCTGTCGGGATGGATGTACAGTGTGAACGGTGATTTTCCGAACTATGGCTGCTCAAGCTGTGCAGTCAAGCCGGGTGATGTGATAGAATGGCACTATACCTGCGATCTTGGACGTGATGTGAGCGGCAGAGTGCTGTCACAGCGTGACGAATAAAAAATACTCTGAAAGTATGGGAGAGGGTAAGATGAAATCATTCTCACAATTGAATCCTGTTGTTGAGTTTATATATTTTTTGCTCTCAATAGGTTTTTCGGTTTTTATTATGAATCCGATATGTCTGTGTATTTCCCTGCTTACGTCGCTGATATGTGCGTTCGGTATATGCGGAGTCAAAAAAGCAGGCATGAATGTTTTATATTCCGTACCGATGATTGCACTTGCGGCACTGATGAATCCGGCGTTTAATCATGAGGGTGCAACAATACTTTCATATTTGCCGAGCGGAAATCCACTGACCCTTGAATCAATTGCATACGGAGCAGCGGCAGGAGTAATGATAGCGGCGGTGATGTGCCATTTTTCGTGCTTTAATGCCGTAATGACCGCCGATAAGCTTACATATCTTACGGGAAGAATAAGTCCGTCACTGTCGATGCTTTTTTCCATGACCCTAAGACTTGTGCCGAAGCTTAAAATACAGCTTGATGAAATCAGCATGGCACAGAGGGGAATAGGAAAGGATATCGGAAGAGACGGTCTTGTAAATAAAATAAAAAACGGAGCAAGGATAATGGCGATAATGATAAATCGCTCATTGGAGGAATCGGTGGAAACGGCAGATTCCATGAAAAGCAGAGGCTACGGACTGCCGGGAAAAAGTACATTTTCGATGTATCGGATGGATACGGTTGACCGCATGGTTATGTATGTACTTGCGGCAGGCGGAGCGTATATCATATATGCATACAGCAAGGGCTATATAGCCTGGCAGTACTTTCCGGTTGTTTCAGTTGTGGGATTTTCGGCAGAAGCAGTAGCTTCATATGCCGTGTATGCACTGATAATGCTTATTCCGTCAATTATGAATTTATCGGCACAGCTGAGCTATAAATACAGAATATCAAAAATTGAGGCGAAAAATGAAAATATTTGAAATCCGTAACTTAACATTTAAGTATCCAAAACAGAATAAAAAAGCGGTGGATGATGTCTCTCTCGATATATATGAGGGAGATTTTGTTGTGTTTTGCGGAGCGTCGGGCAGTGGCAAAACAACTCTGCTCAGACAGCTCAAGCCGACGCTTGCACCTAATGGTGAAAGAGACGGCGAAATAGTGTTTTTTGGCAAGTCGCTTGAAGTGATTTCAGAGCGTGAATGTGCAGAAAAAATCGGATATGTACTTCAGGATGTGGAAAATCAGATTGTTACCGATAAGGTATGGCACGAGCTGGCATTCGGACTTGAAAATCTTGGATATGAAAGCAGTGAAATACGAAGACGTGTAGCGGAAATGGCAAGCTTTTTCGGTATTGAGAGCTGGTTCAGAAAAAGCGTGAATGAGCTTTCGGGCGGACAGAAGCAGCTTTTGAATCTGGCGTCGGTAATGGTGATGCGACCGAGAGTGATTATACTTGATGAGCCGTCCGCACAGCTTGACCCGATTACAGCGGACGGATTTTTCAATATGCTTTCCAAAATAAACCGTGAGCTGGGAACGACAATTATTTTAAGCGAACACAGGCTTGAAGAGGTTATGCCTATCTGCAGCCGCGTAGTTGTGATGGATAAGGGAAAGGTAATATGCAATGATACTCCGTCAGCATCAGGAAAGAAGCTAAAGGAAATGCAGAATGAAATGTTTGCCGATATGCCGTCGGCTATGCGGATTTATGCAGAAGCGGACGGAAAAGGCGAATATCCTATAACGGTAAACGAGGGAAGAGCGTGGCTTGGCGAATTTGTCACAGAGCATGAAGTGAGAGAAGTACCTTTGAAAAAAACTACGGATGAAAGAAAGCCTGCGGCACAGCTTAAGGACATATGGTTCAGGTACGGAAAAGAGGAGGATGACGTGATAAGAGGTGCAAGCCTTGATATTTATCACGGTGAGCTTCTGGCAATAGTGGGCGGCAACGGTAGCGGAAAGACAACTCTGCTATCTCTGCTCGGCGGACTCAATACTCCGTACAGAGGGAAAATCACAATTGACGGAGTGCCGATAGCTAAAATAAGCGGGCTGCACGATAATGTACTTGGAATACTGCCGCAAAATCCAAAGAATCTTTTTGTAAGAAAAACTGTTTATGACGATTTGAGGGAAATGAGTCGTGATGAGGAGCATATAGCATCGGTTGCGGCAATATGCACTCTTACGGAGCTGCTTGACTCAAATCCCTACGATTTGTCGGGAGGAGAACAGCAAAGAGCCGCACTTGCAAAGGTGCTGTTAAAAAATCCGCAGATATTGATTCTTGACGAGCCGACAAAGGGAATGGACGGCGGCTTTAAAAGAGTAATGGCAGAAATTTTTAATGACCTGAAAGAAAATGGTGTAACAATTGTTATGGTCAGCCACGATATTGAGTTCTGTGCGAAGTATGCCGACAGATGTGCAATGCTGTTTGACGGTGAAATAACATCAACGGGCGAGCCACACAGCTTTTTCGCTGCAAATTCTATATATACAACGGCGGCAAGACGTAT
Organism: Clostridia bacterium; assembly: GCA_045542415.1. Classification (GTDB taxonomy): domain Bacteria; phylum Bacillota; class Clostridia; order UBA1381; family UBA1381; genus UMGS1958. Next base: position 25,725 of record JAZQKZ010000001.1, read on the forward strand.
GTGTGCAGAGCTTGTGCAGGATGCGGTTACAGCCGAGGATATAATATATGCACTCACGGGCAATGCTGCCGAAAGAAAAGCAGAGAATAAAAAGTGTGCATTATACCGACCGAAAGAGAAAAAAAGTCCCGGCTGGTATGAATACCTGTTCGGCAAAAAAAATACAGAAGTAACTTATAAAAAAACTAAGCTTACGGAGCGTACAAGGCTTGCTTCGCTTATGATACTTGCACTTATTCCGCTGACAATATTTATTGGTATAAATTATTTCGGCGACAGGAAATACTACCTTATATCGTTACTTATACTGCTTGAAGCAATGTTGCCGTTTGCAATGATTTACGAAAGCAGAAAACCGAGTGCAAGAGAGATAGTTATAATAGCGATTATGTGTGCAATCGGTGTTGCGGGACGTATTGCCTTTTTTGCGGTACCTAATTTCAAGCCGCTTGCAACGGTTATCATACTTACGGGAGCGGCTTTTGGTGGCGAGGCAGGATTTCTTACGGGTGCAATGTCGGCATTTGTATCAAATTTCTATTTCGGGCAAGGACCCTGGACCCCTTGGCAGATGCTGGCATTCGGTGCAATCGGCTTTGTTGGTGGAGTGTTATTCAAAAAGGGATTGGTATCAAGGGGCAGGCTGCCGCTTGCATTGTATGGGGGTCTGTCAATTATGCTTGTTTACGGGCCTATAGTTGATTTTTCATCACTTGTTCTGTCTCAGCAGGCAATAACTTTGGAAAGTGTAATAACAACGGTAATGCTCGGCTTGAAATTTAATGTAGTGCATGCGATTTCTACGGTGATATTTATGTGGATTATATCGACTCCGATGCTTGATGAATTTGACAGACTGAAATTGAAATACGGAATATATAATTAGCATATTGATTTTTTGTATTACATATGTTATACTGAGACAGGAAATTGTTTTATATCAGGAGAGTAAGAATAGATGGAAGAAACATTAACAAAAGAAAAAGAAATATCAGCCGATGCTCAGCAGAGCCGGAGGGGCTTCAATAAAAAAATCCTCCTGATAATTGCGGCGGTGCTTGTTCTGATTTATGGTATTGGAGTAGTATATTTCAGCTCGCATTTCTTTCCGTTAACTACGGTGAATAATGCCGACTGTTCGTTTTTGAGCGTAGAAGCAGCAAAGAAAAAAATTGCGGCAACCGCTGAGGATTATGTCTATACCATAAAGCTTTCAGGCGGAGAACAGGCGCAGATATACGGTAAGGATATTGAGCTTGTTTGCACTTCAATAGACGGTATTGAGGAGCAAAAAGCCAGACAGAATCCGTTTTTGTGGCCATTTGATGCTTCAAACCGTAAGCTTACGGCACAGCTTGTAATAACATATAACGAGGATATCCTGTTTAATAAAATGGAATGGCTTGACGCATCGGTGAAGCAAAGAGAAACTCTTGCATTGGTTCCGTCGAAGCTCACATATGCAAGCGGAGCATATACTATTGCGGATATAGCGGATGAGAAAATCTTTGATTTTGGTTCATTGTTTGCACTTGCAAGACTTGATATATACGGACTTGAAAAGGGAATATCAATTGAAAAAGAGGGACTGTATGTTCCTTTGTCAGAGTATGCTCCCGTAAAAGCGGCAACCGACAGAATGAATCAGCTTGTTGCTTCAAGCATTACTTACCTGCGTGGTGAACAGACCTTTGTTGTAAACGGAGATGCAATACATGAGTGGGTGAGTGTAGGGGATGATTTGAGCGTATATCTTGATTATCCGAAGATAAAGGAATATGTAAAAATTCTCGCGACATTCTATGATACAGTAGGAACTAAAAGAAACTTTGTAACCTCAAAGGGTGAGACTATTCAGATAGGCGGCGGAAATTACGGCTGGCGTGTAAATCAGAGTGCCGAGTCAGAGGAGTTAAGAGACTTTATTCTTGACGGGGCAACCACGCAAAGAGAGCCGGTATATAGCAAGAGAGCGGCAGTTCATGGCAACGGCTGCGACATATATAATACATATGTCGAGGTGAGCCTTGCGTCACAGCATCTGTGGTTCTACAAGGACGGAGTACTAATCGTAGATACTCCGATAGTAACGGGAAATCCGTTTTTAAAGAATGCCACACCGCCGGGAGTATTCGGTCTTACCTATAAGACCAAGGATGCAATTCTGCGTGGTGATGATTACGAAACACCGGTCAGCTTCTGGATGCCGTTTAACGGCGGAATAGGCTTGCATGATGCAACCTGGAGAGGTGCATTCGGCGGAACGATTTACCGGGGCGGCGGTTCACACGGATGTGTGAATATGCCGTATGCGGCAGCGAAGAAAGTGTATGAAAAAATTTCAAGAAATGACCCTGTTGTGGTGTATTAAAAAATCGGCTCTTATGAGCCGATTTTTCATTACGATTATAAATGTTGTTTTAAGCAACATTTTATGTACTGAATATATTGCTTATTGTATGAAACAACCGCAACATTTTTCGTGTGCTATGCATGTGCATCCATAGCGTTCACATCCTGAAGCCAAAACAAGATTGTCCTTAAAGGTTATAGATTTGATTTCTAACACACCCTCAACAGCTTCTTTGAAACGTAACATTGAATTATACGCATTTTCCAACCCGCTTTTTGTGATATTATTCATATTTATTCCACCTCCTTTCGATGGATTTCATAATTTAACTCTCGTACTAATAAATTTCGGTTTAAGTCACATCTGTCATATCCGATACTTCTCACATCAGGGCAGTCTCCTGCACAATGGTATAAGCAAATACAATCAGAACATTTGTCGGGGAGATGAATAATATCTCTATTTCTTTTGATTGCTTTTTCATCAAAAATAAATTTTCCTCTCGTTTGGTCATATTTGGCATACCCATAATTTTCGCCTGTTTTGTCTCTTTCACAAGTTGTCACGATTCCCCGGGTGGTGACAGTAAATGAGGGGAAAAACATTGCTCCACAAAAACCGGAAGCTAAGCGTTCTCTTTTTAAAGAAGAAGAACTAACCTTTATACCAAGTTTTTTTCCATATACATATGCGTCCCAAAAATATTCTTCAAAAATTTTTAGATCGGGTGCTTGAATTTCTGATGTGTCCTCCAATGTGGCAGCACGTCCTAATGGAACTAAGGGCTCTAATACCAGATCTACATTTTGACTATATCTAGCATACAGAAAATCTATAAATTCTCTTAATTTATAAATGCTTTTATTTGAAATAGTGCTTCGTATAGAAATTGAGTTTTTGTGATTAAAGAAAATATCTGCAGTAGATATTACGGAATCAAAACTACCTTTTCCAGAAACACAAGGTCTATGCAAATTTTGTATGTCGCTTAATCCGTCTAGAGATATAAGGATGTTATCGACGTTTTCCGCAATGAAGTTAGCGATTTCTTTGGTATAGAATCCATTGGTTGTAATAGATATATAAGAGTCGATTCCGGCAGAATGACATTTTTCTCTAATTTGAGAAATTGCTGTTTTAAATAAAGTCATGTTATAGGTGGGTTCACCGCCGACTGCAAAGGATGCGTTTATACCTTTTAATTTGTTTTTTACTGTTTCATTAACAGCATGATTTATAGCAGCATCTAATAATTCGAATGGCATGTTTTTGTTTTCGCCAGCGTCTGCATGACAATATATGCATTTCAAAGTGCAATTTTCTGTTAATCCCAACGCTAAATGAAAATAATTTGTTTTAAGCTTGCTTATATCAAAATCCATTGGTAACCGTTCAGAAAAGCGCTCTTCAAGAAGCTGTTTCAGTTCGGGAAATTTAGATAAATCAGTTAAAAATGCATCTTTGATTTTTTTACATAAATTCTTGTCAACAGCAATAAGAAACCCTAGTGTTGGAGCATAAAATAAAGATTCTTCTTTTGAACTATGGATAATATACACGTTATCGCCGTTATAGACATATTTTTCAGTTTTCATATAATGTCCTCCCAATATTACATTCAAATGAATGTATTTTATGATATTATATCATAATTATGATAAAATGTCAATACATTTATTTGAATGTAATTAGGGTTTGGAGATTAAATATGGCATATTATCCGCGATTAAGAGATTTAAGGGAAGATCATGATTATACGCAAGCTTATATAGCAAAACTTTTGTTTATGACGCAACAACAATATTCTTTGTATGAAAAAGGATATCGAGATATTCCGACATCTTCGCTTATTGCGTTGGCTGATTTATATAATACTTCGACTGATTATATCTTAGGCAGGACAAATGAAATAAAAGCTATAAAATAGTGTTTCAGTAATGATATTAAAATAAAAAGGTCATCAGCACAAACTGATGACCTTTTTCATTACACAATCTTAGTAGTCCAATCCTCAAGATTCCATACTATATCTGCAACGTCGTTGTAGAATTCGGGTTCGTGGCTTACTAAAAGCACTGTGCCCTTAAATTCCTTAACTGCCTTTTTTAATTCCTCTTTTGCCTCTACATCAAGATGATTTGTAGGCTCGTCAAGTACGAGGAGATTTATCGACTTTAACATGATTTTACAAAGCCTTACCTTGGCATTCTCGCCACCGGATAATACCTTCATCTGCGAGGTTATATGCTCGGTTGTGAGTCCGCATTTTGCAAGTGCGGCACGGACCTCGCCGTTGGTCATTGCCGGATATTCGTTCCAAACATTTTCAAGAGCTGTATCAGAGCCTGCCTCTTCCTCCTGCTCAAAGTATCCCGGACTTACGAACTGGTCATGCACAACCTCGCCCTCAAACGGAGGGATGATTCCCAAAAGTGTTTTTAACAGTGTTGATTTTCCTAAGCCGTTTACACCCTTGATTGCAATCTTCTGGTTGCGTTCAACAATAAAGTCAACCTTTCTTGTAAGCGGCTCATTGTAACCTAAAACAAGTCCCTTTGCCTCAATTACCACTCTGCCCGGAGTACGGTCGGAGGTGAATGAGAAAGAGGGCTTGGGCTTGTCGTGTGCAAGCTCTATTATATCCATTTTGTCAAGCTGCTTCTGACGTGAGCGTGCAAGTGTTGCGGTTGCTGCGCGAGCCTTGTTTCTTGCGACAAAGTCCTGTAAATCGGCGATTTCTTTTTGTTGCTTATTATATGCCTGCTCAAGCTGCTGACGCTTTAAGGCATACATGCGCTCAAAGTCGTTATAATCTCCCTTGTAACGTGTCAGCGTTGCATTTTCCAGGTGATAAACTACATTTATTACGTTATTTAAAAACGGCACGTCATGTGATACAAGAATGAATGCATTTTCGTAATTCTGCAAGAATGAGGTGAGCCAGTTGATATGATTTTCGTCAAGGAAGTTTGTGGGCTCGTCCAAAATCAGAATCATCGGATTTTCGAGTAGCATTTTGGTTAAAAGTACTTTTGCTCTCTGACCTCCCGAAAGCTCGCTGACATCGCGTTCAAGTCCGATTTCACCGAGTCCTAAGCCGTTTGCATACTCTGTAATTTTTGAATCGATAGTGTAATAACCGCCCGATTCAAGAATTTCCTGGATTTCTCCAACCTCTTCAAGCATGGCTGTCATCTCGTCCTCAGTGCAGTCGCCCATCTTATCATACAGGCTAAGCATTTCGTTTTCGAGATCAGTGTAATACGAAAAGGCTTCACGAAGTACTTCACGGATAGTCTTACCCTTTGTTAAAGTGGAAAACTGGTCAAGATATCCCGTAGTGATATGGCGGCACCATTCAACCTTACCCTCGTCGGGAGTAATACCGCCTGTTATAATATTCAAAAATGTAGATTTTCCCTCACCGTTAGCACCGACAAGACCGATATGCTCACCCTTTAAGAGAGAGAATGAAGCATCCTCTAAAATCTGTCTGCCGCCAAAGCCGTGAGTAATGTGTTCACAGGTTAATATACTCATTTCTTATCTCCTTACTTTTTTATACCGACTTGCTTGCATGCGGGCTTGACCGGGCAGTTTTCGCAGTCGGGTTTTCTTGCTGTACAGCAGGCTCTGCCATGATATACGAACTGATGGCAAAGGCGGAGCTGATAATCCTCAGGAACAATCTTTTTTAATTCCATTTCGATTTTTACCGGGTCCTTTTCGCTGACCAGACCTATTCGGTTTGCAAGACGTATGCAGTGCGTATCAACCACTACTGCCGGCTTGCCGAATATATCTCCCAAAACAAGATTTGCTGTTTTTCTGCCGGTTCCGGCAAGGGAGGTAAGGTCCTCCATTGTGTCCGGAACCTCGCCGTTATATACATCAATAAGCCGCTTGCAGCATTCAATAATATTTTTTGACTTGTTTTTGTAAAAGCCTGCCGAACGAATATATTCCTGCAATTCCTCAATATCAGCATTGGCATAGTCTTCTACTGTTTTATACCGCTTGAAAAGCTTCTCGGTAACAATATTTACACGCGCATCGGTGCATTGGGCACTAAGCTGAGTAGCAATAAGCATTTCAAGCGGATTTGAATAGTTAAGCGAGCATTTGACTTCGGGATAAGCTTTGTTCATAAGCTCACGAAGCAACTCTACACGTTCTTTTTTTCTCATTTTACCTTCTTCTTATTAACAATGATTATACCTGCACTTACAAGTACTAAAGCTAAAAGATACTCAATTCTTAAAATATCATCACCAAATACAATAGCACTTAAAATTGAACCTGAAACAGGGATGATAAAACCGAATATACTTACTTTACCAACCGGGTTGTATGAAACAAGTGCCGACCAGAGAGTGTATGCCGCCGCACTGAGTAACGCAAGGTATGTAAGCACTGCAATACCCGGAGCTGTAACAACGCTGAAATGTCCGCCTCCGATAAGACCGATAACGATAAGAACAGCACCGCCGATAAAGAGATTGTAGCCTGTCATTGCTGCAGGCTCTACATCAGAAGCAAATTTCTTTATAAGCACTGAGCCGATAACAAAGCAAAGTGCGGCAAGCATTACAAAGCCCTCGCCGAGAACTGAGAATCCTCCGACCTCACCCGATGTTGTTACAATTAATACACCTATAAAACCGATGATTGTACCGAGTATCTTTTGCAGATTGATTTTATCGTCCTTATATGCGAAGTGTGCGATAATTACTGCCATAAAGGTTGATGTTGAATTTACTATTGTACCGTTTGAAGAACTTACAACATTCGCAAGACCTACATAGAAGAAGGTGTATTGGAAAACGGTGTAAACAAGTGCAACAAGAAGTACACCGCTTATTGAACTCTTTTCTATTTTTGGGATGCTTTTGTTTTTAACAGTACTGTAGCCGAGTACAAGAAGTCCGGAAATTGTAAATCTTACTCCGGCAAAAAGAATTGTTGTGAATAAGTCATTCTCTATTGCAAACAGCTGATATCCCAGCTTGATGGCAGGTGTGGCACTGCCCCAGAGAACATTGCAGATTACTGCAAAAAGAATTACATAAAACGGATTTGTAAAAAGTTTTTTCATTGTTGTTATTTTCTCCTTTTGTTTTATTCATAAATCAAAGCTTTTCATAATGAAAAGCCTTGATTATTAACATTATTAATTTGTCAGATGATTTGAGTACTTGGCATAAATATATAGCATGTTTGAATACTCATCAGCTGTAAGCGTTGACTGAATATACTGCATGAGTGCATCTGTATCGGTACGCAGTGATTTTATCGTTGAAACGCTGATTTTAGATCTCAGGCTCATAGCCATTGAAAAATCATCGGCACTCATAATGCTTTTTGCTTTTGCGTACAGCTCGTCGCTTGAAAGAGTCTGAAGCTCCTGCATTGATACTGTTTCAATAGGTTTTGAAGATGAGCCAGACTTGTTGCCGGAATAATAGTGAACGCTGTTATTTGAGTTTGGCGTACTCCCCTCATCAATGACCTTGACAGAGGTTATCCCAAGTGTGGAAGAATTATCATTGTAGGAAACTGTCGGCTCGGAAGCTGTGTTGTTCTCGGATACGGTATTATCCGAGGCAGAAACGGACGAGTCGGAATTATTGGTGTTACTATGTGCCTCAAGGTATTGCTCAACCTCCGGACCGGAAATCTGACCTATATCATAAAGTCGCTGAATTTCTCTTGTAATTCCGTCGGTATAAGTATCATCCTGCATAACCGTAACAACCTCTTCAAGCATCGGCTTGACATATTGTGGAAGTATAAATGCATGATATACCTCATAAGCGATAATTGAAAGAAGAATAAGGATACATACAATAATTGCAATTATAAGCTTAATCTTATTTGACTTCTTCATTGAACGACGCTTTTTGCGGTTATATTGCTTTACATTCTTCTTTTTTTTCCAACGTCTTGGCTTTGATGAACCGTAGCCGTACGGCTGGCTGTAGCTTGAGTGGTGCGAACTGCTGTGATGGTGCGAGCCGCTGTGATGATGTGAGCCGCTGTGATGATGTGAGCCACTGTGATGATGCGAACTGCTGTGTGTATGGTGGCTCTGTGTTGAATCAGAAGCAGCGTTTACATTATTCGATGTCTCGTGTTCGTTACCCATGTTACCCCTCCTCAAAAAATTATATAACATATCGGGTTCAATAATTATATCCATTGAAAACCGACAGATTGTATTCTTACAGTGTAACTATTATAACACAAAATATGATAAATTGCAAGCAAAGTAATATATTTGTTGTAAATTTATAGGAATTGTGATATACTTAGAAATAAGAATAATATATGGGGACAGCGTCTATGGAAAATATATACTTTGACAATGCGGCAACGACATTTCCTAAGCCGCCCGGACTGGGAGCGGCTGTAGGGGATTTTATTGATAAATCGGCGGCTAATATAAAAAGAGGTACAGCTGCATATAATGCTGAGAATACGGTGTATGAAGCAAGGATGCTTTTGTCCGAGCTGTTTGACAATGACGATCCTGCAAGAGTTGTATTTACTTCGGGAATTACAGCATCAATAAACATGCTTTTAAGAGGCTTGCTAAAATTCGGCGACCATATTGTTACAAGCTCAATGGAACATCATGCTGTTATGCGTCCGCTTGAACTTATGAAAAAGCAGGGGATTGAATACAGCATCGTCAAAGCCCGTCCGGACGGAAGTATTGATGTATGCGATGTGGAAAAAGCAATAAAAGGTAATACGAAGCTGGTTATAATAAACCATGCTTCGAATGTTTGCGGTACAGTGCTTCCTGCCGGTGAAATAGGCGAGCTATGTAAAAACAGAGGAATATACTTTGCACTTGATTCGGCACAGACGGCAGGAGTGATTGATATATCGGTAAAGAAAATGAATATAGACTTTCTGGCATTTGCAGGACATAAGGGACTTATGGGACCGCAGGGAATAGGAGGCTTTGTGATTTCCGAAAAGCTTGCTGCGGAGCTTGATGTGCATATAGCAGGAGGTACAGGCTCTTACTCGGATTTATACGATATGCCCCCGGAACTTCCTGATAAGTTTGAAGCAGGAACATTAAATATTCCGGGAATTGCAGGATTAAGACATTCGCTTAGGTATATATTGAACGAGGGAATTGAAAAAATATATAGGCATGAAGAGCAACTGAGAAAATACTTTGTTGATAAAATAAAGGATTTACCCGTAAAGATTGTCGGAGTCGGGGAAAAAAGTGTGGGAGTAGTATCGGTGAGTGCTATGTTTGCCGATAACGGAATAGTTGCCGCAAGGCTTGCCGAAGCAGGTGTGGCGGTGAGATATGGCTTACATTGTGCGCCGTCAGCACACAAAACATTGGGAACTGATGAAAGGGGAACAATACGCTTTTCGTTCGGGTACTTTAACACAAAAGAAGAAATCGACAGGGTATATGAAATATTAAAGGAATTATTAATCGGGTGAAGCTTATAGTAACCTTTAAAACTCCTACAGCAGCAACAAGGGCACATTGGGAGGTAAGTGAGGCGGGGATAGAATGTAAGTTGATTCCCGTACCGGAAAGACTTGGAGTAAAATGCGGATATTCCTTATGTGCGGATATATGCGAAAAGGGTAAGATATGTGAAGTGCTTAAAAATAAAGGCATTAGAGCAGAAGATTTTTTTGAAATGAATGAATAATACACTGGAAGCTGTTGCACTAAACCATAATTTATATAACAAACAAAAAACCGTAAAAGACAAAGGGATGTTAATGCAACATCCCTTTGTTTGATTCATAAACATCAAGTCTGTCGGCAATATCGGTTGTTAAGTCACATGAGCCGAGGTCATGCAGCTCGATTTCTGTGTCAGGAAACCGATATTTCAAGGATCGCAGAACATACTCAATATCATTTTCTCTGTTTAGAGTATATACTGTGATTTTATCTGTCAGAGAGTCGCCGTAAAGAAATTCTTTTATAAGTGAAACAAATCCTATTATGGCAAAGGCTGACAGTACAGCTATAAATACAGCCATTTTTATGTACCTCCCTTGTTTTTTTTGTAATATAATATGTGATTTTCTGCAATGCTGTGAACGCAATGCTTTTGTGCTTGATTTTAAGAAACGGTTGTGCTATAATATATAAGTGGGATAGTTGGATTGATTTAAGACAAATGATATGTACTGAAAAATGAACATAGATTGATATATTATATAATTGTACCATTTGATAAGCAGGTACAGTTTATGATAGGGAGTGAATTTAGTGAAACCAAAGCTTTCTGTGGTATTTTCACAGATAACAGATAAGGATATTGCGGATATAACCGTTGAAAGGATGTATCTGTCAAAAGCCAGAAGAGAAATGAGAATAGTGTTCGGAGAAGATACAACGGTTGAGCAGCAACAAAAGGCAGAGGAACGTATCAGGGAGCATTTAAAGCTCAGGTCGGTATCATCTCAGGTACTGTCAAGATACAGTGCCCCGAGCAGAAATGTTATAGTATATAATATTGACCCGGAAAAAGCAAAGAAAATGTCAGAATCTGAGGATATACATCCGGAGGAGTACGGTGACAGTGTAAATGTAGTTGATATGCTTATCGGAAGAGCGATAAAGGGAAGAACAGTGCCGATAAAATCGCTCAAGCCGGAGTCAGGAAGAGTTATCATAAGAGGTAAGATATTTTCCTTTGATGAAAGGGAAATACACTCAAAAAAGAAAGATAAGAAATTCCATCTTGTGACAATGAATATCACTGACATGACGGATTCGATTACGCTGAAGATGTTTGTTCCTGTAGATGAGGAGGACCCGGAGAAAGAAGAGAAATTTACAAGATTTGCGGCAAAAGTAAAGAAAGGCGTTAAGGGCGGCGGAATTTACGTCGTTGCAAGGGGTAAGGCTCAGTTTGACGATTATATGCAGGAATGTGTCGTGATGGCAAGGGATATTGCTGAGGTTAATGCACCGGCAATCCGTATGGATAATGCACCTGTCAAGCGAGTTGAGCTGCATATGCATACTCAGATGTCGCAGATGGATGCAGTATCATCGACAAAGGATCTTATAGACAGAGCCGTTAAATGGGGACATAAGGCGATTGCTATTACAGATCACGGAGTGGTACAGTCATATCCGGATGCAATGCATGCGTCGGATGACAATGAAAAGATAAAGGTACTGTACGGTGTTGAGGCATATCTGCTTGATGACGGTATGAAAGTCATCTATGATACAGACAAGGCAAAGGAAACAGGCTTTGACAGTGAGTTTGTAGTGTTCGATATTGAAACTACAGGACTTGATAATAAGAAGTGTAAAATAATAGAAATCGGTGCCGTAAAGATAAAAAACGGTGAGGTTATTGACAGATTTTCAAAGTTTATTGACCCTGAAATAAAAATACCAAAGGAAATAACCGATCTTACGGGAATTTCTGATAATATGGTTGCCGGAGCAGGAAAAATCGAAGAGATTTTCCCGGAATTCAAGGAGTTTTGCCGCGACTGTATTGTGGTGGCGCACAATGCTTTATTTGATGTCGGCTTCATGAAAGAAAAGGCTAAAGAGCTGGGCGACGATTTTGACTTCTGCTATATGGACACACTGACTCTTGGAAGAGCGATGTATCCCGGCTTGAATAATCATAAGCTTGATACAATAGCAAAGTTTCTCGGAGTAATCCTTGAAAATCACCACAGAGCAATTGATGACGCAACGGCAACCGGTGACGTTTTTATAAAAATGGTAAAAGAGCTTCAGGCTATGGGTGAGGAGGATGCGACTCTGCTCAATGACCGTTTCTCAATGGCACGGACAGCACATAATTCAACCAAGAGACCCGGTGCAACTTATCATATAATTCTTCTTGCGAAAAATCTTGAGGGAATACGTCATATATATGAGCTTGTGTCACAGTCGCACCTGTCGTATTTTTACCGTGTTCCAAGAATACCGAGAAGTCTCTTGGAAGAAAAAAGAGGCGGACTTATTGTAGGCTCAGCGTGTGAAGCGGGTGAGCTTATGCACGGAATTGTAAGGGGAAAGACGGACGAGGAGCTTGAGGAAACAGTCAATTTCTATGACTATCTTGAAATCCAGCCGATAGGTAACAATGCCTATATGAAGCGCTCGGACCGTAAGGAACACAAGTTTATAAATACCGACGAGGATTTAAGGGATTTAAACAGACGTGTCGTTGCATTGGGCGAAAAATATAACAAGCCGGTGTGTGCAACCTGTGACGTGCATTTCCTTGATATGGATGGTGCAGAGTACAGAAAAATAATAATGCACTATAAGGGCTTTAAGGATGCAGACGATCAGGCTCCGCTATATTTAAGAACCACCGAGGAAATGCTTGAGGAATTTGCGTATCTCGGTAAAGAAAAGGCATATGAGGTTGTTGTTACCAATACCAATATGATTGCGGATATGATTGAGCCGGTAAGACCGATTCCGAAAAAGAAATGTCCGCCGGTGGTTGAGGGTGCAAAGGAAGCGATTGTAAATGATTCTTATGCAAAAGCGAGAGCGATATACGGCGATCCTTTGCCGGAGATAGTGCAGTCGCAGCTTGACAAAGAGCTTAATTCAATCACCACATATGGTTTCTCGGTTATGTACCGTATTGCACAGGAGCTTGTAAGAAAGTCGCTTTCAGACGGTTATCTCGTAGGCTCAAGAGGCTCGGTAGGTTCGTCCTTCGTTGCATTCCTTTCCGATATTACGGAGGTTAACTCGCTTCCGGCACATTATATATGCCCGAAGTGTAAGTATAGTGAATTTATAAAAAGTGAAATCGGTGTTTCGGGTTGTGACCTTCCGCCTAAAAAATGCCCTCAGTGCGGCGAGGAGCTGAACAGGGACGGACACGATATCCCGTTTGAGACATTTCTCGGATTTAAGGGTGACAAGGAGCCGGATATTGACCTTAACTTCTCAGGCGAATATCAGCCGGTAATTCATAAATACACAGAGACATTTTTCGGAGAGGGATTTGTGTTCCGTGCAGGTACAATAGGAACGGTAGCCGAAAAAACAGCATATGGCTATGTACTCAAATATTGCGAGGAAAAAGGAATTGAAATGCGTGGAGCCGAAAAGGCGAGACTTGCACAGGGCTGTGTCGGTGTGAAGCGTACATCAGGACAGCATCCGGGCGGTATTATTGTTGTGCCATATACCAATAATATCCATGAGTTCTGTCCGATACAGCATCCGGCAGACGACCCGGAATCAAATATATTCACAACGCACTTTGACTACCATTCGATAGATGCCAATCTGTTGAAGCTTGACGAGCTTGGTCACGATGACCCTACGGTAATCAGAATGCTTGAGGATATAACAGGAATTGATGCAAAAACAATTCCGCTCGGTGACCCGGAAACGCTTAGTCTTTTCCGTTCAACAAAAGCGCTTAATCTTTTGCCCGGAAAGGATATCGGCTCAACCCTCGGAACCTACGGAATACCGGAGTTTGGCACAAAGTTCGTACAGAAGATGCTTACGGATACAAAGCCGTCAACTTTCTCTGAGCTTGTAAGAATTTCGGGACTTTCGCACGGAACCGATGTGTGGCTCGGAAATGCACAGGAGCTGATTCAGCAGGAAATATGCGACCTTTCGCATACTATATGCTGTCGTGACGATATTATGGTATATCTTATTGCAGCAGGTGTTGAAGCAGGTCATGCGTTTAAGATAATGGAAAGCGTAAGAAAGGGTAAGGGACTTACTGCTGATGATGAAACTGCGATGAGGGCTGCCGGCGTTCCTGACTGGTATATCGACTCATGTAAGAAAATCAAGTACATGTTCCCGAAAGCACATGCGGTTGCTTATGTTACTATGGCTCTGAGAATTGCATACTGCAAGGTTCATCATCCTGTGGCATTCTATATTGCATATTTTTCTGTGCGTGCAGACGATTTTGACGCATCGATCATGGCAAAGGGTGAGGATGTGGCAAGAGCTGCACTTGAAGAGATATACAGAAAGAAAAAAGATAATACGGTAACTCCAAAGGAGGAAAACCTTATACCGATAATTGAAATCTGTATAGAGATGTATGCAAGAGGCTATACCTTTGAAAAAATAAGTCTCTATGACAGTCATGCAACGGATTTCTTACAGACTGAAAACGGAATTCTGCCGCCGCTTAACGCTTTTCCGGGTGTAGGAACAAATGCGGCAAAGGCAATTACGGAGGCAAGAGCAAACGGACCGTTTAAAACTGTTGCGGATTTAAGAGCGAGAACCGGAATCGGACGTTCAATATGCGATATATTGGAGGATTACGGATGCTTTGAAGATTTGCCGGAGCAGGATCAGGTGAGTCTGTTTGAATTTTAAGAGTAAATTTCATTAATGAAAGGATAAAGTAATGAATAATAATCAGCTTGAAGCAGGAAAAATTATAAATACACACGGATTAAGAGGTGAGGTCAAGATTGTGACGTGGACTGATTATCCGGAGGTGTTTGAAGAAATAGATTTCCTGTATGTACACAAAAAGACGGGCGATGAGAGACTTGATGTAAAAAATGTCAAGTATCAGAAAAACAATATTATTGTCAAGTTCGCACAGATTAATTCCATTGAAGAGGCGGAGAAGTATAAAAATATGATTCTCTATGTTGACAGAGACCAGATGCCGCCGCTTCCGGACGGAATGAATTATATAGTTGACCTTATCGGTCTTGAGGTATATGATGAAGAGGGCGAAAAGGTCGGAGTTATTGCAGATGTATTTAACACAGGTGCAAATGATATTTATGATGTAAAGCGTGAGGGAAAGAAAAATCTGTTGTTGCCGGTAATTGACGATTGTGTTAAGGAAGTTGACACAGAAAACGGACGTGTTATTGTAAATGTTATGGAAGGACTTGACGACTGATGATAAGATTTGACGTGCTGACGCTTTTTCCCGAAATGCTTGAGGCGGTGCTTGGAAACAGCATAATAGGCCGTGCGGAGAATAACGGACTTATAGAAATGAACTTTATAAATATCCGTGATTTCACAACCAATAAGCACAGGAATGTGGATGCACCTCCGGCAAGCGGAGGCGGCGGAATGCTCATGCAGGTACAGCCGATTTACGATGCATATATGTCTGTGGCAGGAGAGCTACCGTATAAGCCACTGACAATATACATGTCGCCGCAGGGAAGGGTGTTTGACCAGCAATGTGCAATTGAGCTGTCAAAAACAGAAAATGAGCATATTGTGATTCTCTGCGGACACTATGAGGGTGTGGATCAGAGAGTGCTTGACGAGATTGTAGATATGGAAATCTCGGTGGGAGACTTTGTTCTCACAGGCGGAGAAATCCCGGCTATGGCGGTGATTGATGCTGTGTCAAGGCTTGTTCCCGGAGTGCTTGCAGAAGAGAAATCCTATGAGGATGAATCGCATTTTAACGGATTGCTTGAATATCCGCAATATACGAAACCAAGAGAATGGCACGGCAAGGAAATTCCGGAGATACTGCTTTCGGGGCATCATGCAAATATAGTAGCATGGAAAAGACAGCAGTCGCTGATTAATACGTTGAAAAAGCGTCCTGATATGCTTGAAAAAGCAGAGCTTACCGAAAAGGATAAGAAGTTTTTAGAGGAATACAAAAGACAGCAAGAACAATAATTGTATTCAAAAAGGAGGAATAATATGTCAAAGAAGCCATATACATTGGGTGAGGAAATATTTAACTCTGTAACGCATGGAGTGGGAACATTGCTTGCAATTGCCGGAATGGTGATACTGATAGTATTCTCGGCAATAAAAGGAGATGCGTGGGCAGTGGTATCAACAAGTATATACGGTGCAACGCTTATTATACTATATACAATGTCAACGCTGTATCATTCGCTTACAAATAATAAAGCAAAAAAGTTCTTCAGGATAATGGACCATAACTCTATATTCCTGCTCATTGCAGGAACATATACTCCATATACGCTCGTGGCACTTCGCGGCGGTCTGGGCTGGACAATGTTCGGCATTGTATGGGCAGCAACGGTTATCGGAGTGATATTCAATTCCATCGACCTTGAAAAATTCAAGAAAGCATCACTTATCTGCTACATAGCAATGGGATGGGTAATAGTAGCGGCAATAAAACCGCTTGTTGCTGCATTATCGTCGTTATCGCTGCTGTTCCTGTTATTGGGTGGAATTTGCTATACAGGCGGAGTGGTATTCTATGCAATAAAAAAGATAAGATATTTCCATTCGGTATGGCACATTTTTGTGCTTGCAGGAAGTGTATTGCATTATTTTTCAATCCTGTTTATGATATTACAGTGAAAAAGTAATACGGTCAAGACCTCGTTACATATTTTGTAACGAGGTGATTTTTTTATGCTTTTATTTGCATTTTTTACTGAATGGATTAACGCCGCACTGCTGCTGTGCGGTTATGTGAGTACAGGAGCGTCATTCCCGAAGGCATTGAGCCGTGAGGAGGAAGAAAAATATCTGAGCCTATACATAAATGAGGGCGATATGAAAGCGAAAAATATACTTATAGAGCATAACCTCAGGCTTGTTGCGCACATTGCTAAGAAGTATGCAGATGAAAGAAACAATGAGGATCTGATATCAATAGGAACAATAGGTCTGATTAAGGGGATAAATACCTACAGACCGGATAAGGCAAAAAAGCTTTCAAGCTATATTTCACGCTGTGCGGAGAATGAGATACTGATGTATTTAAGGGCTACCAAAAAGCTTGGTGCGGAGGTATCTATGGACGAAAGCATAGGTACGGATAAAGAGGGCAATTCAATGACAATTGCAGATATTCTGATGACAGATGAAGAGGAAATCCCCGATAAGATAACAAAAAAGCTTGACGCAAAGCGTCTGTATGATGCAATGATGAAAGTACTTACACCGCAGGAGAAAAAAATAATGCTGTGGCGTTACGGACTGGGAGAAACCAGGAAACGCACACAGCAGGAAATTGCTGATGAGCTTGGCATAAGTCGAAGCTATGTCAGTCGTATTGAAACACGCTGCTTAAAAAAGCTTGCGAAAGAAATGGGGTCAAGGTAAAATAACGGGAGATTGAGTGTATTCACGTCCTGCCGGGGCGGGGGAGGCAGTTTTGCAGAGTGCCGCCGCTTCGGTTACACGGATTTCTGCCTCGAATATGGGATCGGAATTGAAATCCGCTGTTTTTGTTATTATAGGAAGAGATGATGTTTTCTTCATCATTTTAAGCACTTCTCTTCCAGTGGAATTCATACCCAATACACGGATATATGACGGAGGCAAGGAGCAAAGCTCGCCCGTAAGTCCCGTTACGGTACTTAAAAGAATACGTCTTATCCTGCTCATGGTGTAGCGTTTTGATTTTACCGCTGCAGCGATTGCATCAAAGCCACTGTGGGCTTTTGCAGCGGATATAATACGGTTTTCAAGCCCCTCGCTTACGTCATTTATTTTTGCAAGCTCTACGGGAGATATTGTACGCAGTAAATATGTCAGGACATTATCAAGTGCCGAAACCGAATATACATCAAACTCACTTTCGGGAACGTATGCCGATATATCTTTGCCGGAATTTATCAATTCTCGTGCTGCGGTCGCAGAAATAACGCTGCCGGTGATTTCTGTGCTGTGGAAATCGTTGGTTCGCTCAATTGTAAACGGTTTTATGGAGCTGCCTGTATAAATCAAAGCACGAAGATACTCTACAGCTAATATATTATTGGGCTTTGATAAAATATCGGCATCTATAAGCCCCTCATACGCTTTTGAACGTGCGGCGGGGTAGCTCAATCCTGAGGCGGTCAGTGAACGGATGTGTTCTGATACTTCTTCAGGCTCATCTTCAAGCAGGTGTGCTGCCATTTTCAGCTCATCAAGCTTTCCGCTTTCCGAACCAAAAGCAAGATGACTTACAACTCCGGTTGCATTTAATGTTGAAATTGCACCGTATGCAAATTTCTGTGCAGTGTTCAAAGCATATATTGCAGGCAACTCAAGTACAAGGTCGGCACCGTGAAGCAATGCCGCACGGGTGCGGGTATGTTTGTCAGTGATTGCGATATCTCCTCTTTGAACTGCATTACCGCTCATGATTACGACGGTGGCATCGGAGTGCTTTTTTATTTCACTTAAAATATACTTATGTCCGTTATGAAACGGATTAAACTCAGCAATCAGACCGAAAATATTCATTACTACACTCCTTTTCTATAAGATGATACTATTATAGCACATTTTATTGGGTTTAACAACGTTTTTTTGGCGAATTAATAAATCTGTCAAATAATTTAGGAATAATGGAAGAAATCTATTGACAAAATAGGAAAGATAGAGTAAAATATATACTGTAGAACATATGAATAATTGTTCATATGTTAAAATAAGTAGTGACAGGAGATGACATAGTGAGCAGAACTGTATATATGGATAATAACGCGACAACGTGTGTAAAGCCGGAGGTTGTTGAGGCGATGCTACCGTATTTTACTCAGGTTTGGGGAAATGGTTCATCAAAGTTTTATGACCTGGGCAATGATGCAATAGCTGCAATGGCAAAGCTTCGAGAGAGTGTTGCGGAAAATATCGGCGCTGCAAAAGCTAATGAGATATATTTCACCGGCTCAGGCTGTGAGGCGGATAACTGGGCAATAAAGGGTATTGCCTATGCACACGCAAAGAAAGGTAATCATATTATTACAAGTAAAATAGAGCATCATGCGATTCTTAATGCCTGTGCATTTTTAGAGAAGCAGGGCTTTGAGGTTACCTATATGGATGTTGACAGCGAGGGCAGGGTTGATCCTGCGGCTGTTGAAGCGGCAATAACCGATAAGACTATACTTATAAGCATAATGACAGCAAATAATGAAATCGGAACAATCGAGCCGATAAAGGAAATTGCGGAGATTGCTAAAAAGCACAAGGTAATAATGCATACCGATGCTGTACAGGCTATCGGTCATATGCCGATAAACGTGCAGGATTTAGGCGTTGATATGCTTTCGTTATCAGCACATAAATTTCACGGTCCCAAGGGTGTGGGCGTGCTTTATATAAGAAACGGTGTCAAGATTGAAAATCTTATTCACGGAGGCGGTCAGGAGAGAGGCAAGCGTGCTGCAACGGAAAATCTTGCAGGCATGGCAGGACTTGCCAAGGCTCTTGAAATTGCAGTGAGAGATCTTGATGAGAATATGAGAATAATGACACAAAAACGTGACAGACTCATAAATGGAATCCGTAAAGCAATTCCCTATTGCCGTCTGAACGGTCCTGAGAATGAGGGGAGAATGTGTAATAATGTCAATTTCTCATTCCAATATATTGAGGGAGAATCAATTCTGATGCTCCTTAATATGTACGGAATTGCGGCATCAAGCGGAAGTGCGTGTGCGTCAGGTTCTCTTGACCCGTCGCATGTACTGCTATCAATCGGACTGCCGCACGAGATTGCACACGGTTCATTGAGATTAAGTATCGGCGAGGATACAACCGATGAGGAAATTGACTATGTTTTAGAGACACTTCCTCCGATAGTAAGAAGACTCAGGGAAATGTCACCGTTATTTGAGGACATTCTCCATGAAGAACAGAAAAACAACTGATTGAAAGGAAATATTAAAATGGCTTACAGTGAAAAGGTAATGGATCACTTCATGCACCCGAGAAATGTGGGTGAAATTGAGGACGCAAATGCAGTCGGTCAGGTAGGCAATGCAAAGTGCGGCGATATCATGAAGATTTATATGGATATACAGGATAACGTAATACAGGACGTAAAGTTCAAGACCTTCGGCTGCGGTGCGGCAATTGCAACAAGCTCAATGGCAACAGAGATGGTTAAGGGAAAGACTGTTGAAGAGGCACTTGCACTTACCAACCGTGCGGTAATGGAGGCTCTTGAGGGACTTCCGCCGGAAAAGGTTCACTGCTCGGTGCTTGCTGAGGAGGCAATTCATTCGGCAATTGATGACTATAAGAAAAGACTCTCTGATGATACAATTCAGCTCAATTAAGGCAGTTGAAAGGGTGAGATAATATGAAATTGGGATTTATCGGCTGCGGAAATATGGCATCGGCTATAATCGGCGGAATAATCAAATCGGGCTTGTATGAGGCAAAGGACATAATTGCTTCAGATAAAGCAGACCTTAGTGAAAAAGAAAAGACACTGGGAATTAATACAACATCTGACAACAAAAAAGCGGCGTCGGCAGAGCTGGTAATGCTTTGTGTAAAGCCTGCTTTTATATATGACGTCATTGAGGAAATCAGGGACAGCATAAATGAAGATACTTTGATAATATCAATCGCAGCAGGACAGTCAATAGATAAACTCTTGGCTGCTTTTGGTAAGCAGGTTAAGATAGTTCGTGTTATGCCGAATACTCCTGCACTTGTTGGTGAGGGAATGGCGGCAATATCTCATAATGCAAGCGTAAATGATGAAGAGGTTCACAGAGTAATAGAGATTTTTGAGAGCTGCGGCAAGGCAGAGACCGTGAGTGAACATCTTATGGATGCAGTTACTGCGGTAAGCGGCTCATCGCCTGCGTATGTGTTTATGTTTATTGAGGCGATGGCAGATGCGGCTGTAAGAGCGGGTATGCCAAGGGATAAAGCATATACCTTTGCGGCACAGGCAGTCAAGGGCAGTGCGCAGATGGTGCTTGAAACCGGAATACATCCGGGAGTACTTAAGGATCAGGTGTGTTCACCGTCAGGAACGACGATTGAAGCGGTGGCAGTGCTTGAGGAAAAGGGCATGAGAAGTGCGGTGTTGGATGCAATGCATGCATGTGTCGAAAAATCACGAAAAATGTAAAATACAGTAAAACAGATGTCGTATATGCGTCATCTGTTTTTTGCTTATAAAATAAATAAAGACGCCGGCAGCTATCCCGACGTCTTCATTTATATGAATGTAACACTGTATCAAACAATGTTACACTTATTATACACCATAATTAAAAATATTTCAAGTATTATTTTGAATTTTTTTCAAAAAATTGAGTTTTTTTTGATGTGATTTATTGAATAAAGCAAAAAAACTTATAAAATCACTTGAAATAAGATATATATTCTGCTCCGCAGTTTTCCTTAAAGAGATGATGGTACAGATCGATAATATAATCATCTGTCATGCTGGCGATATAATCAGTGACAATATCATCAACAGTATCATCCTTTCCGTATTCGGGTATGTCACGGAAGCGGTTGCAGTGGTTGATATATTCAATGTGATGCTTGTAGATAACGGAATCGGTATTTCCGTCGATAAGGTCGCTTCTGAGTGCATCATATATACGGCCAAACATCGGTCTGATAACCTCGTTATAGAGCTTATCCTGTTCGGGATTCTCGTATATATAAAGGTAATTCTCACGCTTGGCTGTTCTTAATGCATTAAAATACTCCTCGTCAAGCTTCAGGTACGGTTTATTTATGCTGTTATCTACAATATTTACTACAAGATTATTAATAATTGAAGCGTTAAAGCTTCCTAAAGGTCCTGTACTGAAATCTCTGTGCGATGTAAGCAGTCCGAGCTTTTCGGCGTCCTGGCGGTCTTTTCCGATATATGCAATCATATCACAGATACGAACAACACAGCCCTCAAGAGTATTGGGAATGAGTGAGTCAATTGCCTCCTTGTCAGTGTAGCAACGCTCGATTTTCCTGTCAAATTCATCAAAGTCTGTGGTTGCAGACGGATAGTATTCCTTGAGTTCAAATTCTCCGTTATGGCAAAGGATGCCGTCAAGCGTCTGTAGGCTGAGATTGAGCTTGAATATTTTGTCAAGCACGCGTACGCTGTGGACATTATGATTAAAATATCTTCCGGTGTAGTGATTGTATATTTCGTTAAGAAAACGTTCACCTGCATGGCCGAACGGAGTATGACCAATGTCATGTCCTAAAGCGATTGCCTCAATTAAGTCAAGGTCAAGTCTGAGCATTCGTCCGATGTTGCGGGCAATGCGTGAGACAAGCTGAACATGGTAGGAACGGCGTGAAATGTCGTCATTTTTACATAGTGAGAATACCTGTGTTTTATCCGAATAACGGTTATAGTAGGGGATATTCATAATCTTTTCCACATCACGGATAAAGGCAGGACGCCAAAGCAGTGCATTGTCGTGCGACGGATTCCTGCGGATTGCCGGATCGGAGTTGTCAAGATACTTGCCAAGAAGCTCCACGGTGTGCGGAGACGGTGCTATATATGGTGTTTTTTTCATAAATACCTCCGGTTGATTGTTACATATATATTATTATATTTAACTGATTTTGTCAAGTGTGAAGCGTTTATTGGACAATTTATATAAAATATCGGAGTGTATGTAACAAAAATTTAAAATAAAAAATTGAATAAATTTAAAAAATAGTAGTGACAAAACAAAGACATTGTGCTATAATTATATAGTGTATAGTAATAAAATTGGATGGATTGTAGGTTGAGATAATGAGGATTTTCCGAAAAACGGTAGCTGCGGTAATTATTACGGTAATGCTGTTTGCTTCCGTACCGGTCATGGCGGCTTCATCAACAGTATCGGTATCTGCCTCTGACGGCTTTGGAATAAGTTTTAAGAATTTTTTTGGCGGAGAGGTAGAAAAACCTATTGATGAAATAATATCGGGTATCGGCAGCGATGAACAACCGAAGAAAAATGTCAGCAGAGTAATTACGATAAAGAGTGAGAGTGAGGAGCTGACAGAAACAGACATATACATAAGAGTAAGCTCGCACAATAAAGCTGCGGTGGAGAAATTTGACATAAAAATAGCAGATTCAGCAGGAAATACGATAGTACCGTCAGAAATATATGCGAATGAAGCTACGGAAAATACAATGTATGTATCTGAGTATCATCTTGGAAGCTTCAATTGTGAAATGGCATCGGAAACAAGAGTATATACCGTTATTGCGGATTGCTCGACGGATGTGGGAATAAGCATTGTTTCTGATACGCCCGGACATAACTCGGACGTAGCTGCAAAAGCGGTAAATACGGTTAAAAGGATAGGCGACGGAACAGGAAAAATTGCGCCCGGAGAATATCGTATAACCGTAGGCGGACAGCTGAAGATTGTCTCATCTGACGGAGAGGTACTTTTGTTTAAGGCATCGGGCTGTAATGATGAATTGGTTCAGCTCAATAACGGTGACAGAGTGGAATATGGCATGATGCTGTATATGCAAAAGAGTTCATCACGGAATTGGGATAAATACAGATTGCCGTTATATATCAATTCAATAATCCGGATGGCACCGGGCTATTATACGGAATTTCATAACGGTGAAATCCGTATATATGATGAAAACGGAGCCTTGAAGCAGAGCAGAGCATCGGCATATTTCAAGGATTTTGATGCGTATATTCTCAATAGTGGAACGCTTTTATCGGAAGAAGCTTCTGTAAATACAGAGCCGGAAGAGAAAGCAGTGAAGCTTGAGAGAGATACCATATATACAGTAGGAAAAGAATTTGCACCCGGAACATATAAAGGAACCGGAACCGGAATTGTCAGAGTGTATGACAGCTCCGGATATGCAAAGACTGTTATAAAGCTCAAAAAAGAAAATTCATCGGCAGAGGGTGTTGAAAGCTATCTTTTCAAGCTTTCAGAGAATGAGACCTTTGTTGCCGAGGGTGATATAGAATTTAAAGCGTACAACAACGCTTCAGATAATTGATTTGTACGTTAAGTGCAAGAATGGAGGACGAAAAATGAAGAAGATAATTGCATTATCGGCCGCAGCAGTAATGCTTGGCGGTGCAATAAGTGTACAGGCGATGTCACAGGCAAAGCTCACAGTAACAGACGGTGGGGACAGAGAGATATCATTTGTAAATGATACAACAGATGCGGCATCAACATCAGTAAAGAATGTATTATATACTCTTGGAGACCTTTCATCAAGAAGCTCGAAGAGCATACAGGCTTTTGAGGTTATGAGCGAGGTTGACGAGGACGGTGCGGTTGATGTGTATTTAAGACTTTCAACAGAGTCATCTACAGTGAATGCACTTGAAGAGTCAACAAAGCTTCTCAGAACCTATGAAATCGTAGTTAAGGACAGTGCTGACGAGGTGATTTTTGACAGCGGCGAAACAGAGCTTGAAATTAAGTCACCTGAGGCAGGCGAGTATGTGGCAGATATTTTCCTCGGACGCTTTAACGAAGAGGAGCTTGCAGAAAGCAATGTATATAATTTATATGTAGCTGTTCCGACAGAT
This sequence comes from Clostridia bacterium, assembly GCA_045542415.1. GTDB lineage: Bacteria > Bacillota > Clostridia > UBA1381 > UBA1381 > UMGS1958. Next base: position 50,329 of record JAZQKZ010000001.1, read on the forward strand.
GCGACTGCAAATGAGATTAAGAAAGCAAAGAATATCAGCTGGGAAATCGTATCAGATCCGGTAGAAGAGGGTGCAACACCGATTCCGGTGGTTGAAGAGGAGGAAGAGGAACCGACTCAGGCTCCGGCTGCAACAGCGGCACCGACAGCAGCTCCGAAGCCGACAGCAGCTCCGACAGCAGCACCTGTATCAACAGAAGCACCGGCAGGAGCTACAGAGGCACCTGTTGAGGCGATAAGCAGCGGAGAGAGAATTATCGGTGACGGTGACGGAGAAATCAAGGCAGGTAAATACACTGCTGAGGCAAGAGAAGAAAAGGCAAATATAAAGATTTATGACGAGGATGGCGAGCTTGCAAGAGAAATTGAGCTTGACGAGTCTAATCCGAGCAAGGTAATCACCCTGAAGAACGGTCAGAAGCTTGTTTATGAGGGCGGAGTGAATCTTGTGCCGTATAAGTCGGATTCAGCATCGGCTTCAACTTCAACTTCATCAACAGGAAGCAGCACTGCCGGCAATGCTAAAGCAACAACAAAAACCAACCCCAAGACCGGTGATACAGCACCGATTGCATGTGTATCGGTTGCCGCAGTATTTGCTTTAGGAATGCTTGCATATCCGGAAATTGAGAAGAGAAGAAAGAATAACTAAGAATATCAGAGAAAGGATTTGGTCGAGTGGAAGCTAAACGCTTGATTATAAGAGTCCTTTCTCTTTTGGTTTTCCTGGGCTGTGCCGCATATGTAATAACCTATTTTCGTGGAATAAATGAAGCGGAAAATGAGATTTCGCATATCCGTACAGTGGTAAGAGAACAGGTGAAAGAGGATACTGTGCTTGAGGATAACCTGGAGAAAGAGATTATAACATATGAAGCAAACGGAATGATGAGCAAATATTATCCGCTTTATCAGACTAATAATGATATTGTCGGATGGCTGTATGTAGATGGAACAAATATTGACTATCCCGTTATGTACCGCAATGACGGAAATGATTTCTATATGAGTCGTGGCTTTTATAAGGAAAAACGTTCAGGCGGCATGCTTTTCATGGATTATGAATGCAGTATAAATGGGAGTGATAACCTTATTATATACGGTCATAATATGCATGGCGGTACAATGTTCAATGAGCTGTCGAAGTATAAGAAAAAAGAATTTTTTGAAGAAAACGGTTATATCCGCTTTGACAGTATGTACAAAACCGGAACATATCGTGTAATTGGTGCAATGCATGTAAGGATAAAGGATAATTTTAATTATTATCAGTTCACAAAGGCGAATACTCCGGAGGAATTTGATGAATATATATCGACAGTGAAAAAGCTGTCAATTTATGATACAGGGGAAACAGCGCAGTTGGGGGACAGATTGCTTACACTCTCAACCTGTTCGTACAATACAAAAAATGAAAGATTTGTAGTAGTTGCAAAATGGATCGGAGAATGATTAAAGGGACTGTTGCGTAAAGCAATGGTCCCTTTAGCGTTTGCTGTATTCAGCTTCAATGTTTCCGTCTTCCCTGCAGCGGAGTAGTATATTTCCGTGTTTGTCCGTACGCAGAACTTTCGCATAGTTTAATCGGGAAAGCACCTCCTTGGCAGGATGAGCGTACTCGTTGTTTTCGCCGACACCTATAAGTGCATATTCAGGAGATATGGTAGCTATCATTTCGGTACAGCTTGATGTAGGTGAGCCGTGATGTGCTACCTTTAATACCTCGGCATCATTTACTACCTTGTGCGAAAGTAAATCAAGTTCGGCAGTTTTAGTCATATCACCCGTGAAAATAGCGTTAAATTTTCCGTAGATGACTTCGAGATAAAGAGAAGTATCATTTTCATCAGTTCCGGCAAGCACATTGTCAGAGGCAGGGACTGCATTTATCATTATACCGTCAGCTTTTATGAGTGTTGGTTTTGAAATGTGCCATACCTTTGTGCCGTTTTCTTCGGCAAGTCTCTCAATTTCAAGGCGAATTTCATTTTCGGGCATTACGTCAGGAATATAAATGTTTTTTATACTGACAGACTTCAATGCCTCGATAATCCCCTCTGTATGGTCTTTATGATAATGACTTACAAAGGCGGCATCTACTGAATTGACCCCGTGTTCGTTCAGATAGGGAATAAATACATTTTCACCGATATTGTAATTGCTGTATTCGGGACTGCCGCCCCCGTCAATTAATATATTGCTTCTGAAAGGCAGCTGTATAAGTGTAGCATCACCCTGACCGACATCAATAAAATGCAGTTTGAGTTTATTGACATCAGATATAACGTAAGTAAGCTGTGAGCAGAAAAGTCCTGCAGAAACAGCAATGCAGACGAGCTTGTGAAGATTCTTCTTGCGTGATGAGTATATTATTGCCGCCAGTAAAAAGTAAAATGCAAAGATAAATACCGGCGTGGGCTTTTGCAAGGTGAGGGAAGCGTACGGGAGCTTGTTTATAAGTATCGGAATGTGTAAAAGCACCATTATAAACTTGTGTGAAATCCATGCAAACGGTACGGGAGTAGTGAACATGCAGTTCAGCAGAAACAGGGGAGAAGTGGCAAGAATAAATGTAAGTAAAGGTATAAAAATTGTTGATGCAAGGAATGAATATACAGAAATTCTTCCGAAAAAGTACAGGGTAAGAGGAGCGAGTCCGACGGTGAATACAAGGTATCTGCATATAAACTGAGAAAATGAATTTTTACCTGAAAGTAACGGCATGAAGCTTCGTATAACCACAGAAGCGACAATTGAATATACGAATCCGGCATCAAAAAGAAGCATGGGATTGGCAATTGAAGCAACAAGAGTGAACAGTGAAAGTGAATTTATATAGCTGCCACTGCCGAAAATATTCTTGCATAAAATAAGAATGGCAAAAACAGCACCGGCTTTAAGAGAAGTTGCGGTGCCACCGAGAAGCATGTAAAGTATAAGGATTATGACAAGTGCAGTATCGCGGATACGTCGGGGAATAACCGACGAAAATATACCTATAAAAAACGAAATAAGGGTAATATGTATAAATGCCGGATAGAACAGATGACGTGTTCCGGTGTGTGTTAGTATTGAATCATAGTTGTCTGAAAATTCGTGCTTATGCCCTGTGATAATTGCAATCATAGCGGCAGCGATGTCACCGTCATAATGCTTTTTGATAAGCTCAGCGCATTTTGATTTCAGAAGATTTGACGTATAAGACGGTGAAATATATCTGTAGGTCTCGGAGGATTCGGTCATTGTCAGTGCAGTGATCTTAAAGTATATGTCTCGTGAGGCATAGTATTTCTGAGAGTTGAATGCACCGTCGGATGAGTTATTTTCTATTCTTTTGAGTTTACCAAAGACAATAACGTTGTCGCCGCATCGGAAAACAGATTCGGAATTGACAATTATTTTTGATTTAAACGGAACGCGGCTTCCGTTAAATTCTATATCCTCGGCATAGACAGTGTAGCGGTTAATACCGTAATTATCATATGGAATAGAGCAGATGCACCCGTAAAGCGTGACATAATCGCCGTCATACTCATTTCCGCGATTGGGTTCGACAGCGGAGTTATATAAAAGCATACCTGACATAAAAGTAATAACAGCGAAAATAACATCGCTGCGGTAGTGTTTTGATTTTCGGGCTGTGATGAAAGAAATAGATATGAGAAAGAAAGCAAAAACAGCAACCATAAAGACAGGTAAATACTGTGCAGAGTAGATACCTGCCGCCAGTGACAGTGCCAAAGGCAAGAAATTCATATCAATACATTCCTTTCATCCAAATATCCATATTATGATACAACACAAAGGGTATTTTGTCAAGTGATACGTTTTTTTTGTAAAAAGAAAATGAATTGAAACAAGGATATATTTTTGATACTGTTATTGACTTATACAAGATATGCATATATAATATTTTAGAGGTGATGTTATGAAATCGGAAATAATCAGTCATCCCATTGCACCGACGTATAATAAAGATTCTGAAATATTGATTCTTGGCAGTTTTCCGTCGGTTAAATCCCGGGAACAGATGTACTTTTACGGACATCCGCAAAATAGATTCTGGAAAGTGGTATCGGCGGTGTATGATGAAAAAACACCTGAAACAGTTGATGAAAAGCATGACTTTTTGCTCCGTAACCGTATTGCAGTGTGGGATGTGATTGCACAATGTGAAATTGTGGGCAGCTCGGACAGTTCTATTAAAGACGTCAAACCTAATGATTTGACACCAATCTTAAACACCGCCGATATCCGTAAAATATTCGTAAACGGTAAAATGGCAGAAAAGTATTTCAATAAATATGCAAAGCCGATAGTAGGTCGTGAGGCAATCTGCCTGCCGTCAACCTCACCGGCAAATGCGGCATGGTCGCTTGAAAGGTTGGTTGAGGTGTGGAAAGTGATTAAAAAAGCATAACAGAGGAGTCTAAAAAATCCCTTTGTTTCTTTAATTTGACAAAATCTTCAAAATACATAAAAATAACTGTTGATTTTTTGGTTAAAATGTGATATAATGCTATTGTCTATAAATATGCGGTGCTTATAAGATGGATTTTTATGTGCCATATCCCTCTTATAAAAGCCGAAAAAACATCGGAAAAAGGAGAAGTAAAATGGACAACAAAAATTTCAAGCCGTATATTCCGGCGGATAAGGTTACTCCCGAAATTACACTTACTTCGGTGATTATGGGTATTATCCTTGCTGTAGTATTCGGTGCGGCAAATGCGTATCTGGGACTTCGTGTCGGCATGACAGTTTCGGCATCAATCCCGGCTGCGGTTATATCAATGGGAGTTATCCGCGTGATTATGCGTAAAAACTCTATTCTGGAAAGTAATGTAGTACAGACAGTAGGCTCAGCGGGTGAGTCTCTTGCTGCAGGTGCCATCTTTACATTACCGGCGCTTTTCCTCTGGGCAGCAGAGGGAACAATGGAAAAGCCGGACATGGTGGAAATTACTTTGATTGCTTTACTGGGCGGTTTATTGGGAGTATTCTTCATGGTACCGCTTCGTAATGCACTTATCGTAAAGGAGCATGGAGTTTTACCGTACCCGGAGGGTACAGCTTGTGCTGAGGTTCTTTTGGCAGGCGAAGAGGGTGGAGCTAATGCTTCAACAGTATTCGCAGGTATGGGCTTTGCGGCACTCTTCAAGTTTATCATCGACGGACTCAAGCTCGTTGCAGGCGAAATCACATTCGCAGTAAAGGGCTTTGCAGGTGCAATCGGTACACAGATTTATCCGGCTGTAATGAGTGTAGGTTATATCTGCGGACCGAGAATTTCATCATACATGTTTGCCGGCGGAGTTTTAAGCTGGTTGGTATTAATCCCGATGGTGGTATTGTTCGGCGAGCAGCTGACATTATATCCGGGAACAGAGCCGATCGGTGTTATGTTCGCAGAGGGCGGTGCAAGTGCTATCTGGGGTTCGTACATCCGTTACATTGGTGCAGGTGCTTTGGCAGCTGGCGGTATTATCAGCTTAATTAAGTCATTACCGTTAATCGTTACTACATTTGCAGGTGCTTTAAAGAGCATGAAGAATGCAGGCGGTGCAGGTACAAGCCGTACAGAGCAGGATATCAGCATGAAGATTGTTTTAATTGCAATCGCAATTTTAACACTTTTAGTTTGGCTCGTTCCGGCAATCCCGGTAACACTTATCGGTGCAATTATCGTGGTAGTATTCGGATTCTTCTTTGCTACAGTATCATCAAGAATGGTAGGTCTTGTAGGAAGCAGTAACAACCCGGTTTCGGGTATGGCTATCGCAACATTATTAATTGCAACAGTTATCTTAAAGCTCACAGGCGACAGCGGTGCTCACGGTATGAGAGCGGCAATCGCTATCGGTTCAATTATCTGTATCGTAGCGGCTATTTCGGGCGATACATCACAGGACTTAAAGACGGGTTATCTTTTAGGTGCAACTCCGAAGAAGCAGCAGATTGGTGAAATCATCGGTGTTGCTGCGGCTGCATTCGCTATTGGCGGTACATTATATCTCTTAGACAGTGCATGGGGCTTCGGTTCAGAGGAGCTTGCAGCTCCGCAGGCTACACTCATGAAGATGATTATCGAGGGCGTTATGAACGCAAACCTCCCGTGGGAGCTTGTGTTCATCGGCGTATTTATTGCAGTTATCGTTGAAGTAGTCGGAATTCCGGTATTGCCGTTCGCAATCGGTGTATATCTTCCGGTACAGCTCAACGCATGTATTATGGTCGGCGGTCTTGTAAGACTTGTATTTGACAAGATGAAGAAGGAAGAGAACGAGAAGAAAGCTATCGTAAACGACGGTATCCTGTTCTGTTCAGGTATGATTGCAGGTGAGGGTCTGGTTGGTATCATTCTCGCACTTCTTGCAGTTGTAGGCGTAGATAAGGCGATTGATCTTTCGGGCATGATTAATCTTCCGGTTGCAGTAGGCAACATTGCAAGTATTGTAGTATTTGCACTTATCATCCTCTCATTACTTAGGTTCTCAGTGTGGAAGAAGCGTAAGTAATGAAGAAGAAAAATGTAATATCTGAAAACTATCTGGAGCGTTGTCCGATCCGTAAGGAGGGCTTGCGTTGGGCACAGGATGACGAGGGTAAGGTTACTCTCGAAATTGATAACACCGGAGTCTTTAATAAAATTGCACAAAAGCTATTAAAAAAGCCGAGAGTAAGCTACGTCCACCTGGACGAAACGGGCAGTTTTGTCTGGCCGTTGCTTGATGGCGATAAAAGTATAGTGGAATTGGGCAAATTGGTAGAGGAACGGTTCGGAGACTCTGCAAATCCGCTGTATGAGCGGTTGGCGAAGTATTTTCAGATTTTAGACAGCTATAATTTCATTGAATGGAATAAGTAAAAAATATCCCGAAAACGAAGAGTGAATGTCGTTTTCGGGATTTTTTTTGTTAAATTGCATAAAGATTTAATTTTTTCTTGCAAAAGAGAATGAATTGGTATATAATAAAAAAGTAAAAATCACTTAATTTTAAATGATATCAGGAGGAATTGTTATGACAAACAAAAGACCGGATACAATGGAGCGTATAACAACACCAGCACTTGCAAATGCGTTTATTGAGGAGCAGGTGGCAGAGGTGCGTGCACAGGTAGGAGACAAGAAGGTTCTTCTCGCATTATCGGGTGGTGTGGATAGCTCAGTGGTTGCTGCTTTATTGGTTAAGGCTATCGGTAAGCAGCTGGTTTGTGTTCATGTAAATCACGGCTTAATGCGTAAGGGTGAAAGCGAGCAGGTTATTGAAGTATTCAGAGATCAGCTTGATGCGAACCTTATTTATATCGACGCAACAGACCGTTTTCTTGACAAGCTCGCAGGTGTAGCAGAGCCGGAGAGAAAGAGAAAGATTATCGGCGGTGAGTTCATTGAGGTGTTCAATGAAGAGGCTATGAAGCTTGATGATATAGATTTCCTTGCACAGGGAACAATTTATCCGGATATCTTAGAGAGTGACGGTGTAAAGGCACATCACAACGTTGGTGGCTTACCGGAGGATATGAAGTTTGAGCTGGTTGAGCCGGTAAGACTTTTATATAAGGATGAGGTAAGAGAGGTAGGACGTGCATTGGGACTTCCGTCATCAATGGTTGACCGTCAGCCGTTCCCTGGACCGGGTCTTGGTGTACGTTGCTTAGGCGCAATCACAAGAGACCGCTTACACGCACTCCGCGAAGCAGATGCAATCCTCAGAGAGGAATTTGACAACTGTGGCTTGGCAAAGACAGTATGGCAGTATTTCATTGCAGTACCGGACATGAAGAGTGTAGGCGTAAGAGACGACAAGCGTTACGAGGGCTGGCCGGCAATCATCCGTGCTGTAAATACAACCGATGCTATGACAGCAACAATTGAAGAGATTCCGTATGAGGTACTCCACAAGATTACAAATCGTATCACATCAGAGGTAGAGGGCATTAACAGAGTATTATTAGACTTAACCCCGAAGCCGATCGGTACTATTGAGTGGGAATAATGTCAGGAACCCTCGAAAGTGGCTTAAAATAAGGCTTTTCGAAGTTGCAAAATCTGCAATGATACTAATTTGATACTATTTATTATTGCAGACAATAAATGTTTACTAAAAGAAACACCACTGAAAACGACGAAGTTTTTGGTGGTGTTTTTGCGTTTATTTTGATCTATTTCTGTTTTCGATTAGTCTTTTGCTATTACAAGGTATATAATTTTATAAATTATTTACTTAAAACATATTGACAAATGTCTATTTATAATATATAATATCACATAGATAAAGTTCTATGTGAGGTGAGTTTATGAAAAACAAGTACACCGAAACTGCTGAAATATTCAAGGCATTTTGTGATGAAAACAGAATACGAATACTTGAAATGTTGCAGACAGGCGAAAAGTGCGGTTGTAAGCTCCTTGAAGAATTAAATGTTACACAACCTACACTTTCACATCATATGAAAATACTTTGCGATGCAGGAATTGTTGAAGGTCGCAAGGAAGGGAAATGGACGCATTATAAGATTTCGAATGACGGAAGAAACAATGCATTAAAACTGCTTGATGAAATTACAAATACAAACGGCTGTTGCGAAAGCAAGTGCTGTGATTGATATATAAGCCATTGTTATAAAATGGCTTTATATTAAATATCATACATAGATATATTTCGATGTATTTATATTTAGGAGGTTTTTCTATGGAAGTAATTAAAGCGGCTTGGGACTTTTTTCAAAATCAAGTCCTGGGTATGAAATGGCTAAACGAACTGATAGGAAATATGATGTCAGCTTGTGGTCTTGATGTAAGTGGCAGAGTTGGTGGCAGCATTCAATTCTTCTTGTATGATACGATTAAAATTATGGTGCTTTTGGGTGTCTTAATTTTGATTATCTCATACATTCAAAGCTATTTTCCGCCGGAGAGAAGCAAACGAATACTTAGTAGGTTTTCCGGGCTTGGAGCGAATACTGTTGCGGCACTTTTGGGAACTGTAACCCCGTTCTGCTCGTGTTCGTCAATTCCTTTGTTTATAGGGTTTACAAGTGCAGGGCTACCGCTTGGCGTAACTTTTTCATTTCTCATATCTTCGCCTATGGTTGATTTAGGCTCACTTGTTCTATTGATGAGCATTTTTGGTTGGAAAGTTGCTGTTACCTATGTTGTTGTCGGCTTGATTATTGCTATTGTGGGCGGTACGTTGATTGAAAAATTACATCTTGAAAATCAAGTTGAGGAATATATCAGAAATGGCAAGGCTCTCGATGTTCCACAAGATGAACTGTATTTCAAAGACCGTATTAAATATGCTTGGGAACAAGTTTTAGGTACGGCGAAGAAAGTATTTCCTTATGTGTTGGTCGGAGTAGGAATTGGTGCAATAATTCATAATTGGATTCCTGAAGATATTATTGTCAAAGCTCTTGGCAGCGGAAACCCGTTGGGCGTTGTTATAGCAACTATTGCCGGAGTGCCGATGTATGCAGATATTTTCGGCACAATTCCGATTGCTGAAGCTCTGCTTGCAAAAGGAGCACAGCTTGGTGTTGTACTCTCGTTTATGATGGGCGTAACCACTCTTTCACTCCCGTCGATAATTATGCTCCGCAAGGCAGTAAAACCCAAATTGCTCGGAATATTTATTGCGATTTGCACTGTTGGAATTATCCTTGTTGGGTATTTCTTTAACACAATACAAAATATAATTTTATAAAATTTGGAGGTATTTATTATGTCATTATTTGGTTTTGGAAAGAAAAAGAAAGAAGAAAAGAAAGCCCCGGCGTGTGCGTGTAATTGTGGTTGCCCTACATCAGAGGTGGCGGAGATTACAACTGATTGTTGCGGAGAAGCAAAAGACGGTATTTGTTGCATAAAGGTTTTGGGTGCAGGCTGTGCATCTTGTCATACACAGTATGAAAACGCAAAAGAAGCAGTAAAAAATATGGGATTTAATGTTGAGGTAGAATATATTACCGATATGCAAAAAGTAATGGAATACGGTGTTATGAGTATGCCTGCACTCGTTGTAAACGAAAAGGTTGTTTCTATGGGAAAAGTGCTTAAAGCAGCAGATATTGAAAAGCTATTCCATAAGTTAGGATTTTAAGGTGTTGTTATGAAAAAGAAAATAGCGTTTATATGCATTCATAATTCTTGCCGTAGTCAGATTGCAGAAGCTCTCGGTAAACACCTTATGGGCGACAAATATGATTTCTATTCAGCAGGAACAGAAACAAAGCCTTGTATCAATCAAGACGCTGTAAGGCTGATGAAAGAGCTTTACGGGATTGATATGGAAAAGGATCAATATTCAAAGACAATAGATAAAATTCCTACTCCTGATATTGCTATCTCTATGGGGTGTGATGTGGGCTGTCCCTTTATCGGCAAAGCCTTTGATGATAATTGGGGATTGTCTGATCCCACCGGGCAAGCAGATGACTTCTTTGTTGATGTTATAAAGCAGATTGAGAAAAATGTTAAAGAGTTGGCTGTGTAAGTCAACTCTTTCGCCATAAATGTAATAGAAGCTCATCTTTGGGGTTGGGAATATAAAATCCTTACCGTGCGAGTTTCAGTTTTGGAGACTATATAAAATTGGTATATTTTGACCTCTGTCGCAGGGGTGTATGCTGCCTCTTTGGAGGTGATATTTATAAAAAAATATTTACAAAAGTTTAAAATAAGGTTACAGCAGGGTCTAAATTTAAAATAAGACTTGACAAAATATGATAAAAGCTGTACAATATACAATGAAGAAAATATAACATGGGGTGTTGTGTGCACTCCGAAGAAAGGAAGATAATGCTTATGAAAAAGAAAAGCATAATTATCCTTTGCCTCAGTGTTGTATTTGCTATAGTTTTAAATATTGTGGCTTTTGTTGGCTTCAATATTGGCGGAATCAGCTATGGCGGTATGTTTGATGAGGAAAAGGGTATCCGTAAGGGCATTGACCTTGCAGGTGGTTCAGTTATTACTTTCCAGGCCGATGCAGAAAATCCGACATCAGAGGATATGGACGTAGTAGAGTCAATCTTCAATACACGTCTCACAAACGCAGGCTACACAGAAGCAAGAATCTCAAGAAGTGAGGGCGGAAGAATTACAGTTGAAATTCCGTCAGTATTCGATACAGATTCAGCTGCAAGCCTTTTAGGTGAAATGGCAAAGCTGTCATTTGTTAATGCAGACGGTGAGCAGGTGCTTGACGGTGCAGTGGATGTTAAGGATGCATCATATCAGTATGCAGCAGTAACAGACGGCGGAAATGCACAGCATCATGTACAGATTGAGTTCAATGCAGATGCAGTAGATAAGTTTGCTCAGGCTACAGCAGCGGCTGCATCAAAAATGAGTGAGGGCAAGAACTTCATTTCAATTATGATGGATGAGACTGTAGTTTCATCACCGATGGTTTCAGAAGAAATCAACAGTGCTACATGCGTAATCACAGGTGATTTTACAGCTGAAGAGGCTCGTGACCTTGCAAACAAGATTAAGTCAGGTCAGCTTCCGTTTAAGCTTGATGTAATTACACAGGAAACTGTAGGTGCAGAGCTTGGTGCAAATGCACTTCCGACAGCGGTTAAGGCTGCATTAATCGGTATTATCTTAATTATGGTATTCATGGTTGTTATGTACCGTATTCCGGGTCTTATTGCAAGCCTTTCATTACTTATCTATGTAGGTCTTATCGGACTTGCTATGGGTCTTATGCGTACAAACCTTTCACTTTCGGGTATTGCCGGTATCGTGCTTTCAATCGGTATGGCGGTTGACGCAGACTGTATCATATTTGAGCGTATGAAGGAAGAGCTTAAGCTTGGCAAGACTATCAGAGCATCAGTTGATGCCGGCTTTAACAAGGCTTTCTCAGCTATTCTTGACTCAAATGTAACAACAATTATTTCATGTGTTGTACTTTACCTTTCAGGTATAGGTACAGTAACAGGCTTTGCAACAACGTTGGGTGTAGGTGTTGTGCTTTCAATGTTCACAGCTATCGTAGTTACAAAGTTCTTATTAAAGCAGCTTGTAAATACAGGTGTGAAGAGCAGAGGCTTATTTGCAAAGCAGGCTAAGAAGGATGGAGGTGCCAACTAATGAGAATTACTGAAAACAGATGGAAGTTCGTTCTTATCCCGGCACTTATCATTATTGCAGGTATTGTAATGTACTTCGTAAACGTCGGATTTAACTTCGACGTTGAGTTCATGGGTGGCTCAAGAATGCAGGTTGAGTTAAATGCGGAATTTGATAACGATGAAGTTGCGGCACTTATTCTGGACAAGACAGGTGCAAATGCAAAGGTACAGAAGTCAGGCGATTCAGCTACACAGGCTGTAATCAAGGTCCAGGCTACAGAGAATTCAGAGGAAACAAAGGCACAGGTTATGGAGGCTCTTGGTGAGAAGTATGGTATCACAAATGACAACCTTATCTCATCAAGTACAGCATCAGCAAGCTTCGGTAAGGAAGTACAGAGCAAGGCTCTTACTTATACATTACTTGCAATCCTCTGCATCCTTATCTATATTGCAATTCGTTTCGAGTGGAGAAGTGCTGTAATGGCAGTTATTGCTCTTGCGATTAATGTTATCGTAATGGCAGCTGTATATACTATAACAAATATTCCTTTAAATACAACATTCATTGCGGCTATGCTTACAGTAGTAGGTTATTCAATAAATAACACAATCGTTATTTTTGACAGAATCCGTGAGAATATGAAAGCAAGAAGAAAAGATAATACAATCACAGAGATGGTAAATAAGAGTGTTAAAGAGACTTTGGGAAGAACAATCAACTCAACAGTTACAACACTTATCACAATTGTTCTTATTTATATCTTAGGTGTAAATGCAATCAAGGAATTTGCACTTCCGCTCATCGTAGGTATTGTAGCAGGTGCATACACATCAATCTTTATTGCAAGCTCATTCTGGGCTGTGTGGAAAGAAGCAGAGCTTAAAGCAAGAATTGAAAAGAGAGCATCAAAGTAATCATACAAAAACGCTGTCGCGGGTACGACAGCGTTTTTTTGTAATATATGTTTGTCCGGAAATCCATCAGAAAAATAATTCACACTGATAAGGTGATGTGATACACTGAAATATGTCAAAATGATAAGCACTTTTGTTATTCCTTTTTACAAAAATACCATTATTTAATTGACAAAAAGTATCAGAGGTGATATAATAAGCTTAATTTGGAAAGACAGTGGAGGGAGATAACAATGAAAAAGATTTTTTCTTTAGTACTTGGTGCAGCGATACTATTTGGTACTGCTTCGGTTATGGCACAACAGGAGGTTAATGAATGGGTGCAGGGGGAAGAGGTGTATCAGACAGCAGATGAGGCAGCGGAGCTTTTTGGACCGTTCAGCAGTAAAAGCGGTACTTGTGGTGAAAATATTACATGGACGCTTGATTATAAAGGAGTTCTGACGATAAGCGGAACGGGTGATATGGCTGATTATGCATACGATACTTCGCTTGATATTAAATCGACACGTCCGGAGGATTGGTCTGATGCAACAAGCCTTGTTATAGAAGAGGGTGTCACAAGTATCGGTGATTATGCGTTCTATGGATGTGAAAAGTTATCACAGATAACATTTCCGGAGAGTCTTATAAGTATCGGTCACTCGTCATATACAGGCTGTGACGGGGTGGAAGAGATATTGCTTCCTGGTGGATTGCTGAGCATTGAAAGCTCCGCGTTTAATGATTGTGTAGCACTGCGTAAAATTGTAATACCTGATACTGTAACAGCTATTGGCGCCTATGCTTTTGCAAGCTGTGATGTGCTTGCTGAGGTAACAATAGGAAAGAGCGTTGATAGCATTGGTGCAAGGGCTTTTGCGAATTGCGGAGCATTGACAACGGTAAATTATAATGCGTCACAATGCAGTAGTATAGATGTAGATAACGGATTGGTTTTTGAATATAGCACGGCATTTACTACGCTGAATATAGGTGAGGCAGTAAAGTCAATTCCAAGACGTGCATTTTATAAGTGTGAGGGCTTGGCGGAAATAGTTATTCCCGATAACGTAGAAACAATAGGTTATGAGGCGTTTGCATATTGTACGGGTATAACGGAGGTGACTATTGGTAAAGGGGTTATAAGCGTTAATGACTATGCATTCCGAGGCTGCAGCGGATTAACGACAGTAAACTATAATGCAGTAGAGTGTGAGGAAATGGGTAGCTATGATCATGCTGTTTTCAGAAGCTGTACGGCACTTACACAGGTGAATATAGGTAATGAAGTAAAAGCGTTGCCGAGTGATTTTTTGAATAGCTGTACAGGATTAACTGAGATAGTTATTCCGAACGGGGTGGAAAAAATTGGTTCAGCGGCGTTTTATGCGTGTATGGGTTTGACAGAGGTGATAATTCCTGAAAGCGTTACGGAAATGGAGGCTTATCCGTTTAAGGATTGCACGGCTTTGACAACTGTTAATTTTAATGCTACAGCGTGTGAAAAAATGGGAGAGAGTGATTTTCCGCCATTCATGGGATGTAGTGCGTTGATGACAATAAATATAGGTGAGAATGTAACAAAAATCCCATCATATGCATTTAAGAATTGCGGCGGCGTAAGTGAAATTTCAATTCCTCCAAGTGTTACGGAAATCGGCAGTGAAACACTTTATGGTACTGCTGTATATAACAATCCGAATAATTGGACGGATGGAGTGTTGTATATAGATAATTATTTAATAGAGGTACAGAATAGCCAAAGCGGTTCATTTGTTATCGGTGAAACGGTAAAGGCTGTTGCAGAATCAGCGTTTAAGGATTGTACAGAACTGACATCGGTAATAATTTTAAATGATATGACAGATATTCCCGCTAAGCTGTTTTCGGGATGTGTCGGCTTGACAGAGGTGGTGATTCCCGGAGCTGTGAAAAACATAGAAAAGGATGCATTCTGGAGTTGTAGTGCCCTTACCGATGTTTATTACAGCGGTAGCAAGGAAGAATGGGAAAATATAACGGTTGGATTTGGAAACAATAATGTTTTGAAAGCAACGGTTAATTATACACCGTTTTATATGCAATGGGATCCGGATGGAAATATATTGAATATATTAGGTGTTGCAGGCACATATCATATTATATTCTCGAATGCGAATGATACTGTGGTTACAGAGGTAAGCTTTGATGCGAAAAAAATAGAGGAATTTTCTTTGCCGGAGGGGATGAGTACGTCCGGATTAAAAATATTCCTTTGGGAGAGTCTTGAGAGCTTAGTGCCTTTGACAAAGGCGAGAACGATAAATTAAATAAAATGCTCACAAGGTGATTTTACCTTGTGAGCATTTTTTATCCTTCCATATGCCTTCCTAAAAATCCGGCGGCTGATTCGGCAAGCTTGGTTTCTATTTCAGACGGCTTTTCGCCCTCCTTCATGATAAACAGCACAGAACCGATAGTATCTCCCTCAGAAATGATAGGAAATACAATGCCTGCGTTGTATTTATCGTTGGTATCTGTTATAGAAATAGAATGATTTGAATCATTTGTAAGAGTGATTCGTTCGTTCATTACGTTTTCAAGCTCAGAGCTTATAGGTTTTTCAATAAGCTCTTTTTTTGGAATGCCGGAAACGGCAATGACATTGTCACGGTCGGTGATACAAGCCCCGTGTCCGCTTGCTTTGGCGAGTGTTTCGGCATAATTGGCAGCGAAGTCGCCAAGCTCACCGATAGGAGAGTATTTTTTGAAAATAACTTCCCCGTCCTTTTCTGTATATATTTCCAGGGGGTCTCCCTCGCGAATTCTCATGGTGCGGCGTATTTCTTTGGGAATAACCACACGGCCTAAATCATCTATTCTTCGTACAATTCCTGTTGCTTTCATAATCGTATCTCCTTTGAAATTTTTAGTATGGGCGCAATTTGCTTGCCTGTAAAATAAATCAATATGTAGTCATATTATGTTCTGTTTGGAGATTTTTATGCAAAGGAAAATTGAATGAAAAATTTTAATTTAATAAAATATAGCTTACAGCTACAAATTATTTTTCGGCATATTCATTTATTGTGTTGATTAATAAATCATATGCTTTTGGGGTTCCGCAAACATAGCTGGAGGGGCGATCAAACTGAATGGGGTTACCGTCCCAATCGGAGCTTTTAACGCCGCATTCCTCAAGCATAAGAGTAGCAGCTGCATAATCCCAGGGTTTAATAGAACGTTCAAAATATCCGTTGATCTTACCGGCTGCAACATATGCAATGGCAAGAGCTGATGAGCATATTCTTCTGATGTCGAGGCAGTTTCTGAATACCTCTTTACCGATTGTAAAGCTTTCATCCGTAAACTGTTTTTTTGTTGAACCTGCACCGAATTCTATTATACACTCATTTAATTCACGGTCTTTAGCTGTATTGAGCCGCTTGCCGTTAAGATAAGCACCGTAGCCTCGTTTTGCAACAAATAAATCTTTGCTGAACGGATTATATATAACGCCGAAATCTATTTTCTTACCATCAAAATAGGCTAAAGAAACAGAGCTGATATTATAGTCATAGACAAGATTTGTAGTGCCGTCGATAGGGTCGAGAATCCAACGCTTTTCGGCAAGCTCACATTCCTCTTCTTCGCTCATAAAACCGATATCGGGAGTAAGCAGGCTTAACTTTTCCTTTATGTAAGAGCTGATTTTAAGATCAACAGCAGTTACATAGTCTGCACTGCCTTTCATGTTTATTTCTGATCTGAGCGTTTCGTCAAAAACAAATTGGCTTGCTTCTTTTACTAATTCAATAATATCAATGTAATTCATAAAAACCTCCTATTTTTGTTCTATTATTTGACCGCGAGTATCAAGCAGGAAATTATTTCTCTCATCAATGCTGCGGAACATAAAAATCCTGCCAAGCTTTGGTGATGGTGCTTCATCATGAAATTCGCCGTCTATTCGTTCGGTTGTTTCTGCATAAACATCAATAGTAAAATCATGGATTCCACGATGAGTTCCTTTATTTACTTCCTGTGAATTAAAGGTACCGTTAAACATACGTTTTGAATTAAAAATGCCAAATATTTCGCCGTTTTCTTGTAATTTATATTCTCCTACAAAACGAGAACTTTTCATTTTGTTTTCATGAAGTATATTTGTTGCGGGGTCGTAGTGGGCAACGTTGTAATTTAAACCTTCAATATGGAGGTCTAAGTAATTGTCAGGAGTAAAACTTTGTTCGATTTTAGCAGTTCCGACACGGATATAGTTTTCATCATCGTCGCTCAGATGAACATGATACCAGATTCCGGAAATGTCAAAAACTTTGTGACTGTCGCGCCATTCCTGCAATTTTAAATCGCTAATTTCGCTTTTTTCGGTTCGGGTCCACCCGATGCATTTGGAGAAATTATATGTATTGAAAAATTGGCTTATTATAGTTTTAATATTAAATTCTTTAGATGTTTTTCGCGCAAAAGAAATTTTATTGATGAACTCGATTTGCTTTAGTTGATCGTTATTAAGTTCTTCACACGGTTTTTTCTGGATTTTTGATAACTCATCGCATATTATTGCAATTATGGGCTTTTTCTTGTGAAGTGCATACTCATATTCACGTTCAGTCCAGGAAACACCGTATTCGTCACAAGATCCATATGATGCACCCATCAGCATAATAAAAAAGTCGGATTCATCTATAAGTTCTTGAATATCAGAAAATTCACCGTTTGAAGACACTGTGAAATGCTCCATTCCTATAGGTAATACACGAAAATCGAGTAAGCAGTTAATTGCTTCGTTTCGTTCGTTTCTCAGGCTTTGAAAAGCGGAAGAAACAAAAGCAGTGTATATTTTATTCGCCATGTGTATTTTTTCTCCTTTCTGAGTAGTTGTTACAATTATATAAAATATTATAACATATTTTCCTGTACAATTCAAGATACTGCAAAAATAAATTAAACGATACCTTGTAAAAAGAAAAAATAAAAAAAGCAAAAAAAGTACTTGACAAAAGGAGAAGTATCTGTTATAATAGTCTATGTTGTCAATGAGGCAACGCAAAAATGCGGATATGGCGGAATCGGCAGACGCGCACGTTTGAGGGGCGTGTGGTTAACACCGTGCCAGTTCAAGTCTGGCTATCCGCACTTTTATTTAGCGGGATTGTGTAAAGGTAGCACGAGTGACTCTGACTCACTTTGTTCGGGTTCGAATCCTGATCCCGCTGCTTAAAAAAAGCACTTGCTTATGGCAAGTGCTTTTTTCATTTCACAAATCCTTTGGAATTGTGAAATGCACAACCCACTGCATACATTACCTATAATGCACGGCTTTATATACATTTCGTAATGGCGAGCTGGGGAGGATATCCGAACTTGTCGATAAAGTTATCCCTGGTTTTTTTTATTATATAGTCCGCAAGCTTTGATTCAACAATTGCATATACGCTGTTTTCCCATGCTCTGGCACATAAACAACCGCTGCATTCGCGAAAATAGTGTGCAAGAGTTGTTTGCTCGTCGGAGGGGTGAAGGTGGCGTTCTATGGATTTCTGAGACTCGTTTACGATTTCAGCAAATTTACTTATCTGACAATATCGCAATTCCTTGCATGCCTGCTCGATTCTTCTGTTTTCTCCGGCGATGTGTTTCAGGAATCTGAAATTATCCGAATCGGTCATGTATTCATCTATGTCGCTGTAGGTGAATACTATAGGATGAATACGCTTTAAGGCTTCAAATTCACGCTTGATATTATTTTTAGCAAGTGTGTTGCCTCTTTTTCTTCCTCTTGCAAGAATTATATACATGCTTCCGAGCGGTAGGGGGAGATGTCCGTTTTTGTTGGTGTCGATATAGCTGCACCATCCGGGCTTTGAAGAAAAAAGAGCTGTGTAATACATAAGATTTTTTCCGTTTCCGCAAAGATAAGCGGCATCTCTTGCGTCGGGAAGATCTGAGTTGTTAATCGTGTATAACCCCTTTAAAACAGCACATCTTAATGATGGCTCGTAATTGTAGCCTTTGGGGATGTCAGTATCATAAAGTACTTCCGCACCGTTAAAACCGGTTTTATTGAAAATCTGACGTATTTTCGCTTCCTGCCGGCTGTTGCCGGTAAAGGCGTTGCGAATGTCGTATATTGCACAGGTATTGTGTTGGGTATTTTCGACCTTGATTGTGCCGCCATCGAGTCGTCTGAGTGCCGCACGGACACCCATTGAAAGGGTGCAGTTGAGTGAACGTGAGCCGTTAAGAGCGGCATGACCGAGCAGAGAGCATAAAAGACCGCTTTGTGAGATTGTCAGATATGATGCGGCATCATTGAAGCGTCGGTAAAAATCGAGCTGTAGTTCAACAGTATTCATTTTAGTCTCCTTTAAGTTTAATAATAAATAGATTTTTACCGAAAAAACAAAAAGCTATACGGAATTTTGAGATTTTACTTGACTTTTACTGTGAAAAGGAGTATAATGTTACAGTATGTTGATTTTTAGAAAGGATTGAACGAAAATGGAAGAAAAAGAATATATCTTAACCCAAGAGGGTAAGGATGAGCTTGAAAATGAGCTTGATACTCTGAAGAATATTACAAGAAAAGAAGTATCAGAGAAAATCAAGGAAGCACGTTCATTCGGTGACCTTTCAGAGAACGCTGAGTATGATGCAGCTAAGGAAGAGCAGGCAGAGGTTGAGGCGAGAATAAGCCAGATTGAGCATATGCTTAAGTATGCAAGAGTGGTAGTTGATGACGGTCTCGACACAGTGACAGTAGGTAAGACAGTAACAGTGGAGTTCATTGATTCACCGATGGGAGAAAAAGAATACACAATAGTAGGTACATCGGAGGCAGATCCGTATAAGAACAGAATTTCATTTGAATCACCGGTAGGTGCTGCAATTTTAAATCATGCAGAGGGTGATGTTGTAACAGCTGTTGTGCCGGCAGGTACATTGAACATCAAGATTGTTTCAATAAAGAGATAAGCTGATGTAAGCGGTGATTTGTGGTATTTTCACAAAGTTTAAAAAAGGCATAAAAAGGCTTGACAATACAAGCTTTTTATGGTAATATTAAAGAGATGTGACCGCATTGACCGGGTTCATAAAACTGTTCGCAGTACCCGTTGACAGCGAGTCCTCGAAATTATATGAGGAGGTGTTTTATAAATGTATGCAGTAATCGTAACAGGCGGTAAGCAGTACAAGGTATCAGAGGGTGATACATTATTCATTGAGAAGCTTGAGGTTGAGGAAGGTGCTACAGTAACTTTCGATCAGGTTCTCATGGCTGGTGAGGGCACAGACGTTAAGGTTGGTGTTCCGACAGTTGAGGGTGCTACTGTTGAGGCTAAGGTAGTTAAGAACGGCAAGGCTAAGAAGATCTATGTGTTCAAGATGAAGAGAAAGAAGAACTATAGACGTAAGAAGGGCCACAGACAGCCGTACACAAAGATTGAGATCACAAAGATCAACGCGTAAATTTTTTGGAAACAAGCTATATTTTTGAGAAAGAGGTGTTTTAAATGGCTCATAAAAAAGGTATGGGTAGTACAAAAAACGGTCGTGACAGCGAATCGAAGAGACTCGGCGCAAAGAGAGCTGACGGTCAGTTCGTTTTAGCCGGCAATATCTTAGTTAGACAGCGTGGAACAAAGATCCACCCGGGCAACAATGTAGGTATCGGTTCAGATGATACATTATTCGCTTTAATCGACGGTAGAGTTAAGTTTGAGAGAAAGGGCAGAGACAAGAAGCAGTGCAGTGTCTATGCCGACTAATTTAACATAGGTATTACTTACAGGATACATCTATTATAGTTGTATCCTGTTTTTTTCGAGGAGGGCTGAATAAATTTCCGCAATCCTTAGAAGAGTAGATAAAAGCAATTCTAATTATAATAAGAATTGCAACAATGATTATTATCTAAGCATGCAAAAGGATTTTGTGTGCGCAAACTGAAACGGAGGGTGCAAAAATGTTTATAGATAAAGCGAAGATATTTATAAAGGCAGGTGACGGCGGTCACGGTTCAATTCATTTCAGACGTGAGAAGTACGTTGCGGCAGGCGGTCCTGACGGCGGTGACGGTGGTAAGGGCGGCAACATTATCTTTAAGGTAGAGCTTGGAATGACAACGCTTATGGACTTTAAGTATAAAAAGAAGTATGTAGCACCCAACGGTGAGAATGGTGTAGGTAAGCGTCAGAAAGGCAAAAGCGGCGAGGATGTCATAATCAAGGTTCCGCAGGGAACTATTATCCGCGATTACGAATCAGGACGAATTATGGCAGATATGTCTGACCCGGAGCGTGAGGTTATTCTTGCCAGAGGCGGTAACGGCGGCTGGGGAAATTCACATTTTGCTACAGCGGTGAGACAGACTCCGAACTTTGCAAAGAACGGTCAGAAGGGCGACGAGAGAATGATTACTCTTGAGTTGAAGCTTCTTGCAGATGTGGGACTTGCAGGATTTCCGAATGTCGGAAAATCCACATTGCTTTCACGCACAACAAAGGCAGATCCCAAGATTGCAAACTATCACTTTACAACACTTGAGCCTAATCTCGGCGTAGTTGATCTCGGAAACCACAGAAGCTTTGTAATGGCAGATATTCCGGGACTTATAGAGGGTGCGTCCGAGGGTGTTGGCTTAGGTCATGAATTTTTGAAGCACATAGAGCGTACAAGGGTTCTTATTCACGTTGTTGATGTATCGGGAATTGAGGGCAGAAACCCCATTGAGGACTTTGATATAATCAATGCAGAGCTTTCAAAGTACAATATGGAGCTTGAGGACAGACCGCAGATAGTGGCGGCGAATAAGACTGATATCATTCAGGATGAGGATGCATATAATGACTTCATTGAAGAAATGGAGAAGAGAGGCTATAAGGTATTTCCGATAAGTGCTGCAACCGGACAAGGTGTTGATGAACTGATGAAATACACATATGAGGAGCTTTCAAAGCTTCCGCCTATTCTGGTTTATGAACCTGAAATGGATATCAATGAGGAAGAGTTTATCCTTGATGAAAAGGGATTTGAGATTACAAGAGAAAATGAATTCTATGTTGTAAGCGGTTCGTGGATTGAGGCTGTTGGCGGAAGTGTCAACTTTGACGATAACGAGAGCTTGCAGTATTTCCAGAGAGCATTGCTTAATCACGGTGTAATTGATGCACTTGTTGAAGCAGGCATTCAGGAGGGCGATACAGTAATCATCGGTGATCTCAAATTTGACTTTGTTTACTAATAAGAATAAGACGGTATAATGAAAAGTTATATCGTCTTTTTGTGATTGGAGAATACTATGTCCGGCATTGAAATTGAGAAAATTGTTGACAATGGTCAGAAAATGTGATATACTAAACGTATCATCAGCATTTGGAAGAATATATTTATACGATAGGATTTCCAAGGGTGGGGATGTACGACCGCTTATGCAGATAAGCTAAGGCCACACGGACAGCCGGGTCGAACGCCGAACGCCGATTTTATCGGTTAGCAGTCATGGACTGCATTATTGATTGAGTTAAAAGCTCAAATTTTATAAGTTGGTTACTTTATAAACCATGTGCAAATGCACACATCGACTTGTGAAACGGTCAATAAGAGTACGCGGAAGCAATCTTTACTTTCTATCTTATAAATATGCAATCCATTGTTTTTTGCGTATTATGATTTTTCACGGTAAGCGATGTTTTATGAATTGCTTACCGTTTTTATTTTATATAATTAAGGAAGTGTCGATATGAAAAAAATCATAGAACTTAAAAATATATCAAAGGAATTTGAGGATGAAAAGGTATTGAATTCCATAAATCTGGATATATATGACAAGCAGTTCGTAACGCTGTTAGGTCCATCGGGCTGCGGTAAGACTACTATGCTGAGAATAATCGGTGGATTTGAGACTCCTGATGAGGGAGAGGTGCTGTTTGAGGAAAAGAAAATCAATGATGTACCGTCATATAAAAGACATATTAATACTGTTTTTCAGAAATATGCTCTGTTTCCGCATCTTAATGTATTTGAGAACATAGCATTTGCTTTGCGTGTACAGAAGAGACCTAATGATGAAATAATCAGACGAGTAAAAGAGATGCTGGAATTGGTTGCATTGAAAGGCTTTGAGAGAAAGAATGTAACAAAGCTTTCGGGAGGTCAGCAGCAGAGAGTTGCAATTGCCCGTGCTCTTATAAGCCATCCGAGAGTGCTGCTGCTTGACGAGCCGCTTGGCGCGCTTGACCTGAAGCTTCGTAAGGATATGCAGAATGAGCTTAAAAAGATTCAGAAGCAGACAGGAATTACTTTTATTTATGTAACGCACGATCAGGAAGAGGCTTTATCAATGTCTGACGTTGTGGTTGTCATGGCAGACGGTGAAATTCAGCAGATCGGAACTCCGATTGATATATATAATGAGCCTGTCAATGCTTTTGTTGCAGACTTTATCGGCGAGAGTAATATTGTTGACGGTATCATGAATGATGACTTTAATGTAACGTTCTCAGGTAAGCAGTTCAAGTGCGTGGATAAAGGTTTTAAGCCGGGCGAGGCAGTGGATGTTGTTGTACGTCCGGAGGATGTTGATGTAGTTAAAAAAGAAGACGGAATGCTTACGGGAACGGTAACATCTGTTACATTCAAGGGTGTTCATTATGAGATAATCGTTGATAGAGACGGTTTTAAATGGATGATTCAATCTACAGATTTTGTGGATGTTAACGCAGAAATCGGCGTATATATTGAGCCGGATGCGATACACATAATGAAGAAATCTGATTACTCGGGACAGTACGGTGACTATTCTACATTCAGTGATGAAATAGAAGAGCTGTCAAACACTGAAACTGTTGAAGATTAATCTGAAAATTGGTTATGGGGAAGGAGTCGGTTCTATGAATAAAATCAGAACAGGTATGGGCAGGCTTGCAGCGATGCCGCATATATTATGGACTGTTATGTTCATTGTTGCACCGCTGATTTTTGTTATATATTATACATTTACGACATATGAGGGTGCATTTACATTTGAAAATATTGTTGCACTTCAGGATCATGTCGGAACATTTATGCTGTCGATAAGCTTATCTATAATAGCTACGTTTATATGCTTTCTGGTAGGATACCCGCTTGCATATATTATTGCAAGAAGTAAGGAAAAGTCGCAGAAAATTATGGTTATGCTTATAATGCTGCCTATGTGGACAAATCTGCTTATAAGAACATACTCAATGATGGCAATTATGGATGATGGCGGATTTTTAAATACTATTCTTGATTATTTTAATCTGGGAAAAGTACATCTTATAGGTACAAAGGGTGCAGTTATATTTGGTATGGTATATGACTTTTTACCGTACATGGTACTGCCGATATATACAACAATAGCAAAGCTTGACAACAATCTCCTTGAAGCGGCAAGTGATTTGGGATGTAATAATTTTGAAGTGCTTACAAGAGTGATACTTCCGTTGTCTTCATCGGGAATAATTTCGGGAGTGACAATGGTATTTGTGCCGTCAATAAGTACATTCTATATATCACAGAAGCTTGGCGGAGGAACATTTGAGCTTATAGGTGACACAATAGAAAGACAATTCCAGAACAGTTCTACATATAATGTAGGTGCGGCTATTTCGTTGGTAATGATGATTCTGGTATTGATTTCTTTGGCAATCATGAATAAATTCACGGAGGCTGAAGGAGGAGAAGAGAAATGAAAACGCTTTCAAGGGTATATACCGCACTTGTGTTTATAATTTTATATATCCCGATAATTGTTTTGATGCTGTTCTCTTTCAACAGTACAAGCAACACCGGAGGCATGACGGGATTGTCGCTGTATTGGTATAAGGAACTGTTTAACAGTCCCGATACCTTTACTGCACTTAAAAATACAATGATTCTTGCAATCAGTGCGGCAACAATTTCCACAGTGATAGGAACAGCGGCGGCTGTCGGTATTAATAAGTTCAAAAGAAACATGAGTAAAAATATGCTGATTTCTGTTACGAATGTACCGATGATGAATCCGGATATTGTGACCGGTATTTCAATGATGCTTCTTTTTGTGTTTATCGGAACAATTATCGGAAGTGAAGAAAAATTAGGATTCGGAACTCTGTTGATTTCGCACGTTACATTCTGCCTGCCTTATGTAATCCTGTCGGTAAGACCTAAGCTTTTGCAGATGAATAAGGCATTACCGGAGGCAGCTATGGATTTGGGATGTACGCCGTTGCAGTCATTTTTCAAGGTTGAGCTTCCTAATATTTTTTCGGGTGTTGTATCGGGATTTATTCTTGCGTTTACGCTGTCGCTGGACGATTTTGTTATAAGCTATTTTACAACAGGAAATGATTTCCAGACTCTTCCACTGCTTATTTATTCAATGACAAAGAAAGAGGTAAAGCCGGATATTTATGCGTTATCGACGCTTATGATTGTGGCGGTTACAGTTCTCCTGCTGCTCTCAAATATTTCCTCAAAGGAAAAGACAGCAGACAGAAAGGCGGCAATGAAATGAAGAAAATATTATATACAGCACCGCTTGCGGCACTGCTGCTGTTGAGCGGCTGCGGTGAAGAGAAACAGGATCTGGTGCTTAATGTTTACAATTGGGGACAGTATATTTCGGACGGCTCAGAGGGTACGCTTAACGTAAACGAGGAGTTTGAGAAGTATTATTATGAGAAGTACGGCAAAGAGGTAAAGATAAATTATACAACCTACGCGAGTAATGAGGATATGTATAATAAAATTAAAAGCGGCTCTGCCTCTTATGATGTAATTATCCCGTCCGACTATATGATAGAGCGTATGATAGATGAGGATATGCTTTTAAAGCTTGATTTTAATAATATCCCGAATTACGAGTATGTAAACGAGAATTACAGAAATCTGTTCTTTGACCCGAATAATGAATATTCAGTTCCATACACCTATGGAATGGTAGGCGTAATCTATAATGAAACAATGGTAGATGAAGAGGATATCGGCAGCTGGGATTTGTTATGGAATGAAAAGTATAAGGGTAAAATACTGCAGTTCAACAATCCGCGAGATGCGTTTGCTACGGCGATTTATTGGGACGGAGACGATGTTAATTCGACTGATCCGGCTGTGTGGAAAGAGGCTGTTGAGAAGCTGAAAATGCAAAAGCCCCTGGTACAGAGCTATGTAATGGACGAAATTTTCAATAAAATGAAAAACGGTTCAGCGGCTATTGCACCGTACTATGCGGGAGATTATCTCACGATGTATGACAGTAACGACAGTCTGAAATTCTATTATCCAAAAGAGGGAACCAATGTCTTTGTAGATTCAATGTGCGTTCCAAGCTGTGCAAGAAATAAAGAGCTTGCAGAAGAATATATCAATTTTATGCTCAGTGATGATATTGCGATTGCAAATGCAGAGTATCTTGCATATTCATCACCTCATGATAATGTAACAACTAATGCGGATTATATTGAGGGGATGCTGGAATGGAATGAGGAAGCGATGGATATTTTATATCCGACAGACCTCGATTTCCACACCTCATACTTTGAAAATCTGGAGCCGGACACTTTAGAGCTGCAAAATAGCTTGTGGGAGACACTGAAAATAGAGAACTCGGTTGAACCCTGGATATATATAACAAGCGGTTCAATTGTAGGACTGCTGATACTGATGTTTTTATATCGGTATATAAGGAACAGAGTACGGAATAGATATTAGAAATAAAAAATGACTTGCTGAAGCAAGTCATTTTTTATCATGCGGATAACAGGACTTGAACCTGCACGGGTCGCCCCACTAGAACCTGAATCTAGCGCGTCTGCCTATTCCGCCATATCCGCATATTTTTAACACTTAAATATTATAACAGATATCAAAGGAAAAATCAAGCCTTTTTATAAAAAAATACAAAAAAATAATTGGCATATTTCTTTATCGAAATATGCCAATCATTTATTTGTGATATTGCTCATTGTTATTTATTTTAAATGCACGGTAAATCTGTTCGCACATTACAACCCGCATAAGCTGATGGGGAAGAGTGATTTTTCCGAAACTTAGTCTTAGCTGTGCGCGTTTTTTTACTTCGTCGCTGAGACCAAGAGAACCGCCTATTATAAAAACAATACTGCTTGAATTCATAGATATCTTTTCAATCTTAGCGGATAACTCCACGCTGTCAAGCTGAGTTCCCTCAATACACATTGCAATGGCGTAATCGCTGTCACGAAGTCTTGAGAGTATGGCTTTGCCCTCTTTGCTTTTTATAATTTCTTCTTCACGGGCAGAGGCGTTGTCAGGGATTTTTTCGTCAGGTAACTCAATTATACTGAACTTTGCAAAACGTCCCATACGCTTGGTGTATTCGTCGATTGCCGCAGTGAAATATTTTTCTTTTATCTTCCCGACGCAAAGTATAGTTATGTTCATTTGCTGACCTCCCTGAAACAGATTTTAAATACATTGCCCGATACGTTGAAGTCAAGCAGATACACGGTTAAAGGCTTGCCGTTATGGTCGCTTATTATCTGCGTACTGATATCCGCTGCTGAGTCAATACAAAAATTACCTATAAATGTAGCATTATCTTTAATTACAGGCTCTTTAAGAGTGATGAAGCGTTCCTTTACTGTATGTCCCGGAGTGAATGTATCACAAAGAATAACCTCTTTTTCGTTTAGCTGTACTTCACGGATAATATCTATATTGTTGCCGTAAGCATGTCCGATAGAAAGCTTTGCTTTATTGTCGCCGCATTCAAATTTGTCGCAACAGTAGTCTGTTCCGTGTTGCTGACCGTTTTCGTCAATAATAGGAACGCTGTGTCCAAACGACGAATTACATAAATGATTGTAACGTGTTTCGGGGGCAAAGTAATCATCAGTGTATTCACCGCATCCGATATCGCATAAAATCTGTCCGTTGGAATCAGAGAGAATGAAGCTGCCTATATCGTTATGATTATGAGGTTCATTGTTATTTCCGCCCTTGATAAAGAAACTGTAATTTGGTTTCTTGTTTATATACCACTGTGACGAATTATATATAAATTCTCCGTAGCATTCGTTTCGGTAATTCGGAGTAAAAAGGTATGAACGTATATAGTGTGCCCACCTGCCGCAATTGTCGTTTCGCTCTGTTTTTACAGAATCGGTGGCATATACATGCTCCGGAAATGATTCACACAGCATCCCTGTCAAGCCTGAAAGAGGGAGTGTATCCTTGGTGGAATCAGAACAGGATATTGCCTCGGATGAAAGGTACATTATTTGCTGGAACTGAGCAAGGTCAAGTACCTTGTCTTTGTTAATGATATCAATTCCTGTACGTTCTTTAAGCAAGGCAGCGAAGTATATATAGAATCCGAAGCCGTAGCTCCAATACCCCAATCCCTCAAGACATACACCGTCATCTCCGCAGCCTGAAAGGTAACATTCCATTGCAGAAAGTATCCTTGCGGTGGGAAGCTTGTCGGGACAAAGGTATAAATATGCCATGCCGATGCATCCGCAGCAGACTGCTGACCAATTGTGCATTGCTGTTTCCCAATGAAATGTTTTGCTGTTAAATGTGTTAATAATCCTGTCTTCTATCTCGAAAAAAATACGGTCTTTGAGTATATCAGGAAGTACAGCACCTAGCAAATACGAAATCTCTGATAACATCATAGCAGTTTCGGCGGCAAAAAGGTCTATTTCAAAACGTGCCGTATCATAGTTTTTTACATGAGCAGGTAATGCCCATGTGTGTTCATCACACACAGCCATAAGAAGCTCACAAAGCTCGTCGAGATAGTTCTCGCCAAAGGCAAAGAGCATCATGAAAGTGGAGCTTATACGCCGACGTCGGTTAAAATAAAGTGTTTCGTAGCCGATACGCTTTCCGGTTCGTGAAAATTCCGAAAACTGCATATATGTAAACGGCTCTATTGTGTTTTCGTGATATTCAAGATAAAAATCTTTAATTTCTGCCTTATCCTGTTCTGTAAGGATAAGGCTGTTTAAGCGTTCTTTTAACATATACTGTTATTCCTCTGAAATGTTTAATGCATCCATGTAATATACAAATCGTGACATCATCTGAGCGGCTTCTGCGCGCGTGATTGAAGCTTGCGGATTTATAATGCTGGTAAAATCATCTATTTTAATACCTCTGACAATTCCCTCATCTACTGCCCAAAGAACAGCTTCGTAAGCCCAGTCGGAAACAGAGGTATAATCAGCGAAGCTGTTCAGCGACGAGGGGTTGGAGTTTCCGCTTGCTCCGCAATACCGATACAATATAACAGCCGCTTGCTCACGCGTAAGTGTGTCATTGGCACCGAACGTCAGAGAATCGTAGCCCTTTATTATGCTGTTGTCGGCAGCCCATGCAATGTATTTGCTGTCATCATCATCGGTAAAGGTTGTTGTGCCGGGAGCAATCTCATTTCCTGAGTATTCATGGAGCATTCCGATTGAGTTTGCCATTTCGCTTCTCAAAATGCTGTCATGAGGACGGAAGTTACCGTTTTCTACACAATCATCCATGAACGGAACTGTTTGAACAACAGCTTGCCAGAACCAGTCATCAGTAGAAATATCTTTGTACCCGACTGTTGAAAAGTTAGCTATGGCGTTGGCTATCATGCATATTGTACTTTCGGTAAATATATCATTGTAGCCAAGCTCGTATAAAGCTTCACGGAAGCCTTTGTCATCGTTATAGGCGGTAGTTCTCATGTATCTGTCAACAGCACCGGGGCGGTCAGTAAGACTTTGTACCCATATATCAAGAGCCGCAACAGCACTGACTGCATAGCTTATATAGTACATAGGTTCCTCAAAGTTGTGCGGAACCTGCGTCCACTCGTAGCTATAAAGCGGTTCAAGTCCGTAGCTGTCGCAAAGGGATAGATACAGGCTCTCCATCTGAGCAACGCTCATATCTGGGTCTTCATATACCTGCTCCTGCCATTCGTCATATAGGCATCCGCCGATTATGGAATTGAGTAAGGTATATAAGCGGTTGAAATTCATTATCAATGAATCGCCCGAATATATCTCATCATAGAAATCGGTAAACAGCAATTCAAGTCCCTGAGAATGTATTTCACTGATGTCTATATCAGAAACATACATTAATTCAGTATCATCAGCTACGAGCGAGCCGTAAAGGTTGGCATTGAAATGACCGAATTCATGGACAAGAGTATCAAGCGTCCAGGCAGTGTTGCCCTCAACGGGACTGATGAATACAAAGGGAACCTTATACTTGGGTATATCAATTGTATAAGCGTTTCCGGGAGTTATTTTTGTTGATGAGTAGTCCATATCAACAAGTCCGGAATTAACCATATAATCAAAGCTGTCTTTCAGTTCGGGACTTATATTGCCGATATATTTTCCTACAGTCGGAATAATATCCTCGTGAGTAATTGAAGCCTCGTTGAGATCCGAAACAACTGTTTCAAGCTTCAGCATAAGCGGTACAATATGAGTCTTTACCGTTTCACGAAGCGTTGAAATATCAGCCGAGAAATAATCACGGTTGTAAATCATTGTATGTGCGTAATCGGCGTAGCTGTTAAAGCCGGATTCACGGGCAATTTCGGCACGGATGCGGACAAGCTCTGAAAACAATTCACCTGTTTGTTGTCCGCTTTTATCTATATAATCAAGTATATACTCGCTGAGCTTCTGATATTCTCTGTATGCTGCTCCGTAGTCTATGTTTTCATCCTCGGTATCGGAGCTTAAAATTTCAAGAAGCTTCATTATCTCGGTATCAAGCTCTTCGAAGGTATAGGTATTGCCATCGGCTCCGGTATAAATATATGAGCCGAACGGAGTATTTCTGTATTTTGTCAGGATTTCATTCTCCTTATTGGTAAGCTCATAAAAACGTTCGGTCGGATAGCTGAGAATAAATTCACGCATAGCCTCCTCGCCGCCAATCCATTCGGTAACTGAGCCGCGTGTTTCGGAATCGTTATACAAATCCATTATAAGGGATGACATTCTTTGCGATATCTCTGTAAGTGCAGAAGCTGCAGTTGCAACTAAGGCGTTGTTTTCCTCGGTGTTGTTTTTTGAAGCCTGAATATAACAAAGTGCGTATGAGGTCTGTGCATCCGAAATTATTTCATCAAGAGAAAGCAGTGCCAAAGAAAGATGAAAGGCACTTTTCTTTGCTGCAGTGCGTACTGCTTCTTCGGCAGTATAGTATGTTTTTATATCGAAAGGCACGGCAATAAATTCACTTGCATTAACCTTCGGGAACTCTGCAGTGGGATAATAATTTGAGGCGAGAGCCGATAGGGGAGTGAGTGAAAATATGACAGCCGTAACGAATGCGGTTATTTTTGTGTTCATTTTATGCTCCGGTTAAAGTATTTCTATTGTTTTGATTAAAAGCTTAATGCATGCATCAAGGTCATTCAAATCTGCCATTTCTGACGGAGAATGAATATAACGGGTGGGAAGTGAAATTCCTCCTGTTTTAACGCCGGCTCTTGAAAGGTGTACGGCACCTGCATCTGTTCCGCCGTCAGTCATTATTTCCAGCTGATAGCTGATATTATTAGCCTTTGCGGCTTCAAGCATTGCCGAACGTACATCAGGATCACACATAACAGAACGATCCATTACCTTTATTGCCGCACCCTTGCCGAGCTTGACCTCCATAACAGGACAGCCGGGGGTGTCGCCGGTATCGGTTACATCAACAGCGATTGCATATTCCGGATCAACGGTATATGCCGCAGTTCTTGCACCTCGCAAGCCAACCTCCTCCTGAGTAGTGAACACAAAGAATAAATCGTTTTTGCAATTTTTGAGTGACTGCATTGCCTTAATAAGCATATAGCAGCCTGCACGGTTATCGAGTGCCTTGGATATAATACGGTTATTGCTGATTACAGCCTCGCCGACAAATACTGCCATATCACCGATACCGACAAGCTTTTTCGCTTCGTCAGCAGTTTCGGCACCGATATCAACATATAGCTTTCTTATATCCGGATGCTTGATAAATTCCTCTTCTTCACTGCTGATAACGCCAATAATACCATTGGCAAAGCGTACCCGGCGGTGAACAAGCTCACGGATGTAAAGACCGCCTACAGAAGAAAAACGGATAAAGCCTTTTTCGTCTATATGAGTGGCGATAATGCCTATTTCGTCCATGTGTGCGGCAAGCATAATGCGAGCCCCGTCGCCCTTTTTGTGTGCGATGAGATTACCCATCGGGTCAACATTGTATTCATCGCAATACGGTTTTATTTCCTCAATAATCGCATTGCATATATCACCCTCGCTTCCGGAGGGTGAATTTATATCCAAGAGTTTCTTTAATAAATCCAATTCGGTTCTCTCCTTAATTTGTAATAAGCCTTATGATTAATTTCTTAACTGCTTCAATATCCGCTAACGCCATAAGCGATACCGGAGTATTTGCATAACGGCACGGAATACCGATAAGTGCGGCGTGGGTGCCTGAATATGCACTTCTGACTGCACCTGTTTCGCTCTCGGCATGAACAGTCTGTGCAGACTGCACGGGTATATTGTTGTTTGCTGCCGTTTTCTTTATATGCTCTGTAAGCTCACGGTCGCCGATGCTGTAGATATCCATTGCACTGATAATCGCACCGCCGTTGAGAGTCGCTGTAGTTTCATGTTTCTTTGCCTTGTATAAATCAGCTGTTTCTACTGCATCGATTATAAAAGCGGTATCGGGCCGGATTCTTTCCAAAGCTACCAATGCACCTCGTGAGCCGATGTGCTTCTGTGCCGAGAAAATGTAATAGGTATCAAATGCCGGTTCGATTTCGGCGAGGGAGGCGAGGATTGATACGCCCATACGGTCAAGTGCCTTGCCCTTTATAACATTTTCGCCCATAAGTGAAAACTCGGTATCAAAGCTTACATAATCTCCGACGGCAACAAGCTTTTGAGCTGATTTTTTGTCCTTTGCACCTATATCAATAAAAAGACTTTTTATTCCTACAACCTCTTCACGCTCTTCACGCTTCTGGAGGTGAATAGCCTTCATGCCGATAATTCCTCTGACTCTGTTTTCGCCTACAATAACTTTTTTGGAAATGATGACACGGGGATCGATATTACCGACTGCTTCAAATTTAAGAAATCCTTTTTCGGTGATATCCCTTACAATAAATCCTGCTTCGTCTGTATGCGAAATTACTGCAATTACCTTATCAGAGGATTTGCCTTTTCTGAATAAGATGACATTGCCCAATGCATCAATGAACGGATTGGCACGGTATTTTTTGCAAAGCTCGCCAAAAACAGTGGGAACAAGATACATCTCGTTTCCGCTGACAGCGTTTGCCATACTTAACTGTTCTAAAATCTTCATAAAAGCACCGCCTTTTCGAATGAAAAATCATCAGCTGAAGTGAAGTCTTTTATAAATTCGGTCAAAAGCTGTGATGTTGCCTTTACGTCTGATAAAGCCAGAGTTTCAACTGAGGTATGCATATATTTAAGCGGAATTGAAAGCAGGGCAGTGGGGATACCGCCGCCTTTTGCTGACTGTATTTCCCATGCGTCCGTACCGGTTTCGCCTCCGCAGGCTTCGGTTGTAACCTTGATATTGTGTTTTTTTGCTACTTCAGACAAACGCTTTACTAAAAGCGGATGCAAATTAGGCCCTACAGCGATGGCACAGCCGGAGCCTACCTCAAATGCATTGTCCGAGTTGTCTGGAGTAATACCGTGAGTGACATCAATTGCAATTGCAACATCGGGACGGATACCGCCGGCGGTAGTCTTACCGCCACGACAGCCGACCTCCTCCTGAACTGCAGCAACTGCATAAATATCAGCCTTTAAATCGGCATTTTTTATGTTTTTCATAACATCAATAAGGGCTGCAACAGAAGCACGGTCGTCAAGAGATTTTCCGCTCCACTGCTTTTTGCCCAGTTCACCGACAGACTGTGCAATTGTAACACTGTCGCCGATACTTACAAGCTCACGGAGCTTTTCGAGCGGAAGTGCAGTATCAATTGCCATATCACGCATTTTGACAGTTTTGCCTGACTCGATGTATTTATCGGGCATGATTCCGATAACAGCATTGATATCCTCCTT
The DNA here is from genome assembly GCA_045542415.1 of Clostridia bacterium. Classification (GTDB taxonomy): domain Bacteria; phylum Bacillota; class Clostridia; order UBA1381; family UBA1381; genus UMGS1958. The sequence continues at coordinate 84,416 of JAZQKZ010000001.1, forward strand.
GCCGTGTACTACAACTTCAAGAGCAGGCAGTATTCGCTGATCTACTCCGCCGACATTGGCAAAGGTAAGATAACCATCGTCAGTAATTGATGTGACTATAAGCCCGATTTCATCGCAATGTGCTTCAATCATAATTTTAGGAGCATTCGGGATGGATGCATGCTTTATTGCAATGACACTGCCAAGACGGTCGGTTTTGACTTCATCGCAGTAAGGTGCAAAAAGCTCTGAAATCTGCTTGTTTAACTTATATTCAAATCCTGATATGCCTCGCATATCGCTTAATTTTTTAATGAGTTTTTTCAAATTAATTCTCCTTAAAGCTCATTTACGAGTTTCTTAAATAAATTTCCGCGTTCTTCGAAGTTACGGAACATATCAAAGCTTGTACTTGCGGGTGAGAGAAGTACAATATCTCCGTCCTCGGCTATTTTGTGTGCCATGCTTACTGCTTCTTCATATGTGTGAACTTCAAACATTTCAGGGATATCGCTTCTTCCGGTATTAAGAACAGCCTGTCTGATTGCATCGGCAGTCGGGTGGATAAGCTTATCCTCTTCAGTAACGGGCAACTTGCTTATAAGAATAAGAGTCTTTACTGCATCGGCAATCGGATTACCGATTTCATCATACGGAATCCCCTTATCCTTACCGCCTGCCAGCATAATAATTTTCTGATTAAATACCTTGAGTGCATTTATGGTACGGTTAGGGCTTGAATCGATTGAGCTGTTATAGTAAAGAACGCCGTCCTTTTTTCTCACCAGTTCAATTCTGTGTGCAACTCCTCCGAAATTCTTTGCAACATCAACTATCACGCTGTCATCGACCAAGCCGTTAACAGCGGCAATTGCACTCATGTAATTTTCAACGTTGTGCATGCCGGGGATTTTAATATCATTGATATTTAAAACCTCTCTATCGCCACATTTTATAACCTCGCCGTCAAGCCATACATCCGTTTTCTTTGTGCGTGAAAACAGACGAAGTTCTGATGTAATCTCCGGGATAAGTGCGGCAGAGTCTTTGTTGTCCGCATTTAAGACAATAATATTATCCGAAGCCATATTTTTGTAAATATTGGTTTTCGCCTCAATATATTCCGCATAATCGGTGTGCCAGTCGAGATGGTTGGGACTTAAATTAGTGATTACCGCACGCTCCGGAGTCTTTTTCATGGTATGGAGCTGGAAAGATGAAAGCTCAAGAATTACCCAGTCATCCTCGCTCATTTCGTCAACCATGTCCAGTACGGGATTTCCGATATTTCCGCCGAGCCATGTCTTATAGCCGGCATCTGTCATCATTTTGTGTATAAGTGTAGTTGTCGTGGTTTTACCGTCCGAGCCTGTAACGGCGATTATGTGAGCCGGACACACATCAAAAAATGTCTCCATTTCAGATGTGAGATATGCTCCGTTTTCTGCTGCAGCAAGAATTTGCGGCTTATCGTAACGAAGTCCGGGGGTTTTAAATATTATTTCACCGCCCAGATGGTCAAGATAATCGGCTCCCAATACCATTTCAACGCCTAAATCCATACATGCATCATAATTGTCGCCGAGATAATCCTTGTCACGGGCATCAAACGCACGGACTGAAGCACCGAGCTTTACCAGATAGCGGATAAGCGGCATATTTGAAATTCCTATGCCGATAACATCAACTGTTTTCCCTTTTATATTCTGCTTAAATTTATCTAAATTAGTCATGGTTAAATCCTTTCAAATAACTCAAAAAATTCCTGATTATATTATATAGTAAAATCATAGAAAAGTAAAGTAAAAACAGAAAAGTTTTAAAGGGATTTTTTGCCAAATAATAATGCGTTTTGATGTGAAAAAATAGCAAAAATTTTTTTGTCGGGAATGTCTTGAATAATTTGGCAATATATGATAAAATTAAAGAAATGTAGTTTTAAGGAAGAGGTAGAAGAATGTCAGCATTGGTATTGGAGGGCGGAACGTTCAGACCGATTTTTTCGGCAGGCGTTATGGACGCACTTTTGGATTATAACGTACACTTCCCATATGTAATCGGCGTATCGGCAGGTATTACAGACGGAATTTCGTATGTATCGAGACAAAAGAAGAGAAATTATGACGTATTGGTTAATTTAAGACATGATAAGAGATATATCGGAATGAAAAATTATATTACAGACAGGAGTCTGTTCGGTCTTAAATTCGCATACGAGGATATGCCCCGTGACATATATCCGTTTGACTGGGAAACCTACAGAAACAGTAAAACGGAGGTAAGAGTGGGCGTGACCAATGTTTTGACGGGCGAAAGCGAGTATCTTGACGGTAAGGATATGGATGAGAAGTTTACAATGCTAAGAGCAACCTGCGCGCTTCCTTTCGTATTTCCTGTTATTGAAATTGATGGAAAAGGCTATTATGACGGAGGTATCTGCGATCCGATACCCGTAAAAAAAGCAATGGCCGATGGTCATGATAAGCTTCTGATTATTTTGACTCGTCCCGAAAGCTACAGAAAAACACTTTCTTCGGCTAATAAAATAGCCGTAAGATATCTAAAGAGAAAATATCCAAAGATGGTTGAACCGCTGTTGACAAGGCATGATAAGTATAATGAAACAGTACGCTATTGTGAGCAGCTTGAGCGTGACGGCAAAGCAGTAGTGCTTCGTCCTACGGAAGAGATGCAGATTGACTCTTTTGAAAAGGATATTGAAAAAATTAAAAGACTGTATAAATTCGGATATGATACGGCAGTTGAAAAAATGGAAGAAATCAAGGAACTGTTTAAATGATACATACCTACAGACAGGCAAGAGATTACATAACATCTCTCGCACCCAGAGGAATAGTACCGGGGCTTGATGCGATTTATGCCCTGTGTAATGAACTGGGAAATCCCCAGGATAAGATAAGGACGCTACATATAGCAGGAACGAACGGAAAGGGTTCAACGGGAGCTTTTATTTCCGGGATACTACGGGCGGCAGGCTACAATGTCGGAAGATATGTTTCCCCGGCGGTCAGTGAATACCGTGAGATTATCAGAGTAAATGACGATTATATATCAGAGGATGAATATACGGAAATCGTCAATGAAATAGAGAAAGCAATAAATGCGGTTGAAGCAAGGGGCATATATCCCACCTCATTTGAGGCAGAGACTGCGGCGGCGTTTTTATACTTTGTAAAGAAAAAGTGCGATTATTCTTTGATTGAGTGCGGCATGGGCGGTGAGCTTGATGCTACCAATATAATTAAAGCTCCGATAGCGGCGGTCATAACCTCGGTTGGTATGGACCATGCGGCATTTCTTGGGGACACGATAGAAAAAATAGCACGAAGTAAGTCAGGAATAATAAAAGCAAATATACCGGTGTTTTCTGCACAGCAGTCTGACGGTGTAATTAGAGTGCTTAAAGAAAAATGCACGGAGAAAAATGCAGAGCTGACAGTTACGGATGTGCCTGAAATTGTTTTTGCTGATTTAAAAGGAACGGTATTTAATTACGGTGATATGAAAAATGTGAAAATACCTCTTGCGGGAGCATATCAGCCGATGAATGCCGTGCTTGCTGTTGAAGTGTGCAAGTACCTCGGTGTTGTCAGGGACACGATAATGCGAGGGTTAAGGGACACGAAATGGCAACTGCGGTTTGAATGTGATGACGATGGGTGGATATTTGACGGCGCTCATAATGTACCGGCTGCAAAAGTGCTTGCACAGTCGGTAAAAGAACTGCTTGATGGAAGAACGGCGTATATTGTCGGAGTGTTCGCCGATAAAGATTACAAAAAAATAATAGAGGTGACGGCATCGGGGGCGGACAGGATATATACTGTAACAGCTCCGGGAGAAAGAGGGTTGAAAAGCAATGTGCTGGCAGACGTTGTACGTCACTACTGTACTGATACGGTGGATGCCGTAACAACAGAAAATGCGGTCAGGCTTTGTGCAAAAGAAGACTTTGATAATGTAGTGGTTTTCGGTTCGCTTTCGTTTTTAGACTGCATAAAACATGAAAAGGAAAAAGTATATGAAGAGATGTCAAAAAATATATGAACACCCTTTATACCGCCATTGTATGGATAATATTGAACGCTCGGAGGTAGGACGGATATTTTGTCTGCATGGCATTGAGCATTCTATGGATACTGCAAGGATAGGCTATATAATGATTCTTGAGCGTGGTCTTGAAATCAGTAAGGAGCTGTTTTATGCGGCTGCACTTTTACATGACAGCGGAAGATATAATCCCGTAATAGAGGATCATGCCGAAGCGAGTGCCATAAATGCGGAGCTTATAATGCCGGATTGCGGATTCAGTGAAGAGGAGATGCTGACGGTAACTGAGGCGATACGTTCACACAGAGTAAAGACTTCAGATGATGTGTTCGGTGAAATTCTTTATGAGGCGGATAAGAAGTCAAGGCTGTGCTATAATTGCAGAGCGTGTACGGAATGTTATTGGGAAGAGGAAAAACGTAATTTAAGTATTGAAATATGATTATACGAAACAAGGTATTTGAAAATGACACCTATATAATGGGGATATTAAATGTTACCCCTGATTCGTTTTCGGATGGCGGAAAATGGAACTGCATAGATGCGGCACTCAAACGCACTGAGGAAATGATAAATGAGGGTGCTTCTGTTATCGATATAGGCGGTGAATCTACACGTCCGGGGTATGTGACGGTTTGTGATGAAGAGGAAATAAGTCGGGTAGTGCCTGTAATTGAGGCTGTACGGGCGAGGTTTGATGTGCCGATATCAATTGACACATATAAAAGCAAGGTAGCCTGTGCTGCACTCGGTGCAGGGGCTGACCTTGTTAACGATATATGGGGCTTTAAGCGTGATGGCGAAATGGCACAGGTGTGCAGTGAATACGGAGCGGCATGCTGTCTGATGCATAATCGGAGCAATACGGATTATAGGGATTGTTTAAGTGATGTGGTTTCGGATTTAAAGGAAAGCATTGATATAGCAAAAAAAGCCGGCATTGATGACGAAAAAATTTGCATTGATCCCGGAATTGGCTTTGCAAAAGAGCTTGAGCATAATCTTATGCTTACGCAAAATGTTGATATACTTCATAGGCTGGGTTATCCTGTACTTCTCGGTACATCAAGAAAGTCCATGATAGGTCTTACGCTTGGTCTCGGAAAAGATGAAAGGGTAGAGGGAACGCTTGTGACAACGGTACTTGCGGTGCAGAAAAAATGTCTTTTTGTCCGTGTTCATGATGTAAAGGAAAATGCAAGGGCAATAAAGATGACAAAGGCATTGCTTGAGTATGAAAGGAATTAGAAATGGATTATATTTTAATTGAAAATCTTACACTGTTTGCGAATCACGGTGTACTTCCGGAGGAGACGGCTCTCGGTCAGAAATTTGTGCTTTCAGGTAAGCTGTATCTTGATATGAGCGAAGCAGGAGCGAGTGATGATATAAATAAAACCGTTAACTACGCAGAGATTTGTGCGAGAATTACGGAGTTTACAAAAGCAAATACATGTAAGCTTATTGAGGCGGCAACAGAACAGATTGCAGAGGAGATACTTATTAATTATCCGCTTATAAAATCTGTTGAGCTGACGTTAAGAAAACCCTGGGCCCCGATTGGTTTGCCGGTAGATTGTGCCGGTGTTTCGATAAAAAGAGGGAGGCATAAGGCATACATTGCATTAGGCTCAAATATGGGCAATAAAAAAGAGTATCTTGACAGTGCAGTGAATGCACTTGATGAAGATAAAAAATGCAGAGTTATCAGGGTGTCTGACTATATTGAAACGGAGCCGTACGGTGGAGTGGAGCAGGATGATTTTTTGAACGGAGTACTGGAACTTGAGACTGTATATACTCCGTTGCAGCTGCTTGATTGTCTTAATAAGATTGAGACAAAATACGGTAGAAAACGTACAATTCATTGGGGACCGAGAACGCTGGATCTGGATATTCTTTTATATGATGATATAATAATGCAGACACAAAAGCTTACTGTTCCGCATATAGAAATGTGCAAGCGTGATTTTGTGCTAAAGCCGTTTGCTCAGATAGCTCCGTATGCAAAGCATCCGGTGAATGGGAAAATAATAGTGGAATTATTAAATGAATTAGGGTGACGCATGTGCGTCACCCTGAATTTATTTTACAATGAATTTGTTGTCCTCAAATGTCACCGTAATATTGTCGCCGCTCTTGATGTGTCCGTCGATGATTTCCTCAGATAACATATCCTCAATCTCATTCTGGATTGCACGTCTTAACGGTCTTGCACCGTAAACCGGGTCAAAGCCTTTCTTCGCGATTTCGGCGATTGCTTCATCTGTAAATGAGACCGTAATATTGTTGTCGGCAAGTCGCTTGGTGAGCGAAGCGAGCATGAGCTTTGCAATTTCCCTGATGTTTTCGTCAGTGAGTCTGTCAAATACGATGATTTCATCAATTCTGTTCAAGAACTCCGGCTTGAATGCTTTTTTTACCTGCTCCATAACCTTGGCGTGGATTCTTTCGGATTCGGTTTTACCTGTATCTTCACTGCCTGTGCTGAAGCCAAGCTTTGCAGATACGTTACCCAATATTTCCTTTGCACCCAGGTTTGAGGTCATGATGATAACGGTGTTCTTGAAATCGATGCGGCGGCCCTGTGCGTCCGTCAATATACCGTCATCAAGAATCTGAAGCATGATATTGAATACGTCCGGATGTGCCTTTTCGATTTCATCGAAGAGTATTACCGAGTAGGGATGCTTTCTGATTTTCTCAGTAAGCTGACCGCCGTCCTCAAAGCCGACGTATCCCGGAGGCGAGCCGATAAACTTTGATACGGCGTGCTTTTCCATGTACTCGGACATATCAATTCTGATAAGCGAATTTTCACTGCCGAACATTGTCTCGGCAAGCGTCTTTGAAAGCTCTGTTTTGCCGACACCTGTAGGACCGAGGAAAAGGAATGAGCCTATGGGACGCTTGGGGTCCTTTAATCCGGCACGGCCACGGCGGATAGCCTTTGCGACCGCAGTTACGGCTTTGTCCTGACCGATTACACGGTCATGTAAGTCTGCTTCAAGATGGCGAAGCTTTTCAAGCTCCTCCTCCTTGAGCTTTGATGCAGGTATTTTGGTCCAGTCTGAAAGAATCTGAGCGATATCGTCCTCGCTTACAACAAGCCCTGATGATGAGCCACTGCCTTTCCATTCTTCCTTTAAGCGGCTGATTTCACTTTTGATTTCGTTTTCTTTGTCTCTGAGCTGTGCCGCCTTTTCAAAGTCCTGAGCTGTGACAGCCTCTTCTTTCTCGCTTTTAAGTGTCTCAAGCTCCTTTTCCTTTTCCTTTAATTCATTAGGCTCAGTCTGCGAGCCGAGACGCTTCTTTGATGATGCTTCATCGATTAAGTCGATTGCCTTGTCGGGGAGGAAACGGTCTGTGATATACCTTGAAGAAAGCTTAGCGGCAGCTTCAATTGCTTCATCCGTTATTGTGACGTTGTGATGTGCCTCATACTTGTCGCGGATTCCTTTGAGGATAAGAATTGTTTCCTCCTCACTCGGTTCACCAATTGTAACGGGCTGGAAACGTCTTTCCAGTGCTGCATCCTTTTCGATGTATTTCTTGTACTCCTTTAAGGTGGTTGCACCTATTAATTGCATTTCGCCTCTTGCGAGGAACGGCTTTAATATATTTGAGGCATCAAGTGAACCCTCAGCTCCGCCTGCACCTACAATTGTATGGAATTCATCAATAAATAATATTGAATTCTTATCGGCAATGACTTCATCAATTACTTTCTTGATTCGCTCTTCAAATTCGCCTCTGTACTTTGCTCCTGCAACCATGCCTGACAAATCAAGAGAAATGAGACGTTTTATTTTAAGTGGTTCGGGAACGTCGCCGTCGGCAATTCTTTGGGCAAGTCCCTCAGCAACCGCTGTTTTACCGACTCCCGGCTCGCCTATGAGGCACGGATTATTTTTTGTACGTCTTGACAGAATCTGAATTACACGGTCTATCTCGTCGTTTCGTCCGATTACCGGGTCGAATCCGCCGTTGCGTGCCACCTCGGTAAGGTCTCTGCCGTACTCGTTGAGTGTAGGTGTGTTGGCAGGCTGTGAATTGCCGGCTGTATTGTTTGGGGTATTTCTGTCATCATCTCGGCTGTCACGGTCAATTGAGGCTACTATGTCACGGTAGAATTGCGGGAGGTTTATACCTCCTGAGGCAAGAAGTCTTGCTGCAACACCCTCGCCTACACGCACAATAGCCATCAGGATATGCTCTGTTCCGATATAGCTGTGGTTCAGCCTGCGTGCCTCGTATGCACTCATTTCAAGAATACGCTTTGTTCTTGGAGTTAAAGGGAGACTGATATTAGAGTCTATCGGCGTGGAAGAGCCAACCAACTGTTTTGTCATATTAATAAGGGCATCTTCCTTTACACCTGTTTTTTCGAGTATCTTTGCTGCAACTCCGCTGCCCTCGCGTACGAGACCAATGAGCAGATGCTCACTGCCGATATAGTCATGTCCAAGCTCTGCAGCGATGTCATGTGCCGCATTTATGGCGGCTTTTGCCTTTTCTGTAAATGCTGTATTTTCCATATTAATACCTCCTATGGCGTTGTATAAATTTATAAGTTAAATGTTGTTTCTGAGAAACTCTGCTCTTGCGATATCTCTTTCTCCTGCATCAAGCTCCTTGCCACGGCTTATCATAGACGGTGTAGAGCATACCATGCATTCAAGAGGAGAGAGGAGTCCTGTTTCTTTGATTATTCCCATGTTTTCGCCAAGCATAACCTCCGAAAGAAGGGTTTTTGCCTCTGACGAGGTGATGCTTCTTGCAAATTTGAGTGTACCGTATGCACGGTAGAGTCTGTCTGACAATGAATTTCCGTATTTACTGCTTAACAGTTTGCGTGCATTCTTCTCGGCATCAGAAATCTGATTTACAATCTTTTCAAGACGTGTAATAATCTCGTTTTCTGAAAGTCCCATTGTAATGCGGTTTGAAATCTGATACAGATTACCGTCTGCTTCAGTACCCTCACCGTAAAGTCCTCTGATTTCAATGCCCAGATTGGGAGCAGAGGAAATAATGCTTCCGATATTCTTGGTTAATACAAGTCCGGGCAAATGCATCATTACAGAGGCACGGATTCCTGTTCCTGCATTGGTGGGGCAGGCTGTGAGATATCCGAATTCATGGTCAAATGCATAATCAACACTTGACTCTATCAGGTCGTCAAGCTCGTTTGCTTTGCTGTAAGCGTCATGGAGTCTGAAGCCGCCCAATATAACCTGTAAGCGGAGATGATCCTCCTCCATAAGCATAATGCTTGCGGTGTTATCCTTATTGATAAGCACGGATTTTCCGCTGCCCTTGAGCATTGCCGGACTGATTAGGTGTTCCTCAGCGAGAGATAATCTGTTAAGCTGTGATGCGTTGTCAAGCTCAAGAAAATCAAATTCCTTTGCAATGTCCGAATCCTTGATAGCGGAACGGATTTTCTGAGTGGCGTCGCTTTTGTCGGCTGATGCGTTGGGAAAGGGAACGCCTGCAAGATTTCGTGCAAGACGTATTCTTGTTGAAATTACGATGCCGTCATTTTTGTCCTTGTACCAGATCATATCAGATGCCCTCCTTTTCCATTTCTCTTATTTTCTTATGCAGCTGTGCGGCTGTTTCGTAATCCTCCGACTGAACTGCCTGCTGCAGCTTGTGCTTCAGGGCTTCATATTCCTTTTTTCGGTTAAGTCCCTCGCCTGCCTTTGAGGGGATTTTACCGTTGTGAACGGTTGTGGAATGAATCTGACGTATTGCGGAGGCGGCACTGCTTCTGAATGTATTGTAGCACTCGCCGCAGCCTAAGCGTCCGCTTTGTCTGAAATCATTCCAGGTATGTCCGCAAAGCGGACATTTTATTTCCTCCTGAGCAGGTGTTTGCACGAATGCATCCATTATATCGAAAAAATCTGAAAATAAATCATACATGATAAGTACCTCCTATATTAGCTCTAAGAGCATATTTTTTAAAATATTGGCTCTCAATCTGTCCTTGTCCGGCTGTGCCACCGTAAGAGAACGGTCGTTCGTGGCAGCTGCAATCAGAGAGGCGTGTAAAGTGTCTATTGCATTTATACGCAGTAAATCTGATATATATCCTTTTGTTTCGGTATATGAAATTGCACCCGGAATATTCTGTATCGCCACGAAGAGTGGTGAATCATCGGCACTGATGAGCTTTCTTATACGCAGATAACCGCCGCCGCCACGCTTTGATTCAACTGCATAACCCCTTTCGGGATTGAATCTTGTTGAAATAACATAATTTATCTGAGAGGGAACACAGTTAAAAATTCCGGCAAGCTCGTTGCGTCTTAAATCAATACATAAATCCTCTTCTGCTTCAATCAGTGCTGTGATAAAAGCCTCTATTCTGTCGCTTATTCCCATAACATCACCTCCATTAATTGACTTTGACTTTCTTTGACTTTTGTGATTTCATTATAGCATATAAACAGAAAAAGTCAATGAATAAATTGTAAACAAATTGAAAATATATAACTCTTGCTTTAAATTATACTACAAACTAAAAAAGCGAATAAAGGGGGGGACGTAATATGACCCCAAAAGTTTCGGGTTGACTTTTGGGGTCACATTAATGAACTATTTTTTAAACAACAGCATTCCGCCAATCATAAGAGCAAGTCCGACATATTTATTCCAGCCAAATGCCTCCTTTTCGGTACCCATTATGCCGAATGCATCAATTAAAGCGGCGACAAGCAGCTGTGAAATAAGAATGGTGGATACTGCAACTGCAGGAGAAAGCCTGCCCATTCCGAGCATGACGGTGACGGTTATAATAAGTCCAAGCACGCCGCCTAAAAGATAGAGTTTATTTACTTCTGTTACGGCACGGAAATTGCCTTTGCCGACAATCCATACAGCTATCAGGGAGAGAATAAAAGCTGTTCCCTGAACAAATGCATTTGATTCATACAGTCCGATTTTTTCGCCGAGTCTCGTGTTCATTACGCCCTGAATGCTCATTGCAGCCCCGGCGATTATGCTGAATATATATCCCATGATTATCAGTCTCCTTGTTAAAGAAATGTTTCTTATATTATTTACTGTAACAGGAATAAATAATCATTTTTATATGAAATAGGAAAATAAAACACAAATAAGCAGATACAGCCCCGGGAACTAATCTGCTTATCATGTGCCGACAACGGACGTTTTTCATTGCTGCTTCCGCACCTTTGATCCCGGTAGAGCTACTTGTCGGGATATTTAGCAGTGTTTTGAAATGCCTGAGCCGGATGATACTGTTCGTTTTTTAGTGTTAAGCGCTTTAACAAGGCTATTATAGCAAGTGATTTAAACGGAGTCAAGCGTCGGAGGGAAATATTGTGAATTGTTATTTGGTGAAATAAATTATCTGAAAATTTAAAATGTAGGTTTAATGCCCGTTTGGGAAAAACGGAATTGTTGAAATTGAAAAAGATTTTCGGATTTTTAAAATTATGCCGCAAAATTGTATATATTGCACAATGCTTCGACAAAAAACATAAGACTGATTTTTTGAAAATTAATTTGGAAAAAGGTTGACAATTTAAAGATCGTATGCTATAATAGCTAATGTTGTATGGCTCGTTGGTCAAGCGGTTAAGACTCCGGCCTCTCACGCCGGCAACGCGGGTTCGATTCCCGCACGAGTCACTTTAAACAGCTCTGAAGTTTTTTCAGAGCTGTTTTTTTTGCGTGAAGAAATAAGTGTCAGTGAAATATATTTATGTGTTGACACTAAAGGCGATAAATGGTATAATAAGGATAAGATAGTTGTTTGGAAATAATATTAGTATATAAAGGCGCATGCCTTATAGATTAAAAAATCAAAAAAAAGGGAGGAATTTTTATGAATTCAATCAAAAAGTATGTTGCGGAGTTTATCGGTACGTTTGTATTGGTACTTTTCGCTTGCGGAACTGCTGCGGTGGTAGGATGTTCGGCAGAAAACGGTACCGGATATTTGCTTACGGCTCTTGCATTTGGTCTTGTTATTGTTGCGATGGCATATTCAATAGGTAATGTTTCGGGCTGTCATATAAATCCGGCAGTATCAATTGCAATGCTCATCAGTAAAAAGATGACTGTATGTGATTTTATAGGTTATGTTGTCGCACAGTTTATCGGTGCAATCGCAGGTGCGGCTGTATTGATGCTTCTTGTTGGCGTTGACAGCGGTCTCGGTGCAAATGCACTGTATAATAACAGTATCGGACTTTCATTCCTTGTTGAGATAATTCTTACATTCGTATTTGTTATTGCTATTTTAGGAGTTACATCGAAGGAAAGTAACGGTGCGGTTGCAGGTATTGTAATCGGTCTTTCACTTACACTTGTACATATTCTCGGAATCTCATTTACGGGAACATCGGTAAATCCTGCAAGAAGCTTCGGACCGGCACTTTTGGTCGGCGGCGAGGCGTTATCTTGTGTATGGGTATTTATTCTTGCTCCGTTAGTGGGAGGAGCACTTGCGGCAGTTGTATATAAGCTGCTTACTTCGGAAAAGGCAGAATAAGCAGGGGTATCCGGCATATAAAAAGCACTTGTGAGCAAGTGCTTTTTTTGTATGCAAATAAGGTTGACAAAAAATTAATAGTGATGTATAATTGTAGTTAGCAAAGACTAATTGAACGGAGATAAAATTATGGCAGATATAAGATTTGAAATAATGGAGCATATCGGAGTGCTTTCCGAGAATGCTAAGGGCTGGAGAAAAGAACTGAACATTGTATCTTGGAACGGTGCTGCACCGAAATTTGATTTAAGAGACTGGGCACCGGATCATGAAAAAATGGGTAAGGGACTTACTCTTACCTCTCAGGAGCTGGCAGAACTGAAGGAAATGCTTTCGGGAATGGATGTGTGAAAATGGAACAATACAATGTAGTAGGTATGAGTTGCGCAGCGTGCAGTGCCAGAGTAGAAAAAGCGGTATGTGCAGTTGAGGGAGTGAAAAGCTGCTCAGTCAGTCTTTTGACAAATTCTATGGGAGTTGAGGGTAGTGCATCGGCAGAAGAAATCATTGCTGCGGTAGAAAAGGCAGGATACGGTGCATCGTTAAAGGGTGCAAAAAAAGTAACAGAGACAGACACTGACCCGTTAAAAGATACGCAGTCACCATTGTTAAGAAAGAGATTGTTTTCATCTCTTGTTTTTCTTGCAGTGCTGATGTATTTTTCAATGGGGCATGTCATGTGGGGATTTCCGGTTCCGGCTTTTTTTGATAACAATCCTGTGGCACTGGGGATTGTGCAGCTGCTTCTTACTGCGATTGTAATGGTAATAAATCAGAAATTCTTTATAAGCGGCTTTAAAGGACTGATAAAGAAAGCACCGAATATGGATACTCTTGTAGCACTTGGCTCGGGTGCGGCTTTTATATACAGCACCTATGCATTATTCAGAATGACAGTCGATGCAGGAGGTCACTATCTGCATGAGCTGTATTTTGAATCCTCGGCTATGATTCTGACGCTCATAACCGTAGGAAAGCTGCTTGAGGCACATTCAAAAGGTAAAACCACCAATGCTCTTAAAAGTCTCATGAAGCTGTCACCTAAGACGGCAACTGTTATAAAAGATGGTGAACAGATTCAGGTATCAGTTGAACAGGTTAAACAGGGTGATATTTTTGTGGTGCGTCCGGGTGAGAGTATTCCGGTAGATGGAATAGTGATTGACGGCAGCTCAGCAGTTAATGAGTCGGCTCTTACGGGCGAGAGTATTCCTGTGGATAAAAACATCGGAGATCAGGTTTCGGCGGCGACGATAAACAGCTCCGGATATATAAAATGTGAAGCAACAAGAGTTGGTGAGGATACAACTCTTTCGAAGATAATAAAAATGGTAAGTGATGCGGCGGCGACAAAAGCTCCGATAGCAAAGGTGGCTGATAAGGTTTCGGGTATCTTTGTGCCGGCTGTAATAACCATTGCAATTATTACAGCCTTTATATGGCTGTTGGTTGGAAAGGATATCGGATTCTCGTTGGCAAGAGGTATATCTGTGCTTGTTATAAGCTGTCCGTGTGCACTCGGTCTTGCAACGCCGGTGGCTATTATGGTTGGTAACGGAGTGGGAGCAAAGAACGGAATTTTGTTTAAAAATGCTGTATCGCTGGAGGAAACGGGAAGAACTGCGGTTGTGGCTCTTGATAAAACCGGTACAATTACAAAGGGTGAACCGGTAGTTACAGATATAGTACCTGCAAGCGGCGTGGATGAGCGTGAGTTGTTAACGCTTGCGTATTCGCTTGAATATAAGAGTGAGCATCCGTTGGCTGTTGCGATAGTAAAATTCTGTAAGGAAAAACAGATATCATTAACAGATGTCAACGGATTTGAAGCACTGTCGGGAAACGGAGTAAAAGCAGAGCTTGAGGGTGAGCCTGCACTGGGTGGAAGTCTGAGCTTTATATCATCTAAGCTGAACGTCGATGATGTGGTTTCTGATAAGGCTGATGAGCTTGCAAGTATGGGAAAAACACCGCTTCTCTTTGCAAAAGGAGGCAGGCTTGTCGGCATGATAGCCGTTGCCGATGTTATCAAAGATGATTCGGCAGAAGCAATAGAAGCATTAAAAAATATGGGCATACATGTTGTAATGCTTACGGGTGACAATGAACGTACCGCAAAGGCAATCGGTGATAAATCGGGGGTTGATGAGGTTTTTGCCGGTGTTATGCCTGACGGTAAGGAAAAAATAATAAATTCCCTGAAGCGAAAGGGTAAGGTTGCAATGGTCGGTGACGGAATTAATGATGCACCGGCCCTTACAGGGGCAGATATCGGTATTGCAATAGGTGCAGGATCGGATGTTGCTATTGATGCGGCGGACATTGTGTTGGTGAAAAACAGTCTGAAAGATGTGGCGGCGGCGATAAGACTGAGTCGTAAAACGCTGAAAAATATCCATGAAAATCTGTTCTGGGCATTTTTCTATAATGTGCTGGGGATACCGCTGGCAGCAGGAGTGTTTATATCACTGCTTGGTTGGCAGCTTAATCCGATGTTCGGTGCAGCGGCAATGAGTCTGTCGAGCTTTTGTGTAGTGTCCAATGCTCTGAGGTTGAATTTGGTTAATATACATGATTCATCAGGAGATAAGAAAATAAAGGTTAAGGAGAAAAAAACAATGGAAGTGACATTGAAAATTGAAGGGATGATGTGTCCGCACTGCGAGGCAAGAGTGAAGAAGTGCTTAGAGGAGCTTGAAAACGTAGCCGTAGCGGATGTGAGTCACGAAAAGGGTACGGCTGTAGTAACTCTTAATGCAGAAACTGCGTATGAGGTTCTTAAAAAGACGGTAGAGGATCAGGGCTATAAGGTAATTGACTAAAGACAGTATCTGGACAAAATCAATTTATAAAATACGAAAAAAGACAGATTCGTTTTGAACCTGTCTTTTTTCGTTATGCGGGCGAAGGGACTTGAACCCCCACGGTTGCCCACCAGATCCTAAGTCTGGCGCGTCTGCCAATTCCGCCACGCCCGCTGATTACCTCGTGATTTTTACTCGGCAGAGGTGTGCCGGGGAGGAGCATTTCGCTTAATCCTCATATATGAACACGGAAAATCCGTACTCATCTGTTATATCGCATACAATACGGGGACGAAGCCTCACATACCTGCATGACTGAATAATTATATCATAAATAAACAAAAAAGTCAAGAAATTTTTGTGAAAAACAAATTTAATTTTTGTTATAAAAATACTGTACAAAAGTTATTTTTCGTGATATAATTACTATGAATATTTTTATATAATTACAAGGGAGAGAAAACTATGAAAATCTTCAGTAAGTTAACAGCTATAGTCTCCACTATAGCGGTTGTTTCATCGTTTGTGGTTATGCCGATGAGTGCATCAGCGGATACTGTTGTGTATTCCGGAGATCCGACATGGACAGCAGTAAACGGTACTGCCGGTACAGGCACAGGCTATGTTAACGGTGATTCTACACAGGTGATGGACACAACATATTTCTATCAGGATGGCGGCGGCGGCTCAAGAGGCGGCTATGCATATTTTGTTAATGGTACAGCACCGGCTGACGGAAATGTGTATCAGCTTGACTGGTATATGAATCTTAATGCGGCTACTTCTGCTGATTCTCATGTTTATCTTATGGGAACAAATGATACTGCGGCGGCAGAAGCGTCATCGGGAGCTATTCTTGATTTTTATATGACATCGTGGTCGGGAACCTTGACGGTAAACGGTCAGTCGCTTCTGGATGATGTAACAATTGGTTCGACAAGCTATTATTCGATAGTAGCTGATCAGACAAGAACAAGCGGAACAGGTCTTATAAAGTATTCGGCTTTAATAGATTTTGATGCAAAACAGGTTACGCTTACCGTAAACGGAACAAAAGCTACATCGACCTATACCTTGGATTTCGTTGATGATACAGTAACATCATTATATGGTTTCAAGGCATACTGCGGAAGATGGTATTCGGGTGCGGCTACAGCGGATGTGACACTTACTGAGATTGAGTCAGAGACATCTGATACAACAGCAGAAACTCTTGCATCAATAGAGTTTGACAGCTTCCCGTCAGGTAATACACTCGTTGCAGGTGCAGATGAAAATACTGCACAGTCAAATCCGATAAGCGTTAAGCTTACAGGCAGTGAGGGTTCGGATTTAACAGCAAACTATGATAACTATACAGTAGATTACACATTAAAGGGCTTCAGATGGATTGCAGATAAGAATGAAGCATCAACTGATGCGGAGGGTTCAAATATTTACTGCGACAGCTACGGCGAGCTTGTAGTAGATGAAACAACCCACGAAGCAGATTTTAAGCTCAAAGCCCATGCATTCAACTACTACGGTGCAGTTGTGGCAACGGTTACATACGGTGATACAGTTCTTACGGTTGAAGAACCGCTTATATACCTTGGAAATACATCAAATACAGATGCAAATACAGTTCTTCCAAAAGGCGGATATGTGAGTGATTTCTCAAGTTATTCGGATGATATGGCAGGCTATGTATGTACAAAGAACACATACACAGGCTCGGATATAATTTTAGGCGGCTTTAATGTTGCAGGCTCTGACGGTTCTGCCGCAGCTACGCTCACAAAGGATGGTAGCGATAAATTCATCCGTATGAAGAAAGCAACTGCAAGCAAGTCTGCAATGATGGCAAATACTTTCCCGGCAACATCGGGACAACTGATTTTTGAGCAGGATGTACGCTTTAATTCAAATGGCGGACGTATTACTCTGACACAGGGCTATGCATTCTGGAGCAGCAGCTCATCATATGCAGAGGCTTTAACTCTGTCATATTCTGATTCGGCAATTACATTAAATGGCACAACGCTTACAAACGGGGACAGTAATGCGTCGTTTGCTACAGGAACATGGTATAAGGTTGTTTTCTCGATAGATAAGACAACAGAGACAGCATACGCACAGGTATATAATTCAACAGGCACTACATTATTGGGTGAGACTTCAAATGTAGCATGGACATCATCATGTAACCCGACATTCTATGCAATCGGCTTAGGAAACTCAAACACAGGTACAATCGATCTGGGCAGCTATTATGTCTATAACCCGGCAGTTGATTCATCAAAGTTTACACTTACGGCTGAAAGTGAAACTCTTTCAATTCCGGAAGCACAGAGTACAACATTAACAGCAAGTGCTTTGACAGCAGATGGATATCCGGTGACGGGTACAGCTGAATGGACAATAACAGACGACTCGATGGCAGAGGGAGTTACAATTACTCCGGATTCAACTGATTCACATAAGGCAGTTGTTGCAGTTTCAACATCAGCTTCTGCCGGAACACTTCCGGTACAGGTAACAATCGGCGGATACTCAAAGACAATCGAGCTTACATTAACAAGCTCAGATGACAGTGTTAAGTTTACAAAGTCAGAAACAAGCGTAACAATTCCGCTTGAAGCAGACGTGACTTCAACAGCAACTTTTGCAGCAGAGGTAATAGACGCAAATGCGAACAAGCTTAGTGATTGTACTCTTGCTGTGTATGACAAGACAAATACAACACAGCTTACAACATTACCTACAGGAATCAGCTTTAATAACGGTGTATTATCGGTTGCATCAAATGCACAGCCTATTACACTTACAATCAGAGCAACAGGTACAAATTCAGCAGGCGAAACACTTTCAAAGGCAGTTAAGGTAATAGTTCACGGATACTTATTTGACTTCGGTGCAGGCGAGGAAGAAGATGTAACTGAGGGATATACAGCAGTTTCACCGTCAACAGCATATACAGAAAAGCTTGGATACGGTATAGAGGGAACAGCAACAGCGGCAGGCACAGCATCAACAACAGATGCTTCAACAGACTATCTCACAGGTACATTTACATTCAAGGCAAACGTTGAAAGCAACAAGATATATACAGTAAACGTTTATTACAGCGGAAGTGCTGCATCAGAATATGTAAACAGCGATCTTTCGGGTGTGGCACTGACAAGTGATTCATTAGCAGTTGCTACATATAATGTACCGGTGTTTGACGGAGTGCTTGACTTTGCGTTTACAGATTCAAGTGTAGCATATATCACAATCGAAAAGCAGGCAGATAAGACTGCAAGAACAATACCGAATGTTTTCTCAATTGGTGACTCGACAGCTGCAAATAACGGTTCATGGGCATATGTATTAAATAGTACACAGAGCAATTATACAAACTTAACAGCACTTGTAAGCTTTTCAAATAATGGTAGAGGCGGAAGAAATCTCTGTACATATTATACACAGGGATTGTTAAGAAACGTTCTTAATCAGATTCAGCCGGGTGACTATGTAATGATTGGTGACATGGGTACAAACGGTATGGGAAGCTATTTTGAGGAGGACTTCAACTACTATATTGACTGCTGTAAGGCATTAGGTGCAAATGTTATTCTTAATTCGTATTCACCGCATGGTGCAGTGGGTAATTATACAAGCGGATATGACAGCGATACACAGACATTTACAAGCTACCGTCAGGACAGCTATGACAATGTAGTAAGAGCAATATATACAGAGCGTGCAGATGAATTAGCCGGCTTTGTGGACATCGGTAAAAATGCGGATACTTCATTCAATGCATATGTAGATGATTATGCAGCGAATGGTTATGAGTCAAGAGATGCAGCGGCTCAGGCAATTATCGCATGCTTCACAGACCATAACCACTATAGCGGACTTGCTTCGACATTAATGATTGAGGGATATAACGGAACAAAGGGCGTTGTATCAGAGCTTGTAAGAATTATCGGCGAAAATACGGTGGTTCCGGAGCTTGCGGCAATTACTACCGAAGCACTTACTATTGAAAATGACAGCGACAGTATTCCGGCAAAGGGCTGGAAAGCAGAGTTTGTTCAGGGTGATGATAACTTGCAGCCGTCAAAGCTTGTATGGAATATCACATCAACTATGGGTTCAACAATTGCAAATCCGGAGGTTGAAATCAGCACAACAATCAGTGGCGGAGCAACAGTAAGATATGGTCTTATCATTACAGGAACAGAAGAACAGCTTGAGTCGCTTACAGTAGAAGCCGAGCTTGAATAAATGGAGGTATTATATAATGAAGAAAAATTTTGAGATACCGGTAATCGGAATTGATAAATTCAGCATTGAAAATGTAGCGACATTAAGCGGTAAAATGACAAATGCTGAAACAACAGAAGCAAATCTTAAAGAGGTCGGAGTAACGAATGTTCAGACTCTTACCTTTGATGATATTATAAAAGCTGAGTAATATTTTAGGGAACAGAAGACCGGTTCAGGTCTTCTGTTCTTTTATATTCGCATTTTGGCAATATGCTCAAAAATCAGTATTGGTTTTTGTATAAAATGCAAATTTTTGGTGATGAGTAAGGTTTTTTTGTTAAAAGGTACTATACAAATAAAAAGTTTTGTGCTATAATGTAAATAACTATTATTGCGTTTATCGCAAAATAAATCTAAAGGAGAGAGAAAAGAATGAGAAGTAAACTTTTCAAAAAAACAGTAGCTGCTGTTTCGGCATTGTCGATGGTTGCATCAATGGCAGTTGTACCGATGAGTGCAAGTGCAGCTACATCATGGTATTCACAGGACTTCACTGATGTAACAGATGCAAGTACAGTGGCTACTTCACCAAACGCAGCAACTTGGCTGACAATGGCAACAGATGATACGCATGGAAGCTATCTTTCATACGATCTTAACGGTTCAGGTCAGAATTCTCGTGGTGCAGTTATGGAATTCACAGGAGTGGATGTAACAGCGGAGGATAAATACATAGTTGAATTTGACGCAGCAGTAACTCCGGGAAACAACCAGACTACAGAATTAGTTGTAAAGGGTACAGATTTAAAGTACTACAGCAACAATGTTAACTACGGTGCTGAAAGCGGATATGTATTGAAGCTTTCTACATCAGGCGGTTCAACAACATATTCAATGAACACAACAGCAACAGCAACTATTCCGTCAGGTGAGTGGTGTAATTATAAGCTCTATGTTGATAAGACACAGGGACTTGTTTCAACAACAATCACAGGTTCAACAACAGGCGTAATTGCAGACAGAGTTGCAACAGCATACAGCGGCACAGGTAATGTTGCAGGTATGTATTTATTAGCAGGTAGATATAATCCTACAATGTTAGTGGATAATTTTGTTGTAAGAGCAGTTGAGGCTGACGACTCGTTCGGTGAGCTTGGTGAGGAAACATTGGTTTCAGCATCATTTACACAGGGACTTAATACAAGAATTTCACAGCCGGAAGAGGGTACAAGTGTTGATTACCCGATTTCAGTTTCAGGCTTAGGAAGCTATGGTGGTGATTTAACAGATAAGGTATCAGTTGATTGGTCAATCGTAGGTCTTGAGAATGAGGATGGCTATGTAACATTTACATCAGAGGGTACAACAGCTAACCTTAACGTAAGAAACGGTGTTTCAAACTACTACGGTTATGTTCAGGCAATTGTATCATATGGCGAGGATTCATACACAATCACAACACCGTTCGCTATTATCGGTGCAAACGCAGCAAGCGAAACACAGATTATTCCGGCTGCGGGTTATCCTGTAGATATGAGTGATTATGCGGATTCACTTGTTGGCTATAAGGCTTTAGCAAACGGTCTTACAGATAAGGATGTAGTTCTTAACAACTGGTCAATTTACGGTTCAAACGCTGCAAGAACATTAACACTCGTTAAGGATGAGGACGGTGCAAAGGCACTTGAGTTTGCTTCAAATAACGGTGGTGGTTCAACAATCGGTAACTACCAGTGGACAGACAGAGCAGACCAGTATGTATTCGAGATTACAGCAAAGGCAACTGATGGTGCTACATTCGGTTGCTGGAGTAACACACCGAACAACTCAAATGCAGTTGGAGAGTGGCAGTTTACAATTTCAGGTGGTGCAGTAACAGCCGGAACGGAAACAGTTTCAGGTCTTACATCAGGTGCAGTTTATAAGTTCGTTGCATCAGTAGATCCGAGCGTAGGTACATATACTGTTGCAGTATATGATATGGACGGTATATTAGTTGGTCAGACCGCAGAGGTTGCTACAACAGAGTCAGCAACTAAGTATTTCTGTGTTTCGGGTACATTGCCGGTTTACCTTTATGCATTAAAGGCATATGTTCCGACACTTGCAACAATGGCTGTAAATTCAGCAGCTGACGTTGTAAAGGTTCCGGAGGCTGGCGAGGCTGCTTCAACAGTTGATTTCTCAGCAGCATTAGCAACAGCAGACGGCGTTAAGGTAACAGGTGCAGTAGAGTGGTCATTAGCAGAGGAATATGCAAATGTAGAGCTCACATCAACAGGTGCACAGACAGCGCAGCTCACAGTAAACGAGGGTGCTTCAGGTGCAGTTACAGTAGTAGCTACAAAGGATGGTAAGACAGCTGAGAAGACAATCCAGCTCACAACATCATCAAATGTTGTTGCTTTCACAAGCTCAACATCATCAATCACAATTCCGTTCGCAGGTGAGGAAGCAGTAGTAGCTGACTTCGTTGCAGAGACAAGAGACGGCTCGGGTGTAGCTATTGATGGCGGTGCTATCACATATGCACTTCTTGCTAAGGATGGTGTAACAGAAACAACAGTTAATGGTGTTACATTCGAGAACGGCAAGATGACAGTTGCAGCAGGTGCTTCACCGGCAATTGTATATGTAAAGGCTACAAATGCAGAGGGACTTTCAACAAAGGTTAAGGTAAACATTCACGGTTTATCATTTGCATTCGGTTCAGATGAGGTAGCTGAGGGCTATACACAGGTTGCGGCTACTCAGTACACAGAGAAGCTCGGCTACGGCTGGAACGATGCTTCAACAGTAACAGCAAATGCAGCTGATGTAACAGCGACAGCAGATTCAAGATTCAAGGCAAACGTACCGAACGGCAACTACGTTGTAGAGGTTGCTACAACTGCAGCTTCAATGACATCAGAGGTAGTTGAAAGTGTATCAGCTACAACAGGTATCTCAAAGTCAGGTACAACATTCAATGTTGCAGTATGTGACGGCGTATTAGACCTCACATTCCCGGCAACATCAACTATAACAACACTTACAATTTCACAGGCAGCAGCTAAGACTGCTTCAGATAAGCCGAAGGTATTTGCAATCGGTGACTCAACAACAAACAACAATGCAAGCGGCAACATTTCATGGGGTAATGTAGTAGGCTCAGCAGTAACACTTCCGGAGTGCTTCTCGGGCTTCTCAAACAATGGTATGGCAGGCCGTGACTCAGTTAACTTCTACAACCAGGGTAGAGTAGAGACAGTTCTCTTAAACGTATGCCCGGGCGATTATGTAACAGTTAACATGGGTATCAACTCAAAGGAAACAAATGAACCGGCATCATATTACACATTATTAAGAGATTACTATGTACAGGGTATCATCCAGAGAGGCGGCATCCCGGTAATGGTAACAGCTACACCGTTAGGATTCTCAGACAGACAGTATCCGTATAACGATGCAACAGGTGAGTTTACATGCTCAAGAGGCGACGGTGCTCACAACAGTGACCTCCGTGCAATTGGTGAAGAATTTGGTCTCCACGTTATCGAGTTGGGCGAGTATTTCAACAACTACTTCAACTCATTAACAATGGATGATGTAACAGCATACAATGCTGCAAACGGTACAGAAATTGCATCAGTACTTGACCTTGTTAAGTCATGGTACGGTGACCACAACCACTATAAGCAGCCGTTAGCTGAAAAGATTGCAACATACATCTTAGGTGAGGTTGCAGCTCTTGCAACAGGTGAGGTTGTAGAGACACCGGTTCCGACAGCAGAACCGACAGCAGAACCCACAGCAGAACCGACAGCTGAGCCGACAGCAGAACCCACAGCAGAACCGACAGCTGAACCCACAGCAGAACCGACAGCAGAACCCACAGCAGAACCGACAGCTGAGCCGACAGCAGAACCGACAGCTGAGCCGACAGTTGAACCGACAGTAGTACCGGTAGCAGATGCAATCGTACAGGCTGACAGAGTTGTAACAGTAACATTAGCTGACGTAGCAGAGGCAGTATTAGTAAATGCTGCATATGATGAAAACGGCAGATTAACAAAGGTAAAGACAACACCG
>JAZQKZ010000002.1:0-223530 GCA_045542415.1 Clostridia bacterium
ATATAACGGATTTAAAAAGATAACTCCCTTCAAGTCGATATACAACTCCTGCTCTGATTTACCTGTCAGTTCTGACATGAATTCCATATCAATACGAGCTTTTTCGCCTATTGATACAGCAAGTGCTTCTGTTGCAGTATCAACCTGTGTTACCTCTTTTCTTGCACCGATAGTCCGTTTTGTAAACATATCCGCTTTTCTTTCAAGTTCTCGATTTTCATTTAATACTTCAAGTGAGCAGAGAAGAAAATAGCTGCTGTCATTTGAAAATGCAGTGCTGTTACCTCTTGAATTTATGAGTCCGTATTTTGCGGTAAATTCGTCATACAGTTTATTGAGCCTGTCCTGTTGTGCTTTGATTTCATAATCAGGATAGTCCTCTGTCTGATACTCAATCAATTCCTTCACACAGTCACGAATTTCTATCATGCCTTTAATACGGTTCTGTGCAGTAAGCGAAACATCAACCTTATTCATACGACTGTTTTCACGGAAGTATATGTCACCATCAACAATTGTATATGAAAAGTTCTTTACATTCGGGTCTGCCGGGATAGACAAATCCTCCTCATTTGATATATCCTCAACTTCATATTCCGTAATCTGTGCATGAATGTTCTGTATTGCTCCGTCAAGCAGTTCGCCTAGGTCTGCATCATCATAGGCTTTGCAGTTAAGCTGCATACCGAACGGACCGCTTTCCTCGACCATTTCACCAAGTATCATATCGGGATTATCTATGAAATATTGGTTTAATATATGCCCGTTATCAAGAGTGCCGACATTTACCCATTCGGGCATTATATCTGTCATGCGGTCACGCTTTTGCAAGAAGATAATATCCGACGTTACCTCTGTTCCGGCATTTGCCTTAAAGGTATTATCAGGCAAGCGAATTGCACCAAGTAAATCAGCACGCTGTGCGATATATTTTCGTACATTGGAATTTCTCTTGTCCATTGTACCGCTTGAAGTTATGAACGCAACGACACCACCGGGACGTACTTTATCAAGAGTTTTAGCAAAGAAATAATCGTGTATGAGAAAATTATGCTTGTCATATCTCTTATCCATCACCTTGAACTGCCCGAAAGGTACGTTGCCGATAGCCACATCAAAGAAGCTGTCGGGAAGTGTTGTATCTTCATATCCTTGTATTGCAACACTATTCTTTTGATATAGCTGCTGTGCGATTCTGCCGGAGATACTGTCAAGCTCAATTCCATAAACCTTGCAATTACTAAGGCTATTAGGTAGCATACCCTCAAAGTTGCCTACACCCATTGACGGATCTAAGATATTGCCTTGTTTCAAGCCCATGTTTTCAAGTGCTTTGTACATAGACCTGATTACAACAGGCGGTGTATAGAAAGCTGTAAGTGTACTTTCCCTTGCAGCTCTGTATTCTTCATCAGTAAGCAGTGACTTGAGTTCCTGATACTTGCTGTGTTTTTCTGAAAAGCAATCCGAAAGACCGCCCCAGCCTACATACTGCGATAATATTTCCTGTTCTTCAGGAGTGGCAAGCCTGTGTTCGGACTCGAGTGCTTTAAGTGTTCGTATAGCCGTTACATTTGCCTGATATTTCTGGCTTGGTGTACCGTGACCGAGTTCGTCATTATTGATTTTGAAATTATGCCGTTCCGACATTGGTATTTCAGGATATATTACGGTGTTTTGTACCCGTTCTTTAGGCTTTTGATATATGGGTGTGAGTGTTTCTTCCTGTTTTTCTTCGGATGGATTAATTTCATCTGCGTTATCTTCTTTTTCTTCTAATATTTGAGATGACTTTTCGATTTTCTGCTCTGAACTAATCTCCGCAATTTCTTTTTCGCTCATATATCTGCCTGATTTTATGAGACTATCAATACGCTTTGCAGCTACATTCCACGATATATTAACCTTTGCAAGCGGTGATAATATATCATCACGGCTGAATGTTATACCTTTAGCATCATGCCATTCACTGAAGAGTCCGCCGCTGTGTCCGCCTGTACCATACTCCTGTTTCAAAAAATCAATACGTTCCTTTGTGTCGGTATGCTCCTGAAAATACAAATATATTCTTATCTTACCTCTATCCATACCACTGCCACGAAGAAACAGCTTGTCAATTTCATCCTCAGTGATAAAACGCTGTGCTGTACTTGCTTGATATTCATCTGCCCTAAAATGCAAATGCCCACGTTCCAAATCATTAAGCTGTGCTAACACTTTGTCAGGACTATACATTTCAAACCGCATCACATCTGTATTCTCAGAGTATTCTGCATCTAACATTTCAACGGCCGATCTTAGCTTTTCTCTACCATCAGGCTTTGTAAGCATTTCTGCTATCCTCGCCGTACTGTCAGGATAACCGCCGTCAAACCACTCTTCGTTGAACAGCTCTCGCAGTTCGGGATACTCGTCAAAGTTTACGTCCCTTTTCATAAACCAAAATGCACTTGCTGCTTTAGAGCACTCATGTCTGTTTATGTTGTCGATAGTTTCCTGTGTAACATATCTTCCAAGATTTAACAGTTCACTGATTCTTTTATCTGCCATATCCCAAGTGACAAGCTCGTACCGTCTTGCGGTAACAGCACTTTCACCACGGGCAATTTTGATTCCCTCATCATTCCACCATACAGATATTTTATCGCCGTCAAAGATAAATCCTTTACCGCCTGCGCCATACTCCTGTTACAGAAACTCAATATTTTCAGCACTTGACTTATTCTTGCTGTACACGGTGCATATATCTAAAACGCTGTTTCGGTTATTACTTCCTGTTGTCAGCACTTCATCAATAATCTGCTGAGGAATGGAAAAAGCAGAGCTTCTTATTCGCTCTGCTTCTCTTATCATATTCTGTTGTTCTTCCTCAGATGGAAGCGGCATATCAAACAGATTTAGCTGTACACCAGCTCCGACAGTACCGTTTCCTCCGCCAAATGTCGGTAATTGTTCATCAGCCCTGTCCAAAGCATCGGATCCTTCGATTTCATAATCTCCGTCACTCCCTCCGCTTTCGCCATCTGTTCCACCATTTGCTCGACCTGTTGTGTCGCTGTTTTGTCTATCTCCTCCAAGTGCTGGAGCAGCGTCCCGTTCATCAGTAATATTGAGTACAGGCTCCGGCGATGCTGTTTTAAGTATGTTCTCCTCATCATTCCGTATTTGCCTATCCTGTGCTCCTGTGTCGGTACGCTCAGATTCGGAATCTGATAATCTCCTTTCATCTTGTACGTTAATGCTTCTGCCATCTTCATCATTCCTTTCTCGCTTTATATTGTTTCTATCCTCATTATATACCTGTTTTTGTAATTGTGCAAATTTCTTCTGTTCTGCACGGATAGTTTCAGAAATATTTCTAAGAGCTGCTTCTGAAATAGCACTAACTGCGTTTCCCAAAATACTGATTGTTTCGTGAGTATTGAAATCGCGCATATGCTCAAACTCGTCCGCACCAAATACATTATCCGGCTCAAGTCCCATTCTCTGCATTACCATATATGCAACCGATACTTCTGCCGT
Organism: Clostridia bacterium; assembly: GCA_045542415.1. Taxonomy (GTDB): domain Bacteria; phylum Bacillota; class Clostridia; order UBA1381; family UBA1381; genus UMGS1958. Next base: position 3,523 of record JAZQKZ010000002.1, read on the forward strand.
TTGCCTGAACCGTAGGTCGATATTTACCTCATCAAGACCGTGAAGTAAGCTGTTGCTTTTTACATAGCCAATCTCATGCAGATAATCATATTTATTATCCTCAACTGCATTATGTGCCGCACAGATTATGGCGTCTGTTATAGTTGTATCAACCTTTAACTCACCAAAATTATTCGCAAGTGTTTCAATGATGGCATCATCATATTTGGCATCATACTTCCACAGCCTGACCTCTCGGTTATATCTGTCATTGGTATCAGAAACATCAAATACATATTCCAATCCATAACGGCTTCCGTTCTCACGAAGCAGGGCGATTCCTTTTGCTCCTTTGTTTATCCAACGGTGCATACTGTTGTTCCAGACTTCGATTGTAGCACAGGCAGTTGCATCGGGACGCTGTGCATGGATAAGTACCTGATCCTCAAACGGATACTTGTATTGCCACGCAGCAGTCTTTAAAAAATCCGTCCAGTTCTTGTAATCTGAGAATGATTTTGTGGTATCGTGAAACAGCTCAAATATCTGCTGTATTTTTGTTGCCATGCAATCACCTCGCTATCTGCTCTGTTCCTTTTTCTTGTTTTTTATCCTGCGCTGCTCACGCAACTTTTCAACATCCTTTACCGCATCCTCTAATGAATCGTATTTACCATTTTCCAAACCATCTATGAATTTCAACTCATCACGATAATCCATACCGTCAACTAAGTGACACAATCGGTTTAATCTGCCGAGTGTATCACTCTTTTTATTGACTAATCCTAAAATTTTCTCATCTGTATTGTCCTCGGAAAACAACTCGATTTTCAATGTTCTTGCATTATCTAACATAATGAGGTTAGGTGTGGTTAAAATTCCGGCTCGCTGTAAACGGTCATATACTTCAACAGGAGGACGTGACAAATCTGCGATGAGATTGTTGTTTAAGAAATTTATTCTCGCTGTAATCATGTTTATCTCTCACTCCCTATATGTATTCGATTCGCTACAACTCCCGCTGCCTTTTTCAAAGCATGCATTGTTTTACGGTTACACTTTTCCAAATCTGCTTTGCGATTCTTTAAGCTTTCAAAATTACTCTTAAATTCGGGAGTGTTAATATCTATGAAATACTGTCTGCAACAGCAGTCCAAATATTCATAAAAATCTCCGGAAGTCTTTGTTTTCTCATGTGCTTCACGAATCATTTTATCCGAGATTTCGTGATATACCAGCTGACCGCCGGATACGGCACATGGATTGTAATATACCTCAATGAAGCCGTTGTCCGTCCGGAAGAATTTATCCATTTCTGTTACATTCGGATTTTCTTCTATAAGCTTTTGATTTGCTTTTATTATGTTTTCCATTCTTTTTCACCTCATTCTTTCTGCTGCCATATCCTACATGCGGATATTTTCGCTTATCTTCTTCATTCTGCTGTTTTGATTTATAGAAAGGGCAATCACCGTCATTACAAAGTTTTTGCTTTAAAATACTGCAACCGCCCTTTATATTTGCAAAACAATTACTGTAATCCTTATTCATTTTTAATCTCCACTAAACTAATATAGCTGTTTATCTGCAAGCCCTCTGACTTTGCTATTTCATAAAACTTATCCATAACACGCTTACGGCGTTCTTTCAGATTGTCTCTGTCTGCTTTCTTTATTGCTTTACCGGCAGTTAAATCTACATAGCCGCTTGCGTTGTATTTTATATTCGGACTTCTGCCTGAACTCATCTCGCATCACCTCTCAGGCTCCGACTTATTTGATTTATTCAAGTGCTGCACTAGCCGTGCCTTGTCATAACCACGCTTGCAGAAATCTTTCTGTGCCGAGAGTAAGTTATCAAAGTAATGTCCCCAGTGATAGTTATCACCATTGCTGCACTCCCACGTTACGCACATATTCGGATTCTTTTCGTGAATACCCAATACAACCTCTGATTCTCCGATTTTGATTGCATTGATTATAACATATCCTGCATTTTTTCTTGTTTCCATATTTTCCTCCACTTTTTTCTTTATATCAAAAAAGCGACTATCTTCATAATATTGATAGTCGCTCATATATTTTATTTACTTAACAACCAATCAATTAAATTGATTGATTTTATACCATCATAGGAATTGATATAATCTCTGTCCATTGAAAGTACTATTTTTTCATAATTATCCTGTATTAGCCTCAACGGTCTTAATTCACGTTCTCTGACTTCTTCTCCAAGCATTGATTCTGTTACCTGAATATATATTTTCTCATTCGGCTTTTCTGCAACGAAGTCAACTTCTGTTTCTCCCACTTTTCCTATATATACTCTGTAATCTCTTCTCAATAATTCAAGAAAAACAACATTCTCTATTATATGTCCTCTGTCAGTGTCACGATAACCTAACAGCATATTCCTGAACCCCAAGTCAATAATATAGTTCTTGCCAAGAGTTTTTAAATGCTGTTTTCCTTTGACATCATATCTGCCTACCGGATAGAATACAAATGCACTTTTCAGCATTGAGATATATCTGTCGACAGTTTTTCCTGCAATGTTTTTATTTTTATCAACATCACCTTCAGAAGACAAGATATTCCCGATATTATTAGGAGATGTTATGCTTCCTATATTGCTACACAAAAACATCACTATTTTATTTAACGTAGTCTGGTCTGCTGTCTTATTCCTTTGAAGAACGTCTCTTAACACAACTGTTGAATATATTCCCTCTAAGGCTTCATTGCTCCGAGCCTCATTAAAATTAAATTGACGTAATATCGGCATACCTCCAAATTGAAGATACTTTTGAAATTTACTTTCCATAGTTACGTCAGGTGCAAATTCATAGAAATCCAGGAACTCTTTAAATGACAGAGGTAAAACACGGATTTCAATATATCTTCCTGACAATAATGTTGAAAATTCGGTTGATAATAAATAGGCATTAGAGCCTGTAATATATATATCAACATCAAAATCCAGCCTGAATGATTCAACCGCTTTTTCCCAACCGTCAACAACCTGCAATTCATCAAAAATCAGGTACATCTTCTTTCCTGAAACAATCTTTGCACTGACGTAATCGTAAAATGCAAGATAATTTGTCAAATCTCTGTATCGCAATGATTCCATATTCATATGAATAATCTGTTCATCACCTACACCCTCTGATATAAGATAGTCATGAAATAAATCCAATAAGGTTGATTTTCCGCATCTTCGTATTCCTGTTACAATTTTTACTAAATCAACATCTTTATTTTCTATTAACCGATTCAGATACTCCGGTCTGTTGATTCTGTCTGCCATTCATATCACTCCTCATATTTTTTATTTCATTATACTACATCTTACACTTTAAGTCAATACTTTTCGACATGTAAGTCGGAAACTTTTAATTATTAAACCTTTTCAGTCAATAATCGACTAAAATTTTATTTATTATTCTCCCTGTATTCATCATCTTTACCCGCTACAAACATACAACACATAAGTGTTACTCCTGCAAAAACACCCGCACAAAATGCGATTATAATCTTTATCATAATTTCCTCCTACCTTTCCGGTTCTTTTCTTTTTCTTGCCCAATTTTCGAGCAGTTTAATCATAGTTTCCTCTATTTGCTTTTTGGAATAGCTCTTAGGGAAGTATTTCCTCAATCTGTCCTCTTTAAACGTGATACGAAGCTTTTCCGGCTTTTCTTCCTGCATGATTGAATCTATAACATCGGGACTGAGCTTACCGTCCTGTGAAAATCTGCGTATCTTTGCAGCCTGTTCTATTGATGGTGTTGTTTCGTTGCTTTCGATTGATTTCATAACATCTGACTGAGCTTTTGTTCCTAAGTATGATAATTCAACTGCTGCATTAAGCGGTATTTTTTTATCATCTACCATTTCAAGTAATGGATCTATCAGTTCCGTCAGGCGTATGTAGCGTTGAATCTGATTGCGACTTTCACCTACTTGTTGTGCTAAAATATCTTTGGTTTTTAACTTGTGCCCAATTTGGGCACAAGTTGATTCAAGCCTTTTGCCCTGATGTTTCATTGCTTCAAGTTTCAGCTTATATGCAAAGGCTTTCTCACTCGGTAATATATTTTCTCTCTGCAAATTGCTATCAACCAACAATATCGCTGCCATATCATCATCAAGATTCTTTACTATGACAGGTATATTTTCTTTCCCGGCAAGTTCACAAGCCTTTGCACGTCTGTGTCCTGACAGTATTTCATAGCCTCCGTCCTTATGCGGTCTTACTACAAGCGGTGATAATACACCGCTGCTTTTGATGCTGTCCACAAGTTCAGTCATACTTTCATCCATAAGCACCTTGAAGGGCTGTTCTTCAAACGGCTTTAATTCTGAAATTGATACCGATTTAATTTCTTCATTGTTCTCTGCTATATTCATTTATTCATCCCTCCTCCCGTATATGTCACTGTTTATCCTGTTGCCAAGTGCAATATCCGATGTAATTGGCAGATTATATAGCATACTTATTAGATATGCATCAGGCTTGTTTATCTTGTATCTAATTAGTCCCCACTCCATCAGCATTATCTCCATCATATCATAAGTTATCTTCCTGAAATTCATTCTCACAAGCTCTGTGGGAATACTTTTGCCGTTAATTCTATAATACGGAATATCTACAACCATTGCCTCGGTCATTAAATTCACAATATTGTCAACCTCATTTTTATTGTTATGTAAAATCAACTCATCATAATTTATCTGATCTTTTATCTGAAAATTTATTTTTTTATATTTCTCAATCAACCTATCCTCCTGTTCCTCAGGATTGATGGATGGATATTTAATAACATCAGTATTTAATTCTTCTGTAATTGATGTGTTAGTATTTAATTGTATCGGATTTTCCTGAAACGGCTTGTCCAACATTGGATTTTCCAATATTGGCTCTACCGTTATCGGTTGTTCATGTATAATATATTCTACATCTTCAATCTGTCCCTTGTCATTCCTTATTTGATGTCGTTCAACGTATCCTGCTTTCTCAAGTTCCTTTATCCCTGTCCGTATAGCATCAATTTTCTCTTTACTGATATTTGCTAACCCTTTTAAAGAATAGTCCCATTCATCAGGTAGACTTAGCATAACTGAAAGCAATCCCTTGGCTTTTAAACTCAAATCTCTGTTACGCAAATGATGATTTGACATAACCGTAAAATCTCTTGTCTTTTTCACTCTGAATACCGGCATTTTCTTCTCTCCTTTTCCCAACAAAAAAAAGACTCTTGCCTATCTTTTCAGAAATGACAACAGTCTTAATTATTATTTGCTTGTATAGCAGGCTTGTCCTCAAAAAAACCTGATACCTAAGCCATTTGTTTGATATTCGGTCATAGTAATACCAATTCCTCTTTAAAGCATATCTCAAGCGCCCCACACGGTGCGCCGGACGGCGGTGCCGTAGGTGTGAGCGGTGTATTTGAAAAAGACATTAATCTATCTATCGCTCTGATAGTCGGCGAGGTTCTTGAGGGACGTGGGTACAACGTCATATATACCCGTACAGGTGATGAGGGAATTTACAGTGACGATGCTTTGAGCATACGCGAAATGAAGGTCAGCGATATGCATCGACGCAGAGAAATTATTGAGAATTCCGAAGCTGATTTATTTATCAGTATTCACATGAATTCTTTCAGCAATTCACAGCCCAAAGGTCTGCATATTTTCTATTCGGCACAGCACGAGGAAATACTTCCGCTTGCACAAAGCATGCAGGAAAGCATCTCGTCACTTACCGGAGCGCAATCCCACAGTGTAAAAACCGTTTCCGAATCACTGTTTCTTATGAAAAATCCGCCCATGCCGTGTATCCTTGCCGAATGCGGCTTCCTGTCCAATCCGCAGGAGGAAAAGCTGCTCTCCGATTCCGGGTATCAGTCGAAAATAGGCTGGGCAATCGCCGATTCGATATGTAAATACTACGATTTTAAATGATTTTTCCTGTATTTTATACAAAATAGCGAAAATCCGACAATTTATTGTTTTATTTTTGGCGGAAAATATTTGTTATTTTTTTCACATAATATTGACTAACGCCCCCGAAAAGGTGTATAATATAATGTATATTGTGTGATAAATATCTCTCATACACAAAAAATACATTAAGATTTGGAGGTCTTATAAAATGAGTAGAGTTTATAACTTTTCAGCAGGCCCTTCAATGCTTCCGGAGGAAGTATTAAAAAGAGCACAGGAAGAGATGGTTGAGTATCCGGGTGCAGGTATGTCCGTTATGGAAATGTCGCACCGTTCAAAGGCATACGACCAGATCATCAAGGACGCAGAAGCACTCGTAAGAGAGCTTATGAATGTTCCGGACAATTACAAGGTAATGTTTGTACAGGGCGGCGGTTCAACACAGTTCGCTATGGTTCCGTTGAACTTAGGTACAAAGAAGGGTGCAGCTGATTACTTAATCACAGGTCAGTGGGCTAAGAAAGCCGCTGAAGAAGCAGAGAAGTACATCAAGGTTAACCGTGTAGCTTCATCAGCTGATAAGACTTTTTCATATATCCCGAAGCCGGATGCAAGCGAGTTCTCATCAAAGGATGACGTTGACTACTGCTACATCTGCTTAAACAATACAATTTACGGTACACGTTATACAGAGTTACCGAAGACAGAGGCTACTTTAGTTGCTGATATTTCATCATGTGCAATGTCAGAGGAATTAGATGTAAGCAAGTTCGGTCTTTTATTTGCAGGCGCTCAGAAGAACCTGGGACCGGCAGGTGTTGTTCTTGTAATCGCAAGAGAAGATTTATTGGCAGAGCCGATGGAGAAGACTCCGACAATGCTCACATACAAGATTCACGCTGATAACGATTCACTTTATAACACTCCCCCGACATACGGCATTTATGTATTAAAGCTCGTATTGGAGTGGATTAAGTCACAGGGCGGTATCGCTGCTGTTCAGAAGGTAAATGAGGAAAAGGCAAAGATGTTATATGATTTCCTCGACTCATCAAAGCTTTTCAAGGGTACAGTTGTTCCGGAGGATCGTTCACTCATGAACGTACCGTTCGTAACAGGTAACGATGAGCTTGATGCTAAGTTCGTTAAGGAAGCAACTGCTGCAGGTCTTGTAAACCTCAAGGGTCACAGATCAGTAGGCGGCATGAGAGCATCAATCTACAATGCAATGCCGGTTGAGGGTGTTCAGGCACTCATCGACTTCATGAAGAAGTTCGAAAGCGAAAACGCATAAATTTTACATAGAGGTGAATTTAGAATGTATAACATTTTAACTTTAAATAAAATCGCTGACTGCGGTCTCAGCCGTCTTGGTGATAACTACACAGTTACAGCTGATGAAAACGCACAGAACGTTGACGGTATTATCTTAAGAAGCTTTAAGATGCATGACATGGAGCTTCCGGCTTCATTAAAGGCAGTTGCCCGTGCAGGTGCAGGTGTAAACAATATTCCGATTGACAAGTGTACAGAGCAGGGTATTGCAGTATTCAATACTCCGGGTGCTAATGCTAACGCAGTTAAGGAGCTTGTTATCGCCGGTCTTCTCCTTGCTTCAAGAGATATCTTAGGCGGTTGTGCATGGGCTGCTACATTAACAGGCGACGATGCAGGCAAGCAGGTTGAAAAGGGCAAAGGGCAGTTTGCCGGTAACGAAATCAAGGGCAAGACACTTGGCGTTATGGGCTTAGGTGCTATCGGTATCTTAGTTGCTAATGCCGCTGTATCATTAGGTATGGATGTTGTAGGCTATGACCCGTATTTATCAGTTACAAACGCTCTCAAGCTTTCAAGAAAGGTTAAGTGTGTAAACAATCCGGAGGAATTATATGCTGTTTCAGATTTTGTTACAGTTCATGTTCCGCTTATGGATTCAACAAGAAATACAATCAATGCCGAATCAATTGCTATGATGAAGGACGGCGTTTCAATCCTTAACTTCGCAAGAGGTGAGCTTGTAAACAGCGACGACATCAAGGCAGCATTAGAGTCAGGCAAGGTTAACAAGTACGTTATCGACTTCCCGGATGCATCAGTTTTAGGTGTAAAGAACATCATCGCTATTCCCCACCTCGGTGCCTCAACTGAGGAGTCAGAGAATAACTGTGCTGTTATGGCTGCTGATGAGATTAAGGAATATCTCGAAACAGGTAATGTTGTTAATTCAGTAAACTTCCCGAACTGCTCACTTCACGGAGGCAGTGAGGGCAGATTAACTATTCTCCACAAGAATGTTCCGAAAGTAATCGCCGGTTATACAGATACACTTGCTAACGCTAATGTAAACATCGCAGACATGGTTAACAAGTCAAGAGGCGATCTTGCTTATACAATCATCAACACAGACCACGAAATTCCGCAGGAAACTCTTCAGGCCATCCTTGATATGGATACAGTTATTACTGCAAGAATTATCGGCTAAATATTAGATACATAACACTTCTCATTATGGCAAAATAAATGCCATTGAGAAGTGTTTTTTTATGTTTATTATTTATATTGCTTGAAAGTTTTCAACCTCTGTGCTAAAATATTCTAATAAACACAGGAGGATATAACCATGATGAAACACGAATTTAAAAAGGGAAACTATGCTATTTCATATAAAGAAATACCACAAAAATGCACCGAACGAAAATGGTGTGACGGTATGGTTGGCGGAAACGGCTTAAATGGCTTTATAACTTCAGGTGCTCCGTACTCTGATACCTTTATTTTCCAGAATATGTTTTTCATATTCCCCACCAATGATCCAAGATATATTCCAACGGAGCTGACATCTCAGCTTGAAGCAGCCCGCTACAACGTATTTATGCTTAACGATAGTTGGAGAGTTACCGATCCCGATGGAAGTGACAGGACACGTTCACATCTATATGCATTCCATCCCGGTCATCAATTGAGATTATCTGTTGATAATGATGATATTCCCGAAAAATACGAGAGATGGACTAATTATGAAACAGGAGAGGTCGGAGTAAAATTTTGCGATAAATCAGGAGAGTGGAAGCGTACCACCTTTGCTTCTCACACCGACAATGTAATCATAACAAAAATATCAAAATCCTCCTCCGGCTCTAAAATCAACATGACTGTATCAATTGATTCTGTTTCCGGCATGTATAATTTTTCATCAAATACAACGAACGTGTCTGCTTTAAGATACAAGCGAATTGTAGGAGATAATCTCGAATACATTGCTCAAATCGCACATTATCCGTCATATCCCAACAGTGAACTCAGAGAGGGCGGATTTGCCGGAGTTTCATATATACTTACCGAGGGCGGCACAAAAACGCTTGAACCCCTCCCCAACTGTGATGGTGAAATGAATATTGATAATTCAAATCCCTCCATTAAAATTTCGGATGCTGATTATGTTTATATTATAACTCAGTCTGACCGTACTCATGATATGGGATCTATGGCAGACTTTTACCGTTCCACACAGCATTCTCTTTTTGATATTATTTCATCAAATATCAATACGGTAATAAATAAATACAGCCATAACCAACGCTTTAATTATGATGCAGCACTCTCACAGTCCGCACAAATCCAAAGTGACATTTTTAACAGCGTTGAATTTAAGCTTAATGAAAATATAAATCAGCATAATCTTGATAATGATTCACTTATTGCCTTACAGCGTTCTACTGATAACACACTCAATCACGCTTTTATTGAGCAGGTTTACAATCAGGGACGTTATATTCAGACTGCTTGCGGAGGTTACAGTGCTCCAAGATTATACGGTATGTGGACAGGTGAATGGAATCCCGGCTGGCGCAGTATTTATACAATTGACGCAAATGTAAACCTCCAGATTTCAGCCATGAATACAGGCAAAATGAAAAAAATGGCCGAGGGATACATTACTTTCTTTTTAAGAAACACACCCGATTTTGTCTTAAATGCCGAAGCCGCATACGGAATGCATGATGCCATCAAAACAGGAGTCAATTCAGATGGCGACAGGGCACCTTTAGGCGAATACGATAATTCCTACCCATTTCAGTACTGGAATGCAGGTGCTTGCTGGTGTTTAATACCCATATATGAATTCTATCAGTGCTTCGGCAACTGTCAGATTCCAATTAATCCGTATATGCGTATTGATGACTTGCAGAGTGTTTTAAGTGTAGATGACGGCGGTTTAAGTGACGATGAGTTTAGTGCATTAAAACAACGGGGATATCTCGACCTGGAAACGGATATCCTTCTTCCGCTCCTCACAAAACAGGCTAATTTTTGGGAACAGCTATGTACTCCTGAATACTTTATTGATACAAACGGTATGCCGCGTTACAGCAAAGGCAAGACAGCTCTTGAAGATGGCGAGAAATACATGCTTATTCCCACCTATTCTCCTGAAAATCATCCTGTCGGCTATAACAGTACCATTACAGCCAACGCAACTATGGACATTTCTGCTGCAAAGTACGGTCTTGAAATGCTTATTGATATAGAGCAAACAATAAAACGGGACGGATATAAAAATGCTGTTATAAAATGGCAGCAGCTACATTCACAGCTTTCTGATTATAAAATAGATTCAGACGGAGCATTATGCGAATGGGCTATGGACAATTATACAGAGCATAACAATCATAGACATATAAGTCACCTTTTCCTTGCATGGCCCGGATATGAAACTCAAAATAATGAGTCTTTATTAAAAGCATCAAAACTTGCAATTTATAACCGCAATGCATTTAATTTTACAGATTCGACCGCCGGACACGGCTGGATACACAAGGCACTCGTTGAAGCCCGTTTAAAACGCGAAGAGGGCGTTATTTCTGCGCTTTTACCAATGACAAACGGAACCGCTTTCTTTTCATCGCTGATGACTGACCATGACAGCAATTGCCGTAAAAATGTATATTGCACAGATACTCTGTTGGGAATATTAGGAGTCGTGAATGAAGCTTTAATTTTCTCTAATTCAGGAGAACTAGAGCTTTTACCTGCACTCCCCGGCGACTGGCACAAAGGCGAATTAAACGGCAGTGCTGCACGTTGCGGCGTGTCTGTTGATACTCTGACATGGGATATACCGGCAAAGGTTGTAAAATGTAAGCTTACTTCTTACAAGGATAATAATAATTTTTCTGTAAAGTGCCATATTTCATGGGAGAAAGCATATATCGATTCGCAAATCATCACACATAATCAGGATTTGACTCTTTCACTTAACAAGGGTGATAGTATTGTTGTTGAATTTTCATTAAAATAGATTTCTTTGGTTGCATGTTTTATGCTATTCATCTTAAATTAAAATAACACACAGCGGATACTATATCCGCTGTGTCAGCGTGTAGATAAACTGTCTGCACGCTGGCAGACTGCGAGAAATCAGGGCAGATTTTGCGAAAAGGAATGCGTAGGCGTACGATGGTACGTTAGCATTTCTTTTCGAAAAAAACACATAACGGGGGCGTTCCTCGATGGGGCGCCGCCGTTCGCTTTAAAAAATGTTTTTTAATTCTATAATTTTATAAACATAGTTATGTGTGGTCTGACCAATTTGTCGTCAGTCTGACACGGCGGATGCTATATCCGCCGTGTATTATTTTATCAATGATACATTTTTTACTACTCTATCACCAAACACTTCCCTGTATGTTTTGAAATATTCATCAAATGTAATCTTGCAGTTATAAGTCAGAATCTCCATTCTTACTCCGAAAAGATTCACTTCGAAATCCATTTCGCCCATTCCGTTGCGTTTATAGAAATCCTTTCTGCGAAGTCTTAATTCCTTTTCATCGCTATCTTCCCTTGTGGTTTCTATTTCGAGAAAAAATCTCTTGTCTGCATATCTTTCCTGCAAGACTTTAATCACTTTGCTTCCCAAACCCATATTTCGCTTATCATCTGCTATTGCAAAATAATCAAGCAGTGCTAAATCCTTATATATCACCATAAATGCAAGCCCTGCAAATTCGTTATTTTCTTCAATCGCAAGCAACTCCATTTTACCCTCATCACACTTTTGCACCATTACCTCAAACGGCTTACGTTCTGATTTTGGGAATGCTCTCATATATAAATCATATAGTTGACTTAGTCTTTCTTTATTATGTTTGTCAGTTAATTTCATAATCCCTCTATAAATCAAGGGACGTTATCAGCGTCCCTTTTCTCTTAATTTGTCTGTCATATAAATAAATTCGTCGTAGTCGAGCAAACGGTTCAATACGTCAAGCAGCATATTTGCCGATATCTTCATCGGTATTCCAAGCTCATTTGAAAGCGCACGCCTTAATTCTACCGAGCCGCCTACACCCGACAGTCCCGCTTTCATCATATCCGCTTTTGTTATTTCTCTTGCCCGCTTTATTTCGTCTGCACTGCCGTCAACCGTTGCACCGGCTTTTATAAGGGCATCCATGATTACTTCCTCACTCATGCCCTCAACACCTAACAACCCCTCTTTTCCCGGTGCTGTTTTGCGTTTTTCCTTGCCCTTTATATCCGGGACATATGCGTGAAGTACTTTTCCCTCTTTTATGCTTTGCTTGATATAATTTCTTATCCTGAAGCCTGCACTATCACTGTCAGTTAAAATCACAACTCCCGTTTCCTTTGCAAGCTTTCGGATAGTTTCAAGCATTGCTTCGGATCGATACACCGAAAATCCGCCTGTAACAAGAACAGGTGCATCAATAAAGCGTGAAAGCTTTATTTTATCATACACACCCTCTACAATTATCGTTTCACTTACTCTGTACATTACTGTATTCTCTTGTCTAATTTCGGTGAGTACTCGGCTCTGAACTCATCAAAGCGGTCCTCTTCAATTGCCTGTCTTATCATCGCCATAAGCTCGTTATAGAAGTAGAGATTATGCATTACGCAAAGTCTCATTGCAAGCATTTCCTTTGCCTTGAACAAGTGACGGATATATGCCCTTGAGAAGTTTCGGCAGGTAGGACAGTTACATTCCTCGTCAATCGGACGTGTATCAAACTCATGCTTCGCATTCATAAGATTCAAAGTGCCGTGACGCGTAAATATGAATGCATGGCGTGCATTTCTCGTCGGCATTACGCAGTCAAAGAAATCAACACCTCTTGCTACTGCCTCAATAATATTTGACGGAGTTCCCACTCCCATTAAATATCTCGGCTTATTTTCGGGAGCGTGCGGAAGTACTACGTCCAAAATATGATACATTTCCTCCGTACTCTCACCTACTGCAAGTCCGCCTATAGCATAGCCGGGTAAATCAAGCTCTGCAATTCTCTGCATATGCTCAATTCTCAAATCGTCATATGTGCCGCCCTGATTGATACCGAAAAGCATCTGCTCTTTATTTATCGTATCGGGCAATGAATTTAATCTTTCCATTTCATTTTTGCATCGTACAAGCCAGCGGTATGTTCTGTCTATTGATGCTCTTACATAGTCATATGTTGCCGGATTCTCAATACACTCATCAAATGCCATTGCTATTGTAGAACCAAGATTTGACTGTATTCTCATACTCTCCTCAGGTCCCATGAAAATCTTTCTTCCGTCAATGTGCGATGCAAAATGCACGCCCTCCTCCGTAATCTTACGAAGGCTTGATAATGAAAACACCTGAAAACCGCCGCTATCCGTTAAAATCGGTCTGTCCCAGTTCATAAACTTATGTAAGCCACCAAGCTTTTTTACTGTTTCATCACCCGGACGAAGATGCAAATGATAGGTGTTGCACAATTCCACCTGACAGCCTAAATCCTTTAAATCTAAAGACGAAACTGCACCCTTAATTGCTGCGATTGTTCCGACGTTCTGGAACACCGGTGTCTGTACAACTCCATGCACTGTTCTGAACTCGCCGCGTCTTGCTTTTCCGTTTGTTTTTATTATTTTAAACATAATTCACCTTATTTTACTGCAAATACTACTCTATTATTACCGCAATAATCCTTTATCATTTCTGCATTACCGAAAACCGCTTTTACAATCTGCGATACGCTTTCACCCTGATTATAACCGATTTCATATGCCAATATTCCACCGTCATTCAATAGCTGAGGTGCAATTTCGGTAATTCTCCTATAGAACATCAGACCGTCCTCACCGCCGTCAAGTGCACTTATCGGCTCATAATCCTTTACGGTGGAATCAAGTCCGTTCACTACCTCTGTTTCAATATACGGTGGATTTGACACTACTATATCAAATTTTCCATCCGGAATTTCTTTTAAAATATCAAGTCTTACAGTTCTGACCTCAACACCGTTTTTTACGGCATTTCTCTCTGCCGTTTCAAGTGCGCCCTCGCTGATATCCGCAAGAGTCACCTCGGCACCTTTAATATATCTTGCAAGACTTATTCCGATGCAACCGCTGCCTGTGCCGATGTCAAGAATTTTCATGCCGTCTTTTGCTTTTTTAATCAAAAGCTCAACAAGCGTTTCCGTATCCTGACGCGGTATAAGCGTATGTGGATTTACTTCAAATTCCAAGCCCATAAATCCGGCAATGCCGGTTATGTATTGAAGCGGTTCACCCGTCAACCGACGTTCCAACAGTTTTTTTGCTACGGATACAATCTCATCACTTACCACTTGATTTCGCTTTAAAGTGATTTCCGTAATACTCATTTTTGATGCCGCTGCAAAAAGCTCTCTTGCTTCATAATTTGCATTTTCTCTCAACACCGATGCCATTTCATTTATCAGCTCAGAAATTACCATCTGTCATCCTCTTTATTTTCGGGAATACACGGCTTCATTGCCTCTATTGCAACTTCAATCTGGCTATCGTCCGGTTCTCTCGTTGTCAGTCTCTGAAGCCACAGTCCCGGCTTTGACAGCCAACCTACACACTTGCTCTTACTTCTTCCTGCAAGCTTTATCACCTCATACGATAATCCTGCAACTACCGGCATAAGTGCAAGTCTTGTTAAAAGCCTTAACAGTGTTCCCGAAATTGCACCGAAGCTGTCAAATCTCGGCAACAGTGAGAATACTATAATACTGATTATCATTACAAAAAGCAGGAAGCTTGTTCCACATCTCGGATGGAATCGTGTATGCTTTTTAACGTTTTCTACTGTAAGCTCATCTCCTGCCTCATAGCATGCAATTGTTTTATGCTCAGCACCGTGATATTCAAACACACGCTTGATTTCTTTCATCTGTGATACAAGCGCCATATATCCCAAAAATATCAGCATACGGATTATACCCTCGGCTACACTCGTAAAAGCATGTGCGGAAGTAACTGACTGTATTCCCGGAATTGCCTCTATAAGGCGAGTTATAAGCGCCGGCAAAAGCATAAATATACCTATACTGAAGACTATCGATATTGCTATTGCAAAGTATATTACAATATCCTTGAGCTTGTCTCCAAGCTTTTCTTCAAGCCACTTATCAAACTTACTTTCTTCTTCCTCTTCCTCACCCTCAAGATCAACAAATTCAGCACTGAACATCAACGCTTTCATGCCTATTATAAGACTGTCGATAAAGTTTATACAACCTCTGAAAATCGGGAGCTTCCATATCTTTGCATGGCTCTTTGTCCCGTTTTCATCTATTTTCTTTTCAATTTCTCCGTCAGGCTTTCTTACTGCGACCGTTGTTTTATACGGTCCTCTCATCATTACACCCTCCATAACGGCCTGGCCGCCTATAGAGGTTAAATGTTCTTTCTTCTCCGGCATTCTATTCTCCATTCCGTCGCTTTTGCGACCTGATTATATAAATTCTTATCAACAAATACAGCAGTCACCCGGACAGAACAATGGCAAGCATATACACGGCAATGTATCACAGCACTGCATACAGCAGCTGTCATCCGTTCCCGGTCTTGTATTTGTATAAGTTGTATTTCTCATATTGATACTGTCGAGCGTTGAGCGATACTCTGCATTATCCGGGTCCATGCTTATTGCAATATTTATATCACTTATCGCACTGTCATAATAGCCGCGACGCATATTGATAAGACCTCTCAGATAATACCACTCAGCAGTTTTCGGCAGAGAATTGAGCATATTCAACGCTGCATCATACTGCCCGAAATTCATCAGCATCCTTACCGTGCTGAATTCAGGACGCATATTTGAGTACGAGCCCCCATAGCCACTGTTACTGCCGCCATCATTCCTGTATGTGCCTGATGCAGTTGAATTACCCGTCATTCCCTTTGTTATCATATCATATGCTTTGTTGATTTCTTTCATTTTTTCCGCTGCAAGGTCTGCCAACGGATTATCCACATACTTATCAGGATGATATTTCCTCACAAGGGCACGGTATGCCTTTTTCACTGTTTCTTCATCTGCGTTGGGTTCTACACCCAATACCTCATATGGGTTCATTGTCATTTCCTTTCATATCGGGAGCTTCTCCCTCCAGAATCCTTGATTGCTTTGTTTTCAGACAATCATATATCATGCTTTCAAGTAATGATTTATTCTTCTGTATATTCAGCAGCTCAAACGCCGAGGCCACATTTTCCAGAGTAAATGTTAGTGTAAGCTTTTTATCACTCCTTACCCTTTTAACATACTCTGTATAATTATCACCGTCAAAACCTGCATTAAATGTATTAAACTTTTTATCCTTATAATCGGCTTCCATATCATTTACTGCATCTATGACATATATCCAACGTCCGATATTATACCCGAACCATGCAAGTATCCGTCTTGTGTCGGTATCAGTTATAAAATCAGGCGTGAACAGTGCCTCAAGAATTTTTGCAAAGCAGTCTGCACATTCATCAATATCAGAGCTGTTTGCTTTTTCAAGCTCACTCAATCGGGTCAGCTGTTCGTTAATAAAGTGACTGTTTTTATGCGTACGGCTTACTTTTTTCATTCCGCTATGGAACAACATCATCCCAAGCAGTGCTTTCAGGCTTTTTTCGTCTCTCCAGTCATCAAGCAATTTCAGATATTCAAGCATAACCCCCATATCTGCCGCATAATCAACTGCCGCATCATTAATTACACTTTCACGCTTTTTAAAAGGATGTGCTATACACGGTTTATTTATTGTTTCAATTTTGTCCTTTTCTACCGATGAAAGCACTATCGCAAGAAAGGCTATATCATAGCTGAGACCAAATCTCGAAGCCTGTGAGCATCGCCGTCCGATTGCTCTGCATAATCCACAGTAATATTGTCTGAATACCGCATAATCTGATTCACTCAACAGATTTTTATATACAGTAACATATCCGAACAAAAATCACGCCTGCCTTTCTCTAAGGTGTAAAATACTCTTTATTTTTTAGCGTCTTAACTACAGATTAAGGGCTGAAACCGGGGTTTCAGCCCTTATTATTTATTCCGCTGCTCTCTTTGCATCCTCAGCCGCTGTATTTTTGAGGTTAGCAATAGCCTCGTCATCAGTAACAACCGCTATACCGTATTCATCAGCCTTTTCAAGAAGTGCCGCATCCTGCTTGCTCTCCTTTAATGCAGCGCTTACTGCTGATTTATTTGCCTCGTAAAGCTCGCTGAACTTCTCCGGTGTTTCATCAAGTGCAAGTCTTAAAATCACATGGTAGCCGTAATCAGTTTCGCACATCGCAATCTCGCCCGGCTTAAGGCTTCTTGTTGTGTCCTCAAACGGTGCAACCATTTCGTTTGCAGTGAATACATAGCCGTCCGGATTTGAGTCCATACCCGGATCCTCGTTATACTCTGCAACCAACGCATCAAAGTCCTCGCCGGCCTGTGCTCTTGCAAGAACATCATTAGCTGTTGCCAATGCAGCCTCCTTATCAAGCTCCTCACCCGTTGCCATGTTTTTTGTTGTAATAAGAACATGCTTTGCACGGAGATAGTTATTTTTAAAGTACTCCTGCATTTCCTCGTCTGTTGCACCGTCAACCGTTATTGCCGAATTGATCTTGCTTGCATACAATGATTCCTTTAAGAGTGTTGCAACAAACTCTTCATCTACTCCATATTCCTTCAGCGAAGCGTCAAACGCACTCTTTCCGCCAAATTGCTGACGTATGTTTCTGATACTTGCCTTTACGCTGTCTTCCTCTGCATCTGTAAGCTCAAGTCCCCATGCGAGTGCCACCTCTTCTGTAAGAACTGCGCTTTCAATCATTTCTACCGCCTGCTCCTTTACGCTGTCAAAGCTTGAGCCTGAGTTTAAAAACTCATTTACGAAGAATACTACCTCATTATCTGTAATCGTTTCATCTCCTATTGTCATTACGGTTGTTGAGCTTTTTGCTCCACATCCGCCCATAAGCATTGTACATGCCGCTATTGCAGCTATTTTCTTGATGTTTTTCATTTTTTTATCTTTCCTTTCAAGATTAATCACTACTTATTATATTATATCACTTTACTCGATTTTGTCAAGTAATACAAGCCTTTTACTTAAAAATTAACAACTTGTCAATATTTAAGCTTGGGTATTATTTATATACCCGTCAATAAAACTAAGCAGATCATGAGTGAATTTTAGAATATCCTTGTCATGGTCTGTAATTTTAATGCTTATAGCCGGCTCCTCACCCGATATAAGCTTTATACGCTTCGGATATTGCTTATCAAGTTCAAATATTAACGATGCACTTACCGACTCCGGTATAAGCTTCAGTAACAGCATTGCACCCGTTTGCTTTATCTCAAACACACCACAACGCCTTGCATTTATCTTCAGTGCCGCCACATCAATTATGCTCTGCACCGCTCCGGGATAATCACCATAACGGTCAACCAGTTCATCCTCTATCTGAAGCTTATCCTCTTCACATTCTATCGCCGCAATCTTTTTGTATATATCAATTCTCTGATTATGATTTGATATATAGCTTTCGGGAATATATGCACTTACATTCAGATCTATTGATACATTCATTGATTCCTTAGTATTTTCACCGCTGATTTCACCAATACTCTCCTGAAGTATCTTGCAGTACATATCATAGCCGACCGCCTCCATATGTCCATGCTGCTGTGCGCCCAGAATATTTCCTGCACCTCTTATTTCAAGATCACGCATCGCAATTTTAAAGCCCGAACCAAATTCGGTAAACTCTCTTATTGCACGCAGTCTTTTCTGTGCAACCTCCGTCAGCTCTTTGTGCGGATGATAAGTAAGATATGCATATGCCGCCCTGTTCGAACGTCCTACTCTACCTCTTAACTGGTACAGCTGTGCCAGACCCATCTTGTCGGCGTTTTCGATTATCATTGTATTTGCATTCGGAATATCAAGTCCTGTTTCTATAATCGTAGTGCAGACAAGAATGTCTATTCTGCCCTCAATCATATCAAGCATAATCTCTTCAAGCTCATCCTCATGCATCTGACCGTGTGCAACCACGATATTTTTTTCCGGAAAACAGTTCTTTAGCCACTGTGCCTTTGAATAGATATCCTTTACCCTGTTATACAGATAAAATACCTGACCGCCTCTTGAAAGCTCATTCCTGATACCGTCCAGAATCACCGAGGGATTAAATTCCATAACATATGTCTGCACCGGATATCTGTTTGACGGTGGCTCTGTCAGCACGCTCATATCTCTTATACTTGTCATTGCCATATGAAGTGTCCTCGGAATAGGCGTTGCAGTCATTGTCAGGACATCTACATTGGTTTTCATTTCCTTTATACGTTCCTTGTGACCTACTCCGAATCTCTGTTCCTCATCAACTACAAGCAATCCAAGATCCTTGAACACAATATCCTTTGAAAGAAGCCTGTGAGTTCCTATTACGATATCAATTTCTCCTGTTTTGAGCTTCTTTATAATCTGTCTTTGTGCCGCTGCACTTCTGAATCGTGAAATCATTTCCACCTTTATCGGAAAGCCTTTCATTCGACTCAAAAATGTTTCATAGTGCTGCATGGCAAGTACTGTTGTAGGACACAGGTATGCCACCTGCTTTGAATCGTTTACCGCCTTAAATGCAGCTCTCAGGGCTATTTCTGTTTTTCCGAACCCGACATCACCGCAAAGAAGTCTGTCCATAGGCTTTTTCTTCTCCATATCAGCCTTGACCTCTTCAATAGAACGCAGTTGGTCGCTTGTTTCCTGGAACGGAAACGTATCTTCAAATTCACGCTGCCACACAGTATCCGCAGCAAATGCATACCCCTCAGCACTTGCACGCTTTGCATACAGCTCTATAAGCTCCTGTGCCAGCTCCTCTGTTACCTTTTTTACTCTTGCTTTTGTTCTGTTCCACTCCTGTGTGCCAAGCTTGTTGAGCCTGATTTTTTTCTCAGGATCACCGTTATACTTATACAACAGGTCAAGCTGATCCACCGGAATATAGAGGACATCCGTACCGTGATATTGAATTTTAAGATAGTCTTTGACAGTACGGTTTATAACCATTTTTTCCGTACCCATATACTGACCTATTCCGTGTGATACATGAACTACATAGTCGCCCGGATTGATATCATTATATGACTTAATACGATTTGCGTTGTTGCTTTCTCTCCTGCTCCTGCTCTTTTTTACCTCAAAGATTTCTCTGTCACTTACAACTACCAGCTTTCGGTCAGGATATTCGTAGCCTTTTTTTATGTTGCCACGCATTATTATGACTTCGCCCTCTTGAAAATCCTCGCCGTCATAGCTTACTCTTGCACTCAAGCCCCTCTCATTCAGCACTCCTGCCAGATTTTCACCTCTGCCTCTCGCTGACACAAGAATTATTACAGTGTATTTCTCTTTCTTCCATTTCTTTACATCCTCGTAAAGATATTCTATTTTCCCGTGAAATGAAACCGTACTTCTTGTATTGAAATCAATACGCATATTACACTCAAACTTGTTTTTCGTATGACTGAGCGGTTCAAGTAAAATTGTACGTTTTAAGCACAGCTCCTTTATCAAAAAAGAACTGTCACAGTAAAAGCGTTTTTCTGTTTTGCCAATAACACCCTTTAATTTAAGATGTGCTATCAGTTCATTTTTTTCCCATTCAAATGTATCCGTTCTTTCACCTATACGTTTCGGATCAGATATAAATATAAGGTCATTTTTGTCAAAATACTCTGCTATCGTAGGAACATAACCGTATATCAGCGATACATATTTATCCATTGACGGAAATCTTACACGCTCCTTAAAGCTTTCGATATCAGCCGACATATTTGAAATATATTCTTCATCCGGATTTGCAAGCATTTCTTCTGCACGAATTCGGTTCCTTAATTCGGTTATAATTTCATTCCTCTTTTTTATATCGCAAAGCATCTCTGTCACAGGTACGACAGTTGCCCGTTTCTTCTTTTCAAAGGAGCATTGCGAATATACATCAAATTCTCGGATTGAGTCGGTTTCGTTATCAAAGAACTCTATTCTTACCGGGTTCGGATAATTTGGAGTAAATATATCAAGTATTCCTCCTCTTATCGCAAACTGTCCCACTCCCTCAACAATATCTTCTCGGGTATAACCGATATTGACAAGCATCTCACTCAACTCTTCAAGCTCAAAAATCTTTGAAATCTCAAACTCAATACAGCTTTCCGAAAACATATCCCTTGGAATTGTATATTGCATAAGCGCGTCAATACTCGCAATCACAATTGTATTTCCTTCCATAAGGCGTGATATAGCATAAAGACGCTCGTTTTCAGTCTGATGACCTGCATTTTCAATGTTGTAGTAAATATATTCCTTAGACGGAAACACAACTGCATTATCGCAGTAAAGACGAAGCTCGTCACACAGGGAGCGTGCTTCCATATCCGTATAGGTCACCACCAGTGACGAACACTCACTGTTTTCCGATAATGCGTATATAAGATGCGGCTGTGCCGATTCTGTCACTCCCGATACTGAAATCGGAGTACGGTTAAAGCTTTGCAGTATTTTTTTGTACGGTAAGTAATCTTTTAGTATGTTACTGAAATTCATTTCTGTACCCCTTTCCATTGCATATTCCAGACAGGACGAAAAGGAAGCAATCGTCTTGCTTCCTCTTTTTACTTATTTTATTGAGCAGCATTAAATTTATTCATAGCAGATGAAACCCCATTTTTGATTATCTCTTCAATTGCTCCGTCTGCACGTTTTATTGCATCCTCCATAACCGGAATCTCTTCCTTTTGGAACTTACCCAAAACATGGTTTACCATATCATGCTTAGGTGCGCCTACGCCCATTTTGACTCTTGGAAATGCATCACTGTTCAAATGATAAATTATTGATTTGAGTCCGTTATGTCCTCCGGCGCTCCCCTTGCCTCTTACTCTTATTCTTCCGCAGTCAAGCGATACATCATCACTTATTACCATAAGGTTTTCCGGTGCTATCTTATAGAAATTAACAAAGTCAATAATACTCTCGCCGCTGTTATTCATATAAGTCTGCGGCTTTATCAGAAGTACCTTTTCTGTACCTATCCGACATTCGCCGTACAAAGCCTTATACTTAAGCTTATTTACCTTAACATTATATTTATCTGCAATATAATCAATTGTGTGAAATCCGATATTATGACGTGTCATGTCATATTCCTTGCCCGGATTTCCTAAGCCTACGATTAAATACATTATGTTTTCCTCTTCCTCAGATTTCCTCTGATTTCCTTTATTTTTCTTCGTTTTTTGAGAGTATATCCCTATCCGGGACATACTCTCAAATATAAATTTTCTGAATTTTGATTCACTCATAATTCTATAAATCCTCATTGCAAAAAGATTAGCTGACACACATTTGACATACATTTAGATTTCCTGAAAAACCGTTCACTTATTGATCCAGATGCAGCGTAAATTTCTCTATTGTATCATCAATATCAACAACTGCTTCAGCATATATATCCAACGTCACCTTGATACTTTCATGACCCATAATACGCTGAACAGATTTTATCGGAACATTGGCATATATCAGCTCTGTGGCAAAGTTATGTCTGAAGTAGTGCGGCGAAACATCTGTTATCATCTCCAACGGCATATATGCATTGATTTTTTTCAGAATTTTCCGCCATCTGTACTGAAATCCCGAACTATCGAAAAAAGTTCCATTCCTGGTCAAAAACAAATAACCGTCCGGAAAATGATTGACTTCAATATATTTTCTTAGCATTTCTGCCAGCCCAGGAAGCAGAGGAATCCGACGTATTCCGGCTTCCGTTTTAGGTGTCGGCTTTTCAAATACTTTGCCGTTCTCATCCTTGGATAACGTTCGTTGAACATATACATATTGTTCATCAAAATGAATATCTGACACTTTTAGTACCAGTACTTCTCCTCTTCTCATACCTGTATATCGCAACAAACCTACCAGAGCCTGTTCAAATAAGTCAAAATTCGAAAAAGCCCTATTAACCGCATATTGAACTTACAATATTATATCACTAATCATTAATTCTGTCAATTTATTTGTGGCAATTAATCTCACGCCACTTGAGAAACTTTGGTACGCAGTAAGTTATTTACATAAGAGCCTTTTTTACCCCAACTATTGACAAAGAGCCAAAAAAATGCGCCTACTCCTTTAATCGGAACAGGCATATTATTTTTTCAAATTTTATTTCTCCAATATTGATATTCTTTCAGCGATAAGATTTTTAAACTCTTCTTTCATATCATCCGGCATATACGACGAATTACACATCTCAATATATTCATCCTTGAGTTTGACAATCTTCGCAATCATCTTTTCAGCAGTTTTTTTGTACACCCGGCACTGTATATCCTTTATTGGTACTATCTAAGGCAAGCTGATTTAAAACCTCTTCAGATACATTAATATCCGGGAACTTAGATGTTCCAATTTTTATTAAAATTATACTCCATCGGGTATTTTGTATATTAAAATAGCACTAACTATACCCGATAAGGTATAAAACATTGATTAGTTTTAATCTATAATTTTCTAATCTGGTGAAATTTATCAGCGAGCAGGATCATCAACCACTCATGATAGGCCACATGCAAGTATATAGTATATTAGGTTAGGGAGAGATTTTTCATAAAAATTGTTTAATAAAAAAATCAAGCGCATATAGCCTAACATCAGTGATTGATTCTGTTATTGAGTTCGTATCTATGAATAAACTACTCATTGCAGAATATACGTTTTATAAAAAGAGAGGGAGAGAAAAAAAAGAAAATAAAAAATATCGTATATTCTGTAATCAATAGTTTATTTACATTCCTGTTTTTTTATTATCATCTAAGATGGGGTGTACGCAGGTTTATATGTGATTATATGATTTCTTATGTGTTGTAAGGATTTGTGTTTTTAGGGAGAGAATTTTCAAACCTAATATTATGCGCATACCCCACCATAAATGATCTACTATTAAAAACAGAGAGTCTCTGCTTTTAGCAAAAGAATTAAACTTATATATTATATATGTGCAACAATTATGCTTCCATTTCCTGTAAATCTGAGCACTCCATCCTGAGCCGGAACATAAACAGTATCTCCTTTTTTCAGCGAAAGCATTATATCGTCCAACACGAGGTTATTGCTCCCTTCTATAACAGTCACCGAGCGAAAACTTCCTATATCAATTTCTATATCTAGTTGCCCGTTTATATCATAGCGATATACTGTAAAATATTTACAATTTGCAAGCAGATTTTTATCTTCTGCATTTACTTTAAATGATTTTGATGGAAAAAGATTTGTTACCTGCAAAGCTTTTTCAATATGCAGCTCTCTTGTATTTCCATTCTTATCACGTCTGTCATAATCATACACACGATAAGTTGTATTGGAATTCTGCTGTATTTCATATATTACAATCCCCTTTCCAATCGCATGTATCGTACCTGCAGGAATAAATAATACATCACCCTTTTTAACCGACACACAGTTTAACACTTCCAAAACAGTATTGTTGTAGATTCTTTCTCTGAACTCCTCTTTTGTGATCTCACGATTAACTCCGTAATACAGCGATGCACCCTCTTCACACTCGGCAATATACCACATCTCTGTCTTTCCGAATTCACCCTCAACCCTTAAAGCGTATTCATCGTCAGGATGCACCTGAATCGAAAGATTGTCATAAGCATCAATAAATTTTATAAGTATCGGAAAATAGCCAAATCTATCTGCTCTTTCTCCTGTACAGCCCTCATTCTTTTCTATGTATTCCGAGAGTTTCAAACCTTTAAACTCACCCTCCGCAATAATGCTTTCACCGTCAGGATGAGTTGAAAGTTCCCAACTTTCTGCAACCTTATTCAAACTGCATTCTTTGTTATAGCGTTCTTTCAATAGCTTTCCGCCCCACAAATAATCCTTAAATGCGGGGATAAGCTTTACCGGTGCTTTGTTCACAAAAATATCTCCTTTAATCTTTTAACATACTTTACCAGAATAAAGGCTCAAAACCTTTCAGCTTATATATCGCCTCGGTATAGAAGTAATCCCCATAAATTATAGCGGTATTAATACCTCTTGCTCCCTTGTCTGCACGATATGCTTCTGAACCAAAATTCAACAAGTTATCATTATCTGTTGTATAATCTGTCGCCTTAGCATCTATTGTCTTTAACAGCTCTATAGCTGCATTCAGATAATTTTTCACATCATACTCTGTGCAGGTTTTAGCAATTTCAATTAGACCACACGCAGCGCAAGCCGCCGCAGTTGTGTCATATAGCTTAGGCTGCTCCGGCTGTCTGAAATCAGCAGGTACCATCCAATCATTCTGAGCTGCACATGCAATAAACGAATTAGCAACTCTTTTAGCCACCATCAGATACCTTTCATCGCCCGTATGAATATACGATAAAATAAAACCATACAGAGCCCATGCCTGTCCTCGAGTCCATGACGAACCCAATTCATAGCCCTGACCGCCAAAAGCCTTAAATACTTCTCCATTTTCAGGATCAACCTCGACAATATGATGCGACGTTCCGTCCTCTCTTATATGCGTCTCTATGATTTTATCCGCATGGTTCATTGCCATCTGCTTATAGCGATCATCCTTATGCTCCTGAGCTGCCCAGTACAGCATAGGAATATTCATCATGGAATCAATGATAAGCTTGTTATATCCGTCTGTATCGGAATCCGCATTCCATGAGCGGACATATTTACCTGCCGGATTATATCTTGCAGCCAGAAAATCTGCCGCATAAAGAGCACGCAGTCTTGATGCAGGATTTCCAGTTAATCTGTAATTTACACCTGCACTTATGTGCCACATAAACCCTACATCATGATGAAGATGGTCATATTCCGCAAAAGCCTTATCCAATAATTTTTCTGCTGTCTCAGCTGTTTCTTTATATACCGGATCCTTTGTTCCAACGTATAGCAACCACATATATCCGGGCCAGAAACCATTTGTCCACCACGAAATATCTTTGGGCCATTTGGTCGTTGCACAGTCATCGAAATTACCGTTTTCATCCACTGTGTACGGTATTTTGTTCATATTTTTTGCTGCAACAACCTTCATTTTTTTATCAATCTTGTTCCAGACATCATCTACCCATTGCATCTGGGATTCTTTTAAACTAATCATAAACCTCTCCTTTTGATTTATATACGCACAATGGTAAAGGAATTTGCCCCAAGCACCATTGTGAACCTATGCGATATATTTTCGGCATACGTTGTAACCGGTGCAACACATTCCGGATTATCAATACTGTTATATGCCTGATTATCATTGTTATGTAATGCAATAATCTTCGCCTTGTCAGATGACAAGCTGATATTGCTGTCAATATTTATATTTACCGTCTTCTTCTCATTTGAAGAATTTACAAGTTTTATAATAAGCTCCTGCGATTCTTTGGCATAGGTTGTATTTACAAACACACGCTTATCGTCATCATTTGAAACTAACGATTTATAATTGTAATCACCCGTATTCTGCCCGTACATCGTCTGAACATGATAGCTCGGCGTTGCATAGCTGCTCTTGCCGTCAAACCATATCAGATTCGGTGACCATTGGCTGTATTTTGTACCTCCGGTACGGCTCAAAAGCGGTGCGGCACTTACCATTTTTATAATATCTGAATTTCGCTCGAGCATTGTGAAATATGCCGCCTCAACAATTGCATTTTCCAAAGTACATATCTTTTCATTTCCGGGATCCTTTTCCCATCTCGCCGAAACCTCGCCTAAAAACACATTTGCCTCTCTGGAATATTTGTCATAGTAGTCCATATTTTTAAAGAACCAATCCGGCGTTTCGTAATAATGCTCATCGACAGCATATGTAAAATTCGGATTCTTCTTAAGCTGCTCATACACAAACGCATACTCACCGTCATGAATACTGTTTCCTGTGTAATACCACGCCGCCGAGGACATAAGCCTTATTGAGCTGTCCTTCTTATGCACAAAATGCTCAATCCAGTAATAGCGGTCACGCCACTGATTGCCGTTACGCTCCCACTGCTCGTTACCTACTCCTATACTCCTTAAATCAAACGGTGCCTCATGCCCCATTGATTTTCTTAGTGCTGCCCATTTGTTATTTTCGAAATCGGTACTGTTGGCGAAATCTATAAGGTCAAGAATATCATCCACATACTCCATGAACTCATCTGTAATATCACTCTCTGACGCCGTGTCGTAATTGAGATTACTATCCTTATAAACAGGAACCGCTTCCTCCTTCTCATAGGTCATACATGCCAGCCCGGCATTTACCACCGGAACAGGATCTGCACCAAGATATTCGCATAAAATGAAATATTCATAGAATCCGAGGTTGTAGCTCTGGCAATAATGCTTCGCATCAAAAACCTGCCATCGGCTCTTGTTGAGCTTTCTCTCCTCAACTGCACCTACCGTATCCTTCCATCTATACGCTGTATCAAGCGTTGCACCGCCCTCAACCGCACAACCACCCGGAAAACGTAAAAATCCCGGATTCATCTTCTCAAGATGCTCAACAAGGTCCTTTCTGAAACGTCCTAATACCGCATCAGAGCTAACACACGAAACCATATCTATATAAACAGCTCCCGGTTCGCTAAGCCCGATCACGAAGTCTCCACCTTCAATATCTTCCGATACCCTAAGCACACCGCTGTATTTTTTCCAGCCATCTGCCACACAAGCAGGTATGTTACTGTCTCCCTTAAGCACAACGCTTCCGAAAACCTTTCCATCCTTGCCTGCTGAAACTATAACAGGAATTTCACCTCTTGCATACAGACTTACATTATATTCACAATTGCTGTTCATATAAATTCCGTCGTATGCCTTATTTTTAATTCCGTCTGCAACATCCGTCACGGTGATTTTTGCACAGTGCGTGTTATTTGCATTCATCGGATACTCATCACTGATCTGTAGCACTGCACCGTCGCCTGTCGCCTTCCAGCCGTAATCATACGCCGGCTCTGAATTAAAAAACTCAAACGAACTGTTTTCAATCATTTCAGCCATAATACCGCCGTCTGCTGCATAATTAATGTCCTCGAAAAATAGTCCGAACATTGAACCGTCAACTTCGGCCCCACGTTCACTGCTGATGCTTATATTTATCTCTGTCTTACTATTCTTCTGCTCTGTTATCATTATAGATAATAGCTCCTTTCAAAAAGTTAGCCTATTTCCTTATACTAATATTGTAACAATAATATATTATTTTTTGTACTATCAAATATTCTGAACTATACTATAATTTTAATAAAAGCGTTGACTTATATTTCTTAATGTGTTAAAATATATAAAAAGAGCATTAATCGGAGGTGAATTATTTTGCATACACGACGTATAAGACTTATGCCCGTGCACCTGCACGATTCAAAAACCATACATAACGAGGGAATTGCACGTCATGACGGTTATCCCGACTTCCAGCTTCTTCTTACGCTGTCCGGCAGAGGTATTGTTAATACCGATATCGGAAAGCAGCTGACAATTGAGCCGGGCGATATTTTATTCATCCCTGCTGATGTTGGTCACAGCTATTATCAGACGGGTGATGAAAAATGGATGATTACATATATAACCTTCAACGGTGCATCAATAACAGAGGGACTACCATATGCCGTCGGACTGCCGCGTGAAATATCTGTATTGAAAAAAGACGAGATTGGTGAACAGGCTCTTGGCAGTCTGCATCAGCTGTTCCGTCTGGCATCCGATGAATATGCCGAAAGAGCATATCCTGATGACCTTATTCTTCATACAATACTGTATCGTACCCTCGATTTGCTTTACGGAGTGATGAACAATTCACTTTCAGGCGATGCACCAAATTCATTATCGTCTATCCCTGACGTTCTCAGCTATATCGGTTCAAATCTTTCAACTCCACTGTCAATCAAGAAAATCGCAGCCGATACCGAAAGAACAGTCTGCTCGATATATGATGCATTTTCAAAGGAATTTGATATGACTCCGTGGGAATACATAACACGCGAACGTCTGAAAAGGGTAAAGGATCTGCTGTTGACGCATCCCGAAATGTCTGTATATGAAGCAGGACTTTCTGCCGGAATTACGTCAAAAACCCAGCTGAACCGAACCTTCAAAAAATACTACGGAACTACACCCGGTAAATACAGAGAATTATCTGATGTGAGAGTTGATACAGGACAACAAATTACCGCCGAACAACTGCCTGTGTATCTTACACACGCACAGGAGACGGTTATAGAAACAGAGGAATGCTGGGATACCATGCGAAAGGGTAATACATGGCAACTTATGCTTTGCCTTGACGGCACAGGAGTCCTTGTTGACAAAAACGACAGTGAGCAGTTTATCCGTCCCGGATTTATGTGCCTTCTTACTCCGGAAAGCGAATGCCGTTATGCGCCCGTCACCGGAACCGGCGAATCATGGCGCGTTATCCGAATACAATTCAGCGGTAAATATGCAAAGGAACTGATAAACGCATTGCGACTGTCCTCCATTATGGTTATCCCCTCGGAATTTTCCATAAACATTGAGCATCGATTCAGCCCGAGTCTTGAATACAGTTTTCTTGAAAGCTTTGACCATCTCTGTGCATATTCATATAAAACAGACGATGTATCAGTGCTGCACAATTCAGTTATCTTGCATGAGCTTATAACCTATACGTCAATAGTTGCCGATATGCTAAACGATGCTATAGGCGACGAAAAGAAGCTTCTCCCCGTTATTGATATAATAAATATATATTATAACCGGAAGCTTACGCTTGATACATTAGCGGAAGCAATCGGAGTTAATGTACCGACCTTGATTCGTTTGTTCAAGAATGTTTACAGTACTACTCCCGTTGAATATATAACCTCCGTGAGGATAATCCGTGCAAAGCGTCAGCTTTTGCGGCATCCCGGAAGATATATCAGCGAAATAGCAAAACAAACGGGATTCTCCGGTTCAAGCTATTTCATTTCTACTTTTAAGAAATACGAGGGAATGACTCCTGAGGAATACAGAAATCTGTATCTTTAAAATCACAAAAGAGCTCCGCCCGGCATTTAACCGGGTTGAGCTCTTTTTGTTGTATTCATTTAAAAAGAGATATTATCATTTGAAATTAATTCTTATAATAAAACTCTTACCATGTCATTACATGTGTTGTATTTATTGTAACACCACTGCCCTCAACATCAGCCGTTACGTCTTTTACGGCATCCTGAGCAAGGGTTCCGCTTGTTGTAATGATATTTTCAGTACTGAAGTTACTTATCGACATTTTAGGATTTTCAAAAAACTTTTTCATCTTTTCTTCCTCCTTTTATTATTCAGCAAATACTGTTGCTTCTGCTGTTGCACTTGCATCACACAGATTACCAACAACAAAACCAACATGTACATAAGCTTCAGGGGCTAAAGTAATCTCTGTTCCCATATCAAACTTATCTGAAGTCTTTGACTCACCGTTTGAAGTTACTGTCCAGCTGATTGTCTTGAATAAACCATTAGCAGTACCTGTGTTTGTAATCTTTGTAGCAAAGCCTGTTGCCTTATTAGTTTCAACACCTGTATCGGCTGAATAATCTCTTGAATTTACATATGTTGTCTCTGTTACAAGGTTTACTGTATTCTTTGAAACGATTACTAACTGTCCGTCTCTTACTACAAGTTCATATGCACTTTCATCCATGCCTTCCACTGTGATTCCTGATACATCAGCACCGTCTTCTACTGTTGCAACAACTGTACCGTCTGCTATTGTTACGTTCTTAACTGCTGCTGAACCTGTGAAGTCTGAACCGAGCACTATTGTAGCTGTTCCCTTATATATAGTACCAATTACAGTTTCACCCTCAAGTCTTAATGTACCGCCTGAAGCACTAACGTCACCTCTGTTTGAAATTGTGCCTGTAATAGTTGAGTTTCTGATTGTAGTTGTTCCGCCTACAACCTCAACAGCTCCAAGATTTGTTGCTGTGTTATTTGTAATAGTTGAATTTTCAATCAAGCTGTCAATTCTGTTAGCAAATATTGCTGCCGGAGCTGTATTGTTTTCAACTGTTGAATTTGTAACATTATTCTGAGTAAATACCGAGAGACAGTCTGTAACTACTATATCGTGGAGATAACTGTTATTTACTGTAAAGTATCTGTTACCACTTCTCTGATATGCTGCAACACACCACAAATCATTCTCACATGTTGTACTTGATACCATCTCTACATTATCAAATACTACTATATCATATGTAAATGTTGCACCATCTGTTGACGGATTCAACGTAATCTTTCTTCTTGTCTCATCTGATGTAATAGTTGTTGTCAGATGTGCACCTGAATAATTACCTACAGACGTAAGCTCCTGGTCAGCCTTAAGGACTATTGTATAGCTTTCGTCTCTAACCTCGTTTTCTGCTGCAAGTGCTGCATCAAGAGTTTCATATCCTGTCTCACCAACATATGCATTATATATTGTCTCCGGCTCCTCAGTCGGCTCAGGAGTTTCAGTAGGCTCAGGAGCTGCTGTTTCTTCCGGCTCTATTGTCGCCTCACTTGAATATAACGCAAGTGTTCTTGCATAACAACCTGACTCATATACGCCACTACCATTTGATACATAATATTCAATAATCAATCCATCTGCATCTTCTGGAACATTGCTTACCGAAACTTCCGGATAAAAATATCCCCAAACAAATCTTTTTGTAAAGCTTGTCGAACCGATATTTGTGTATGCCGCCGTTGTTAAATCTGCAGCTTCAAGCTCTTCAACACTTGCGATTTCAGCTGATGTTGCATAAGCATATAAGTGTACTGGATCTCCCCAACGTGTACCCAAGCTAAATGCAATCCTCTTAAGATTACTTAAATTCTTCGGCTTTACATATATTCTATGATACATTGCACCGTCATTAATCTCATACTCATTAACATTATCAGTTAAATACACGTTTTCATATGCGTTTTCATACATCCCTGTATGCGTAAATATTTCTGATACAGCATAGTCTTCACTATACGGAATCTCATTGCTGACCGTAATGTTATCAATATAAAAATCAGCTCCCACATCACCATATGGACTGTATCCGATTCTTGCAAAAACATCAGAATTTGAGAAATCAAAACATTCTGCTCCTGTAACAAGTACACCATCCAAATATGTTTTCATAACTTTAGCTGTACCATCAGGTGACAGCGTCTTTACAACATCAATATGATGCCATTCATTCAATGGTACCGGAATACCGTCAATAGCATTGCCGTTGCTTAATGCACGCATTAAACCATCCGCACCATTAGGAATATAGCATATACCTGCACCTGCAGAATTACCTGCAAAGAATCCATATCTCCAACCCTGTGTACCTGAATACAAATCATAAGAAATTGCAACAGTTTCTTTAAGAGCATATGTTGTCGTATCATCCGTTGTTGTTCCGTCAAAGAAAAGCGAAGCAGGAAGTTCTACATATGCATTTCCTGTAGCTTCATTTCCGCTTGTTGCACTCGAATCAATACGCAATACCTTACCTGACGGATTCGCAAGACTTCCATCGCCTACAGTTTTCGGAACTGTTGAATTTTCAGCATCCATATCCATAACGCTGATTGAGCCGCCTCGCGGAACCGCATACATATCTGTATCTGTTACCTCTGTTGAAAACTTGCCAACATCCATAGCATCAAAATCCCAACTGCTGACAACAGTATCTGCACTTGCCGGAACGGCTGTTATAAACGAACCGCACATAGCCATGGTTGAAAGTAATGCTACTACTTTTTTCATTTTCATATTATTCTCCTCCTTGTATTATATATACAATTAGATTATATACCCCCGTCATGCAATAAACAATTGCTAAATATTTTATACAATAACACAATTTTGCATCATTGCTGTTATTTATTTTGCATTTTTAATACCTGCTTCTGATAAAGCCGCATCATATACAACTATATTCTTATAGTCGCACGGTAAAAACTGATCTGTCATTACCGGGGAGTATGCAAATCTGATTGTACTTGCATTTAAGTCTTTACCACTGTATGCACTATGACTTACAATATGCTCGCCGTTGATATATAACGAGAATCTGTCACCCTTGACAACATAATCAAGATGTGCCCACTCTCCGTCATATAACTTGTCTGTTTTCGCCTCAATAATTGACGCTTCAAACTCCTCGCCCTCGTGTCCGCCTGCGGGGCAAAAAGCATTGTCAACTGATATAAGCGAAAATGCATTATTGTATATCCTTACACCGGTAAAGCCTTCTCCGTTACGTCTTCTTCTCTTATCCGTAAAGATTACAGGATAGAAATTGCCAACGAGATTTTCTGCCTTGAAGTCAAACGAAACTGTATAATCCTCTTTATATGTTCCATCCTCGTTCTTCGGCAATTCAATTTCCATATAGCCGCTTTTAATACTGATTGCAGTTTCATCGTCATTGAATATTCCCTGCTTTTTCACGTTGTCGGCATCATATTTTCCGAATACCTTCGGTGTGTCGCTGTATTCAAGATCGGTATATGAGCATATACCGAAATGATTAACAACCTTATCGTATTCTTCCTTTGTTACCGCAAACATAACTCCGTGCTTCGGACCTGTCGGCATCTTAAAGCCGGATTTAAGCTCTGTGAAATACACACTATCCTTATCGAGGTCTTTGGTAATACACGGGAACCAGCCGGACCTTTCTTTGCTGAGTCCGTCAAGCATGAGACACCATTCGTCTCTGTCATTGAACTTGAATATCGCCGGACCCTCTGTCCATAACAGGTTTTCATCTCTGAGATTGCTCTTGACTCTCTCATATTCACCGATAACATACTTACTTCTGTCTGCTGCAACACCGCTTGTAAGCTCGTCCTTGGTAATTCTGTAATACCAGTTATCAGTCTTAATCATTGTGGTGTCGATTACGCCGCAGCTGTAGCGATGTGCTATTACATCCTCTTCATCCTCGTAATTATAAATATCGGCAAATTTTTTCGGCTCGGTGAAGGTTCTGAAATCTCTTGTCTTTACATAAAAGACAACCTTTCTGTTATAGTTCTTCGGGTCATCCTTGTCATACGACTGTCCCGAATAATATATAACATACTCGCCCGTCACCTCATCGTATGAGCACTCCGGTGCCCATGAGCAGCCCTGATTTTCATTCGAAACCTTG
Organism: Clostridia bacterium; assembly: GCA_045542415.1. GTDB lineage: Bacteria > Bacillota > Clostridia > UBA1381 > UBA1381 > UMGS1958. Next base: position 38,008 of record JAZQKZ010000002.1, read on the forward strand.
CACATACGCTGTTCGCCCCAATGAATCAGGTCTGTTGATTCCCAGATCATCAGATACTTACTTGCAGCACCGCCGAAATACTTCCAGTTATGACCGTAATCGGAAATTCTGAACTGGTTGATTTCAAGGTCAGTACAAATAAGGAAGAATCTGTCGCCCTCATATGAACGGAGAACAAAGTGATCTCTCAATCCCTTTGTACCCATTTTTGACCTTACAATTGGTCTGGAATAATTTAAATCTTTCCAGTGAAGTCCGTCCTCACTCGCTGCGTAGAATACCTGCTGATGATAGCCGTCAATCTCCGGCTCGCGGAAATACGCATAAAGATAACGCTCGAACTCCTTTTTCTTTTCCGGTGCCTTTACAACGTTGAGCTTGAATTCCTTTCTGAACTCTCCGCACGTTGCGATAAGCGTTACAACAGTATCCTCCTTCTGTCTGGTTACAACACCCTTCGGGATAATATCATACACGTCAAGCTTTGCTGCTTCCTTATCCTCTACCGGCTTATCAACCGTAGAAATCACTGCTTCATTGCTTGATTCCCAGTCAATCACCTTGCCGTCACATTCGGATAAAAGTGTAATGTTTCCTCTGATATTATAGTCTCCGCCGTTAATTTCGAGATTTGAAAGTGGATTTTTTTCATACTGCATAACAAGCACCTCCTATTTTTTTATCTTAATTTTTACGTTCACTAATTCTCTGTTAACGTCCTTATCTTCAGTTAAATCAAGACGCGGATGACCGTCAATATCGAAATGCACACGTCTTACACCCGTGCTTCTCGGTGCGTCCAATCCGTATCTTCCGTGGTACACGTTCCAGATATCGCCGTTATCATCGGCAACATATGAATTATGACCTGTACCAAACTCACCATCCAAGCTACTTGATGTTAAAATCGGATAATTGCACTTTGTCCATGATGCCGGATCTAATAAATCCGCATCCGCATCTGCCCAGACCATGCCTACGCAATATGTGTTATCAACCGCCGAACACGAGAAAGTAATAAATACCTTCTCATCTGTAATTAACGGGAAAGGACCTTCGTCAATCAGTGCACGGTTACATGCCCAGCCATAATCCGGCTTTGAAATCGGCACCGGGTCTGATATCAGCTTCCACGGCTCTTTCTTATCTACCTTTGCGATGTATGTCCATGCACCCAGTTCATACGGAACACGCTCTCTGTGCGACCATGAAATATAAACCTCGTCTCTGTATTCAAAGCAGGTCATATCAAGCGATATTCCCTTGTCATTCAAGGGACTTCCGTCTTTTCTTACTACTCTTACCGGCATTTCCCAATCCTCACGGTTAGTGGGATTTCCTCCGGATTTAAGCTTCATTACATGACATTGCTCGTTATTGAACTCGTCAGGAGTTGCTGCATGGAATATGTAGAGCTCTTCTCCTACGCTATGCAATTCCGGTGCCCATAACAGCATTTTAATATGCTCATATGTGCTTGTATCCAGAATCAGATGCTCCTCTGATTTGAACAGCTCCGGAAGTGTGGCACTTTCTCTTATATAAAATGAATTTTCGTGGTCATGGTCACTGGTTGCGATAAAGTAATATTTATCCTTCCATTTGAAAGCATTCGGATCGGCACGCAGTTCGATTAACGGAAATTCGTAATGATCCTGATGAACCACACCCTTGATTTCATTGTTTTCATCCAGACTGTCAAAATCCCAGTCAATGGTCTTTAAAGCTGTTGTCCCGTCACTGTAAAATGCTGTTGCACGGACATTTTTAATGTCCTGCATTGTTGTTTCCTCAGGGACTTCAATTCTGATATTTATAGGTACTGTAAGCTTGTTTATAAGCCTTTGTACAACCTCTTCCGAAACATCCAGCACATTTCCCGGCACTGCACCTTCTATACCAAAATCTGTACAGGAAACGGTAAATGCTTCGGCACTTTGAGACACAATCTCACCCTCGTGATTCTCTATATCTGAAACGGATGCCGAAAAATATTCATTGTTCTCATCCATATATCGAATTACATAAGTGTCGTTTATCAGCTCGCACATTACGCTGTCTATATAGCTGTCGCACAAGTGAATAAGTCCGATTTCTTTATAAGCTATCAGATCCGGCGAGGTAAAAAGAATTATGCTTCCCTTGGATTCGTCATCCGCTTCGCCGTTTGCACCTGTTCTTATGGCAACTACTCCAAAGCCGCCGTCCTTCATATGGAATATGTACGGCTTTTTTAAGCTTTTTGCAGTTAATACCTTATTTTCATCCATCGTTGACTTCGCAAACAACACGCCTGTACCGTGATTCAATTCTGTAGCCTTGCCGTCTGTGATGCACGCAATATGCATACTGTATGCAAGTCTGTTTGAATAAATCTGCTCGTCAATCGGAGTTCTTGTATAGCATAATACCTGATAAGTATTGTCCATTTTTAATCCTCTTTTACTATATTCGTTACAGTCCACCCTCAAGAGGGTGAACTGTAACATCAACATCAATTATTTTGTAATTACAACAGCATTTGTCCATGGCTGCATATTCGGTGCCCATACAAACACCTTTAATGTTTCGCCTTCCTGTAAGGTCTTTGCTGCTTCACTTACATCATATGCATTTTCTTCTGTCCAGCTTATCTCATCTGCTGTCTGTACATCTACTGTCTTCACTCTGCCGTCTGCATCGCTTACAGCTAAGACAAGCATATCCTTCTCGCCTGTTTCTCTGAGCTTAGTTATTGAAACCACCGGTTCTTCATTTTCTGTATTTACTTCTACAGAATATGCAGGTTCAATCGGCTTATCAGCAACCGTAATTAACAATACCGGATATACGTCTGCGCCGCCTTCTTCCTTTGTACAGATACGTCTGCCGCGCGCTTCGTTTGTTGCATCTGTGCGTACGCATACACTGTATATACCATCAGTTTCCGCAATTACTGACTCCGTTACATCAAAGTATCTGCGTAAGTTTCCTCCGCCGTTTCCTGTATTAAATGATATATCCGAAGTTAATATCGGTGATTCCTCATCAGCTGCCGGGCAATCGTTATATGTAATAACATTTTCGTCCCATGTATCATCAGCTACATGCAGGAATGTGAATGTTCCGTCTGATGAGCCCCATGTATGAGTAAGCTTGATTTCTATTCTCTCTACAACCTTATTTTCCGGAATCTCCGGGATATTGAATCTCATGTAGTACTTATCTCCGGCAAACATTACCGTAAGGTTTGATGAACCGAAGTTCTCATCCGGTGACTCCTGCCTTACATCAGCATCAGCCTCCGGATAAACCTTTACTGTATTGTTACGCGCAGCACTGAAAGTAAATTCACGACTAATTGTCTGATCTCCGTTTGTAATTTCAGCTACAAGCACTATATTTCTTGTTGAATAAGTATCACGCGCTACTGTAAGTACACCCTCTGCTATCTCAACACCCTCTGCCTCAGTATCCTTTATTGTCCAGTTGATTGTTGACTCCACGTCGCCGCCAACTGTCGGAAGCTGCCAGCTTACATTATCATCTGTAATTGTTTTTACTGCCTCAAAGTCATATGACAAGAGCCACTGTGCATCAAGCTCTGCTGCTTCAGTGTTTGTTACATCACGCTTTACTGTAACATTGAATGCCTGCACGCCTGTTGCAGCACCCTTTGTTACTGTTGCTGTTAATACCGCATTCAAGTCAGCGTCCTTACTCTTTGTAATTACACCTGTGTTTGTAATAACAGCCGCATTATCAGTTGCCCATGTTATTGTCTCGCCATTTTCTCCCTCTGTCGGAAGTACGAGATTTTCTTTTACCTTTGAAAGGTCACCCAAATCAATTGTTGCCTTTGTGTCACCAACAGTGTACCAATCGTCACCTATTGCATCATATACGCTCTTTTCTTCTGCGATTGTTGCAATTTCTGCTTCTGATAATTCTCTGCTGTAAATTCTGAAATCCGCAATATCTCCATCAAGTGTCTTTACACCGCCGATGTCCTGACCAAGATAGTTTCTTGCTGCCGCTGTTAAAAGTTCACCAAGGTTGATATCAGTATGTTCAACAATCATTTCATTCTGATACTCACCGTCTGTATATAGTGTTATAACTCCGCTCTCGGCTGAATAAGTTACAGTAAGGTGACCCCATGTGCCTGTTTCAGGCTTTGCACCGGTAAGTAACTTTCTTCCGCCACCGCCGCCTGTTCGATAAATATTATACTCAGTACGCGGAGTAGCGTCTGCATCTGAGCTCATCCAAAGCTGCATATACGGTGTTCTCGGCGGCCAGCCAACCTGTGCATTGGCTATTGACACAACCGGACCTTCGTCTGTTGTATCCTTCTTCACAAATACCGATATTGAATAGTCGCCCGATAATGCACTTGCAACACCTACCGGCATTTCAAGTCTCGGACCCTCTTCCCCGCCACCAACAAGGTGTAAAATACCGTTGCCGGCACCATTGAGAACTGCTGCATTGTTATCAAGCTTTGCCGCACCAATGCTTGTATCTGTACCGAGGTTCTTTACCTCCTGCTCACCTGCTGATTCATTGATTGCTTCAGCATCGAACTTATACCACACATTAAGTCCGCACGCAACAACAACATCAAATACCTTTTCCTTCTTTACATCGCCATAGCTTACTACAGCCTTTAAAGTAGCTGTTTTATCCTTTGTTAAATCGCACGCTACTACACCTGTGTCGCTTACAACTGTTTCATCAGATGTGCTCCACTTTATATCTGCTCCGTTTGTACCCTTGGTCGGAAGTACTAAATCCTTTGTAACAGCTGTCAGATCACCTAAGTCTAATTCCTCGTAATCTCTATCAACTATTCTATCAGGATTAACATTTGTACCTTCTACAAGGCACTCTATTACCTTGCTCTCTGTAACTTCACCGCTTGTGATTGTAGCTGTAAGAATTACAGTTGTATCTTCAGCCGCACGAATTACTGTACCATCATTGGCAATAATTGCTTCATCTGATGATGACCATGTAATTACCGAGCCGTTAGTTCCTGTCTCCGGTAATGTAATATTTTCTGTTAAAGCACCTGCATTCTCGATGCTTATTTCGTTCTTATCCTTAGCAACTGCTACCCAGTCAGCTTCCTCAGCCACACTGCTGCTTTCATTGAATGCATCCTTTTCTGCAAGTAATGTATTCAACTCTTCTTCACTGAGTGCCTTTGAATACAATCTGAAATCCGCAATTCTTCCATTATAGAACGGGTCGTAAACCCACCACGCTGACTTACCGAGATAGTTTGCCGAACCCTCTTCCTGTGCACCAAATATCTCGCTGAGCTTATACTCTTCTCCGACTGCTTCGCTAACACCGTTCTGTACGCCGTTGACATATGATGTAAGAGTTGCATTTTCAGCTGAGTAAACAAGTGTCAACAGATTCCACTCACCACTTGCTGCAACCTCTGCTCCGTTTGCATTTACCATAGTGCTTGAATTTCTGCCCACCGGGTCATATGCAAAGTTTGTTCCTGTGTCATACGGTGCGATAAACATGAACGGATTTTCTGTTCCGAGACCGTTTGCCAACGAAAATGCCCATCCGATATAGCCTGCACCCTCATTGTCCTTTACCATAACTGAGATTGTGTAATCTCCGTCTATGTTTGCAGCAATTCCGGCCGGCATCTCAAGATGCGGGCTGTCTGTATCCCTCGCTCCGCCTGCAAGGTAGAGTGAGCCTGTACCCTCGGAGCTGAGAACCTCAGCTCCGAATTTCAATTCTGCCGCTCCGATATCAGTGTTGCTTCCGGAATTGCTTACCGCAGTTCCGTTAACTGAATCAGCATCAAATTTGTACCATACCTCAGGTACAGAATCTGTTCCGTCCGACGCACTTGCCATGCACGGCACAAATGTGTTTGCAATCATCATTGCTCCCATTGCAAAAGCAAGTATTCTACTTTTCTTCATAAAACTCATTCCTTTCTCTTTTTATTCTTATGGCATTATCAGAATCAGCTTCGGATAGCTTCCACCAGCTACCGAGAAAATAAGAAGCTTATCTGAGAAACCATTATTTTTAATAGTGTTAATCTCTTCATATGTCTTCGGTTCAAAGTTGCAGTTTACAAAGTCCTCATAATCATACATAAGGTATGCACCTGAACCCTCAACAACATATACTGAACCACTGTAGCTGCGTATAGGCAGGTTCTGACCTGTAGCCGCATCCTGATAACGCATTATATTTCCGTTTATCTCATAAATGTTATCTACCTCGGTAATCTGAATATTGTTATCATAGCATCCGATTTCGTTCGGTAAATCGAAAATCTTCTGTACATAGCCATAACCGTTTGCTGAATATATGGTCTCTGAAGTTACTTCTTCGCCCTTTTCTTCCAGCTCTTCTGCCTCATCCTCGGTGATTTCTATACCCTCAGCGTTATAGTAAACCTCCTGATAGTAGCCCATTGCTCTGATCCATGCTACATCGCCCTTTTTAGGCATCTGTCTGTCAAGTTCGCCATAGATTTCATCGCCCTTGACGATATAGTCAGTGTGAACATCGCCCGGCTCAATCATACTGAGCATATAATTGTCATCTTCAAGTGATTCTACCTTTTCAACAACACCGAATACATCCCAGTGTGAACGTATCCAACGCGGGTCTGAAAGTATATATACAATATCCGGACATGTTCTGTCCTTATTATCCTTTGTATATCCAACCTTTACAAACATACGGTCAATCCAACCGTTTCTGTAGTCGCCCCAGCCGATCATTGACGGGTTAAAGCTGCCATCCTGGTCATATGCAGCCATAAATGTTGTACCGTCGAAATGAGTTAAAAGTTCATAATTAACTCCTGCCTCTGTCTGGGCATCGAATCTCAGTCTGTAGAGTCTCCTATCCCATCCGAAAGTCCAGCCTGTCAGGAACACATACGGGTCGTTACGCATCTGAGTAATTGTATCCTGTCCATAAAGCTCAACAAGTGTCTCATTTGCTGCTGATGAAATGTTGTTCTTGTTGTCATTATTACATTTTACCCAGTCAATCTTTTCGATTCTTGTGATTCGGTTGCCATTGATGTAATACTTAAATAACGAATCCTTATTTGAAATCTTCGCAAGCTCTTCAGCTGTTACATCAGTATTCTTCTTAAGATCAAGGTCAAATGACTTTACTCCTACCGTACCGGCATGATTTCCGTAGATTGTAACCGAGTCAACCTCAAAATCAGTACCCTCACGTTTTGTAATTACACCGATAACATAATTATCAGTCGGCTTATAGCCCGTAACATATCTTACACGGCCGCCAAAGTCCAATAATGCAGTAACTGTTGTGCTATAATAGTTACCCGGTGTTTTTGAATATGAGCTTCCACCGTCATTTGAATACCACACTACACCATAGCCATTATTGAGGTTGTATGTATCTGAGTCTAACACAAGCTCATCATCTGAATAGCTCTTAAATGCACCCTCTGCTTTTCTGGTTGATACAACAAACATCGCCGTGTCATCGTCCATATAGTAGTCCATAAGTACATTTGTCGGAAGCTTTTTCCACGCATGCGGTACTCCATCAACCAACGCCTCAATACTGCTCAGCTGATCAAGCTCTTTCACCTGCGTATTGGTTGCATTACCCTTGCGGAAAGAAATATTTGAGTTTGTTACACTTATTATTATACCGCCCTCTTCAAGCTTATACATATTGACAGACTTAACTATTCCTGACTCTGTCAAAACACGCACAAAACAGTTTCCTGGTGATATCAAACCCTCTGCAACCTCTCCGTTATAGCGGATAACTGCATCATCCTTTAATGAATACTTCTTGTTATCGCTATAAAGATTGATTGACTCAATATCCTTGGCATAGCATTCCATATCCTCACTATATCTACCATTTATGCCGTAAAGATAATCATATCTTACTTCATATTTTTTGCTTATGTCGATAAAGATGAGTTCCTCTGTATCAGCGTTATACCAGATATCACCTGTTATATCAAGGAACTCCTGAGTCTGATAGTTATCCGGAATGTATAACTGTATTGTTTCTTCCTTGCCGGTTGCTGTTATCTGATTGTTGCGCTTATCTACTTCTGTAATTGTTACTCTTTTTGCTATTCTATGAGCTTTATCAGTCAGGAACAGACTCTCGTCTTTCTCTCCTGTTACCTCATCGTATGTGATAGCAGCCAAGGTGTTCTTGAGCATTTCAAAGAATTCTTCAGTGGTAACCGTTCCCTTAGATGCATTTATCTTTTTTGTAATAATCTCCTCTTTATACGCTACATAAAGGTATCCTTCCGGGTCTCCTCCGTTAGACTCTGCTACAACCGTATGATTTATAGCTTTAACAAGCATCTTTACCAATTCAGCTAATGTGATATCATCATCCGGATAGAAGTTGGTACCTTCATCAATAAGACCCAAACCAACTGCTGCATTTATATAACCCGATTCCTCAACATCTGCTTTTACATCTGCAAATGCTGTATCTGTAACCGGATATTCTGCATTTGTAAGCATTTTTACAATATACACTGCTGCATCCTTACGCTTAATATTTGCAGCTGCATTAAGCTCTGTTCCATCCTCGACTACATCAAGGTTTTCCATAAGTCTCATAAGACCATCAAAGCTTTCGCTGACTGATCTCGTTGATAATGCTGCTGATGATATACTTGAATTGCCCGATGCACTTCCTAATGCAGCTCTGCCGCCAAGTGCATTATAAATCACCTGAGCTGCCATTTCTCTGGTTGCATAGTCGTTCGGTGCAAATATGCCATCGCCATATCCGTTTATAACACCTGACTCCTGCATTGTGTAAACAGCTTCCTTTGCCCAATCTGAAATCTGAGCATCGTCATTATACGCTGTTCTTTCATTATCAGCCGAAAGGCTTATAAGACCATTCTGAGCAATTCTGTAAATAATCGCTGACATTTCCTGTCTGGTAATCTGAGCATTTACGCCAAAGCTACCGTCCTCACGTCCATTTACAATTCCCAGCTCCTGAGCTGTTGCAATATACGGATAGAACCAGTCACTTGCCTTTACATCTGTAAAGTTACAATCTGCATTGTCTGATACTTCAGTAAATGCACATACGCAAAGCTTTGTAAATTCAGCTCTTGTGATGTTGTTCTTAGGTCTGAATACCTCACCTGTTGCATCAGTGCTTCCTGATACTATGCTCTTTTCCGATAATACCTCAACCGCATTTTTTGCCCAGTCTGAAATCTGGCTTTCATCTGCATATCGGATGCTTTCTGTCTCACTCGGACTTTCATCAAATATCGGGAAAGGTGTCTGCGTCGGGCTGATTAAATCGCCTGTTGCATATCCGCCGCCTCCGGCACCGCCGCCTCCTCCTGATATTGAACCTGATGCTGTCTTGCTTCCTGTGATTGTGATGCTGCCTGTAGTTACTACATTCACCGGAAGAGTTTTCTCTGTTCCATCGCTATTGCGGCTTATAATATTTCCGCTTACTTCAATATCGTATTCACCGGTTTCTGAAGAAGTAGCTTCAAATGACACTATATCACTAAGATAAATTGGTGCATTTTCTCCGCTATATCTGATTTTAAATCCATCTGAGGTCTCAGTAACCTTTGCACCGTTATCTGAAAGCTCCTGTGCCTCTTCAACATCTTCCACGTCAAATTCCAATTCATCCGGCAACGAAATATCCAGCTCCATACTGTATATCGGAAGTGCGTTTTCCAATGCTATAGTTGCTGTTGCTTTCTTACCTCTTGAAGCACTTCCACCGCTTATATTTACCGCAGCCTCTGTTATGCTGTCTAAATCTGCCGGTGAAGCTGTTAATGTAATCGGTGTTGACCATGCATAATATGTACTTAATCCCGAAGGTACAGCCTTTTTTCTCAATGCTGCTGTCTTCGCCTGAACACTTATTTCATATTCCTTACCGTTCTCTAAGCCATCAATCTCAGCCTGCCCAACTCCCTTTTCTACTTCAATTACCTTTGCAGTAGCTTCTGAATTGTTCTTTTCAGTGCAGGTTACAACAATCTTCTCAAAGCTTCTTGTATTCTTCTCTGTCGGATCTGTCCAGCTTACGTTTATCTTTCCGTTTGAAGCCGTAGCCTTAACATCAGTGATGTCATTTGATACAAAAATATCCTCGCCGTTAACTTCAAACTCACTGAAATATCCTGCACCCTCATTAGTTGCAGTTACAATACCTGCTAAATATTCACCCTCAAACGGTACGCCTACCTTCTTCTCATAAATGTTTGTGAAATTGATTCCGTCAGCACTGTAATAAGCAGTATAGTAGCTGCCTGCCTTTTCAAGTCTGAGGTATCCGCTTCTTATTGCAGGGTCCTGATAAAGACTTCTTGCTCCGCCTGTTATTCCTGTTCTTGTACCAAACTGCAGACCGATATTACCTGTTCCTATAGCAAATAATACCATCTTCTCACTCGGCTCGGTACTCTGTCTGAACATAATACCATATCTTCTTGCGTTTGAATAACCGTCCAGCTGGTCAAGCTTAACAGTTATGCTCATATTCTCGTCTGTTGACTTTGTATATAAGTAACCGCATGAATCCGGTGCTGTCCAGAGGTCGTTACTATAACCATATACTTTAATCTGATTGTTTACTACCTCAAAGCTTCCCTGTGCTAATTCTTCATTATTAATCTGCTGGTACGAAAATGCGCGTCCGCCAAGGTTTACTGATTTCTTTGGTGTTACATCTACATATATTGAATCAACACTGCCTGTTGCAGTATCACCTGCTTCATCCTCATACGAAAGCTCTGCCTTTAAGTAAAGTTCTCTCGGCATATATCCGTTTGCCGCAAGGTTAACCTTAAGCTCTGCATATTCCTGATTTAATGACTCAATTACATCGTTATATTCATTATTGTAATCATCCGCAAAATCCCAGGCTACAGTTGAACCATACATACTCTTGAGCGGGAGTCTGTAAATGATTTCATCATCTGTTTCCTCGTACGGCTCAATAGCGAGCTTGCTTATGTATTCCTCATCCAACGGAATGATTTCATCTGCACTCTTTTCAGCCAATATTGTAATCGGGAAGCTCTTTTTAACCATTAAGCCGCCGTAGCTTATTTCTGCAGTTAATGTAACCGATACCTCATCCGCTCCCGGATGTGCAACAGCTGCCATACCGTCGTCTGTATTTTCAATTGTCATTGCAGCTTCATCTGAAGAGCTCCATGTAATTTTTGAACCATTCTCACCCTTTGTAGTGAGAAGCATTGATGTATAAAGCTCTGATACTCCGTTAATTGTAAGGCTATTTTTATCAGCTCCAACCGCACTCCACGCGTCAGAAGCTATATTTCCTGTTGTATCCTCAAACTCCTGTGCTGTAGTCTGAATTGCTGCAATCTCATCTGCTCCAAGCTCACGGCTATATAATCTGAAGTCAGCTATCCAACCCTTAAAGTACGGGTCTGCCCATACCGACTTTCCAAGATAGTTTGCATCATTATTGCTGAATAAATTTCTCAACAGATAATCATTGCTTACCGCTGCTGTCTTTACCTCTTCGCCTTCTATATAAGCTGTCATGAGCTGTAATTCCTTGCTATATGTTAAAGAAACATTAACCCATTTATCTGACGGAACAGCTGTCGAACCGCTTATACCTGCATTACCTTTGTTATTACCGAAACGGTCAATTATCATGTTTCCGTTAGGAGCAATGAAGAAGAACGGCTGGTTGCTTGCACCTTTTGAAATTGACATTATCCAGCTACCTAAAGGACAATCACCGGCTCTTTTAACCATCATTGAGATTGTATAATCTCCGGTTATATTGCTCGCTATGTCATTTGCCATTTTAAGGTACGGGCTTTCTGTATTGGCATTTCCTCCTGCGAGATACAGGATACCCTTGCCGTCCGGTCCGTTTTCAAACGAACCGAACGCCTCTGCACCGTTTTTCAAAACCGCTTCTCCTACCGTTGAAGTAGGTGCTGCGTTATGAATGATATAATTTCCATCTTTGTCAAGGTCTATTGACGACTCATTAAAATTGTACCAGACCTCTAAGGATGAATCCTCTGACGGCAGTATTATCTCGCTGACCGTATCGTCTGATTCTTCATACGGCACTGCTTCCTCGCTAACCGTGCTGACTGATTCCTCCACCTGTGTCTCAATGTCACTTTCTACCGGAGTAGTCTCCGCAAATACCGGAGCTACCGACGAAAATAACATTGAAACCGATAAAAGTCCTGATATCAACCATTTTCCTCTCATGTAACTACCTCCTATTGTATGTCAACATTACTGAATTCGGCATTATTTGTTGCCGCCAAACCAATATGATAAACATCTGTCATCGGCATGAACAGATCCTGTGCTACAGCAATCCATTCCTCGCCGTCCTTTGATATTAACGCATTCATTCTTGATGTGAATCCGTCACGCTCTAATTTGATATACGGATATTCATCCGCACTGTATGTACCCTCATCCACAGTAAGCGGACTCAAACGTACTCCAAAAGCACCCGGATGCACAGACTCTCTTGTACGGGTATTCAAGACTATCCTGCCCTCTTCGTTTGCACCGAAATACAGATACATTGTATTGGGATTGAGCGTATCTCGCATCATAAGTCCGTTTAACTTACCGTCATGCTTGTCTATTTTAGCACTAAATACACCATCGCCGATATGAATCCTATTGACAAAATGGAACGAGTCATTTATGTCTCGTATTCTGAACATACTGTCATCACCATATGACAATCCGGCTCCGACTGCATTGCTTATCTTAACATTATCACCATTTACCTCTGCAATACCGTTAAATGAGTTAATTCTGTCATCACGCCATTCACTGTTCTTTAACGAAGCTGTCGGTGTTAATGTTATGCTTGTATGATACGAAGGAAGTCCTTCTCCGTATTTATTTACACCTCGTACTTTATAATAGTAGGTTTTGCCTACTGTAACATCGGAGTCTTTGTAGTTAAGTGCCGTAACATTATCTGCTATCACTTTATACTCGCCATCAGGTGTCTCGCTTCTCATAACCTGGTAGCTTTCACAGCCTGCTGTCTGCTTCCACATTACCTCAATATCGTTTACACCCTGTCTTGCAAGTGTAATTGTTACTGAGTACGGCTTTTCTTCCTCTGCTGCGAAGTCAGAGTCAAGCTTTAAAATATAGCCTGTAAACGGCGGTATTTCAATTTTTCCGTCCACAACCGGAATTTCAGTTTTTGATACCATATCATATACTGTATTCCTCTTATAATCCGCCGGAAGTTCAACACTAAAGGTTGTGCTGTTTCCATGTGTATCACGGGTTGTATTGAGTAAGATATAATACTTCTGGTATCTTGACTTTAATAAATCAGGCATTCCCGAATACGGACTGTCAAGCTCATTGGTATCTCTTATAACCGTTCCTACACCAGGCTGATATGCAATAGGCTTAAGCTCATTTGCTATACCGAGCTTGAGCTTCATATACTCCATGCCTCGTTCAGCCACATGGATTGTTGCCAATGCAGCTTGTCGCATTCTGTAATCCTCGTAGCGTAAAATTCCGTCGGTTGCTATCGTCATATACTTTTCGTGACCAACATCTTTTACTCTTAAACGTGCAGCATTTGTGAATCCTTCGTTATGATACCACATCGAACCGAATATGCTGACATCTCCGTCACGGATTGAAATCTGACCTACATCTAAATCTACCCATGCCTGTTCTTCATGTTTTGCAACATCTACGTTATAGCTTGCGAGCTCTGACTCTGAATAATAATCGAAATCAGTATGCGGATGGAAAATACCTACCCACTGCTCACCCTTGAAGCGGTCATATGTCTGTCTTGTCTTTGTCAGATATTCATATGTATCCGGGAAGTAGAAATCACGCTTTACGTCCACTCCGTATTTAAACGCATTGTTGTCCGCGATGACCTGCTGCGCCATACCGACTCCCCATTTAGCATATTCCCAATACTTATCCCATTCCGGACCGCTGTATCGCTCTTCATGCTCAACCATCCACTTTTCAAGCCAAGCGAATGACCATATTTCACCGATACCCGAAGCGTATGTTTCCTTACCTGACCAGTAAACATTTCGGTTATCTGTCATCTGCTCCATGAGGATTGTTCTGTATCCATCGCCGCCTACACCCGGATGACGTACCCAGCTTCTTCCGTGGATACTTGTGAGACATGCTTTGAGAATGTCATCAGCTATTTCTTCATCACCTTCATGGTTTATAACTCTCCAGAAGTACTCCGGTAAATGGTTTGCGTGCTCACCGTAGCTTCCAACATATGTAAACTCACGGGTAAGACCACCATGACTCAGTATGTAATAATTATCACCAAACGGTCTGCGATGCACAGTCTCGCCGTTTTCATCAAGCTTGGATCTTGCCAATCCCTTTGCTACTATCTGTTGATAATCTTCTGTAAAGATAGCACCTCCGTCATGATAGTACAGTGAATGATACAAATCAAGTTCACGTCCGTCAGGTCCCTCAAGGACTGCTTCACCCAAAAACGGTCTTACACCAAGCAACTCTCCTAAGATACGGTGGCTTGTCTCTTTACCTTCATAGAACTGCGAACCGATTATTCTCAGTCCCTCGTGCGACTGCCATGCACCCTCATATGTTAAAACAACCTGATTATAGATATATGATAATCTTGAACGTGAAAAATCATAGTTCGCTTTCAGGCAACGTTCCCATGCTGCACGTCTTGTAAGCGGCTCACCGTTCCAGCCTACACTTGCAAGTGAATGCTGACCTTCTTCCGAACCCGTATCAAATCTTTGATCCAGGAAACGATTAAATTCGTCTGCACCTATTATATTCTCATCAAAAATATGATTTTCCAGTATATACAGAACATCACCAATCTCTCGGTAGTATCCGCCCCAGTCACCCTGGTGTCCACCTCTTAAGATCATCTTTGTATTGTTATAATACTCTCGTACATGATTGTCAATAGCGTTAAATATTCGGTATATAACCGATTTTTTTCTCGCAGGTGTATTCGCAGGTGACCAAGGCATATTCAATGTCATTGCAAGATATTTCATGTCATTCTTATATTTTGCAATAGTATGCTTTCCCGGTTGCTCCAGATCCCTTGCTATAAGAATCTGTTCATCACGGAAATCAGTCAACTTCTTCTCTATATCTTTCGGAGTAAGGGTTACAGGTCTTTTAAGTTCGCCCGGAAGCTTACCATTCAGTTCCGAACCCTGATCTTCCATACTCACATCCAAATATGATCCGGTATGGGTATATGCTGCATAGAATCCTCTTGAATTCTCTGTTGCCTTAGCCCCCTGACCATATACATAAGTCTTGATATTTACAGTGATTTCCTCTTTACCCTGTGTATATTTAAGAGGTAAATCACTTGTCATGTAATAGAATCTTCCCGGAAGTACGTTATTCATACCAAAATTAGTCGCCATATGGTCATGGGTTCCCATATTGGTTAGCATTTCATCTCCCACACATATTACAGATGACATTGTAGATTCATCATCGCCCCAGTATTTAACTGTCATGTGGTTAATCTTAACCGGGTCAACCTTTATTGTAAATTCCAAATCACCGACAAAATTGCTTGCGGGCCTTGTCGGCGTAGCAACTCGGGCAGTTTCATTCAAACCGCCCACAATCACGAATGTGTTGTCGCCCTTAAAATCATGTGCCTTTTCAGATTCGGAATTTCCGAAAACTATTTTGTCTATTGCACCCTGAGATTGTGCTGTCGGCTGCGGCTTCGCCGCCTGTGCCGGCATCATTATACCGCCACTGCTAAAACAGCATATGATCAGGGTTGAGATGATTAACATCATCGATATTATCCTCTTCATTCATTAACCTCCTCATTTATAATATACGCCTCTGATAAAGGCTCAATATCTGTCAAGCTGTTTAATATGAAGTACTTCGCACCTTCTTCCATATTAAATTTCACAGTCTCGCCTATATTTAATTCTTCAGGAATCTCTTCGGTGTGTATCTCTATCGGTCTGCCGTCCTCATATCTTACTTTAACCAGAAGAGCATCCTTGTTATATTCGCTCTGCTTCGTAACATAGCCTTCATCAATTGTAAACGGATATTTTTTCTCAACCGCAAATACAAGTGTTGTCCATGCAGCTAAATCCACATTTGACAAATCTGCATTTTCACTTCCGGATAATTCCTTTATCGTCATTCCCGGAGCAACTGTTATATAGTTGCCAAAATCCAGTCCGGTATAATTCTTACCCGAAGAATTCATTATCATCAGATAGTTTTTATATCTTGCTACATAGTATCCGTCAAGCCCCTCGGGACTTTCGATACTGATGCTCGCCACATGATCTGTATGCCTTGTCGTAAAATGCAATCTGGCGATATCGTTCGTCTGTCCGCCTATATGACGCCAGTGCATCGACATATACATCAGCTCACCCTTATTTCTGAATGCAATCGTTCTTGCCACTTCATCCGAGAAGAAGAACTCCTCTTCTGTTTCGCCCTTAAAGCGATAGTTGTACTGTCTTGACTCTTCTACCGCTTCATACAATTCATCGTAATTCAAAAGCAGCTGAATAGAATCAAGAATTGCATCCGCACCATGTGCCTGCCTGTATGCAGTTGTTAAGTTCGTAGAATATATATGATTCAGATCGAAGTAAAGCTGTGCACTTCTTAATGCCATAGGACTTTTCAGTTTTACTGCCGAGTAATAGTCCAGCACGCATCTTCCTATTCCCGGATATGCGTCATTTCTCCATGTTATTACACCGTCTGTTCTTGAATACGGAACCGGATTACTTCCATCAGTATTTCCGACCGTCATAAAATGACCGATTGTATCCCATGCCCTCAGTGCATATTCTCCATACTCTTCATGCCCCATTATTGCAGCTATCTCTGCCGCACGGCCGACATCACGGATTGCAAGTGCACCGTAATCACCGCTGTAGCTTCCCTGCCATGAACCGTTCGCCTCAAGCACCGTTCCCTTAGGTGACATCCATCGGCTCAGAGTATATTTACAGTTCTCTTCTCCGACAATACGGTTGAGATAGAACATCCTTGTAGCATCATTCCATGTTTCTCTACTTCCCAACAGCTCTAACGAGTTGTCATAATGAAGTGCCGCAACGATGTCTGAATAATCCTGATTAGGTGCATGACCCGGATTCACTTCCGTAAGATAATAGCGTCCCATCTTAAACAAGCGCTCGTATGCCTTACGTCTCTTTATACGAGGCGTTGCTCCTTCCTGGAAATAGTTTCCGTCCTCAGACTCAACCAATACATCGTCGCAGTCATCGTCAATCAATATATCCAACAAGCCCTTCGCCTCAGCATCCTCATATACCAATTCAAAGGCTCGTGCCAATGCCTGCTGTCCAAAGCCTTCCAACGGGTTTCCGCGGGCACCGATTCTGTTTGGTCCGCCTATCCATACATACTCCGGAACAAAGAATCCTCCGTTTTCACCCTGTGCCACGCAGGCAAAGTCCAACATCGCCAGGACTCTTTGGAGCATTTCTTCCTTTTCTGCTTCAGACTCGAATTCAAACCAGTCTCCGACGTATGCCAATGCAAATATTTCAGCTGCATTGTACTGCGTCAGATTCTGTGCCAGAGTTTTGGGATATATGATTTTTATTAACTCTTCATGCGTAAATGTCTTATTTTTGTTTTTTATAAATATTTCATAGTTCCAGTTATAGTTCTTTGGTACACAGCCACGCAGGCAGGCAGGTAGCTTTCCTTCAAGTATTTTCTCATCAACACTTGTACCTTCCAGAGTACCAAATATCTGGTCATTCATATAGTATCTTACGACCTGATTAGCCTGATATGTCAGCCATTCCTTATGTGAATACTGTGCCTCTATATCCGGATATTGTGGTACCGGCGCTATTGGGGCCGGTTCTCCGGGCATCTTGCTTATATCAATATCCGGGAATTCTCCGGTATGACAATAAGCTTCATATATACAACGAGAATCGTTATTGTTTTCGCCTTTAAGCAGCAATGTAATGCTGTCTTTTCCTTCAGTTAATGTCTTGGGAATGATATAGGTGCTGAAAATAAATCTGTTCTCGAACGGATGACCCGTACCGAACATGAAGTTTCTGTACCCGTTAACTGCATTAAGATTATTACCGTTTTCATCTGCAAGAATCACGCCGCTACTGCCTTCATTTTCAAGCTTTTCACCATAAAACTTTGCAGTCAGATAATTCTGCTGTGTCGGGTCACACTTAAATGTGACAGCAATACCGCCGCCACGCATAATTTTTCTTCCCGCTTCGCCGTAAGCACCTATCATCCGCTCAGCCCACAGCTGTTCCATATTATGTTTTGCCTCGGATTCGGTATCTCCGAACATAACGTCATTTCCACCTGAAAATGTCGCTATGTCTCCCCTTTCCGTTGCCGGGAGCACCAACTCAAATGTTGCAGTATCATTAACCGCACCCTTTGATACATAAGCAGTTAAGGTTATATCCTGAGCTCCTACAAACCATGTGGGACGACATACTTTTCCGTCTGTTGAGACGAAGTTTTCGTTACTTGAAGTCCATCTCACTTCTGTCCCATTAACACCAGTCGTCGCAAGTGTAAGATTATCGGTTATATTATTGAAATCCACACCTCTGAGTAAGCTATACTTCGTTGCAGCAACATCAGCTGCATCCTTATTCTCCGTCAGAGTTATCTGCAAATATGGTCTGTCTGTCTCGGTACTGCTACGCGAGGATGCTATAATAGGACGATTATCATATGTATTTATAATCGCAAACGAAACTATTCCATCACCCTGCTCTTCTCCCTTTACCAAACCCGTTATGTTTGCAACATTATTTTCTCTTCCAATATAGAACGAGCTTTCTTTATTTTCATTATAGGAGGGCTTTGTATTATAGGTTATTTCACTTGTCCAGTTATCATCTTCAACCTTGTGAATATCTACTATTGAGTTAGTCCATGATGACGACAGATACAACTCTGCGTTTTCAATATATCCGTCAATCCCACGCAAATCAAATTGCATATATATCTCACGCCCCTGCCCAACTTCCAGATATTCCTTCTGTAAAAACGATATGTCGGGCTTGCCAGCATATACAAACGTATCTATTCCAGGAGAAAGTGATACCGAATTTTCCTCAGCCTTAACAGAAACCGAACCAGTAGTATTAAAAGCTGTTGCTAAGGCAAGCATTAATCCAACTGCACTTGCCATAGTTTTCTTTGATCTTATATACACTTTCAGCCCTCCTTTACTATTATTTCTTACTTATTTTTCGCATTTAAGAACGCCTGTACCTGTGTTCTCAATTCCTCACGCAGCGTATCAAGTCCTACCTTTGAAGCCTCTGAATTAAATTCTGCAATTACCTTCATTGTTTCGTCACCATATGCACCCATATTCAACTTGAGTGCATCTGCAAGTGCCAATACCGATGCCAGCTCTGTTTTGACATTCTTTGTGTCAAATGTGAAGCCTGCCATAGGACTGAGCTTATACGGTTTTGTACTGTTCTGATACAAATAATATTCCTTGATTTTCGGATTACTGTTTACAATATCATTATATCTTATATAAGTAGGATTGAATGTAAAGCTGTAACCCGGCATTGCATATACCTCTGCCTCCGGTACCTTTAACTGACGATAGCTGTCATCTGTTTCGCCTTCCCAGTCAACACCCTTTATTCCGTACTGGAATAAATCGTGATTTTCCTTTGAAGCAAACATCCAGTCTAAGAACTTCATAACTTCATCTGTCTTTTCTGACCATGCCGGAATACAGATAAAGTTGTTTGACTTCATTTCACTTACAATTGCACCCTCTTCCATGTTACGCTGTGATTCCTCTGTTACATAGAAGCCAACCTCTGAACCCGGATACTTCTCTGACCATGCCTGCACTGTTCCTGCATATCCCGATAATACGCCGTATGTACATGCTGCTTCACGGCCTTCCAATGCACCGCCAAGTCTGTCCTCATTGAGATACGGTACCCAACGAAGCTTCTTTACATATGAGTCAGCAATAAAGTCTGTCTGATAGCCTGACGGAAGCTTTGCAAATCTTTCCGGAGCATCACCCATTGTTACAACCTCATTAACCTTTGTTGCACTCTCATCCAATGAAACATAGAATTTCATGTTGTTTGAAAGTTCAATCGGGAATATGTTGCTGTGCGGAGCCTTAAATTCCGGTCCGTCTATTAACATAAAGCCCTGTCCTGACATTTCCCATGGAATAATGTCCGGCTCGTTATCCTTTATTGTCTGGAGGAATAACATTAAATCCTCATCACTGTCAATTTCAGGAAGATTATACTTCTTTCTTAAATCCTCTCTGTATAATACGCCTCTCAAATCCTCGAATGACTCAGCAAGCGGAATTGCATACAATGCATCACCCGTTTTGCTCGCCTCAATAAAGTCCTTTGAGAATGCCTTCTGTAAGCCCGGATATTCCGGATTATCAAAGTAAGAAAGTACATCCTTAAAAGTACCGCTTGTCACATAGTTACTCAGTCCCTGCCATGCACCGCAGAACATCAAATCATAATTTTCCTGAGCTGCAACAGCCATGTTCAGCTTCTCCTTGTAGTCTGCTCCGCCTACATATGTAATGTTGGGATGAATCTTGCTTAATACCGGATCGTCTTTTACCTTTTCCTTATATACAGCAACTGCCTTTTCAACATTCTGTGGCTCATTCATCAATCTGATGTTGATTACAGTCTCGCCGTTTCCCCACTGGTCGTTTTTAGTGCCGCATCCGGTTAATAAAACACCTGATGCTAATGTTGCCGCTAATGTTAAACTAATAATTCTCTTCATTGTTTTTCTCTCCTTTACTTGTTTGAATTAAATTATTTTATTTGTTGTCTGTTATCCCTTTATCGCTCCAACAGTGAGGCCCTGTGTGAAGTATCTCTGTAAAAACGGATATAACAGAACAATAGGTCCTATTGTTAATACGGTAGTTGCCATCTTGAGTGAATTACTCGGCAAGTCGGTTACCGGTACTCCTGTCTGTGCTGCCATTTCTTTTATGTATTCCGTCTGTCTTACCATATTCATAATCAAATACTGTAACGGATACAAAGTCTTCTTATCTATATACAGCATTGCGTTATACCACTGATTCCAATACCCTAACGCATAGAACAAGCTGATTGTTGCAATACCCGGTACTGATATAGGAAGAACTATCTTGAACAATATCTGCATATCATTTGCACCGTCAACTCGTGCTGATTCCATCAATTCCTTCGGAATTGAATTGAAGAAGTTTCTCATCATGAACATATTCCATGCACTGAAGAGCGAGGGTATAATCAAAACCCATATGTCATCTCTCATTCCCAGATATTTTGAAATCAAGAGATATGTAGGTACCAGACCTCCGCCAAACAGCATTGTGAAATATACAAAAAAGTTAATTCCGTTTCTGAACTTCAGCTTTTCCTGTGCCAGTGTATATGCAAGCGTTATTGTAAGCAACATACTCAACACTGTTCCTACTACTGTTGTAAAGATTGTAACGCCATATGCGCTTATCAGCTGTCTATCCTGAAGCAAATACTCATATGCATTCAATGTGAAATCTCTCGGTAACAGTGAAAAACCGTATTTCAGAATATTTGCTTCTGTTTCAAAGCTTGATGACAGCATCATTATAAACGGCACCAGTACAAAGAAGCAGAATGAAATTATACAAGTATATATTATAACCGAGATTATAATCTCGTCCTTACCTTTCTTTATTTTTTTCATTTTCAACACCTCCTTAGAATATAGCCGCCTCGGCTTCTACCTTTCTGGCTATTGCATTTACGCCTACTACCATCACCATTCCGACTACGGACTGGAATAAGCTTGTCGCTGTACTCATTCCCAGATCGTTCAACTGTCGCAATGCTCGATATGAGAAGGTGTCGATAACGTCTATTGTCGGGTATAACATTGAATTATCTCCGACTAAAGCATATATCATTCCGAAATCGCCCTTGAAGATACCGCCAACACCCATAATCGTAAGCAATATAATTGTCGGCTTAAGCATCGGTAATGTAAGTCGTGTAATCTGTTGGAACTTATTTGCTCCGTCAATCCTTGCAGCTTCATACAGCGATGTATCAAAACCGGTTATTGCTGCCACATATACAACACTGCCGAAGCCGGCACCCTGCCAGATTTTCAAAATCACCAGAACGATTCGCCACGGTCTCGGGTCCGCATAGAAATCTATCGGCTTTCCTCCTAAGGTTGTTATCAACTGATTTATCATTCCGTTATTTGTCAGGAATCCAATCAGGAACATTGATACAACCGCCCATGACACGAAGTGCGGAAGAATCGCAACCGACTGACTCAATCGATTGAAGAACTTATTCTTGATTTCAGTAAACATTATCGCAAGTATTACAGAAGTTGCTGTACCTGATACCAGGAACAAGATATTCAAATATAGCGTATTAAATGTTATCTGCCCTATATCCTTATAGTTGAACAAGAATTTAAAATTTTCAAACCCTACCCATTTACTGCCGAATATGCCGTCCATCATATTGAAATCCTTGAATGCAATTATTACACCGACCATAGGCAAGTAACAGAATATTATAACCCATATAATCGCCGGAGCAGCCATAGCATATAAAAATTTATTTTTATAAAGCTCTATGCCAACATCCTTTAATGTCATCCTCTCCTTCTTTCTTTTCTCTGCTTTTACTATGGTTTTCTTCGTCACCATATATGCTTCACTCCTTCATCGTAAAACTGTTAAGATTTAAATATTACTCTTGTAAGTATATTCCTATAATTATATTATAAGTAAAATCCAATTGCCAGTCAATTTATCAAACTGCTTATTGAGGCTTTTGTCAGATTTTAAAAAAACAACGAAACCCCAGTTAAATTCTGGTTTTTCTCCGTTTTTAGACTTAATCTTTTTTATATTTTTTTCGATATTGAGCAGGAGTGTAGCCTGTCTTATTTTTAAAGGTTGTATAGAAGAATCCGGTAGATATGACGCCCGTTTTCTGACCTATTTCGCTGACTGTTAAATCTGTATTTACAAGCAGCTCACATATCTTTTTCAGACGCAATTCAGAAATATATTCATGAACAGTCATGTTCAATTCGTTCTTGAATATCTGCCTTACATAGCTTACTGAATAGTTTACACTCTCGCTTATTGCATCTATAGACAAATTGGGATCACTGTAATTTTCATTTATATAGTCAATGATATTGGATGTCAGCCCCTCCATTCGTTGCTTGGAGCTTTCCTTTTTACTATTGATGATCTCCTGATAGATATTCTTGAAAGTTATCTTAATCTGATTCAGGTCAATATAGCTGTCAACACGGTTACTGCTGCTCAGTAAATCCTCCCAAAGCGCCTGATTATCTCCCGCAGAGTCATCTACCCGTTTTAAGTTCCTGACGGTAGTCAATGCCAGCTGATTAATATTGATTACCATGTTGTCATAGCTTAATCCCCGGAATTGATCCACAAATTCATCCAAGACACTTTCAACACCTGCCATATTTTGTGCATTCATGGCGGAAAACAGCTGTTTCTCTAATTCATAAGGATATTCTTTAATGCCCTTTCTCTCCAGAGATTCAATCTTCGAGTACCATATAACAGGCTGATTGTTGAATATAATTCTGTATTTGCCTGCCTTACGCGCTGTGACATATGAGTTATTAATTTCACTTATGTCATCAACATTTCGTCCAACTGAAATAATCAGCCTGACACCTAAATACTTTTCTACATTACATGCTATTTCGCGTAATTTTTTATCTATTACTGCGTTTGAACTTGCATCAAAATTCAAAATAGCACAGCTTATATTATTGTTAATGTTAATCCAATCACCAAAATACTGCTCTCCCATAATCTCCTGAGCAATATTATAAATTCCATATTTGAGCGCAAACAAATCTTCATTGCTCCACACATCCATTGCCGCATCAAAATCACTGAACTGGAACACCGTCACAACACAAGTCTCCGTGTTTTCTATAAGCACAGTTTCTTTTATATCATGCACTTTTACAGTTCCCAGCAATAAATCCCTCATTATTTCCTTACGCTTTATATTGGAATAATCCTCAACCTTCTGTTCGCTGTTCTTAATTTCAGTCTTTAAATTCTTTATAGCATGATTTATATACGCAAACTCGTCCATTCTGCGTCCGTCAGCATTCGCTGCAGAATCAGTATATCCTTTTGTTTCTTTCATAATCAAACGTATGCGACCATGAAAATTAGTTGTAAATAATAATCCTATAATCAGACTGCACACAGATAACGCCAGCCATCCAAGCAAAACACTTTTTATAATAGGATCACTTAATCCTGTTATTTGCCTGTAATCATTCATGCAAATAAATGTCATGCCGAAATCAGCTGACTTTACATATGATACCAGCGATGGTACACCGTCAATCTCATACCTGAAAGTTTCGGAGGTTTGCGGCTGTGACAATACATACTTTGCAAACGGGATATCTCCATAAGTCTGCTCACGGTACTTTTCATCACTTGAAACAATCATATTTCCCGCACTGTCAATAACCAGAAAAAGACGTGTTTTTTCAAGATTAGTTGCCTGCATCATTTTTTGAATTTCTTCTTGCTTTATATTCACAATCAATGCAGTTTCAAATTCGTCTTTCAAGGTATTTCCCGTCACTATAAAGCTTAATACGTTAGCACTTCGTTTTAAGCCTTCACTTCCTCCTGACATCAGTCTTGGGAATATAAACTTTCCCTGCCGGGTATCATATCCATCCAATATATCAACAAGACCGGTATCAGGAAATTCAGCAATACGTCGTGCATAGCCATTGCTTGATACTATCAGGTCAGCTTTCTTGCTTACAAAATACACAGAATCAACGTTCAAATCCGTATTTATACTGTCTTTTAATTCATTAAACAGCAATCTTCTTTGTTCAACATCAAGACTTTCAGCTCTTGAGGCATTTTTAACTATACTGTTATTAAAATACATATCATAATATGTTGTATATGTATTCTCAAATATGGTTTCCATAAGATTTCTGGTTCGTACAAGCATTTCCTCGTCTGCTGCAACCAGCTGC
This sequence comes from Clostridia bacterium, assembly GCA_045542415.1. GTDB lineage: Bacteria > Bacillota > Clostridia > UBA1381 > UBA1381 > UMGS1958. Next base: position 63,174 of record JAZQKZ010000002.1, read on the forward strand.
TGTTCTGTACGTTTTGAAGAAATTCCCACTACAATAGAGGAGAAAAGAGTAATTAGCAGACAACCCACTACTAAATATGAAAAAAACATTCTTCCAACAACCGTTTTTCGGCTAAACAATGCGTTAAAACCATAAAACCTGTTTGATTTTCCCTTTCTTTTCACGTTTTCTTTCCTCTCTTAATATTTTTCATCCAGAAATTGCTGTACCTGTTTGATAACCTCAGCACGAATAGCTTCCAATCCTTGTTCTTTCGCCTTTCTATTCGCTTCCCTTACTCTTTCTTCTGCGTCCGAATAATACCCGAGGCACAGTGGTCTGTATAATTCCGCATAAATTTCACTCACTCGTGCAATTTCTCCACTGACAGAAGTGGTGTCAAAAACGAATCCCGATGTAATATACGGAAAATAAACATCCGTATCCAGTAACTGACCGTATTTTTCTCTTTCCTGTCTCGATAAAGCTGCATCAATTCGCATCGGCATATTAGGATTTACGCATAACTCATAAATCGGAAATTTATAAACCTCATTTTTAATTCTATCTTTCGGTATTTCATACATATACTCGCCGATAGGATTCCAGTCTCTGCCTTTTATTCCAAGCGCAAACAAATCACGGTTTTCCGCATCCGAGAAAAGCCAGTCCAAAAACCTCATAGTATAATCTGTTTTCTGACTAGTTACCGGAATTGCCAATGAATTATTCGCTCTCCAGTCACGCACAATTGATCCGTCTTCTATTTCGCCCGCATAATCGCCGTAATAGAAAAGCTCATATTCCGCTGCGGGATTCAGGTTACGGAAAAGATCTGTATTTATCAGTTTGCCCTCCAGTGCCGCTGATTTCCCGTTCTCAAATAACTGCTGTGCGTTTAACTCAACCGAAACATCCTCAGCAAGATACTGATTAAAATGAATATGTTGATTCATTTTGCTCATATCAGGACCATTAAACCCTTCCGGGAAATTTGCGTAACAGGATTCGTCATCTCCTCCGTATTGGCCGCCATAATGTATATTTCCGGCAACCACAACCGCACCCAATACAGTTTTATTGTCCTCTGAAATTGCCACCTCAAAATCAAATCCCGATGCACTTGCCACACTTACAGGCATAATATTCTTCCGCGCCTTCTCCGTTCGGTTGGAAAACATCTCAAAAAAACCTCGTCCGCCAACCGAGAACGGTATAAGCTCCGGATTATTTTTCTGAACCTGCTGTAAATATACTTCAAACTCATCATATGTCGTTATCGGCGGCAGTCCGTATTTTTCACGCAAATCCTTTCGTATTGTTATCGGTGACGGATCTACGGCTGTTGATTTCAGAGGGATTGTATATAATTTCCCATTAACCTTGTTTGCCTCTAATAATTCGTCATCAAACAGCCGCTTGAGCGACGGATAATGATCGCTGTTAAAATATTCTCCTATATCCTGATATGCTCCCAATGATATATTTTCATTCAGATTAACCCAAGGAGCATCAAATATTGCATCTATCTGTCCACCCAGCGATAAAATCCTCTGCTGTTTTTGTTTAAGATTATCTATCTCTACCCATTCAATGTTAAGTTTTATATTCAGAGTTTCACGAGTACGATTTTCAAATTCTGCCAAAATCAAATCCATGTCTTTCGGCTCATCTCCGAATAGTACAAAATTCAACTCCACAGCCTCCTGCTGCTCATTTGCAACATCCTTACTTTTTAAACCACATGACATTATGCATAGCATTATACTTGCAACCAAACTGCAACATATTATCCTTTTTAGCATAAAGCCCTCCTCTTTATTGCTTTTCAAAAAGCATTTATGTAATTTCCAATCTTTATTAATTATATTACAAAAAGCAGCTATTGTCAAGTGCCTGAATTTTACAGAATCGGCATTATATTACATAAATCAGCCTTTTATTGCCATACAAAGTTGCAAAAGGCTTGAAACCAAGCCTTTTGCAATTATTGATTACTGCTGTGTAACAATATCCGTCATTGTTCTTATTTCAAGTGCTCCGCCGGCACATGATGCACTGTCTTTTGCTTCAAGCTTAACCTTGACACTTTCCTTTCCGGCAGTATATTCTTCCGGAATTTCATAGAATACATCATATATACCGTTACTGTTTCTGTCTATCTGCTGATCTGCAATAAAATTATCATCAACATATATATTAAAATCACGCTTGTATGCTACGCCGCCGTTTGAAAAGCCTGAATCCATGCCCCAATAGCGGATAAACAGATAATTCGGCGCTTCGGGATTAACCGTCATTGTGTATTGGAAGTATGCACCCTCAACACCCCATGCATCACGCCAGTAACGCATAAGTGTACCGTCCATCAGCGTTCCCTGATGATTTGTTCCTGTCACATTCGTCTCAAGCGAATGACCGATTTCATCCTGCTGACCGTCCGGCTCTACTCTGTCAATCTGCACATCTCTCAACGCTGCCTCATACTCATCATCACCTGCATTGATACTCCAGTACACATTATAATGATGGTGATGAATCTCGTAGAAAGGCTTTAAGATTATTTCATTGCCTGACGAGGTATATGCTCCGTCAATTCTGAATGTAAGTGTATTTATATCAACAGGCTCTACAATATCTGTCAGCTCCGCAGTGTCCGGAAGCAGATAATCCACACGAACACAATTTGAATCAAGCTTTGTTTCGTTTACAACAGTATCGCTGCCGTCAGTTATTTCTCTCAACTCCTGTGCAAGAACTATACCGCCGTATTTATACGCAATCTGACCCTCTGCTCTTGAATAATAAACATTAATATCCATCGGAAGAGTTATTTCTATCACATCGCCCGCTTTCCATGAGCCATCGATTCTAAGATACTCTCCGGGTGCTCCGCTGTATTCTGTTCCGTTTACGCTGACTATCATATCCGCACTAAGCCATGACGGTGCTCTCAGATTGATTGCTGCATCAGCCTCGCCCTCTGTCACGGTCATTACAACAGTGTCGGCATACGGATAGTTTGTTTCTGTAGTAAATGTAAGACCCTTTGCCTCCCACTTATATGTATTGTGCATGTACAGATTTACATATAAATCATTACCGTCCTCGTAATATGCACACTTCGTGTATCTTCCCGGATTTTCCATACCTGTTCCGGTACAGCACCACCATGAGTCCTCCTTGGTTCCATATATTCTGTGATGTCCCGGAAGCATCGAAATGAAATACTCCTTCGCACCCGTCACCGGATCCTGCTGACCAAGAATATGGTTATATAACAACGTCTCATAATAGTCCATGTACTTAACGTCATGCTCCCAGCTGAACAAATGCTCTGTGAGCTTTAGCATATTATATGAGTTACAGCTCTCTGCTGTCTTTATGCCCAGAGTTTCTGCGCCTATTGCCTCAAAATGCTCTGAAATCGAGTTTCCGCCTATAGCATATGAGCGTGTATTTACAACGAGATCCCAGAAATTCTCACTTGCTATTTTATAATCCTTATATGTACCCGGATCCTGCTCATATATCGCCGCCGCACCGATTATCTTCGGTATCTGAGTGTTGGCATGCTTCTTTGTCAGCTCATCTCTGCCGTCAATAAGCGGGTTAAGAATTATATCATGAGTAAATCTTCTTGCAGTCGTGAGATATTTTTCATCGCCTGTTATATCATAAAGCTCCGCAAAAACCTCATTCATGCCGCCATATTCAATATTAAGCATGGTCTGCATCTGAGAATCGGACAACTTATCCGTACCTTCTACCGCCCAATCAGCAAATTTTATTACTACTTCAAGTGCCTTTTCATTGCCGGTCAATGTATATGCATCAATCAATCCCTGATATATCTTATGGATTCCGTACCACGGCACCCAATAATCATAGAACCATGTTGTATCTCCGTTAAATGCCTTTATAAAGGTATCTTCAAGACATCCGCCTATATATCCCGAGCCCGTTGTCTGTTGTAACTCATCAAGCTTATCTACCGCATAGTTCAGCTTATTAAGGATTTCCTCTTCGCCGCCATCACGGTAAAACGCCGCTGCCGCACTCATCCAGTGTCCGAGTGAATGTCCTGCAAGAGTGTTTGTTTTTACTCTTCCGTTACTCCAGCCTTCCATTTCCCAGCCGGCATAACGTGATACATTATTCGGTGCGCTAAGTCCGTGAACCTCATAGCACGGAGCTAATAAACGATCTACATCAATTGTATTGATATAGTCGTAACCAACCTCTCGGCTTACTTCAAATAAGCTACCCTCTTCAAGAGTTATATTTGCCGGATCTGCAAATGCTCCGCTTACAGCCTTTTCAATCTCTTTTTTTACCGCTGTCGTTACAGGTGACATATCCTCTGCCCTCCATAAAAAAGCCTTTATTACTTTTGCGTTCTCAGCCTCTGCTTCGTCAAACTCAATGGCAAGTGATTTTGTTATATCCGCTCCCGGCTCCGGCTCTATATACTCACTCTTGACCTGAACCATCGCACCTTCATCGTCATAACGAGCAACAGCCGCCATAAGCTTGTCTGTTTTGTATGTTTTAAGCTCCATATTCGCTGAAGCAGTATATACTCCATTCTGTACTCTGTACGATATATCATGCTTTACCAGATAATCTACAGTCTTTGCCATAAGGTCCGTGATCTGAGACTCTGTCATAGCATAATTCGCTATATCCATTTCATCAATAGTTCCGAAAAACATTGCATCTGCCGAATACTGTGATTTTCCGATGTAATTATTAGTACTGTCCGCTAAATCTGACATTGGAATTGTAATTGTCCTGTTTGCTATCATTTCACCGTCAGCAAATAATTTAAGCTCACCATTTTCAAGTGTAAGTGCAATGTGTGTCCACTCACCCACCTCAAACGGAGTTGCCACAACAAGGCTTTGCTCTGCTCCGCCATTTGATTTTACACCCACAATAGCATTGCCGCCACCGTTATCGGCAGTAAGGAAAATGTAATTACCTGTATCTTTTCCAAAATCAAACACTCTCGACCATGAACCAAGTGCATCAGGCTTGACCCATGCCGCAATCGTGAAATTATCCGCTAACGGAAATGTATCAAGCTTTGCGTATCCTCCGTTAAGCTTTATTGCATTTCCCTTTTGTCCTGTTTCTGTTATGTAACTGTTTTCATATGTGATACCGCTGTCGGTGGTATCCATATTATAGTGAATCAATGTGTTATCTGACAGCTCATCAGCATATACCGGAACTGCCGATGCAGCAGCTCCCATTATTGCCAGTCCGCCAATCAACGCTATTACTCTTTTAATCATAATCATTACCATTAAATCCTTCCTCATAACTAAGGCTGAAAGAAATTTTCGCAGATTGCTGTTTTGAAGGGCGAAGGCGTACGATGGTACTCCGAGCCTTGAAAAATAGTGAGATGCGGAAATTTATTCAGACTTATACCTCAATAAATATTATTATTCATCTATTCCGTATGCATTTACTAACCTGTCATATTCCTCATCGGTTATAGGCATAACCGTACCGTGTCGGAAAGGATCAGGTGTATTGAATCCCTCCTGCGGTGTGAATATTCCTGATGACAAATCATCCGTCAGGAACGGCTGATAACCTTTGTCCTCTGCGAATGCGTCCATAAGCACACACCATTTATCTTCACCGTTCATCTTATACGCAGTAGGCCCTTCATATCCCGGTTCACTACGCATTGTAAAGCTCTCTATCTCTTTGAATTCGCCCTCGGGATCATCACTCACTTCCATAAAAATCAGAGTTTTGTCATGATTCTTCGTGAAACGGTAATATTTATCTCCTGCCTTTATCATGCTCGTATCTATAACGCTGAAATCACGTTCGATATACACCTTTGGCTCTGTAAAGGTCACAAAATCCTTTGTATGGGCACAGTAAACCCTTTGCTTTTCACAGTTATCGGACTTAGTGCGTGACGACCAGTACACAAAATAATCTCCTGTAATATCGTCATATATCGCTTCGGGTGCCCATGCACAAGCTGCATCGTCAACTCCCACTTCCACCATCCGTTGCTCGCTCCAGTTGACGAGGTCCTCCGATTCCCATACCATAATAGCCCTCGAACCCTCACGCTGACAGCGATACCAGCCCTCTCTGGACTCTGTCCATTTGCCATATACATATAAATCCGTAGCTATCAAATAGAATTTCTTGCCGTCATGCGAACGCATAACATGAGGATCACGCACTCCACCCTCGCCTAATGTACTGCGTAAAACAGGCTTTCCTCCGTTTAAATTATGCCAGGTGTATCCGTCCTTTGATACAGCAAAATACACCTGCTCATCATCGGCTGTTTTCTGCGAACCCTTAAAGTGCGAAAATAAATATGCTGTCGTTTTCATTATAATAAGCTCCTTATTTATTAGTTTTTAATTATTGACCTGTAAAATCTGCTCCGGAGCTGCAAATATTCCTTCAGCCTCTCCAAAGATTACAGTTTTTGAGCCTCCGCCGCTTGCCGAACCTGCTAAGGATTCCATAAGAGTATATTTCTCAACCTCTTGTTTATCGCTCCATACCGGAATCATCGTACCATTTTCCCACATATATGCGCCTATTATATATTTCTCACCGTTGAGACCTGTAAATTTGCCTTTTACGACAGCCTCTGCCTTACCCTTATGAATATCAATCAAGCGTCCGTCGCTATTATACAACGCAATATATACGTCCTCATCTGTCGGATCCTTAATGCTTAATGTATATCTGATTTCATCGCTCATATACTCTGCATAAATCTCAGTCTCAAAATCCTCCGGAAGCGAACCATCTGTGTACAACATTGTAATTTGTTCAGGGCTTAAACAATAGTTATGGATTTTAAACTCATCTAAGAGACCTTTTGCACTTTCTCCGTTGCCCCAGTTGGCTCTGCCGATATACGCAACAGGATCAAACTCAAGAATGTCTGCTATATCAAAGGTTGAATCAACACTGGATTTAAGCTCGCCATTCACATATAGTAGTGTTTTATCCTTATCAAACACTATCGCCATATGCTTCCATTCATCGCCTGTAAATGAAGCACTCGGAGTAGCTGCACGACCATTCAGATACCTTTCAACAATGATTGAGCTTCCCGTATCGAGAAGACCTATATAAACCTCAGCTTTATTTGCCTGTATTGCTGAGCCCGGTGCAGCATAAAACATCCAGTTCGGAGAATTGTTCTTATCTGTCTTTGACCAATAAGACACCGTGAAAGTATCGGCAGTTCCGAGAAGACTGTTGCCCTTATCATCAAACAGCTCTATATAGTTTTCGGCATTGGTGTCAAAACTAACTGCCTTACCCTTATAGCCCTTTTCATAGCTAAGTGTTCCCTTTCCAACTGCGCTTCCTCGCTTTGTGTCAAGATTTGCATCATCAAAGTCAAGCTCCAGTATAAGTCTCTTGTCGCCCTCTGTTACTACCGGTCTCTTATCCTTTTCAATTCCCAATGAGCTCATTGAAAGCTCAAATATATCCGTGTTTTCGTGAATACCGGTAAACTTATCCGCACCCGGACCGTATGCATAAATAGGAACGTATGCACTTGAATGGTTACCTGTTGTCCACGCATATTTTCCGCTTATCGCTGTACCTGCGTCAGTGTTGCCATTCTCCAGCAATGCGAGACCGCCGGTTTCATGGTCTGCAGAAACAATTACAAGCGTATTTCCGTCCTGCTTTGCAAATTCCAGTGCCTTCTTTACTGCATCGTCAAAAAGCTTCGTCTGCTCAATCGCACCGTCAGCATGATTACTGTGAGCATAATGGTCAATAGTAGAACCTTCCGCCATAAGAACAAATCCGTTATCTGAACGACCGTCAAGCATTTCGATTGACTTCTGTACCATATCCGGCAATAACGGCTCGGTTGTATTTCCGTCAATCGGCTGAACAAGGTCACCACTGTAACCGAAAAGACCTAACACCTTATCATCCTTATCAAGTGAGTTCATTTCAGTTGCAGTAGTTATGTACTTATATCCGTCACTCTTCATCTTATCAATCAGAGTTGTGAAGCGTTCACCGCCACCGCCCATAAAGATGTCTGTTCCACTTTCTGATTGCTGCTGTGCAATCTCTGCTCTGTAACCTCTGTCAATTACATGAGACGAAAATACTGCCGGAGTTGCATCTGTAATGTCCGTTGTTGCTACGATACCCGTTGCCATACTATGGTCATGTGCATACTCCATAAGGTTCTTATATCGTACTCCTGCACCGCCGGAACTTATAAAACCATTATTCGTTTTACGTCCGGTTGCCATCGCAGTTCCGCCTGCGGCACTGTCTGTTACACCATTGTTTGCAGAATAAGTTTTTGAAAGTCCAATGTAGGGCATGGTCTGCATAGCATACGGATTTGTGGCACCATTATAATGCCACTGCGAAAGCTGGGCAACATTCTGACCCATTCCGTCACCAATAAGAATGATTACGTTTTTCGCCTTATTATTCTCTGTATTGTCAGGCATATCATTTTCATCCGTCACTGCTTCTGCCGGTGTAACCTCAACGCTTATTTTGATTTTATTTGTATCTTCTTGGGCCTCTTCCTGCTTTATTCCTGATATTTTTATATTATCAAAGCTTCCCGAATAGTCCTTGTCAACCGAGAACAGCGAGTGACCTATATACGCATACAAATTACTGCCGAGCATCGAAAGACTACCCTTCGTTTCATAGGTAAGTGCCTCTTCATCGTTTATATATACAGTATGCTTTGTCGGTTCTACAACAAATCTGAGTTTAACCCAGTCCTCACCGCCTATATCGCTAAGCTCCTTATTTCCCGAGCTCTTCCATTCGCTGCCCGGATTAAGAGAATATCTTATTCCCTGTCCCAGTGGCTCGTATTTGAAATAGAAATATTTTGACGGATTTGCTGTATCAGCCATCTGGAATGTGCTGCTGTTTTTATCAAACAACTGGTCACTCTTTATATCCATTTCAATTGTAAGATACTGCATCTGATTAAATACTCCGCACGGCAACTCAAGATAATTTCCGGCTTCAACTGTATTATCAAGCTTCAACACATTACTGCCAAGTGCTTCATCATAGACAATTTCTGCATTACCGAACAATTCACCATTATTTCCATTTATTGTATCAGTTACAACAGTTGTGCCGGCTTCTATGCCCTCAAAGTCATAATTCAGAATATCCTCTTCCTCCGGTTCAGGTGCCTGAGTTTCCTCCGGCATTTCAAATTCAGTTACAACGTCATAGAAATCCCAGTCAGTTATCCCCATGATATGTGCTATTTTACGGCAGATATCTGTATTATGGTAATATCCGTTGAAATGCTCTGCACCTCTACCCTCGGCAAAAAGCATAACATTCGTATATGACGGTTCTGTTGAAAGCCATGTAATCGTATCTGAACCACTGCTTCGGCTTATCAAGTCGGTTTCTGCCACCGAACCCGCTTCATGCTCTGCTGTTACTATAACAAGTGTTTCGCCATCCTGCTTCGCAAATTCCAGTGCCGCACCCACTGCATCATCAAGTGCCTTAACCGCATCCATTGCTCCTACAGAATCATTTTCCGTAATGCAATCTTCAATTTTTGCACTGTCAATCACGAGTACAAATCCATCTTCACTGCTGCTGAGAGTGTTTAAGGCAGTAGTCGTATCGTCCGCAAGCGATACGCTGCCTGAAATCTTGACGTCAAGCTCAGCGTCATCAATCTGACTCTGTATTCCTTCTTTATCGTCTGCATCAGAGCTGTGTGCAATAAATGCTGATGCAACAGATTCTGACAATTCAGAATCTGAAATAACACCTGTACTCTTTCCGCTTCTCTCTGCCGCCTCCATCAGATTTTCATACTGACGATATTCATCAAGCTCCGCTCCCATACCTATTACGCCATTATCTGTACCGGAGCCTGTCGCAAGCTGCGTACCGGCTGAGGCATCGTCACTCGTTCCGCTATCGGCAGAGTATGTGGAGACAAGTCCGCTCACGCTCATCTGCTGCATATTAAGTTCATTATATGCACTGGTATGTTTCCACTGTGTGTACTGAATTAGGTTTGCACCCATTCCCTCGCCTATGATATAAATAATATTCTTCGCTGCATCCTTGCAGAGTGAATCATTTGCATTTACCGCTACTCCGCTAAGAATACCTGAACAACAAGTAATTGATAAAATACCTGCAACAAATTTTCTATACATTTATATCCCTCCGTTCTTACTCTGCTATCCAATTGAACTTTTCTGCTGTAAACGGAGGACCGTATATAACAAACCCATCCTCAAGAGTTACATAAGGCACCGCATAAACACCTATTTTCGAAACTGATAAAGGAATGTCCTCTATATCCATATAATAGGTTGTATCCTTTTGGAGTCCGCTCTGAGCAATGCTCTCTACAGTAAACTTGGTATTCTCGCTCAGTTCATTCGTGAAGACCGGAATTTCCGTTTCACCCATATAATCATTTTTAACCGTATCCGGTTCAAAGTTTACAAATATAAAACCGTATTCACCATTTGAAATATCATACCCATTATCATCTGATACCGAAGCAAGAAATCTGAGTGTTCCCTTTGCCGTATCACCATTGCCGGTTTTTATAGAATCAACCGCTGTATCCCATTCAACTGCAGGAACAGGCGTAGGCGGTGCTACATACTCGTTGGCATACAGTGTTCCAACTTCCTCTGCAGAAAGTGCATAATTATATATATGATAATTATCAATTATTCCGGTTGCATATTCACCATTGCCCCAGTTTGCCTTTCCCGCCTGAATTACAGACGCATCGCCAAGCATAGCGGCAATATCAACTTCACTTTCCAGCGTTGATATGAGCTGACCGTTAATATACAGTTCGTATTTATCAGCACTTTGCACCATTGCAACATGCTTCCATCCATCTGTAAGATTTTCCACATAAATGTTTGCAGGTCTAACACCGCTGTTATTATAACGTTCAGACAATACCGCATTGCCGTTATCGCGTATTCCTATATATTTTTCACTTCTAAGAGTCTGTTTAGCTGTGTCCGGTGCAGCATAGAAAGTCCATCCGTTTACTGTACCCATATTTGCCCAATATGTAACACTAAATTCATCAATCCCGGTAAGAAGTGCTGAGCCATCCTCGGCAGTAGGCTTAAAATAACTTGTATTGAACTGATATGCCATTGTACCGTCATAGCTCTCTACATATGTTCCGCTGTTTGTCCCCTCAGTTGCAGCCCCCTTATTTGGCATTACCGTTTCATCGTTAAAATCAACATCAAAAATCATCTGTGCGTCAGATGTAGCTTCACTTTCCGAATTCATCTGTGCTACTTCAACAGATTTAGTTTCTCTGCTTGTAAGTACACCAAAAAAATCAGTATCCGGCATTGCAGTTTTTGCAATAATTCCTGCCGGTATAGCCACTCCAATTGCTAAAGCAACAAACCTCTTCACATTATCCCTCCTAATAAATCCACCTCAAACAGAAGCCTCTATACTTATTTAAATCTCAAAACAATCCAGTACATCTGAACCCATCTTTACAAATGCAACAAATTCATTGATTGCAGCTTCTATAACATACTCTTTTCCACCGGCATATACTTCTTTATTCTTTGTAAGAATCCATTCACCCTCCGGCAGATAAACTTTCTTTTCTGTTACACCTTTCTCAACTATCGGTGCAAACAGAATATCATCACCAAACATATACTGCTCTCCGAGAGTATAGCAAATTTCATCCTCCGGATAATCAAAAAACATCGGACGCATTAGAGGAGTACCTTTCTCCGACGCAATCTTCATATGCTTTTCTACATAAGGACGAAGTCTTTCTCTGAGCTTCACAAGCTCTGCAAGGCTTTCAAATGCTTCTTCGCCAAAGCTCCAGATTTCATTGGCACCGCCGCTCGGTTCAATAATATCACGACTCGGGTCACAGCCCCATCTGTTTCCGTGAAGTCTTGTTACCGGACAGAATACGCCGTACTGGAACCACCTTACTATCAGCTCCTTGAAATAATCCGACTCAGGATCGCCACCGTAAAAGCCGCCTATATCTGTAGTCCACCACGGAATACCGCACATCGACATATTCAGACCCGATTTCACCTGTGCACAAAGACTTTCAAAGGTTGACGGAATATCTCCCGACCAGACAAGTGTTCCGAATTTCTGTGCACCAATATATGCACATCTTGACAACGTAACTATATCGTCCCTTCCCATTTCCTTCATGCCGTCATATACGAGCTGTGCATAATAGTACGGATATAAAAGTCCGACCTCATCACCTCTGCCTATTGATAAAACAAGGTTATCAAAATGCTGCGGGTGTATTTCCGGCTCTGCCTCATCAAACCACAGGCAGTCCACGCCGTTATCTATATAATTCTCCTTTAACCGATTCCATACAAAGCTTCTTGTTTCAGGATTTGTCGGGTCAATTTCTGCCTGCGGGCCGTGAAAATCAAATACTCTGTTTGAGCCGTTTGCCGTTCTTATCAGCATATTCTCATTAAGCATTGTTCCGTAATTTTCACTTTTCTCATTTATCGTCGGCCACATTGAAACCATCAGCTTTACATCCATATCGTGAAGCTTGTCTGCCATTCCCTTAGGATCGCTCCAGTATTTGGGATCAAACTTGTAATCTCCCTGCTCTGTCCAGTGGAAATAGTCTATTACTATTACCGATAACGGTATGTCAAGATCCTTATAACGCTGAGCAATCTCCAGAACCTCTTCCTGTGTTTCATATCTGAGACGACTCTGCCAGAAGCCTGTCGCCCAGTACGGCATTTCGGGTGCATGTCCGGTTAAGTCTGCCAATGTTTCGCTGACCTCGCGCGGATTTCCGCCCATTACCACATAATCAATCTGCTTTGTACTGTCACTTGACCAGCGTGTTCTGTTATTCGACAGCTCACACACTCCGGTGGACGGCATATTCCACAGGAAACCGTATCCAAGCGAGGAATAAACAAACGGCATAGCACATTTTGCATTGACATGACGTAAATCTATTGTACAGCCCTTCAAATCAAAGCAATCTGTAGGCTCATGACCAAGTCCGTAGAAATGCTCATTTTCGTTAGGCATGAATGTAACTCTTGCACTCCACTGACCGCTTGCCTTACTTCTGTAATTTCTTATTCCTCCGCCAAATGTAAGCTCCGGCTTTTCCTCAATTATTTTCTTGCCGTTGCAATAATATATAACCTTTCCGTAATCATATATTTCAGCACGCATACTGCCTGTTTCAAGAATTGCACGTCTTTCTTCAATCCACGCCGAGCTTTCAGTCTCCTTAGGCATAAGTGTCCAGTTCTCATCCTCTATTTTGCAATTAGGCGACGCCTGAAAACGTATGCAGTTATTACCGCACGCACTTACACGCACAAGTTCTCCTGCGCGATTAAGATAAACCGCATTGTCTATTATTTTTAAGCTCATAACAATTCCTCCTGTCAGCAATTACAATTATTTTTTCATTGCCTTTAATGCATCATATTCTTTTTGAGTGATGGGGATTAAAGAGCCATGTCGATATATCGTTTCAGTTGTCATATTCTCCTTGGTAAGCTCACTTGCATCCAAATCATCCGTTGTCCACAGCGAATAATTATCTGCATCTACCACGATTCCCCATTTATTTTCACCATTAAATTTAAATACCTCCGGACCTTCACAGCCTTTTAGAAGCAGTCCTGTATCGGTCCACGACTCCGGATGCAGACTTGTGGCATATTCCGAACGAACATCCGGACCGTATTTATAAAAACGATAGTAAATTCCGTTTTCATAATATATTGTTGTATCGATTATATTCCTGTCTCGCTCCATGTAAATTTCAGGCTCTGTAAAGGTTTTGAAATCAACGGTATAAGAACAATATATTCTCTCTCTTCTCACATCATTAACCGTTGTTTTCGATGCCCAGAATACCAGATATGCCTTCTTGTCAACATCATATATACATTCCGGTGCCCATGCCATTCCTGCGTCCGGCACAGTTACATGTACCTGCCTCTGTTCACTCCAGTTAACCAAATCCGTACTTTCCCATACATTTATGTACTGAGAACCATATGTATTGGCATGCTCCCAGTCATTCCTTCCCTCAGGAGTCTTGTGATTTCTGTACATTGAAAGGTCAGTTGCAATCAGGAAAAACTTATCACCCTCAGGAGCACGGACGATAAATGTATCACGGGATCCTCGCTCGCCCAATGTGCTCACAAGTACAGGCTTACCGTCATTGACAGCTTCCCATTCCATTGCATCCTTTGATACGCTGAAATATACCTGCTCGTCCATTTCTGTACGCTCTGTTCCTACAAAGTGTACAAAAAGATATGCTGCCATCTCATCCTGTCCGCTTCTTTCCGATTCAGACGGTGCGGCGGATATTTTATATTTCTCAACAAGTGCATTATATTCGATATCACTTATAGGCAACACCGTTCCATGCTTATATGGAACTCTTCCATTTCCGTTCACTGCTCCTGTCCGTTCATTGTAACTCGGGAGCTTCAATTTATCATTAACTGATACAAAATCTGCCATTGCTATATCATCCGTCTCAAATTGTGTCAGACCACGAGCTGATTCCGGGAACTCCTCTGTCCATCCGCCAAAATGGTCCACCATAGTACGCCATGTATTTTCCGTGCCGTTCACCTTATAGAAAAGCGCGCCCTCCCAATGTCCCTGCTGTGTTATATTCATAATGCTGTCGCCTTCAATCAGCTTCCACTCACCATCGAGTGGATATTTAACTTCATCGGTTGTAGCACTTACCTCGAACAATACCGATTTCTCTGCATTCTTTGACATACGATAATAACGGTTACCTATCTTCTTTACACTCAGATCAATGGTTGACACCCCGTTATCTATCCACACTTCAGGCTTTGTAAATGTCACAAAGTCAGTTGTAAAGGCACGATATACTCTATGATAATCATAGTTGTAGCGTTCTTCATTTGATGACCAGAACACCATATACTGTCCGCGTTCCTCATCATAAACGCTCTCCGGTGCCCACGCACAGCCTGCACTTTCCGGTGCCACCTCTGCCATTCTCTGCTTTGACCAGTTAACCAGATCCTCTGATTCCCAGATCATAATAGACTTTGAGCCTTCCTTCTGGGCTCTGCCCCAACCCGGATTACGCACAATCGAAAGGTCTGTTGCTATAAGATAGAACCGTTTACCGTCCGCCGAACGTATGATATGCGGATCACGCACTCCGAGTTCTCCAACTTCTGAGCGCAGAACCGGCTCCATATTGTTGAGCATTTTCCATTCGTTTCCGTCATCTGACACCGAAAAATAAATCTGCTCCTGATCCTTTGCTTCTCCGTTCGGAGCACCATCTACAAAATGTACCATAAGATAATGTGTCATTGCATTATCTTTGTTCTGATCTTTTTTCATCGTTGTAAACCCCTTTTGATTCTATATTGATAATTATATTATAGCATTAAATATTTTATAGTAACAGTACCATTTTTTATGAATAATACAATAATTTTTACAAATACATTTGCAATATTTAATCATAGCAATCTTTTTTAACAACCAAAATAATAACAAAATGCCTGACGGCATATCAACTTCCCCTGTCTCTCAATCTTTGAGGGAGAGTTTACGGGGACTTTTCTTTTTCTCTATTTTATGATATAATAGCATAAATATAAATCTGTCAAATTCAGCAAAGCCCCGGAACAGATAAGTGTTCAAGATGATTTATTGTGTTATTGGGTAAAATATATGATAATTGAGTGATATGATAATCAGTGATATGATAAGAGTGTCTAAGTATATATAAAAAAAGGAGTGTTTATCTTTATGAGGAAATTACACAAAGCAGTTTCTGTGTTGCTTTGCGCAACAATTGCGGCTCCGGGATGTTGTATCCCTGCAGCGGCACAAGATACGGTTACAGGTGTTACAGCGGACGTAGTTCCGCTTAAGGCTGTATATGATGAACCGGCAGATAACACATACGAAGGTTGGGAACAGCATGCTTCTCCGCTCGGTAACGGTTTTATCGGTGCAATGATTCACGGAGGAGTTGCTTCAAACAAAATCCAGGTCAATGAGCATAGCATATGGTCGGGCGGACCGGGTGCAAGCAGTGATTATGACGGCGGTGCCAAGGGAGATAGTGCTACGATAAAAAGCACACTTATTGAAGTTCAGCAGGGACTTCAGGATCTTGTTTCCGGGTTCAGTGCTGATCCGGACTATGCTGCACATATAGATGAAAATGGAAATCTTATAACCAAAAATTATAATGACTATCCGGGATACAGCGGTCTGGACAGTAAGGTTAAGTCTATGTTCGGCGAAAAAACATACTTTGGAAGTTATCAGACTCTTGGCGATTTATATATAGAAAACGTCAATGGTGATGATACATATACCGATTATTCGCGAACGCTTGACATTGACAACAGTATGCTGACAATAAAATATACGCAGAACGACATCTGTTACACAGGTGAGTATTTTATCAGTAATCCATATAATATTATGGCTGTTCGTCTGAGTGCTGATCAGGCAGGTGCTTTATCAAAAAAAATAAGAATAGACAGCATACAGCCAAGCAAAAAAATATATGCGAAGGCAGCAGATAATACAATTACAATGGAGGGCAGACCTTCAGACCATACAACAAAAGGAGAAAAATTTGCACAGCAGGTTAAGGTTGCTGCTGATGGCGGAACTATATCAATTGCGTCAAATGCCATCACGGTTAACGGTGCGGATTCAATTACAATCTACATGAGTGCCGGAACAAACTATCAGCAGCCTACTGATGGAAGCTATAACTTTTTCTCAACAGAAAATCCGCTTGATGCTGTAAAATCGCGAATATCTTTTGCGGTAGAGAAAGGATATGATTTCCTCAAAGAAGCGCACAATACGGATTATAAACGGTTGTACGATGCTGAAAAGGTAAATTTCGGTGCAAAGGAAGTCCCCGAAAAAACGACAGATGCCCTGCTTGAAGGGTATCGTGCAGGCACAAACACTGATGATGAAAATCTCTATCTTGAAACCTTGTATTACCAGTTCGGACGTTATCTTCTGATATCCAGCTCGCGTGACGGTTTTCTTGATATTGACGGAGAGATTTGCCGTCAGGGTTCGCTCCCGGCAAATCTGCAGGGAATCTGGGCAAGAGAACTGAAAAACCCCTGGGATGCTGACTATCATACAAACATTAACGTTCAGATGAACTATTGGCTGGCACAACAGACTAATCTTTCCGAGTGTCATATGCCGATGATTGACTATGTAAATTCTCTGGTTCCATATGGTGAGAAAATTACTGATCACTACTATATCCAATCTGACGGTGTGTCGCCTGTCCGTGGCTGGACTGTAGGACATGAATGTAACATCTGGGGCAATGCGGCACCCGGAGAGTCGAGTGCATCGTATTTCCCGACGGCTGCGGCATGGATTTGCCAGGATATCTGGGAATATTATCAATTTACAAAGGACGAAGAATTCCTTCGTGAAAACTATGATACACTTCTTAAAGCGGCGCTGTTCTGGGTTGATTTTCTATGGGAGGATCAGCGTGATGGTACATTAGTTGCAAATCCATCCTATTCACCTGAGCATGGACCGTTTTCTCTGGGTGCTGCCTGTGATCAGGGCATCATCTGGGAAATATTTAACGAGGTCCTTACAGCAGGAAAAATTCTTAATCTTGAGGAGACCGGTGAACTGCTGGAAGTCCGTAATTCCTTCGACAGACTCTCCGACAATCTGAAGATTGGTCTCGGTGGACAGTTCATGGAGTGGAAGGATGAGATTACACTTGATATTACAGGTGATAACAGACACAGACATACAAACCACTTATTTGCTCTGCATCCGGGTAATCAGGTTGTAGCAGGCCGAAGCGAGGCAGACGATGCATATATTAACGCAATGAAGGTGACTCTCAATACCAGAGGCGATGATGGAACAGGCTGGAGTAAGGCGTGGAAGCTGAATTTCTGGGCAAGACTTAGGGATGGCGAACATTCGCACACTATGGTGTCACAGCTCCTTAAGTACTCAACATCCCATAACCTCTTCGACCTCCATCCGCCATTCCAGATAGACGGTAATTTTGGAGCTACGGCAGGTATGACTGAAATGTTACTTCAGAGCCAAGGAGATTCTATAGATCTTCTTCCTGCACTTCCGTCAGCATGGTCAACGGGTAGTGCTGAGGGAATAAAGGCACGCGGTAATGTTGAAGTTGATATGAGCTGGGTTCATGGCTATCTCACAAAAGTGGTACTTCGTCCGGTATATGACGGAGAATATAAGCTGACAGGTAAAAACCTCAACTTCGGAACAATCGTTGATACTGAAGGAAATGTAATAGAGAGCAAGGGATATGACGGCTATATCAGTGAGGCTACAGGTAAAACAGAAGCTGATTATATTGTAGTCGATCTCGAAGGCGGAGAAACATATACTATTTACAATCTGGATTCTCCTGACGACGTGGAAACTTCAAAGACTACACTTTCAGCACTGATTGAAAAAGCAGAGGCAGAGCAGAAAAAACATCCGTCCTCTAATAGCTTCTTTGATCCCGAGGCAGATGCTGCACTTACAGCAGCCATAAACAATGCACGGTCCGTTCTGGATGAAAGCAATTCGTTTATTGAGTTGCTTGATGCTACCGAAGAGCTTAATAAGGTATTTGAATACTATACTGATATTTATAACCACAGTGTTCCTAAAAATAATTGGAAGGTATCTGCTACGGTTAACAGCGATAACGTGAAAAATGCGTTTGACAATGATTCCACTACTACATGGCAGACGGAGAGTCAAAAGGGCGGAGAACAGCTACTTATAGATCTTGGCGGCGTATATCCTATAAACAGAATAACGCTTAATAATTCGTCAGCACCGGAAGAATGTCCCGATGGTTATGAAGTGTATGTTTCAACTGACGGAAAGCGATACGAAAGTGCTGTTGCCACAGGTCACGGCACAAAGGGAATTACGGATATAAAATTTGGTCGTCGTAACGTACGCTATATCATAATTTCGCAGACAGAGGCTTCTGACGCAAGCTGGTCTGTTGATGAAATTTATGTATTCAATATGGCGGAAAATTATGCCGATATCCGACAAGAGATGTTTTTCCACAATCCGGATCCTTCAATAAATGAATATACATATATTGGTACTGAGAGCAATCATCCTGATGGAGCAGGATACTTTAATCTCACAAAGTATCAGAATAATACAGGAGCGGGACAATTTGGTAAGGAAACACTTGTATATCGCTTCCTGCCGAGCGTAAGTGATAATGTAAAAGAAGAACTCTGCGACGCTGTTGACGGCGGAAAAATTTCGCCAAACTATACGAGTTATAAGATCAATTTTATCGGTTACGGAAACTTCCGCAATGTAATCTATGATGTAAAGCCTGCAATTACGGATATTAAATTACCGGCAGGTAAGTATAAAATGTATTATATTGCGGGAACCAATAATGTAAACCCGAATCTGAACGTAGATGTTACATTTGTGAATGATTCAAATGGTGACGTAACAATTTCTTCCGGTGTTTCACAAAGTATTGCCACTACTATCTATAGTGTGATTGAGTTTGATGTTGACGTAAAATCGGAATATAACGGCGATATAACCTTCTACGATTCAACCACCTGGTTGCCTGACTTATACGGCGTAAAGCTGGTCCCGGCAGATCCGTTCCTGATAGAGACCTATACCGAGGATAATGGTGATACGAGATTCGTTGTTACAAATAACACTGAAGAATCTGTTGATGTACAGCTTATTCTGGCATCGTATGACACAGACGGCAGGTTTAAAAATGTTATATCCGGAAATCCAATGACGATAGCTGCGGGTGAGTCAGAAAGCATTACTGAAAATATATCCGTTCCCGGTGAGTATAAGCTATTTATCTGGGACGGAATCGGCTCAATGATACCGCTGAGAAACAGTTATATTGTTCAATAAAACATTTTGAGCAATTTCTTATAAAGTAAAAAAACACATTTACGGTGAAAATCACCGTAAATGTGTTTTTTACATTTTGTTGTTTATCAGTCCATATCCTGTTCTATCGGATTCTCTGCCGGAACCATTGTACCCTTTTCCAATACAATAACTTTTATCTTGTACTCTTCTTCTGCATTTATTGTAAAGCTGCCACTCATCTTATTCTTATCAACGGCAACCATTCTTCCGTTAACATCATATACTGCTGTATAGATATCATAATCCGAAATATCCTTGCCCGCTGTCAGAGTGTACTTTAACATGCCGTCTGCGATTTCACAGGAACTAAGCTCAATTCCATCCGGCTCACTATCCGGCAATGCACCCGAAACTACAGTTGCTTTCCACAGTTGATTATCCGCACATGTATATGTAAGCTGCGTTACTGTAGCATTTTCATCCTGCAGGGCACTAAGTGCCATACCGCTATTTCGGTTGATTATTGCATAATACGTCTCGCCATCTCTTATAACCTTTTCAAGGCTCCACTGCTGGTCGATTGTATTTACACGATCCCACTGCACTACTCTTGCATTTTCTTCTAATGATCTTGCGAAAACAGCAATGAGTCTTTGGCTGTTGTTATTCACAAGCTCATAATAATCCTCTTCTGTTGCAACAAGCTCCCAGAGCTGATGACTTTCACCTAAGTTTGTTTCGTGAATAATATTTGCATCATTCTGTGTTGAACGATTACTTACCGATAATAAATCCGACGTTTCCTTATTTTCAAACTTTACTCTGAGCTTCACAGCTTCCTCCGGGTCAGCATTAAGATCATGCGTTGCATCAGGTGTATCCTCATATGTACCCTGTAAACGGAAGGTGTTTATTGAATGCGCAGGCAGAATCGGTGTTATAACCTGATCTCCTACTTTGATTACAACTTCTGTATCTGCATTAGAGTCGTTTTTAACCTCGATTATAATTGTTCCGTCAGTATTCTGGAATGCAATATTATCCACATAGCTTCCTCTTGACTTTATTCGTCTTGCACCACCCTCAACATAGTAGCTGAAATGCTTTGTAAGGTAGTAGCTCGGACGATACAGGATTTCGGAAGTGCCACTGTCAACTGTAATCGGTGCATTCTGAAGCCACGGTCTTGCGGCAGTATTAGCACCTCTTTCGTCAAGCACCATATTCCAAAGGAAATACTGTTCAACACCTGCATCTAAAAATTCCTTGAAGCAATCGAACTGCTCTTCTGCGTAAGTCCAATTATTTTTGCCGTCGCCGCATTTTGTCTCCGACTGCACCAGCTTCATTCCCGGATAATTTCTGTATAAGCTTGTCGAAAGCGGTGCGCCCCACCACTGGAAGCACACTGCGTCAATCATAGCAAGCGTCTTTTCATCTGTCATCGTCGGCATACAGAATGATTCCTGTGAATCAGTAAATGTTCCGAGCCAAACCTCTACATCTTTGCCATTTGCGTTGTTATATTCGCTAACTGCCGGATACAGATAATCTCTTATAAATTCATTTAACTGTTCGCCGGTCCATACACATGAAGCATATGGTGTATTCATTGTAGGCTCGTTCTGAGGAGTTACCGCATGAACATCGATTCCAAGCTTATTATATTCCTCTAAGTATCTTACGAAATACTTAGCATATGCACTAAGAACTTCCGGAGTATAGTTGAGCTTGTTCAAATCATCAACACCGTTGATTTTCTTATTCTGCTTCATCCATGACGGAGGTGACCACGGAGTCGAGAAAAATTCAATATCCGGATTTACCTCTAATCCCAGCTTAATGTATGGAATTAAATATGCTTCATCGCTCGCTATACTGAATTGCTCCATTTCATAGTCCGCTTCGCCTTCTATTTCGTTATATGATTTGTGAGTATCTGAGTAGTCATTATTTCCGAGCGGCAGACGTGCTGCTGTGAAACGAAGTCCATCCTCACCGTAAAGCGACTCCACAATTCCTCTTCTCTGTTCATCTGTGAGTTTACTCATCGCCATCCAGCCGCGGTCTGCAAAACAACCGCCCCACGGCTTTTCGTCCATCGTCTGGTAACGGACATTCGGATCAACTTCAATATAATTTGTTTCACTGATGTCGCCCTCATAGGCCTCCATTGTAATTGTTCCGTTGTCTGTCCACGGAGATTTCTCAGTTGTGCACTGCCATGCAACCTCAATTGTATTTGTCATACCGTCCTCCACTGTAATAATCTTTGTCATAGGATCACATAAAAGTATTCTATTAACCTCATCGGAGTAAATTGATGCAACAATATTGTACACTCCGTCGGTTGTAATTTCAAAGCTTCCTGTTGTCTCTGTAGAAACAGCAAGTCTTTCCTCGCCATTGTATAACTCTACCTCAAGTAATCCTTCCTCCGGCTTTGTGTGTGCCACAGAATATGTCACCACATAATCCTTGACGTCTGCACTTATATTACTTATAACATAGCCTCCATCATGGTCACTGCCAAACTCCTCAGCACCCGAAAGAATTTCTGCGGTCCAGAGCTGATTATCTGCCTTTGTGTATTTCTCCTGAGTCACTATTCCATCAGCATTTACAGTAAGAACAAGACCGCTGTTTTTATTCAGAATCTTATAGCAATTAACCGAATCCTTGGTTACTTTTACAAATCTCCACTTCTGATCATCGCTTTCATTGCTGGTCCATTGTACCGCTCTCGCACCTGCATTTCTGTCTGCAGCAAAAATTCCCATGCCCTTGCCGCTATTATCATTAATCATTTTATAATAGCCCTCTGCTTCACATTCTATAAGTGACCAGCTCATAGATGCCGTATCAACACTATTCGCTGCAATCACATCACCGTCTGTAGTTCCCGAACCGGCAACACAAAGCGATAATATATTGTCACTTAAAGGTGAAAACGAAAGAACCGTTTTATTCATAAGCTCAACATAGTCAATATACGAGTTACCATCCAATGATCCGCTACAACTCAATTCAATAGCCATATACTTCTCATCCTCTTTTGCCATCACATCAAATTCTATTATATCCGAGAGTCTTGTGTAGTAATTTGCCTGGATATCGGTAAAAGTCACATCCGTAAGCACTGTACCACTCTCAGCATTGGCATCTGTAAGTGCACTCAACTTCATACTAAGCGTACCACCGTTCTGAGCATAGCTTATAGCAACATTATTGTTCCTGCTTAAAGCCTCTGCTTCCACAACAATTCTTGCCTGAGTACCCTCTGTAATTCTTATCTGCGGAGTATGTCCCAGACTCGCATTACTCTGATCCGCCACACCGCTGCCGCTTACTCTGTAATCTTCAGTAAGGTAAAACCTCAGATCACTCTCTTCTGCCGATGACACAATAAATGTACCTTCCATACATCCAAGTATCATCACAACACTCAGCATGATAGCTAACATTTTTTTGATTGTTTTCATTTCTACAGCACTCCTTAATAATATTATTTGTTCAGTGCGGCCGTCTCATTATACCGACAAAAACACACCTCACAGTTAATGTCTTATTTAAACTAAATAAAACCATTATTTTTAATTATATTATAGCACTAAAAATTTAATAGTTACAGTACCATTTTTTATGAATAATGCAAGTATTTTAACAAAAGTGTTTCAATATTCAACCATACTTATTTTCTTTACAAGCTAAAAGATAAAAACACATTTACGGTGAAATTCACCGCAAATGTGTTTTATCGCGAATCCCCAGACTTATAATCTGAGTTTTTTTTCAGATACTTTCTGTTATGGGCGTCATTTCATTATCCCATATGAATATTCTCTGATTTTCCGTTTTCGGAACAGTGAACACCTTTTCATTATTCTGAACTGTACCTGTAACAGACTCTACATCAGTCAATCTGCTATCACTTGTATATGTCGCAGAATATACCTTTATATTATCTGTTCCGCTGACCTTTATGCATACAGTATCATTGACATATGCCTTATAAACTTTCACCGTTTGGGCATATTTTCCTGATACGCTCACTTCTGTCCATTCAATCTCTTCCGATGAATCCATAGCATTTCTGAGTACCTTTATCGACTCTGCAACATCCTCATCAGATGCCTCGCTGTTCTTATATACCTCTGCCGCCGAAGCCATAGCTGAATCAATCAGCACCGCCTGAGACTCACTTATCAGCTCTGTGTCAATATATGATGCTTCTAAAATAACATCAACCAAGGCATTTTTATTAACATGAGTATATGACGGCGATGTACCCTCGCAAAGCGATGCTACTTCGTAGTCGTTAAGCTGCTTGTCAAACAGGTACAGATTATCAACAGTTCCTTTCAGGACATCACCGCTCCAGAATGTGGCACCTAAATATAGCTGTGCACTATCTGCACCTGATACCTTACCACTTCCGACCTTCTCACCATTTATATACAGCGTTCCGATTCCGTCCTTCTCGCTATATGTATAGAAAGTCCATTCTCCTGTTGTCCATGATGTTGCCTTTGTAACATCCTTCCATCTGAACTCACTGTTGTTATGTGTCCATATTTTCGGATATCCGTGTGTACAGCATATACCAACCCAATCCTGCACTGAAGCATTACCCATATTCTTAAAGAATACGTCAACCACTCCTCCTGAATTTTCGATCTTAGCCCATGTAGAAACAGTAAACTCACTTCCAACTTCTCCTATCTTCAGACCATAGCTTCCATCAAGAGCAAGTCCCTGATTTGAATAGCTGTATTTACTGTAAACCGCCTCACCGCCTTCTGACAGGTCGTTTGCCACAGTAGTAATCTCTGTTTCATCACTCATGAGATTCCCCTCGAACTTCCACAAACCAACCAGATTCTCTTTGGTTGTCTGTGTTTTTCTGACCTCAAGAGCATCATAAGCATCTCTGAGCTTCTTATATGCATTATAGACTTTTGTTGCATCTGTAGTCTGAGCTGCAACTGCCTCTGCATTTCTGAGGGCACTTGCCACAGCATCTGCTGAAGCACTTGTGTAGCAATATTCAACCGCCAGACGTTCCTTTGCCTCCTCAACTATATCGTTGAGTAACACTTCAACCTCAAAATCTGCTGTTACGGTAATATCATTACCTACATTGTCTATTGTATATGAATATGTTCCGTCACCGTTTTCTGTAACGCCAATTTCTTCACCGTTGACAAAGAAACCATTTAATCCTGCACTTACACCACCTACGCTTGTTTCGGGAATAATTGTGAATGTGATACTGTCTCCTTCTGATACTGTGTTCTTATCAGCTGTTACATATCCGCCCTTTGTTGTTTTTATATCTGCAGTGTATTCTCTGTCTTCTGTTACCGTATCCTCCATTACTGCTTTTGTGAATACGAATTTATCAAAGTTCGGCGTATAGTTTTCAAGTCTGTCGGTACCGGGCTGGCTTTGTGAGCCGCCATACAATACTTCCCAAGAGTCGTCATTATAGATTCGGATTGTATTTTCGCCCTCATTAAGCTCTACAGGAACAGTTCTTTCTCTGATAGTATCATCCGAGAATGTATTTGCAAAGAAGTATCTTACACCCTCGCCGCCGTTTACCGAAATAACAGCATACCTGTCAATAATCTTGATATTATACATATGCGTTCCGCACATATCGTTATTTGATAAGAACACCTGCATATTATACTTACCGGCAGACGGTGCATCTACCTTAAATTCCAGGTATCTGCCGTTTTCCTCACGGGATGCCTCGTCACTGTCAGCAACAATTCCTTCAACATATGTTGCATCTGCATACGGTGAATATACCGTTGTAAAGCTACCTGCACTGTCCTCTGCTTCTATGGTAATGCTTGTATCAATTTGGGGCTTTGTAAGACGCATATAGTCTATAGCAGCATCTATGTCTGTATCAATATCAATCAGATTGATACCTTTCATAAGATAAACCGAAGCAACTGCATCTCCCCATTCTCCGCTTGTATCGCCAAGAGAAACCGAGGTTAATAAATTGTTATATGTAAGATTTGTGTTGTCCTTGTAAATATTAAGTTCTCCTGCGCCTGCTGCCAAATATTTGAAATCAAGATTATATATTCCGCTTTCCTCTACTACTACAATCCATCTTATACCGCCGCCGTTTTCTACCGGTGACAGCTTTAAACCTGTTACATATCCGTTTCCACTATATCCCTCTAAATCCGTCTGAGTGCTTACATTGGTCTGTGTTGTTTCACCTAAACGGTTAAAGTCAGCTGTCTCTGCTTCATATTTTCTGTTTATGGTTCTTTTGGCTCCCATAACACCTGAATATGTGACATACAATGCATCCTGATACAGCTGCGGGTCAATCGCTTCGTTCGGATAGTATTCTTTATCTTTTCCATCGTATGTCAATGTGATTGTATGCTTACCCGCCGTCAGATCCACATACTTCTCACTAATACCCTCCATGCCGTAGAATAATGTATTCGGCATAAGCAGTGTTTCGTTTTCTCCGTCATCAATTGATATATTCATACTGAGATTCTTAGGAGAATGGTTCACGTTGCCTCTGTCAATGCCTACTCCGTTACCATATAAGAACTCCAGCTTATATCTTCCGTCAACAGGTACATCAATTGTATATTTTACGCCACTGCCCTCGGTATTGATATCTTTTACTCTTGATTTTCCTGAAAGATAATATGTGATCGACAGATCTGACATTCTTTCATTCGATGCTCCGCCTATAAACTCAGCATCCTCAGCCTCGTATTCCGCTCTCCATGCTCCGTTTACAGGAATTGAAACCTCGTCCGATGCCTCTGTTACGGTTACATTATATGCCGTCGAGAACAGCATATCTGTCAGTCCGATTTCTACTTTTCCGTCCTCAACTGCATATGTTCCCTCAAGTACGGTAGCCGGCTCGATTACTGCTCCGTGATAACCGGAGAAATATGCAGCCTCAACCTTTACATGCACCTTATCTGCACCATTGAAGGTATCTGTTTCTGAAATGTTTTCAAGCACAATCTTTGCGTCACCGTCAATTCCTCCGGCAAGCACTGATGCACTTCTCTTTGCATCATCAATCGTTGCACATCCGTATAAAAGATTGAATTCCGTATTCGTATCAACCTTTAAGGTCATGCCCGACATATCACCATACCACTTATATACCCACCATGCACCATTTCCGTTATTATCATCGGCAGCAAGGTCATTTAAGTTATTTGCCTGGTGCCAGAACGGCAGACAGCCGTATAGCTCATTGTCTTCAAGACGTGAAATCCAGTTTACCAGTCTGCCCGGTACGCCACAGTCCTTCATTTCAGCATATTCGTTGATAACTACCTGCTTAGGCTCAAGACCAAGATCTGCACACACCTGACGATATACAGCTGCACTGTTTGCCATTGTATATAAATCCGGTTCATCCAGTTCATGCCATGTTACAACATCCGGCATGCAATCATTGTTTTTACAGAATTCAATGAATGAATACATATACGGATAATTACGCGAGCCCGCATCATTCGGTCCTGCAAAATATGCTGTTTTTTCATAGGTTGAAGGGTCATACTTACCGTGAGTCTCATAATATGTTCTCTCACCCTCTACTATGGCATCATAGTACAGCTTCCATGACGCATTGAAATCCACAGTACCGTCTGCAAGCACAATCGGCGAGCCTTCGTTTATCGGGATATAGAAAATTCTTGAGTCTATATCCGGATACTTTTCTCTCATATTATCCTTCCACTCAGCCACATGAGGTGCTATTATTGTACTTAAAACCTCTGCAAAATCCTCCGCAGCCGCTGAAACTCCGAATACACCGTAGTAATTCGAATTATACATCATTACCTGCTCACCGCCGGCCTCAAAGAATTCCTCGGCTACATCCAATGCATCTCCGTAAGGATGCTCTGTTCCGAGTGCTCCCTTTGTAGCAAGTACTTTAGGCTTGAGCGGACTTAATGTATTTACATTAGGTACTCCTTCATTTGAAATACCGTATAAGAATCCTGCACTTCCGTGGATTATGCTGTGTCCTTCATTTGTCATATCAACGGTAAGTGTCGGAATATATGCATCTTCTCCGACCTCTTCCTCTGCTACAATCCTGAGCAATCCGTTTTTGTTTACTACGCTGTATCCCTCATTACTTACTGTAATACCTGAAACATCTGCATTTAATCCGATTGTTCCAAGCATTCTCTCCTGAGGTGCATCAATAGTGATTTCAAAAGAACCAACCCAATCCTCGCCTATATTAAGCGTACAATTATTTGACTGCATTTTCATTTTTGAAAGCGCAGTTGTTCCTTCAAGATTTACCGTTCCGCCGGCGAGACATAAATCATAGTTTGAATTATTATCAAACATCACATCGTTTAAGGTCAGATTACCTCCGCCTAAAGCAATAGCCGCCTGACGTCCTGAGCCAATATTAAAGTCTTTCACCGTAGAATTGGAGATAGTCATTGAACCTGCACCCAACCAGATTCCGACATCGCCTTTTGCACCGCCGTTAAATACAATATTTCTAAATTCCGATACAACCTCGTTATTCTGGTAAAGAATCGCACCGGCACCTCCGCTTGCACAATTGAGACTATTGCCTGCACCATCTATCGAAACGCTACTTATAACACCGCTGTTCACAAGGTCAACATTTCCGCCAAGTACATAGCTTCCACCTGCAGATAATGCACTATTAAACTCATCTAAAGTGCTTATTGTTTCCGCAGTATCCGTCAATATTGAAATGTCCTCTGAATTAGCTGCACTCGTCATCAGAACATTGCCGCTCATAATTGAGCTTGCCATGGTCATTGCACAAATAAACGCAACCATTCTTTTTGCCTTCATTTTAATACCTCCATTTTATTTTACGATTACTTTAACAGTGACATCCTTATACTCATCAAGACCCCGATTTTCTCTCATAATATTTAAGACCGGTTCACCCTTTGTATTACAATATCAACGTCAGAACTTCCGTTACCGGCTTCATAGCATCTTTCTTCCACAGCATTGCCTTAACACTATAACTCTTTTCTTCATCTGCCACAACACTGTCCGACATGGTATTCTTGCTTACTTTTACAAGTCTGCCTTCCTCGTCATACACTGCCATATACAAATCATACTCCGAGATATCCTTATCAGACGTTACCTCATAATTGAGAACTCCGTCCTCAACATCGCATCTACTAAATGATAATGTAACTCTTTCAGTATGCATACGAATCACAACAAAGGTATATGGAGGAATAATATAGTCCATATCATTGCTCACCGAAACAGTAGTTGTTATCGGTGATATATTTTCGGGATTATCCATACTGTTCACATCAGTAAGCTCCGAACCGCCAAGCGAAATTACATCCGCTGTGCCTGTCAGGTTAATTCTTGAATCCAACGTAATCCTTGATCTCTGTTCATAGTTATACGGATTCGCTATTTTTATAATAACATCACCGGTCTTTTCATCGTATGCAACTGTTTCATAAACCTTCTCATCATTTGAAGTCACTTCATTTGCCAACGTAAACGAGCCATTGTTATTTGCATACATACTCTGTACATAGTAGGTCGGTGTATTGTAGCTTGTAACATCATCAAACCAGATCATATCCGGTGCCCACTGTGTATATCCCAATCTTGCAAATAAAGGTGCATAGCTTGCCATATACACAACATCCGCATTTCTTTCAAGGCCCGTCATAAACGCAGCCTCTGCCAATGCTGATTCAAGGTTGTTTTTCTTCACTTGGTCACCTGTAAGACGTGTATGGGCGGCATATTCTCCCGCAAATACCTTTGCAATTCTGTCATAATTGTCGTATCTTGTGTCATTTGCAAGGAACCATGCAGGATTCATATAATAATGCTCATCTACTGCATAAGTGAATTTATCATTTTCTGCCTGATTTGCTCTTATCCATCTCCACGCCTCGTCAAATAATGCTCCACCAGCCGACGGACCCGACGTTGAAATCAGCTTTATATCAGGATATACCTTATGGATTTCCTTTTCAAAAGCCTCATATCTCTCATACCACTGATTTCCTTCAATATACCACTGCTCATTACCTATACCAAGCATTGTCATATTAAACGGCTTTTCGTGTCCCATATCAGCTCTTACCTTGCCCCATGTTGTTGAACTGTCGCCATTCGCAAATTCAATCAAGTCAAGAGCATCCTGAATATACTGATAAAACTCCGCTGTATATGTTACACCATCCGCCTCGTACATAGGTACAACTTCCTTGCTCTGATACTCACACGCCATACCGACATTGAGTACAGGAACCGGCTCGCATTCAAGATACTCGCAAAGCTCAAAGTACTCGAAGAATCCCAGACCAAATGTCTGATTATAATTCACAAAACCCGAATCCGTTGCCCAACGGTTCCAGTTATGTACTCTTTCCTCAACAGGTCCCACCGTATTTTTCCACTGATAACGATTTGCTATATCATAGCCCTCTATGATACATCCGCCCGGGAATCTTAAGAATCCGGGATTCAAATCCTTAAGTTTCTCTGCTAAATCCTTTCTCAATACACCGTTAACTGCGTCTGACGGCATAACGGAAATCATATCAAAGTCAACCGTTGCATTTTCCGAAAGGCTTACAATAAATTCGCCGTAACGTATAGTATCTGTTGCCGTCAACTCCGCCTCATACTTTTTCCATTCGTTTGTCACCGCTGATGCAACAACTCCGTCAAGTGCTGTTACGGCATCCTTTGAAACGCTTATGCTTACATTTCCTGCAAAGCTGTCCGACTTGGCAAAGAATGAAACCTTATATTTTTTATCTTTTTCAATGTACATTCCCTGATATGCCTGATTTTTAAATGAAGTACCCGTAAACTCAAGATAAGTCGGATTGTTGTCGTTAAGCGGAGTATCTGTTTTATAGTTCATCTCACCACTTACTGCACTCCATGCATAGCCCGGATTTTTATATGTATTGTCAGTACCGCCCGTACCCTTTGATGTAATCTGCTCAAACGAACGATTTTCAACCATCTCGGCATACAAACCGCCGTCACCGGCATAGTTGATATCCTCAAAGAACAAACCGTACATATCCGGCTGAATATCCACACCCTTCTTGTCTGATATATTCAGCTTGAAATCATAATACTCCGTTCCCTTTACCGTAGCAATAAAAGTTCTTTTTAAAACCTGATTTCCAAAAGTAATTGTAGCCGTCAGAGTAACATCCTCTTTGCCCGTTGTCGGACGGTTAAGCTTTCCTGTTGATGAAATGAGGTCTTCATTTGAACTCTTCCATGAAATAGTATATCCGTCCTCTTCCTCTGTTGCTGTCGGAAGAGCTATATCCTCCTCAACACCAATAAGATTACCAAGCTCAATCCGCGGTGCAAAGTCATATACCGCAATATCATCAATTATACCCTTTGCATATTCTCCATTGCCCCAATTTGCCTTACCGAAATATACAACCTGTGAGTCCGATTCACCTAAAATTTCCGATAATGAATAGCTGTATTCCGACGAGCCTATATATCTGCCGTTAATATACATATCCGTTGTTGTCTCATCTATAACAAGAACAATATCCTGCCAGCTTCCCGGAGTGCTTGAAGTTCTTATAGTCGGCGTATTAGTGTCAGCCAAAAATCTTTCAGCAATAATTTCATTATAGTTATCAAGGATACCTATGTAGCTTCTCCTGCTTCCGCTCTGTGCATTTGCATTCGGTGCTGTATAGAAATACCATCCCGAGGTTGAATTGTTTTCGAGCTTTGCATGCATTGACACAACAATTTTATCCTTGCCCTTAAGCAGCGGTGTTCCATCCTCTGCCGTTGCCGAAATAAATCCCGAGCTGCCGTCCAGTACGGCTGCGTAGCTTCCGTCGTCACTCTCGGCAAATGTAACCGTACCGTTAGCCGTTGCTTTACCGGCAAATGTTGACATATCCTGATTGTTAAAATTCATACCGAAGAGAAGCTTATCTGACGCAAAGTCTTCACGCTTGTCAACCTTCGTAATTACGTTTTCTGACAATGCACAATCATAAATTTCAATATTGTCATAATATGCATCAGATGCCTTGTCACCTCTCCACGCTGAAAAACCAAATCTGATTACCGAAGCATTTATTTCACTCATTAAATAGCCTTCAAGCGTACCCTTTAACGCTTTATCTACATAAACCTGAACAATACCGCTTGAAACAACCACATCAAAATGCTTCCATTCTCCTTGCATACCCGATGCAGAAATATTCTTTATCCTTTCCGTTGTATTATTTTTGCTTGATACAAGGATTGTATCTGCAACCTTTACGCCTAAATAGTTGATGCCCATCGAATTACTGCTGCCGTCACCTATATAGAAGTTAAAATAATTTCCCGTAGTATTATTCTTTACGTCAAAAGATACCGTATAATGCTCCAACGGATTTCCGTTTTCATCCTTCGGGGCTTCAATCTCCATATAGGAGCCTGATGTACCATTAAGATATAAAACCCTGCCATGAGTATCTTCGTCAACAAGACTTGCTCCGGCGGTAAATGTTGCTGAAATATCAGTTAATTCCTCCTGCTCGAAATCATAGCTTAAAGCCGGTTGCGGACATTCTTCTGTGTACTGTGTTTCTGCCGTCTTATATACTTCGTTAAGTCTGTCGTATTCCTCCTGCGTAACAGGAATTATTCCGCCATGCTTTGCATATGAACGCATTTTGAAATTTTCAGTAACTCTTGTGAAGTTTATTTCCTCTGTATTATTTAAATCTTCCACAACTGTCGGAAAAAATCCTACGCCCACATTTGGTCCGTTATATCCGTCAAGCATCATACAGAACTTGTTTCCGCTTATCTGAGCATCGTCCTTGTTAAGCTTAAACCATCCCGGTCCTTCTGTACCTAAAAATGTCTCTTCATGAAGATTTGTTTTTACTCGTTTAAATTCGCCCATAGGGTATTTTGCCACGTCCATAAATACTCGTGTGGGACCCACATCTTCATACTTTGTCACACGGTAAAAATTACCGTCACTGCCCTGAATCATAGTTGTATCTATAAAACTTGTGCTTGTTCCGCTTTCTATACCGTCAGTTTCTGCAGAATACACAAACTGCTGCTGCGGACCAAACGAATAGAAATCTCTTGTCTTTGAGCAATATACCACCTTTTTTCCGTAATTCGGACTTTCCGGATCAATGTCATGACCGGACCAATATACAATATATTCTCCGGTAATCTCGTCATATATCGTTTCAGGAGCCCACGCACATCCCGTATTATCATCGGCAATTCTTACCATTCTCTGTTCCGACCAGTTCACCAGATCGTCCGATTCCCATATCATAATGGACTTACTGCCGTTCTCGGCAAAATTTATCCAGCTTCCGCTTGTGCCGTCAAGATCGGTCGCCAACAGATAAAATCTGTCACCCTCAGGTGAACGTACGATATAGTGGTCACGAAGTCCGCCTGTTCCCATTGAAGAAGTGAGAACTGCTCTGTTGTTATTCAAATTCTTCCAGTTCATGCCATCATCCGACAACGCGAAATATGTCTGCTGATATTCCCTGCTTGCTTCCGGCTCAATAAACGAGGCATAAAGATAACCCGTAAAATCACCGTCATCTTCCATTTCCTTATAGCTCTTTTCAGGTTTTGCCTTAACAACTACATCAAAATCCTTTGTATAAAGCTTTTCGTTATATTCAACCTCAGCAGTAAGCATAACGTCCGTATCCTGTGCCTGTCTTGTTACGACACCTGCCGGAATCTGCGAATAGTTTTCTCCGTATTCTTCTATCTGTTCTGCACTGAACTCTACCGTTTCTGTGTTTATAACATCTTCATTGCTCGAAGTCCACTTTATTTCCATACCCGGATACTGCTCTAGCTTGTCCGGCAGCGTAATATTACCGCCTATCTTATAGCCTTCTTGCGTATAAGGCAGTTTTAAATATACAAGTGGATTTTTATCTCTTTCATTCACCGTATTTATCTCCTCCGATGTAAGCGTTTTTCCGTATAACTTTATGTTATCATAGCAAGCATTCGAGGCATTGTCTCCTCTCCATGCCGAGAAACCAAACCTGATTACGGATGCATTTATATCACTCATTGTATATCCTTCCATAGTCCCTATGAGTTCTTTGTTGAGATATACCGACGCATTACCGTTATCAACAGCAATGTCAAAATGATTCCATGCTCCCTGAACACCATCCGCAGCCAATGTTATCTTTTTTTCAATAGCACTATCCCTTGCTGACACCAGAACAAAATCTGAAGCTTTCACACCAAAATAGTTAATACCTGAATTATTACTGCTGCCGTCACCTATGTAAAAATTAAAGTAATTTCCAACAGTATTATTTTTCACATCAAACGATACCGTGTAATTTTCCAGCACTTCGCCTACATCATCCGCAGGTGCGTCAAGCTGCATATATGTGCCTGAGGTGCCGTCAAGATATAGCACACTACTTAGCATATCCTCGTCATATATAAGGCTTGCACCGCCCTCAAATATGGCATCTACATCCGAAATTTCTTTCTGTTCAAAATCATAATAACACAACGGTTCCTGCGCTGTATCTGCATAAACCGGCACAACTGTGCAGCTCGTACTGAGCATTGCTGCAGAAATAAGTATGCTCATAGGCTTTTTGATTTTCATTACTTTTATCCACCTTTCCTATTTTCATAATTTTATTATATCATTTCAAAAACTATCGTTATAGTATCAAATTTTATGAATAGTGCAAGGATTTTAAAAGCACATCATCAAAAAAAGAACCAGCATCGCCTTGTAACAGGTATGCTGATTCTTTTTTCAATTATCTTTTAATAATCTTATTCAGTCTTACTCCATGCACCGGAACTACCGACACGATTTCGTTATTTTCATTCACCACGACATCTTCTTTTGTCCATAGTTCCGTTCCGCACACTTCATCTTCAATACCGATAAATGATACCGGGAATTTCGAGGTTATCTCTTCGTCACCAACGTTGAACTGTGCAACATAGTATTCTCCGTCATTTCCGTTTGCTGCCCAGACGATTTCATTTCCCTTACGATAAACCTCTCTGCCTGAATGTGAATTTTTATTTATATTTATCAGGTCTGTGTTCTGCATAAGCGAAAGTGTAAATTCGTCATTAAACGTCATATCTCCGCCAAACATCAGCGGCGAACGAAACATTGCCCAAAGGCTCATAAGAAGCTTCTGTTCATCCTCTGTGAAGTTAGTCACATCTCCGCCCTCATGATTGCATAAGCGAAGTCTGCCCAGAGGAAGCATATCACAATCCGGCCAATGTCCCTCTTTCACATACGGGAACCAGCTGCGGCAATAATCAAACATATTCCTGAGCAGCTTCCAGTTGTCCCAGAAGTCATCCGTCATACGCCACATATTTGCGTACTCTCCCAGATGCTGCGCTTCATCCACAGGAGCTGCACCCGGAGAAAGTGAAAGTACCATTTCTCTTCCGCTGTTTTTAATTGCGCGGTTTATTGCCTCAACCTCACTCTTGTGATACGGTCTTGCTATGTCGTCCACCTTTACAAAGTCAACGCCCCATGAAGCATACAGCTCAAAAATCGAGTTGTAGTATTCCTGTGCACCATCACGCTTCATGTCCACGCCGCACATATCTCCGTTCCACAAGCATACACTTCCGAAATCCGCAATTTCTGATGCGGTATGCTCACTACCCTTTATCATTGTATTGCAGCGTATCGCCTGTTTAGGAATTCCTCTTAAAATATGTATTCCGAATTTCAGTCCCAGCGAATGCACATAATCTGCCAAAGGCTTGAAGCCCTTGCCGTCTGCAGCTGACGGGAAACGATTCACTGCCGGCATCAATCTTCCGTATTCGTCCATAATGAGCTTAGCATTTTCATTATACATATGGCTTGATGCATTCGGCTCAAACCACTGTATATCAACCACTATATATTCCCATCCATAGTCCTTGAGATGTTTTGC
The DNA here is from genome assembly GCA_045542415.1 of Clostridia bacterium. Classification (GTDB taxonomy): domain Bacteria; phylum Bacillota; class Clostridia; order UBA1381; family UBA1381; genus UMGS1958. Next base: position 99,152 of record JAZQKZ010000002.1, read on the forward strand.
CATGTAATCAGCATTTGCTCTTACCTGCTCCTCATTTACCGCAGCACCATAGCAATCCCAGCTGTTCCAGCCCATTGGCGGTGTTTTCGCAAGATTACTCATAACAATTCCTCCGATTACTTATACGTTACTGTTATTCCATCAAAATAAGCACTTCTGCCAATAGCACCTGTTATACCAATAATAAGAGCTTTTTTACCTGTACCTTCCGCAATATCCAACTTCTTGGAAGCATCCAGCAGATTGTACTGTGTACCCTCAGTTATACTTACTCCGTCCTTTGATATAACACCGGTGCGGTAACCCCATGCTGCGTTCTTTGCATCAGCAATTGTTCCGACAGGCTCTCCCAGAGGTGACGGATCCGAGCAGAATTCTTTAAGCTTTTCTTCATTTATCGCTTCGCCGTTACTGTCATATGCATAAACAGCAGTAACTGCACTTCCGGACTGATAGCCTGATCTTATTGTTATTGATTCCACAGCGTCAAAGTCTATTGTATCAAAGTAGAAATATTGTGGTGTACTTGAAATAACCCACTCAAACACCTCTCCTGCACCTGCACCTCCTGATGATTTAATAGCATCATCGACAAATTTATATGTTGCTGTTTTTTCAGGTGCCTGTGTCGCAGATGGTCCCGGAATATACGATGAAGCATCAAACGGCATCATTATCGGCTCCTGACCGTCAGACCATACAAATAATCTTAATCTGTTTTGCGTATCCTCCATCGAATACGGAATTTCTATCTTTTCTTCACTACTGCTCGTCTCAACTTTTAAAACCGTAGCTCCGACAAGAGCGTTGTCGCTGTTGTATTCAGCAACATAATAGTTATAATCAGTGTCGGCACCGTTATATACATTAAAGCATACCATGTTATCATTGTATGATATATTTCCGATGCTCATGCCGTCATCTTCTGTATATCCTGAATCAACTGACGCTTTAATCACTCCGTCACTTATATCAAAGCTATAGCCGCCCGATTCCATCGTTATTTCGGCCACTCTGTGTCCGTTACGCTCCGTAATACCGTTAAATGTCAGTCCATCTGCATCGTCCATGCCGTCAATCTCTTCCGGTACAGGCAGATAAAGAGTCGCAGTTGTATTTGCCGGAATCTCTGCATGATAGCTTGTAAGCACGCCATCTTCTGAATTCCATTCTGATTTAATCATACCATAATATGAATCATATGATCCGCTTACATGATTTATACGTTCCTCAGAGTTATACTGTTCACCTGTATCAATGGTCGGCTGGAGAATTATATGCTTAAATCCCGCTTCTGCTTCATCGCTTGATATTCCTGCCATATAACGATACATCCATTCTGCAACGGAACCGTATGCAAAGTGGTTGAACGAGTTCATATCGCTGTCACCGAAGCCGATACCAGGTGAATATGAATTCCAGCGTTCCCATATCGTCGTTGCACCCGCCTTTACCTCAAACAGCCATGACGGCATTTCATCGTTCAGGAGAAGGTCGTATGAAACATCTGATCGTCCTATATCCGTAAGTACCGGAGTTATTACATTAGATCCTAAAAATCCTACAGCCAGCGTATTTTTACCGTAATCCTCACGCACACTGCCCGGAACAGGATTTTCATTTTTAATGTTTTCAACAAGCAGTCTTATCGTCTCATCACGCATTTCCTCACTGTCATAGTAGCCGAGCTTGAGCATCCACAAAAGTGCGGTCTGAGAATTGTTTTCATAAACTCCGCCCCTGTTCAGCATAACCCCGGTGCCTGTTCCCGATTTTACCACCATCTTTTCCTGTAACTTCTCAGTCGCGTAGCTGCCCACCTGTGTCCAGGTTTCACCGTCCTCTGATACCGAAATCGTATATTGGCGCGGATAATTTGCGCAAATCCCCTCTTCCATTGAATCTACATCCATGCGGCAGGTAATATCAATTTTGTTTATAGATTTAATCTCTTCTAAATCAACCGTAACAGATATGGGATTGCTACTCAAATCTGTTGAAGAATTCTTAGTAGATGAGTAGCCTACATCCGGATTTCCATCGGTAAGATGTATCGCACCCCATATTGATGGATCGCTATCTGACGGGTAGTTAAAGTTACTTGACGCGTCCACAGTCTTATTAAGAGCGTAATTTTCTCCGTCGTTTCCTGATACCGCCAGCTCCATCATCTGTAAATGGTATTCATTGTAATCTGCTGCTCCCGGTCCTGTCTTCGAAACCGTTAATTTTACATACCGCGCATCAGTATCGGCAAAAGAGTTTGTGATTATGTTGCTCACGCCCGCTTCTGCTTTTGTGGGAGCTTCGATAATTTCCACATCTTCCAGTTCGTCATCAGTATTCCATTCCACATGATTTTTAAGGAAAGCCTGCTTCTGCTTTTCAAAATAGTCTCTGTAATACTCAGCTTGCTCGGTATCGCCGAGTATATCCGCCATTTTAGCCATAAGACTGGTCACATATCCGTAGTAGCAATCAGCTATAACCTCATATCCGGTTCCCTGAAATGCCAGCCAGTCTCCTATACAGTTACGCTGAGCGTTCGGAGCGCAATACTCGGCACGCTCATAGGTCTGCAGAAATGCCATATATCTTTTCATTGCTTTCCAGTTATCTGAAAGGACTGATTTGTCGCCTGTCTGATTATATAAAACCCATGGATTTATTATCTGAACATCGCTCCAGCCGGTAGCCCAATGGTTGAACCAATCCCACAGTGCAACAACCGCTCCCGGATATCCCTGAATCATAGTTATCTCGGTTAAATTTTCCTGATAACCGTTCATAAATGCCATTGCATCAAAATTATAAACAGCCGTCTGCGCAAATACCTGAGCGTCGCCCGTCCATGCTCTACGTTCATCTCTTTGCGGACAGTCGGTAAGAGTTGTAAATGAATTGCTTAGCTGTCCGAACAAAGCATTTTTAAACAATCTGTTTACATCTGCATTGTTGGTTTCTATATTACCACTCTGCTCGCTTACGGATGACACTGCCCGTGACCTTAATGAGTAAATCACAGTATCACAGGTTGTCGTTATTTCTATGTATTGGTATCCGAAAAATGACGTCTGCGGCTGATATACTTCCTCTTCATTACCGGCAAAGGTATAACGTGCTTCCGCACGCGCAGCTCTAAGACTCTTCTTATACATTGATCCCTTAGGACCGTCTGCCTGAGTTACTCCGCTGCCGACTGAGCTGCCGTCGTTGAGAATTTCACCGAATTTCATTGTGACAGTTCCGCCGGATGTACCCTTAAAGCATATTTCGGGAACGGCTGTAATGTTTTGTCCCATGTTTACTACCATGGTCTGACCTGCTCTGAGCGAAATACCGTCCTCGAATATTTCCTTATCAGCCGGAATATTATTGTATTTATTTTTATACAATTCATCCTCCGGAAGCTCGTGTGCAAAATAGTCGTCCACCGCTATTTCGCCGCCGCTGTAAGATGAACTTGTTGCATTACCGGTATATGTAACGACGGATACCGGCTTCTGTTCAAATTGGTCGATGATTTTACCTGCCGATGCACGGTCTGCTATTATACTGCCGACATATTCTGCTGTTATAAGCTCTTCCGTCCAACCGCTGTCATCATATCCCGGATTTTTATATTCGCCGAGTGCCTCTTTTTTACGCGCGTCATAATCCTCACCGTAAAATATACCGCTTGCCGTTATCGGTCCTTCAAGTGTAGCTTTCCAATCACTTGTATTTGTCTTTACACTAATAAGCTTTTCTTCACCTTCAGCATTAGTGTATTCAATACGCAACATTGCCTTTATGGCAGGCTGTGATTCTGTTATATGAAGAATTTCGCCACCGTTTATATTGCTCCAGCCTGTTCCTGCCTGTATTGCAAGTGCAAACGCTTCATTATCCGCAAAATATGATGTGACGTCATAGGTCTGATAGCCAATGGAATGTTTACCGTTGCCATAGCCCGGAGCCATATGGTAATAGGTTTCCTTTCCGCAGTCATGCACCGAGGTTTTTCTGCCGTTGATATAAGCATCATATACACCTGCCGCAGTTACATATAATCTTGCATTTGTGACTGTGCCATCAACATCACCTTCAGTTCTGAATATAGGAGCTGAGTTGCTTGATCTGTTCACCTGTATGAACGGAGTATTAATCCATTCCTCATCCTCAGTAACTCCGGTTTCAAAGTATGACGGCTGCGTGCTGTAGCTAACGCCTCTTTCATCCCATACCGTAACGGTCCAGTAATATCTTGTTGCCTGTTCAAGCTCTGCTCCGCCGTAGGCGATGCCCACGGAATATTCACTTTCAACCTTTCCGCTGTCCCACACCACATCCTTACCGTTTTCATCGCGGCTTACAATAATTCTGTATGCTGACTGCTTTTTGCCTATGGCATCAGATTCCATCCGCCATCCGAATCCCGGTGTGTCGGTTTCAATTCCGAGCGGCTCTGTCTGATAGTTTACAGTTAAATCAACGATGTTGGTACCTGCATTTGCCGAAACGCTTAATGGTGACATTCCTGTAACCATAGTTCCAAGCATAGCTGCAGTCAATACAATCGGCATGGTTTTTTTAATTAAACTTTTTCTCATTATAACTCCTCCTATATTAATTATATTATTCCGTTTCAGAGCTATTCGGATATGCCTCAACAAGTCTGTTATACTCTTCTGTTGTAATCGGCATAACCGTACCGTGGCGATGCTTTGTAGTGAAAGTAAATCCACTTCCTGACACGAAATTTCCTGTAGAAATATCATCTGTAACAAACGGCTTATAGCCTTGTCCCGTGCCATAGTTATCAAGCAACAGGCACCATTTATCCTCATTATTGAGCTTATAGATTGTCGGACCCTCATAACCGGTCATAGTTCCTAAATTATAGGTTTCTACATCTTCCCAGCCATCATCAAGCGATGTTGACTTCATCATCGTAACTGCAGCACAGCTCTCATCCTTTGTAAATCTGTAATATACACCTTTGTAGCTTGTTATTGTAGTATCTATGTTATGACTGGTGCCTTTAATGTATATTTCAGGCTCTGTAAATGTCACAAAATCCTTTGTATAGCTTCTGTACATACGCTGCATTTCGTAGTTATCATCTGATGTTTTTGATGCCCAGAATACCATGTACATGTCTTTTTCAATGTCATATACCGCTTCCGGTGCCCATGTACAGCCGGCGTTATCCCTTGCAACTCTGACTGCTCTTGCCTCACTCCAGTTAACAAGGTCTGTACTTTCCCATACTATAATATCTTTTGAGCCTGAAATCTGACAGGTAGCCCATCTGTTTCTGTCCCAGCGTCTGTTAAATATACTCAGATCCGTCGCAATTATGAAGAACTTGCCGTCCTCACCGCGGAGAATATACGGGTCACGCACACCCAATTCACCTACTGTACTTGTAAGCGTAGGAACAAAGTTGTTAAGGGTTGTCCAATTAGAACCGTCCTTTGATACCGAGAAATAAACCTGCTCATGCTCAGTAGCACCTTCATTACCTACAAAGTGTACAAACATATATGCACCCATCTCCTGTTCCGGAGCTACTTTAACCGTCTTTGTGACAAACTCGTGCTTCGGTGTCATTCCGTCCCAGAGATAGCACGATACTTTATATTTTCCGTCAGGAACCGCAAAGCTTCCCTCCGCAATGTTCTTCCTGACTTCAAGTACACGTCCGTCCAAATCGTACAATGCCACATACATATCATATGGCGTAGTATCAGCATAGCCACTTGTAAACTTTATCTCTCCGTTTTCGGCATATGCCGTAAAGGAATCTATTGCCGCCGTTTTACCGATTACAGTTGCATTAAATTCTTTTTTAATAGTTACTGAATCCTTCATAATTGTAGCCTTGATAACAACATCGACCGAGCTTCCCTCGGGACATGTAACCTTTCCATCGTTTGTTATTACTGATGTATCGGATGTCTCCCATGTGACTGTACTATTGTCCTCAAGGACTGTGGGGAATGTCAGGTCGGATACAACCTCCGATAAATCACCCAGCTCAAGTTCGGGTACCTCTACTGCGAAATCATATATAACAAAGTTATCCATGTATCCGCTTGCATATTCTCCGTTAGCTCCCCAATTGGCTTTTCCGAGATATGCAACCGAGGATTCTCCCAAGATATCCGAAAGCTTGTATGATGAAGCCTCCTCTGATTTGATTCCGTTTATGTACAGCTCGGTAACTCCGTCCTTTACGACTATTAAAATATCGTTCCATTCATTTAATTTTACTGTTCCGTAAGGTGATGCAGGACGTCTGCCGTTGTTATTGTATCTTTCTACCATAAGTGAGTTAGTACGGCTTGATACACCGAAATATTTTTCCGTTCTGTAGCCCTGTACATTATCATCAGGAGCAGCAAAGAAAAGCCAGGACGCATTTATTGATGTCGGCTTCACTTCAAAGGAAACAGTCATTTCATCCAGTCCCGTAAGCAGACTATTTCCCTCGGCATTTGTAAGCTTTACTATGCTTGCCGCTGTTTCATCAAACTGTATGCATTTTTTGCCGTCAACCTCTGCAAATATCGGTGTTCCCTCTGCCTTGCCGTATGCTGCCTCACTCGTGAGGTCAGAATTATCAAAATTCAAGCTTATAAGAGCATTTCCCGATGCCTGTACAGGTGCAGTAAAACTCATTGACGACATCATTACCGCAGCTGCAATCAAAGTTATAAATTTTTTATTTTTCACTGAATTCAACTCCTTAACATATTTTAGCTGATTTAATTATATCAACTAAAAAATCACAGTTATAGTATCACATCTTGCAAATCATGTAAAAATCTTTACAAATACACTTTACAGATTCTTATATTAACTTCCTATCACTTAAAATACGTTTATTACTTCTGCACCATTCTTTACAAATGCAATAAATTCATTAATTTCAGCCTTACAGCTTATATATTGTCCGCCTTCATATTCCGTCTTATCTGTCGTTCTTATCCATTTACCCTTCGGCAGATATACCTTTCTTTCTGTCTGTCCCTGTTCATATATCGGAGCAAAAAGAATATCCGGCCCGAACATATACTGGTCATCAAGCTTGTAGCACTCTTCATCATCATAATTATCAAAGAACATCGGTCTCATTATCGGTGTACCCTTTTCCGATGCAAGCTTTGTCTGCTGTAAAATATAGGGCTTTAATCTGTTACGAAGCATTACTAAATCTTTTAATATCGGATAATTTTTCTCACCGAATGACCAGATTTCGTTATCTCCGCCACTAATCTCCTTAACACCCGGATGACGTGGCACATAATTTTTCGGCTGCTTTCTCGCTCCATGTAATCTCATTACAGGGCAGAACAGACCAAACTGGAACCATCTTACTATCAGCTCTCTGAAATAGTCGCTTTCGATATCTCCCTGATGGAATCCGCCTATATCACTATTCCACCACGGAATTCCGCACATTGCCATTGAAAGTCCTGAAACTATACTTTCAAATAACGCCCTGAATGTTGAGGGAATATCTCCATTCCACACTATCGCACCAAATTTCTGGCTACCCGGATAGCTGGCACGGGTAAGCGACACGATCTCAGTTTCCCCCTCTGATTTCAAACCGTCATAGAAAGTTTTTGCATAGTAATACGGATAGAGAAGTGCTGTCTGTGAGCCATTGCCTATGTAGAAACGCAAATTATTGAAATCCTGGGGATGAATTTCCGGCTCCGCTTCGTCAAGCCAGAAAGTCTTTATTCCGTATGAATAATATGTTTTCTTCATCTGCTCCCATACATATTCCCTTGTTCTGGGATTGGTCGGGTCAATGAACGCCTGCAATCCATAGAAATTGAACATTCCGTACTGTCCGTTTTCCGTACGCACAAGCATATTTTCTTCGTCCATCTTGTGATAATTCTTACTGTTCGGATTTATTGTCGGCCAGATTGATACTACCGGACGTATATTCATTTCTTCAAGCTCTTTACACATTCCTACCGGATCGGGCCATAGCTCCGGATCAAACTCCCAGTTACCCTGCTCTGTCCAATGGAAATAGTCAATTACAATAGTGTCAACCGGAATATTGCGTTTATAATATTCTCTTGCAACCTCCAATAAATCCTCCTGGCTTTCATATCTTAATTTACACTGCCAGAATCCCGCTGCCCATTGAGGCATATCGGGTGAAAATCCGGTCAACTGTGAATATTTGTACATAACATCTGCCGGCGTCTCTCCCACAAATACGAGATAGTCCACCTGATAAGCACTGTCTGCCTGCCACAATGTATGGTTTTTTGTAAACTCACATTTTCCTACCGCCGGATTATTCCACAAAAATCCATATCCTAACGAAGAATAAATAACAGGCATTGCAGATTTTGTGTTGAAGTGAATCAATTCTGACGAACAACCCTTTTTATCAAAATAAGGGTTCATCTCCTGACCGAGTCCATAGATGTGCTCATCGTCATTTGCTTCAAATAATGCCTTTATTGTATAATGATTTCCCTCTACATGGCGGTAACGGCGTACAGGATCGCCCTCCTCGCGAGTTTTTAAAATCTTTTTTCCGTTCCTGAAGAATTCTATTTCACATCTGCTCCAGAATCTTCTAAGAGTAACTGAAATCATACCGTTTTCTAAAACGGCTTCATTTTCCTCTTTCAGTTCAACTCTTGCCTTATCCTCTCCGGGGTCAAGCAAAGTCCACTTTTCATCTGAGAACAAAATATTTCTTGTTGCTCTGACACGCATGCAATTTTCGCCATACGGCTCAATCAGCACACGCTCGTCACGCATTTCAAAGGTGATACTTCTCTCATCAAATTTCATAATGCTCATGTTAAAATCCTCCTTGACATTTTATATTATATTTATTATAATAATATCATAAAACTATTGATTATTCTATAACTATTTTCACAAAAATTGTAAATATATTTACTTTTGAGGTTTTTTTATGAATTATTATGAAAATTTATCACACGGAACTCACCAGTTTCCGATAGGAATTCATTATACCGAGTGTCCCGACGGATTCAAATTATATCCTCATATACATAATGAATTTGAATTTTTAGTGCTGCAATCAGGAAAGGGTGTTATATATATTGATGACACTCCTCATGAAATCAGTGCCGGCGATGCGGTATTTATAAATTCACATCAACTTCATTTCGGAGTACCTGCCGATGCCGAAAAAGCAAATTTCTTTGCCGTCGTTTTTTCTCCCGAAATCCTCGGCAGCTACGGTGATAATCTGATATTCAACAAATACATATTGCCGGTAATAAAAAGAAAGCTACAATTCCCCGAGGTCTATACTTGTGCTAATCCATGGCAGGCATCCGTTATAGAAACACTTAACAGGATTTATGCTGCATATTCCGAAGGAGCTATCGCCTGTGAGCTTGAAATCAAATCACTTATCACCGAACTATGGAGGATATGTTATTCAAACAGCCATAAATGTGCTATTTCCCGTGATATAACACTCGAAAATATGAAAAAAGCATTTGAGTTTATCCAGAATGAATATTCTTCTCCTCTTACGCTGGATGAGATTGCCTCACAAATAAACATGAGCAAGGGATATTTCTGCCGTAAGTTTTCAGAGATGGTTCATATGACTCCATTTGAATATCTTTTGCGTATAAGGATAGAAAACAGCTGCCGTATGTTATCAGAAAGCAGTCTGAGTATAGGTGAAATTGCTCAGCATTGCGGTTTTAACAGTTTCAGTTACTTTTCTAAGATGTTCAAACAACTTATGGGCTGTACTCCAAGAGAATATATTAAAATATCTCAAAGCTGAAATACATAGAAGTACATGTCCGAAAAAAATAATTTCTTATACTACCTATAGCCAAATCAATAAAAATTGCTTGACATATTTGACGTTAAGGTATATAATGTTGATGTTAATCTTGTGAAAGGAACTAAGCGATATGGCGATTGAAAATTATGCATCTTATCTTACTCATTTATGTAAGTGTGCAATAGAAAATTCAACAAGCAACATAGCCATGTACGATATTGATTTCGGCAAATTTTGTGATTTTTGCGAAAAGCATAAGCTGGCTAACATTGCATATATCGCTTTAAAGAATTCAGGTCTTGATGTTAATACCGTTCCTGAAATGGCGACTTTTAAAGAAAAATACGAACAGGCAATTCTAAACGATGCTACACAACAGTATTATCTCGATCTAATAATAGATAGCTTCGAAAAAAACAATATAGATTATACCCTGCTCAAAGGTACAGTCCTTAAAAAGATATATTCTTCCTCTGACTTCAGACAAATTGCTGATATGGATATATACATTCATTCCGCAGATGCTTACCAAGCTAAATGCATTATGGAAAATCTGGGGTTTGAAAACACGCTTTTCGGAATCAAAGGCGGAACTGACAATTATAATGCAGATAAATTCTCATATATTGAACTACATAAACAATTGTTTTCAGACGGATATAACTGGTCAAAAGAATGTAACAAAATTATAGATCGACTTATTCATAAAGAAAACGGCGAATATGTGATGTCTGACGAGGATTTTTATATTTTTATGATCTGTCACATAGCAAAGCATTTAAAATGCGGCGGTATTGGAATACGCGCAATTCTGGATGTATGGATGTATTTAAGGGTATATAAAAATCTTGATTGGACTTTCATAAATGACGTTTTAGAAAAATGCAAGCTTATTACAATGCATAATGAGCTTATGAAATTAGTTGATTATTGGTTTAACGGTGTCACTCCGGACGAAGATGTTATTCTTTTAAGTAGCTATATATCTTCCAGCGGATGGAACGGATTTAATCTTCAATCACTGGCTTCAAATGTGGATGCAATAAACGGCACTGATAAGTCGGCCATATATGTAAAAATCAAGTGTTTTTTTGCAACCGTATTTATGAGTCGAAAAGCACTCAAGTCAAAGTATATTATACTCGAAAAATATCCTATTATGTTGCCGTTCTGCTGGATTCACCGATGGTTTGATGTGATTGTGCACAGGCCGAATGTTATTTCTGAGGTGGTGCATAAATATGATAATTTAGACATGAGCAAAGTTCAAGAAATAAACAAAATCCGCAAAAAATTAGGATTGTAAAACCGCAAGCCAAATGAAATGAATCATTGGACTTGCAGTTTTTTTATTATTTTGTATGCGTGGGCGTGTGAATAAAATTCTGTAAAATCCACTTTTGCGATAGAAAAATCGTGTTTTATGCAGCAAGGGCTCTCGTCATTATCAGCTTTAAAATTGTGTTTTTTCTCAAAGTTCTGATTTTGTAAAATAATTCGTGTTTAAAAAGTATCATGCCACAACCCATACAAATTCAACAACAAATCACGATTCAACACCCAAATACAACGGGGGCAGTTTTATCTGCCCCCGTTGTATTTATCTTAATACTTCTTATGCTCGTCAGCCCAACCCTCTTTATTTACCTGTCTTGTTCTTGCAATTGACAGACTTCCTGCCGGGATATCCTCTGTAATTGTCGAGCCTGCTGCAATATATGAACGATCTCCTACCTTTACCGGAGATACAAGGTTTGTGTTACAGCCTACAAAACAGTCATCACCGATTGTTGAACGGAACTTGTTCTTACCATCATAGTTGCAGGTAACTGTTCCGCAGCCAAAGTTTACATTTTTGCCAACGTCACTATCACCAATATATGTGAGGTGTGAAATCTTAGTACCGTCATCAATTCTTGAGTTCTTTATCTCAACAAAATCTCCGACCTTTACTTTTTCGCCTACTATACAGTTCGGTCTTACATATGCAAACGGTCCTACGCTTGTGTTATCACCTATTCTGCTGTCTAATATCACTGAACTCATAACCTCAACACCGTTGCCGATTTCTGAATTCTCAATTCTTGTTCCCTGTCCGATTTCACAGTTTTCGCCGATTTTTGTATTGCCCTTTATCTCAACATTCGGACCGATAACTGTGTCCTGACCAATCTCAACTCCGGCTTCGATATATGCTGTATCGGGATTAATGAATGTCACGCCCTCTGTCATATGTGCACGGTTAATTCTGTTTCTCATTATAACCTCAGCCTCATTAAGCTGGATACGGTTATTTATACCTCTGATTTCGTCATTATCCTCAATTGCATATGCTCCGATTTTCTTACCCGTTGCAAGAAGAATTTCAAGTGTATCTGTGAGATAGTATTCTCCCTGTGCATTGTTCGGCGTAAGCTTACCTAAGGCATATACCAGATCTTCCGCATCGAATACATACATTCCGGAATTAATTTCGTTAATTTTTCTCTCCTCTTCCGTTGCATCCTTATGCTCAACAATCTTAACAACATTTCCGTCTGCATTTCTTACAATTCTTCCATATCCGGTTGCGTCGTCCAATATTGCTGTTATTACAGTTGCCTGATTTCCGCTTTCTTTGTGATATGCAATTGCTTTACCTATCATATCTGATGTTATAAGCGGTGTATCGCCATTTAAGATTACTACACAGTCTTCGCTGTCCTTTATAAACTCCACAGCCTGCATAACTGCATGACCTGTACCTTTCTGCTCCGCCTGAATTGCAATCTCCGTTTCAGACTCAATCAACGGTCTTACCATATCAGCTTTATGACCGATAATTGTCACAACCTTATCTGCGCCGGCTTCCTTTGAAGCACCTATTACCCAACGGCAAAGCTCCTTGCCGCATACCTTATGTATTACCTTGGGCATTGCGGACTTCATTCTTGTTCCCATACCTGCCGCTAATATAACACTTGTAAACATAATACATCCCTCCTGCTTTTATCAAAGCTCCATAAGTCGTACCCTCTGCACGTCAGTGTTTATCTGTTCCTTAAGCTCCTGTAAGCTCTCAAACCTTATATCACCCCTGAGTCTCTTGGCAAATGATACCCTTATATACTCTCCGTAAATATTCTCATCATAATCAATAATATGACTCTCAACCGTCAGGGCATTTTCTCCAAACGTAGGATTTTTTCCGACATTGATCACGCTCTTTAGTCGTCTGCCGCGAACATAAGTGATACCTGCATACACTCCCTCACCGGGCAGTACCATTGCTTCATCATAACAGACATTTGCAGTCGGAAATCCCAGCTTATGTCCGTTACGATAACCTCTTACCACAGGTCCCTCAACACAAAATCTTCTTCCGAGCATACGCTCTGAGCGCTCCATATCACCGCTTAAAATGCATTCTCTTATTGCGGTTGATGATACTACATTGTCATCTATACAGACTCTGTCAGTCACCAGAACATCTACACCGGACTGCTCTCCAAGTCTTCTCAGTGTATCCACTCTGCCTGCTGCCATATATCCAAAGCTGTAATCATAGCCACAGCATACAGCCTTTACATGAAGCTTATCCACCAGAAATTCAAAAAACTCCTCCGGTGATTTTGACATCACTTCTTTAGTAAAACGACGCATAACTACAAAATCAATATTCTCTCTGTCCAGAAGCTCCAGCTTTGCCGAATTTGGAGTTATCAGTTCAACTCTCTTCTTTTCAGTAAAATTCTTTGTGTTCTGTTCAAACAGCAACACCCCCGCTTTATAGCCATGTTCCCTTGCATATCGGATTCCGTTTCTTATAATCTGCATATGTGCTATATGCAAACCGTCGAAATTTCCTAATGCGACTACCGTTCCCTCGTACGGTAACGGTATATTTTCCTTGAATATTTGCATATTTATCCCCAAAAGCTTTTAACTAATTTTAATTTTCCGTCCTCAATCTGCGAAATACAAAGAAAAGAATCAGTATTGTCGTATAATCTGACCAATGCTCCCTCTTTCTTACCTCGCCACGACATTCTGACACCATTTTTTATGCTTTTCGTCTGCTTTTCATTAAGCTTAATACTGTCATACTCTAAAAACAGCTCATCAACATTTTTAAGCCTCGCTTCAAGCTTGCCACTAAGTGCCATTTCCTCAATCTCTTCAACCGTATATGCATCACCAATTGTAAAGCAACCGGTCTTTATCCGTCTCAATGCACTCATATATGCACCTGTTCCAAGTTTTTTTCCGATATCATCACACAGTGTTCTGATATATGTACCCTTTGAACAGCTGACCTCTATAACTGCACGGTTTTGTGACATATCGATTTCTATTATATCGATACTGTTGATTGTAACGCAGCGTACTTTTCTCTCGACTTCTATTCCCTGTCTTGCAAGCTCATAGAGCTTTTTGCCGTTTTGCTTTATTGCACTGTACATCGGTGGAATCTGCTCTATTTCTCCGACAAAGCTTTTAATTACCTCCCGGATTTCATCTTCTGTCACATTGACATCTGATTCAGTTAAAATCTCACCCTCTGCATCAAGCGTATCTGTTGTTTTTCCGAGAATAAACTCGGCACGGTATGCCTTATCGGAAAGCGTCAGCATATCTGCTGCCTTTGTTGCCTGTCCTATACACAACGGCAAAACTCCCGTTGCCATCGGGTCAAGTGTACCGGTATGCCCTATTCTCCTTATTTTAGTGAGCCTTCTCATAAGACTTACCATATCATGTGAGCTTTTTCCCTTTGGCTTATCTATTACTATTATACCGTTCATTAAAGTACCTCTATGCATGCAGCTAAAACCTGTTGTATTGCTTCTTCCATGCTGACATTTTTTATACCGCCGCCTGCTGCCTTTATATGACCGCCGCCACCGAACTTCAATGCAACTTTCGAAACATCCGCTTCTCCGTTTGAACGCAGATTGATACGGATTTCATCATCTGCTTCCTTGAGTGCCACAGCAATTTCACAGCTCACCACACGTCTTGGTATATCGACAACATTTGGAACCTGATTTTCTTCAAGTCCGCATCTGTTCGCCATATCCTTATCTATTGCAACAAGGCATATCTTTCCGTCGGCATAGCACTTAATGCTCTGCATAACCTCTGCCTTAAAGCGAGTTTCTTCAAATGTATCCGAATCAAACAACAGTCTTGCAAGCTCTGCATGATCAAATCCATATTCCAGTAAATCTGCGGCTTCCCTCATAGTAGTCGGTGTCACATTAGAAAATTTAAATCCACCGGTATCCGACGAAAGTGCACAGTAGAGCTGCTTTGCAGCCTCTGTATCAAGCTTTATTTCCATCTTTCTAAAAAGACGGCACAATAGCTCTGCCGCTGCCGGAGCATCGCCATCTACATAATTTTCCTGTGCAAAGTATGTGTTGGTATGGTGATGATCAATTGATACTGTTGAGGACGCTTTATCAAAAATTGCTTTACGGTCTCCTAAACGGTCTATATCACCACAATCCAATACTACACACAAATCATGTTCCGGATTAATATTTTCATTGTATATTACATAATCACTGCCCATGAATGCAAGTCTTTTTTCAGGCTCAGCACTCATATATACAACTGCCTCCTTGCCCATATTGCGCATCATATGTGCAAAAGCAAAGCAAGAACCTATTGAATCCGGATCCTCATTTATATGACCGAGTACTGCAATCGAATGTGCAGCCTTGATTTTTTCTATTATTCTATCCATCAGATTACTCCATATAATTTCTTCATAATACTCTCATAAGCACACCGTAACCGATGTGCTTATGCTTAATTACTGATACTTCTTTAATAATGCATCAATATGAGCACCATGCTCAATTGAATGGTCTAATTCAAAAATAAATTCCGGAGTGCATCTGAGATTGATTCTTCTGCCTATTTCGCGGCGGACAAATCCCGCTGCACTTTTAAGTCCTTCGATCGCTTTCTTCTGCTCGGCTTCACTTCCCATAACAGAAATGTATGCCTTTGCATAACGAAGGTCATTTGTAACGCTTACCGCCACCACGCTTGTCATCATCGGAATTCTTGAATCCTTAAGCTCACGAATTACATTCGCAAGCTCACGTCTTACTTCTTCGTTTATTTTATCAATTCTTGCCATTTTCTAACCTTTCTCAAATCTTAATCTGAATTAAATTTACGGCAGTTTGCCGTTTTCGCAAAGATAATTCCCGAAAAACGGCGACCGCAAAAATTTATTCAAAGATTATCTGGCTACCTCTTCCATTACGAAGCATTCGATTGTATCGCCCTCTTTAATATCGTTAAAGTTTTCAATACCCAGACCACACTCAAAGTTCTCGTTTACTTCCTTAGCATCGTCCTTGACACGCTTCAATGAGTCTATCTTACCCTCGTGAACGATAATTCCCTCACGCACAAGTCTGATTTCCGCATTTCTTACAATCTTGCCCTGTGTTACATAACATCCTGCAATATTTCCTACTGACGGAATTCTGATTACCTGTCTTACATCAGCGTAACCAAGTACAACTTCCTTATACTCAGGCTCAAGCATACCCTTCATAGCTGCCTCGATTTCCTCGATAGCCTGATAGATTACTCTGTACAGTCTGATATCTACATCTTTCTGAGCCGACATGCTCACCGCACCTGCGTCCGGTCTTACATTGAAGCCGACAATGATTGCATTTGACGCATCTGCAAGCATTACGTCTGACTCATTGATTGCACCGACACCACCGTGAATTGCTCTTACTCTTACCTCTTCATTTGAAAGCTTTTCAAGACTCTGTCTTACAGCCTCAACCGAACCCTGTACGTCAGCCTTAATGATGATGTTAAGCTCCTTCATCTTGCCTTCGTCAATCTGTGAGAAGAGGTTATCAAGTGATACCTTTGTTACAGCATTGAAGCGTTCCTCCATCATTTCCTGACGTCTTTGCTCTGCAACGTCACGGGCAAGCTTTTCATTTGATACTACTACAAGCTGATCGCCGCCTGTCGGAGCATCTGAAAGACCCTGAATCTCAACAGGCATTGACGGACCTGCACTCTTTACACGTCGGCCCTTGTCATTTACCATCGCTCTTACACGTCCAACTGATGTACCTGCAATTACTATATCTCCGATATTTAATGTACCATTCTGTACAAGCACTGTAGCAACCGGACCCTTACCCTTATCTACTCTTGCTTCTACAACTGTACCCTTTGCGCTTCTGTTAGGATTAGCCTTTAACTCCTGCATATCTGCAACGAGAAGCACCATTTCAAGAAGTCCGTCAATATTGATTCTCTGCTTTGCTGATACCTCAACAATAATAGTATCTCCGCCCCACTCTTCAGGAACAAGCTCATACTCTGTCAAGGTCTGCTTTACCATTGCCGGATTTGCGCCCTCTTTATCAATCTTATTAATTGCAACAATAATCTGTACACCTGCAGCCTTTGCGTGGTTAATTGCCTCAACAGTCTGCGGCATGATACCGTCATCTGCTGCTACTACGAGAATGGCAATATCTGTAACCATTGCACCTCTTGCACGCATTGTTGTAAACGCTTCGTGTCCCGGTGTATCAAGGAATGTGATTACTCTGTCATTTAATGTTACATTATATGCACCGATATGCTGTGTGATACCGCCTGCCTCTGTTGAAGTAACGTCTGTGTCACGAATAGCATCAAGGAGTGATGTCTTACCGTGATCGACGTGACCCATTACTACTACTACCGGCGGACGCTCAATTAAATCCTCTTCATTATCCTCAGCATCACTTTCAGCAAAAAGCATTTCTTCCTTAGTAACAACAACTTCCTGCTTCACCTCTATGCCAAAATCCGCACCGACAAGCTCCGCTGTCTCAAAATCAATTGCCTGGTTCATTGTAGCCATTATTCCAAGCATGAAGAGCTTTTTAACAATCTCTGCACCCGGCTTACCTATCTTTGACGCAAAATCTCCGACTGTAATCATCTCCGGAATTTCAACCTCTGTGATTACTTTCTTCGGTATCGGCTGCTTTGCCTTATTGTTCTTCTTCTGATTCTTCTTGTCAAACTTATTGTTTTCCTGCTGACGGTTTTTCTTGTTGTTTCTTTCTTTCTTCTTTGAGCTTCTGCCACCCTCGCGTGATTCCTCTTCAAAGCTTTCGAGTCTTTCATTTGAAGCAAGTGCATCAAGATCTACATTTGCCGTTCTTGTATCAACGTGACGGTGCTTTTCCTTTGTCTGTACAACAATAGTCTCTGAATCGTCGCGGCTGATTGAAGAAAGATCCACTTTCTGACCTGTCTGCTTCTTTGCCTGATTATGCTGCGGCTTTTTCTTTTTGCTCTTCTCCTCCGTCTTGGGGAGCTCCTGGCTTACTTCCAGCTTTTTCTGAATTTTTTCCGGTTCAGCTTTCTTTACAATCTTCGGCTCTGCCTTCTTTACAATCTTCGGTTCAGCCTTCTTTACAATCTTCGGCTCCGGAGTCTTTTCAGGCTTCTTTACAACAGGCTTTGACTCAGCTTCCTTTTTAGCCTTTTCTTCCTGAGCCTTTTTCTGAGTCTCAGTTTCTTCTGCAGCCTTTGCCTCTGCTTTGGCTTCCTCTGCCGCCTTTGCTTCCTCTGCTACCTCTGCTCCCTTTGCTTCCTCTACTGCCTTTGCCTCTGCCGCAAGCTTTGCATCACGCTCCGCCTTTGCCTTACGCGCCACTTCTCTCTCTGCATTAATATCATCTTCACTCATCATATTTTTATTCGTGAAGATATCAAATGCCAATGCTATATGTGCATCAGCCATGGCACTTGATGTACTCTTTAACTCTATTCCATGCTCCTTAAGGCCCTCAATAAGCTCCTTACCGGTTATCTTGAGATCCTTTGCTATCATACTTACTTTCTTTGTTTCTGCCATACTAACATCACCCTTTCTCAATCATTCTCCGCTGTCCGCTAAAACAGCGGTGCGATACTTTGTTTAAGAACTTGCTTAAACAGGTATTGTTTCGCTTGCAGCAGTGTATATCTCTTTCGGTACATTACATTTAAAATGCCTTGACAGTACATTTTTCTTTCCTGCCTTTTGTATGCATTCCTCACTTCTGCATATATATGCACCGCGTCCGAATTTCTTTTTTTCTAAATCAAGCTCACATACGCCGTCACTGCATACGAAGCGTATAAGCTCGTGCTGCGGCTGCATCACCCTGCACGCAACACACATTCTCAATGGTATGTGCTTTTCCATATTTAATTAAAATGATAAATCTGAAGATATATCTATCTTCCAGCCTGTAAGTCTTGCAGCAAGTCTTACATTCTGTCCTGACTTACCTATTGCAAGTGAAAGCTGTGATTCCGGTACTATTACCTTTGCACTCTTCTTTTCCTCGTCAATATCAACACTTAATACCTTTGAGGGACTAAGGCTTGCTGAAATGAACTCAGCCGGATCCTCACTCCACTTTATGATATCAATCTTTTCATTTCTTAATTCATCGCCGATATTCTGCACTCTCATTCCCTTAGGGCCGATACATGCACCCTGCGGATCAACACTCTCATCACTTGACCATACGGCAATCTTTGTTCTTGAGCCTGCTTCTCTTGAAACGCCCTTTATTTCTACTATACCGTCTGCAATTTCCGGTACCTCAAGTTCAAACAGTCTTCTTACGAGTCCCGGATGTGTTCTTGAAATCATCACCTGAGTAGTCTTCGAATCATTCTTCACACTTGAAATATAGCACTTGATTTTCTGACCGATTTCATACACTTCACCTGCCGGCTGTTCCTTTTCCGGAAGAAGAACCTCTGTCTTACCGATATCAATGAACACGCCTACATTTTCAACTCTTGTGACTGTACCTGTTATAATTTCATCCTTCTTGCCATTGTATTCGCTATATATAATACCACGTTCAGCTTCACGGATTCTCTGTGTCACAACCTGCTTTGCAGTCATTGCCGCAATTCTTCCGAAATCTTTCGGTGTTACTTCAACATTTACAATGTCGCCGTACTCGTACTTGCCGCTTATAGCTCTTGCATCATCGAGAGAAATCTCTTCCTGATCGTCATATACTTCTTCAACAACCTGCTTCTGAGCCATTACGCTGACCTTACCCTTTTTACGGTCTATTGTAACTGACACATTTTCATAGGATGTGAAATTCTTTCTGTATGCAGCTGTCAATGCTGCCTCAAGAGCGTCAAGAATGACCTCCGGATTTATGTTCTTTTCTTCGCAAATTGCTTCAATTGCTCCAAGTAATTCCTTATTCATTTTGTCCTCCATTAATATTTTAAAAACTAAAGTGTAATTTTATATAAACCGCATTTTTTACGGGTACTTTTCTTATTTCTCCGCCCACTTCAATTTCAGCAGTGTTATCCGCAAAACCCGTCAGAATGCCCTCAAATTCCTTTACTCCGCCTACCGCCGCATACAACTTGACATCAACGCTGCGACCGATATAATACAGAAATTCTCTTTCCTTTACAAGCTTTCTGTCAACTCCCGGCGAGGATACCTCCAATGAGTAATTCTCCTCAATCGGATCTGCTTCATCAAGAACAAGCTCTACTGCTCTTGAAAATGCCTCACACTCATCAATTCCGACACCGCCATCCTTATCAATATAGAAGCAAAGCACGTTATTGCCGTTTTCTTTCTTGTATGATACATCAACAACATACACACCCTGTTCTTCAGCGACACCGGCACTCAGTTCAAGTGCTATGGTTTCAATTTTATTCGCCATATTTCTCCTCTCTACTGACGCAAAAAGCATTTCTGTACCTTACCCAACAAGTTAAGAAGTCGGTACACTATTTTTACGCAATCAGATAAACGAAAGAGTGGACTCTCTTGCCCACTCTTTCTCCTCACTTATTCTCTACGCTTATATTATAACACATTTCATGCCATTTTGCAACAGTTTTATAATTTCCGTGTTACAATATTTTCTTCTCTTTAAAGCCTGCAATTTGTACACTTTGCACACTTATTCTCTGTCCCAGTTATAGCTTGACTCCTTTGTCGGGTCTCCGAGTGTGATCCGCTCAGCATCATAACCGAACTCTGTCTGAACAAGCTCTCTTACGTCATTCAGATCTACAATAAGCACATCACCAAGTGTCGGGTCATTTTCGAATGTTCCATCCAATGCTATTGTTTTTATCTTTGAGCTGTCAAAGCCTGCAAGGTACTTTGAATATTTAACTACATCCGAGAACTTGAAATTTGTCTTTATTTCTTTACTGATCTCGTTAAAAATCGCCGGAATTTTTAATATCAGCGAAGCATTGAGCTTCTGGTCTATAATTGCCTTTAAAAGCGTCTGCTGCATCTTTGTTCTATCCATATCTCCGTTCGGATATGACTTGAATATACCTGTTCTCGGATCAGGATTACCGTGACGGTAACGCATTACCCATACAGCCTGCTGACCGTTAAGGTCATACTCACCCGGCGGAAGATTTATGTGAAGTCCCTGTACAGGGTCGTCATATACCATGCCCACACCGTCGCCGTAAATATCCGGTATTGTAAATTTAACCGGACCAAGCTGGTCTATAACATGGGCAACCGCATCAAACGAAAAATCCACATAATAGTTAATCGGTATTCCCGTAAATCTTGTTACAGCCTCACATGTAGCAGTAGGACCGCCAATTTCTCCGTCCTTCATATATGCATGTGCTGCATTTATCTTCTGATAACGGTTTCCTACAAAAATCTTGAGGTCTCTCGGAATATTCATCATCTTAACCTCTTTGGTTTCCGTATCAAAGCTTGCAAGAATAATTGAGTCTGTTCTCAGACCGTCAATATCCGTTCCCATCATAAGAACGTTAATTTTACCGTCAGCTGCAGCAACAGTTGATGTATTATCCACAGGCTCGTCCACAATCTGTGTAATCGACGAGAAGTCTATTCCCATAGCCACAAATGCAGCAATAAGAAGAACCCCCAAGGAAATTCCTAATACCTGGAAATATCTTTTTACGTTAAACATACTGCCTCCATATTAATTATAATATATACATATGTATTATACCATGCTTCCGTTTTTACGTCAACCTCGCCAATATTAAGTTTTTATTACATTTTATCCATTGCTTTGTGAATATCTGTCGGATAATGAGATAATTTATATTCCCAAAAAATGCACACCAAAAGGGAGATGTCAAGCAACATCCCCCTTATTCCTTATCTTACAACAACATTGACAAGCTTGCCCGGAACTACAATTTCCTTAACAATTGTCTTGCCGTCAATAAGTGCCTTGATAGCATCGTCAGCTTTTACCTTTTCAAGAACTGCATCCTTATCAGCATCTGCCGCTACCATTATTCTTGCCTTTATCTTGCCGTTTACCTGTGCAACAATCTCTATCTCGTCATCAACAGTCTTGGCATCATCATACTTCGGCCACTCTCTTATAGACAAGAATTCGCTGCTTCCGTCTGTATATGTTTCCCAAAGCTCCTCTGTCATATGCGGTGCTACCGGGTTAAGCAAAGTAAGGAGTACTCTGTACTCGTCCTTTGTGATTGAGCCTTTCTTTGAATAGTCGTTTACAAGACTCATCATTGTTGCTATGGCTGTATTGAACTTCATTCTCTCGTAGTCCTCTCCAACCTTCTTGATTGCCTTGTGAATATTCTTTTCAAGTTCTGCACTGTAGCCCTCGCCGTCAGTTACAATTGACTGTAAATTCCATACTCTTTCAATGAACTTATAGCAGCCCTTTAAGCCCTGCTGTGACCAAGGTGTACTCTGGTCAAACGCACCGATGAACATCTCGTACGCTCTGAATGCGTCTGCACCAAACTGATCTACAACCTCGTCCGGGTTAACAACATTTCCTCTTGACTTACTCATCTTCTCGCCGTTTTCGCCTAAGATCATACCATGTGAGGTTCTCTTCATGTACGGTTCCGGAGTCGGTACTACACCAATATCATAGAGGAACTTGTACCAGAAACGTGAATAAAGCAGGTGAAGTGTTGTATGCTCCATACCGCCATTGTACCAGTCAACCGGTGCCCAATAGTCAAGTGCCTCCTTTGACGCAAGTGCATTATCATTGTGTGCATCCATATAACGCAGGAAGTACCAGCTTGAACCTGCCCACTGCGGCATTGTATCTGTTTCTCTCTCTGCCGGACCACCACAGCACGGACAAGTAGTCTTTATCCAGTCATATGCCTTTGCAAGCGGTGATTCACCGTTTTCACCCGGCTCAAACTTTTCAAGCTCCGGAAGCTCTAACGGAAGCTCGCTCTCCGGAATTGCTACCCAACCGCACTTTTCACAGTTTACAAGCGGAATAGGCTCACCCCAGTAACGCTGACGCGAGAATACCCAGTCACGAAGCTTATAGTTAACCTTTCTTGTACCGAGTCCCTTTTCCTCAAGCCAGTTAATCATTGCCGGAATTGCTTCCTTCACACTCATGCCTGTAAGGAAACCTGAGTTAACCATCTCGCCCTTATATACGTCTGTATATGCTTCTTTCTGTACGTCCTCACCGCCTGACACAACCTCAATAATCGGAAGATCAAACTTCTTCGCAAACTCCCAGTCACGGGTATCGTGTGCAGGTACTGCCATGATTGCACCTGTACCGTACGTTGTAAGTACATAGTCTGAAATGAATATAGGAAGCTTGTCGCCGTTTGCCGGGTTGATTGCGTAGATACCCTTTAACTGCACGCCTGTCTTATCCTTTACAAGCTCCGTTCTCTCAAACTCTGACTTTTTACCCGCCTCTGTTCTGTACGCCTCAACCTCATCAAAGTTCTCAATTGAAGCTTTCATTTTTTCGATAAGCTCATGCTCAGGTGACATTACTGTATATGTCGCACCAAACAATGTATCACAGCGTGTTGTATATACAACCATTGTATCGCCTGTAGAAAGCTCAAACTTAACCTCTGCACCCTCACTTCTGCCAATCCAATTCTTCTGCTGTGTCTTGATTTTTTCCAGATATGCCACATCATCAAGGTCATCAATCAGTCTCTGAGCATACTTTGTAATTGCAAGCATCCACTGGCTCTTGTTCTTCTGAACAACCTCACTGCCGCAACGCTCACATACACCGTTTACAACCTCTTCATTTGAAAGACCAACCTGACAGCCCGTACACCAGTTAATGGGCATTTCTTTCTTGTATGCAAGTCCGTTCTTGAAAAGCTGCAGGAATATCCACTGTGTCCACTTATAGTAATTCGGATCGGTTGTGTTTACCTCTCTTGACCAGTCAAATGAGAATCCGAGCATTTTGAGCTGTCTTGTAAAGTTTTCAATATTCTTCGCTGTGATAATTCTCGGATGAATATTGTTCTTTATTGCGTAGTTTTCTGCCGGAAGACCAAACGCATCCCAGCCAATCGGATATAATACATTATAGCCGTCCATACGACGCTTTCTTGCTATAATATCCATTGCTGTATAGCTTCTGGGATGACCTACATGCAGTCCCTGTCCTGACGGATACGGGAACTCAATAAGTCCGTAAAACTTAGGCTTTTCTGACTTTTCACTTGCATGGAAGATGCCTGCCTCTTCCCATCTGTCCTGCCATTTTTTCTCAATTTTTTTGTAATTATACGTTTCCATTGGTATTTATCCCCTTTTTTTATTATTCTTCTATTTCTGCTTCGGCAAAGCCGCCTTCCCAAAGACGTTCTATATCATAGAACTCACGGGTTTCTTCCTGCATAACATGCACTACTACATCACCGTAATCAAGCAAAATCCATGCTCCGCCTCTGTAGCCCTCTCTGTGATACATCTCAACTCCGGCTTCCTTTAACTGCTCTTCAACCTCATCCGCACAGGCTCTCACCTGTGTTGTTGACTGACACGATGCTATGACAAAGTATTCAGCTAACGAAGTCTGTGCCGCAACGTCAAGCACTTCAATATCTGATGCTTTCTTATCGTCAAGTGCCTTGACAACTATCTCTGTTTTCTTTTTTGCTTCCATTTACTCACTCTCCTTATCTGATAACAGACTGTTCCACGCAGATAATGTATCAGGGTGGATGACTGTTCCTTTCTGTATGTTAAATTTCAGTGTAGCTTGCAACGCTCTTAACATTGCCTCATCAAGATCCTTAAATGCAATTTCTCTCAATTCATCTACACCATTATATACCCTTGTCGGCTCAATCATATCCGCAATGTATATGATTTTATCAAGCTTTGCCATTTCCGTGCCGCCTGTAGTGTGGAGACGTATCGCCCGAAGAATCTCCTCATCCTCTATTCCGTACTCCGACCTTGCTACTGCCGCCCCCAGGGGTGCGTGAATAACCGCCTGACACGCAAGAGTTATTTTATCAAGCTCTATTCCGTACTCCTTACACATTGCTATTTGTGTTTCATTGTCAAAACACTTCGCACAGTCATGAAGAAGTCCTGCAATATACGCTTTTTCTTCATCGACACCATAAAGCCTTGCAAGCTCAACCGCCGTCTCGCAAACTCCCATACTGTGACGGTAGCGGCTTTCTCTTAATACTTTTTTCAGTTTTTCTTTCATCGATAAAGCCCGCTTTCTGATATATAATCACATACTGCATCAGGCAGCATATGTCTTACACTTAGTCCGTCACTGATACGTTTTCTAATATCTGTCGAGGATATTTCAAACATAGGTGCCTTAATTTCTCTTATATCACCGCCAAGACTCTGTTTTATCTCACGAATTTCATCAGCAAGTCTTCCGCATCTGTCACGGGGATAGACCAGAACCCTCGTAAGCTCCAGCAACCGTTTAGGCTCGTACCATTTCGGCATGCCCATAAGAGAATCCTCGCCAATTATAAAATAAAACTCACGTTCCGGAAATTCATTGGTAAAATGCTCCATAGTATGCACCGAGTATGACAGCTCTTTTCTGTTCACCTCATAATCGCAAGGAACAAAATCCGCATCATTCCCAAGTGCAATACATACCATTTCGTGGCGTATATCAGCATCAGTCTTATCATTTCTCTTATGCGGCGGATTTCCGCTTGTCATAAACCATACCTCGTCCAGTCCGTACTGCTCCTTTGCAAATCTTGCAAGCAGCAAATGACCGTTATGAATAGGATCAAACGTTCCGCCCATTATTCCCGTCTTAATCATTTTCTCGGCAGCTCAATCTTTCGATTTTTTTCATCACTTGCCTGACGGTATAATGTGAACTTATTGCCGATTGCCTGAACCGGTTCTGCTCCAATCTCCTGTGCAACCTCATTACATGCAAGCTTTGAATCAAGCAATGCCGTTTCAAGGATATGCACCTTTAAAATCTCACGCTTGTCCAACGCCTCATCAATTGCCGCAATAACACTTTCAGTCAGCCCCTCTTTTCCTATCTGAAAAATCGGGCTCATGTCATGCGACAGCTTACGAAGGTATGCTCTCTGTTTACTTGTTATCATTCCTCTGTTCCTTTCACAAAACCTGCAAATCTCTTTGCATACTCTGTTAATTCCTTAAGCTTTTCTTCCGATGGCTTCATTATACAACCCACCGGCTTTTCAAACACCTTTAATTTGAGCAGCTTCAGATAATTACTGATACATCCAAGGGCTTCTCCGCCCCATCCGTAAGACCCTGTAACCATACATGGCTTATGCCGCATATTTACGCAGTCAAGCCTTGTTATTACATCCATTATCTCAGGCACTGCATTTCTGTGTATCGTCGGAGATGCAAGGCACAATGCATCTGCATTGTTCATTATTTCAACAGCCTCATCACGGTTATCCTCACAGCAATTAACGCAGATTACACTTATTCCGCTGTCGCATATCGCTCTCGCAGCCGTTCTTGCAAGCTCTGCCGTATAGCCGTTGACACTGCCTGCATACAGTACAACCACTGTTTTTGGCACGTCTGCTTTTTTCAAAGCTTCACGGTATATTTCAAATACATCCTCTTCCTGAATATCACCCTCTGACGGGCATATTATTTCAGGCTTCAATGCCGCTGCTTTTTCCACAGCCGTCATTGCAAAATCCGGAAACAGCTTCATTTCATTATTGCAATATTCCTGCACGCTCATTCCGCTATTATATCCAACAAACATAGTTCCGCTAAGAAGCATTTTCTCTTGCGGTATGTATATCATCATTGTGTCGGGCCAGTTAAGATTAGGCGTTATCATAACTCTAAGACTTATTCCGCCTAAATCTATCTCCTCACCCTCCTTTGCCGGCTGTTCGTCAAGCGTTCTGTTTGCAATCTCTTTGAGGTTGCGAAGTCCGGCTATGGTTGCAATCACTTTCGTATCTGACAGCCATTCTATTGCACCAGCTCTGTACCTGTCGGTATGAGTAAATATCACATAATCAAGGCTTGGTGCTTTTTCTTTTACCTTTTCAATAAGCTCATCGGCACAATCCTCCGGACACGAATCCACAAGTGCTGTTTTTTCTCCGCATATCAGATATGAATTAAATTTTCGGCCGTCATACTCCGTTGTTATACAGTATATCTTATCCGTTATTTTTATCATCACTTACATACGATAGAAACCCAATCCTTACGTCTTGAAATATTTACTATTTCAAATCCGTTTTCTTCAAGAGCCTCTTTCACGTCCTCCTCACGGTCGGAAATAATTCCCGATGTAATAAACACACCGTCCTTCTTCATATATTCCCTTGCCTTGGGTGCAAGTCCGATAATTACATCCGCCACAATATTTGCCGCAACAACCTCATATTCGTACTTGCCAATTTCAGCCTGCACATCCGGGTCTGTTACGACGTTACCTGAGAATACATGATAATGCTCCTTTGAAACATTGTTCATCTGAGCATTTTCATATGCCGTATCAACAGCATTAGGGTCTATATCAACAGCCACTGCCTCATCAGCACCAAGCAAAAGCGAAATAATCGATAAAATTCCGCTGCCGCAGCCGAGGTCAAGCATCTTAATTCCCGGCTTTACATACTTTTCAAGCGATTCTATACAAAGCTGAGTTGTGTAGTGCGAACCCGTGCCAAAGCTCATACCCGGATTTATATTGAATATTATTCTGTCGGTGTCCTCATTGTATTCCTCCCATTCGGGCTTTATGAGAATTTTTTCGCCGACCTCCATCGGATGAAAATATTTTTTCCAATTATTTGCCCAATCCTCAGCACTTGTACCCTCAATCTCAATTTCAAGTCTTCCGAATTCATCATTAACGTCCAGAGACTTCATCTCAGACATTGATGCTCTGATTGCCGCTAAGAGCTCGTTTCCGTTCAGGTCATCACTTACATAGCATGAGACCTTTGTTTCTCCCTCTTTTGCTTTAATCAGATCCTCATCAACATAGTCCCAATATTGCTGATTGTTTTCGAGGAAGTCCTTGAAATCCTGCTCATCCTCTATTTCAAGTCCGGTTATACCAAGCTGATACAGCCTGCCCGTTACCGCCTCTATACCATCTGCTGTTGTATATACCGTTGTCTTAATCCAATCCATTTTATATTAACACTTCTCCTTTTATAAAACTCAGACTAAAATACCTTCCGACATTTTCACCGCTCTAAAAAAACGGTTAATACGGAAATTTCCTTATATTTAACACTCAAGGAAGTCACGAAGCTTCTTACTGCGTGAGGGATGTCTGAGCTTTCTTAAAGCCTTTGCCTCAATCTGGCGGATACGTTCACGAGTTACCTCAAACTCCTTGCCCACCTCTTCAAGCGTACGCTGTCTTCCGTCATCAAGACCAAAACGAAGTCTTAACACCATAGCCTCTCTCTGTGTAAGAGTTCCTAAAACATCGTTAAGCTGTTCCTTTAATAATACAAAGCTTGCCGCATCTGACGGAGCAGGAGCATCCTCATCGGGAATAAAATCTCCCAGATGGCTGTCCTCCTCTTCGCCTATCGGAGTTTCTAACGATACCGGCTCCTGTGAAATCTTTGAAATTTCTCTCACCTTTTCCTCTGACATATTTAAAGCTTTTGCAAGCTCCTCTGTTGTAGGTTCACGTCCGTACTCCTGCACCAACTGTCTTGATACTCTTACAAGCTTATTAATCGTTTCCACCATATGAACAGGGATTCTTATTGTTCGCGCCTGATCTGCTATCGCACGGGTAATCGCCTGTCTTATCCACCATGTTGCGTATGTTGAGAACTTGTATCCTTTTTTATAGTCGAATTTATCAACCGCCTTGATAAGGCCGAGGTTTCCCTCCTGAATAAGATCAAGGAACATCATACCTCTGCCCACATAACGCTTTGCTATACTTACAACAAGTCTTAAATTTGATTCTGCAAGCTTGCTCTTCGCTTCTTCATCACCCTCAGCCATACGTTTTGCAAGCTCTGTTTCTTCCTCTGCTGAAAGAAGATCCACCTTACCGATTTCCTTGAGATACATTTTAACGTGGTCATCAATATTGATTCCCTCCGGAACTGATAAATCCTTGATCTCCTCCTGAGAAATTTCTATCTCTTCAAGCTCTGCTTCAAGGCTCTTTTCCGAAATCAAAATACCTTCCTTTTCAAACCTTTCATGAATAAGCTCGTCAAGCTCCTCAGCTGAAATTTCAACCTCAGCATTAGTAAACGCATTCGCTATTTCTTCATTTGAAATAACTCCGCTTGCCTTACCCTTTTCAATAAGTTCATTTATGATCTGATTTTTCTTCTCATCCATATTTAATCCTCCCAAGTTTGCTCGGTCCAATATTTCTTTTCTTTCATAAGCTCTTTAATTCTGCTGACATCGCTGACCGTACGAATGGCAGCATTGATTTTTTCAAGCTTAATTTTTCTTATAAGGTCTTTCATGGCAGACTCCTCCGCATTATAGACCTCATTATTGTAAAATACCGCAGATGCTGTATTTGCAGCATCTGCATCATCCGAAAATTCATTAAGAATCATCGGTATATCTATATAACTCTCCTCTTCATAGAGAGAATATATTCTTTGCACCAGCTTCCGGTGAATTTCAGTTGAAAAATCCTCCGCTTTCATATATTTATAAGCAAGCTTATACAGCTTTTTTTTACTGCTCATAAGATAAATCAAACGCTTTTCAGCTTCTATTACCCCCGCCGGAACTGACTGCTCTGCTCCCGAAGCTTCACGCTTTTTATACTGACGGATAACCGGAATATTCTTTTTTCCGTCCTGCTCCGCTTTACGTCTGAGTGCTGCATATACTGCATCTGCGCTTATCTCATTTTCATCCGAAAGCTTTCTTATATATGCATCCACCTCAACGGCATCCTGTATTCCAAGCAATGCCTGTGCCGCCTCATTTATAAACTTTATTTTATCATCGGTCTGCGATGTATCATATTTTCCCTTTATAAGCGACAGCTTAAATTCCGTTGACGGAACCGCCTGCTTCAGTGCCATTTTAAAGGCTTCCACTCCATACTTGTTTATGTATTCATCCGGATCCTTTGCACCCTTGAGCCTTATTACTCTCGATCTTCCATTCACACCGTTAATTATATCAATCGCCTTTAATGCCGCCTTTGTTCCTGCTTCATCCATATCATAGCAAATAATTATTTCATTGGCGTATCTCAGCATCAGCTTTGCCTGCGGCTCTGTTATAGCCGTTCCCAGCGTTGCAACAACATTTGTTATACCCGCCTGATATACCGATATTACATCCATATATCCCTCGCACAGAATAAGCGAATCTGCTTTTGCACCCTTTGCGAGATTTAATGAAAAAAGATTATTTCCCTTGGTAAACACGGGTGTTTCCGAGCTGTTTAAATACTTAGGGATTTTCCGACCGTCAACTTCCTTGACATTGTCCATTATACGTCCGCCGAAGCCTATAACATTTCCCCTGACATCTATTATCGGAAATATAACCCTGTTCCGGAACTTGTCCATTATTTTCCCGTCACGTTCAATCGCAAGGCCCGCTTCAACACACTGCTCATATGAATATCCCGATTCTTTAAAAAATGCAAGCAGTGCATTATTTTTGGCAGGTGCGTAACCAAGTCCGTATGACGTAACTGTTTTCCAGCTTATTCCACGACGTGCAAAGTATTGCTGTGCCGTCAAGCCTGTATTTTTATCCTTTAAACAGTTAAAGAAAAATCTGGCTGCAAGCTTGTTCATTTCATATATCCGCTTGCGTATTGCATGCATCTCATCACTTTCGCCCGCATCCTCCGGTATAATAATCCCGGCACGGTCTGCCATAACTTTAATTGCGTCTATAAAATCAAGATTTTCTGTCCTCATCACGAACTGCACAAGATTACCGCTTGCTCCGCAACCGAAGCAATGGAACAGCTGCTTGTCCGCACTTACATGAAACGACGGTGATTTTTCATGATGGAACGGACAAAGACCGCTATAGTCTTTACCTGTTTTTTTCAGCTGAACATGACGTGAAACGTAATCGACTATATCGCTTGCGTCGTTTATTTCACGAATCAGACTTTCCGGAAGTCTCGCCATAAAATCACCCTCCTCTCATCACAACTACACATATGCTTTATTATTGTCTGTTTTCTCTGATATTATTCAAAAAACAGCGTCTAAGTAATAATACTCTTCAAATCTGCAAAAATCCTACATAAAAATCAATTTTTTTCTAAAATTACAAAAAACACATCTCTTTGATGTGTTTTTTGTGAATATTTAGCTGTTTAATTCCAACGTACCGATAATATCCTCGATTTTATCAATATTATGCATCTGCATATATTCGTTGATTTCTTTCTTAACATCAAGAATTAAATCCGGCTTTACGAACATTCCTGTTCCCAACGCAACAAGCCTTGCACCTGCAATCATGAACTCGATTACGTCTGCTCCACTCATAACACCGCCCATTCCTATTAACGGAATTTTTACTGCGTTATACACCTGATGCACCATTCTTACCGCTACCGGCTTCACTGCCGGACCCGATAAGCCACCCATGTTATTTGCCAAAATCGGACGTCTTGTGTGGATATCAATTTTCATTCCGAGAAGTGTATTAATAAGCGATAATCCGTCTGCACCGCCTGCTTCTGCTGATTTTGCAATATCAGTGATTGACGTTACATTAGGTGAAAGCTTTACAACAAGCGGCTTCTTGCAGTGTGCCTTTACTGCTTTTGTAAGCTCATACACTGTATCAGGATCTGTTCCGAATGCAAGTCCGCCATGCTTTACGTTCGGGCATGAGATGTTCATTTCAATTATTGCAACATCAGTTTCCGAAAGAATTTCTGCCATTTCGCAGTATTCCTCGATTGTATTGCCTGACATATTTGCAATTACATTTGTATCATACTCTGATGCAAGATACGGCATTGTATATTTTGAAAAAAATTCAACTCCCGGATTCTGCAATCCGACACTGTTTAAAATTCCCGACGGAGTTTCCGCTATTCTCGGAGCCTTGTTTCCCTCTCTGGGCTGACGTGTCAGACCCTTTGCACCAAAGCCGCCGTATTCATTGAGCGATGCGTATTCATCATACTCAATTCCGAAGCCAAATGTTCCCGATGCGGTTACAATCGGGTTCTTAAAATCTACTCCGCAGAAGCTTATCCTTGTATCAGCCATTTAACGTCACCTCCGTTGAATAAAATACCGGACCGTTCTTACATACTCTCATATGCTTATCTGTTCCCGTATGTGTTGTTTCACAGGTACATACCAGACACGCACCGATTCCGCAGCCCATTCGCTGCTCTAATGAAAGCTGGCATAAAATCCCTCTGCTCTCTGCAATCTGCTTAACTGCCTTTAACATCGGCATCGGACCGCAGCAATAAATCATATCACATTCGTTATTATCGAGATACTGTGCCATTGCATTTGCAACATAACCGTTGTAGCCGTATGTGCCGTTGTCTGTACCAACCGTAACAGATTTTGAGCAAGCCTTGAACTCATCCTCCATTACAACCAAATCCTTGTCACGGAAGCCTAAAAATACATCAGCATTAATCTGCTTTGCAAGCTTGTATAACGGGAATACTCCAATACCGCCGCCAATTACAACCGGTTTTTCACCCTTTATTTCAAAGCCGTGTCCAAGCGGTCCCATAACGTCAATTTTATCGCCGATTTCATACTTTGCAAGAGCCTGCGTTCCCTCACCCTTTACCTGGAATATAAAGCGAACCTCGCCGTTTTCCGCATCGCATATGCTTATCGGACGACGTAAAAATGTTGATGCACCGCAGTCAATATGCAGGAACTGTCCGCACTTGGTTTCAGCGGCGATTTTCTCCGACTCGATTGTAAAATCGAATATTCCCGGTGCGATTTCCGCTTTTTTAATTAAAGTACATTTTTCTGTTGATTTCATAATTTCCCTTTCATAATGGTCTGAAAGAAATTTTCGCTGATTGCCATTTTAAAGACCGCTGGCATACATATGTACTCCAAGGTCTTCAAAATGGTGAGATGCGTAAATTTATTCAGACTCGAATTATTTAATGATGCTGTTTAACTCTTCTCTCATTCTGATTGCCTCAGCTCTTGCTGCCTCAGCGTACTGCTCTTCCTTCCAGTCGCCTTTCTTGTATGCACACATGATACCTCTTGATGAGTTTACAATTGCACCAAGTCCGTCATCATTGAAGCTGTGTGCAACATCCTTTGCATTACCGCCCTGAGCACCGTAGCCCGGTACAAGGAAGTATGACTTCGGCATAAGCTTTCTTAAAATCTGTGCCTGCTCCGGATATGTCGCACCCACAACCGCACCTACTGCACCATAGCCGCTTTCTCCGATGGTATCCTCATTCCATACATTAACCTGCTCTGCAACAACTTCAAAAAGATGCTTATCGCCAATCATCTTGTCCTGAAACTCACCCGATGATGGATTTGAAGTTTTAACAAGCGAGAAAATCGCCTTGTCATATGCCTTACAGTCATCAACAAACGGCTTGATTCCGTCTGTTCCAAGATATGGGTTTACGGTCACACAGTCAACCGGACACGCATCAACCAGCTCGCCGTCAATCTCAACCTTACCGAGATATGCCTTTGAATATGCCTCAGCTGTTGTACCTATGTCGTTACGCTTTACGTCAAGAATGATATATAAGCCCTTTTCCTTTGCATACTCAATTGTTCTGTGCATAACCTCTTCACCCGGAAGTCCGTACATTTCATAAAACGCACTCTGCGGCTTAACAGCAGGAACCACATCATATAATGCATCAATAAGTCCCTTGTTATACTCCCAGATCGCCTCTGTTGCACCCTTTAAATTTTTACCGTACTGTGCATATGCCTTTTCTCTTATATACATCGGTACATAATCAATTTTCGGGTCAAGACCTGCTACTGACGGGTTTGACTTTTCTTTTATCTTCTTTACCAATAAATCCATTGACATTGTTCTTTTCTCCTTATATATGAAAACTTTTTAAAATTACAATTTGCAGGCTGTCGGGAATGCCGTCTCCTATATATATTACATTAACTCTCCTTGATTGACACGGATTTTTCCGCCCACAATAACGTATTCCGGCTTACCGTTCAATACCCAGCCATCATACGGTGAATTCTTGCCCTTTGACTTGAACTCGTTTACATCTACTGTCCATTCCTTATCCGGGTCAAAAATTATAATATCGGCTGCATATCCCTCGCCAAGTGTACCCTTGTTGATACCTAAAATTCTTGACGGGTTAACTGCCATCTTTTCAATCAACTCACTCAATGTAAGAACCCCCTCTTTTACAAGGCACTTCAAGGCGAGTCCCAGTGAAGTTTCAATTCCTACAATACCGTTCTTTGCTACTGCAAATTCGCAGTTTTTCTCATCAACATGATGCGGTGCATGGTCTGTTACAATACAGTCTATTGTACCATCCTTTAAGCCCTCTATAATTGCCTCTACGTCATCCTGTGTTCTGAGCGGCGGATTCATCTTTGCATTTGTGTTAAAACCTATACAAGCATCTTCTGTAAGCGAGAAATAATGCGGACAAGTCTCACATGTCACCTTTACGCCACGCTTTTTTGCCTGTCTTACCAGTTCTACCGTGCCTCTTGTACTGATATGTGCGATATGCACTCTCTTACCCTCTGCCTCAGCTACCAGAATATCACGCGCCGCCATAACCTCTTCGGCGGATCTTGAAATACCCTTTAAACCCATCGATGTCGCCACATCACCGTCATTCATGCTTCCGTCAGCAAGACTCATAACCTCACAGTGTGAGATTACCGGTATATCAAACATATCTGCATATGTCATTGCACGTCTCATAAGACCGCTGTCCTCTACCGGATGTCCGTCATCAGAAATCGCCACAGCTCCTGCAAAACGCATCGAACCGATTTCAGCAAGCTCCTTGCCGTTAAGACCCTTTGAGATTGCTCCGACCGGATACACATTTACATATCCGACATCCTTTGCTTTCTGTATGATATACGATACAATTGCTTCATTATCAACAACCGGATCGGTATTCGGCATACATGCAACGCTCGTCACACCGCCGACCGCTGCCGCTTTTGTTCCCGATTCAATATCCTCTTTATATTCCTGACCCGGTTCACGGAGATGTACATGCATATCAACCAGTCCCGGTGTTACAACCTTTCCTGTCGCATCAATTATACGCATCTCCACACCCTCAAGATCAGGATTTATTCCTATTTCCGATATAACTCCGTTCTCTACAAAGATGTCTGTAACTTCATCTATACCATTAGCAGGATCGATAACTCGTCCGCCTTTAATTAATAATTTCATTCTCTTCTCCTCCATCAATCCTCATTAGGTATAAAGCTTCCACGAGTAAGAAGATACATAACTGCCATTCTTACTGCAACGCCGTTTGTTACCTGCTCATTTATCACGCTCTGTTCACCGTCTATAACCGAGGTTGAGAACTCAACTCCGCGATTTACCGGACCCGGATGCATTACAAGGGCATCCGGCTTTGCAAACTTCAATCTGTTATCATCTACTCCAAAGAAACGGTGATACTCATTAACGCTCGGGAACAGTCCGCTCTTCTGTCTCTCAAGCTGAATTCTCAGACCCATTACCACATCAGCGTCCATTATAGCCTCATGTACCGTATTATACGCCTTTACACCAAGCTTTTCAATACCTTTCGGCATAAGTGTTGCAGGTCCTCCAACGCTGACCTCTGCTCCCAGCTTTGTGAGTCCGTAGATATTTGATCTTACAACTCTTGAATGATAAATATCACCGATAATAGCTACCTTTAACCCCTTAATCGTTCCTTTTTTCTCAAGTATAGTAAGCATGTCAAGAAGTGCCTGAGTCGGATGCTCATTCATGCCGTCACCGCCGTTTACTACCGATGCCTTTACCAACGGAGCGATAAGATGCGGAGCACCGCTCATGCTGTGACGCATTACTATAATATCCGTTCCCATCATGTCAAGCGTTTGTGCCGTATCTATAAGAGTCTCGCCCTTGGCAACGGACGAACCACTTGCCGTAATATTTGCTGCATTTGCGCTTAAATACTTTGCCGCAAGCTCAAAAGACATTCTTGTTCTTGTACTGTTTTCGTAGAAAAGATTTATTACCGTTTTTCCCTGCAAATGCTGAGCCTTCTTGTTATTGCTTAAAACCAGCTTCTTCATCTGCTGTGCTGTGGTTAATATTCCCATTATTTCCTCAGCACTCAAATCCTTCAGTCCGAGTAAATCCAATTTCATCAGTTCTCCTCCTTTGAGCATATCATTACACGCTTAATTTCTCCGTCTTCCGAGATTTCTGCGTCTATATATTCGTCTTTAGCTGTAGGTGCTTTTCTTCCCGTATAATCGGCTGAAATGGGAAGCTCTTTCTGGCATCTGTCAACCAGAACCGCAAGCTCTACTCTGTTCGGTCTCCCCATATCAAAAATTTCATCAATCGCCGAACGTATTGTTCTTCCTGTATAAAGTACATCATCTACAAGAATTATATTTTTATCCTCGATTGAAAACGGAATGTCTGTATCCTTTACAACCGGATGCGCATTAAGCCTTGTCAGATCGTCACGGTAAAATGTTATGTCAAGCGTTCCCATCGGAATATTTACTTCCTCAAGCTCCTTTATCTTTTTGCGTATTGCTTTCGCCAGCAATACACCCTTTGTCTGGATACCGATAATTACCATATTCTCAGTGCCTCTGTTTTTTTCAAGAATCTGGTATGCCATACGGCTTACGGCTCTTTTTGATTCTTCCGCATCCATGATGACCGATTTCTCTTTAAATTTCATCTTAGTCCATTCCTCTCCGGCAGCTGTGCCTATATAATTCTTTCATTTATACCTGAGATAAAAGCAACGCCCACCAAAGCTCTGCTTTATTCCGATACAATAACTACATTAATAAAACCCTACCGTTTTATTAATGCTTACATACAATCATTATATCATATTTAGTCGAATATAGCAATAGATAAATAAAATTTTTACCCATGAAAAAGCAGCACTTCGTATGAAATGCCGCTTTATATAATTATAAGTCCTCTAAATTATCCGAAACAGCCTTTCCGCCCGACTTCTTGGTTGAACTGCTTGATGATGAGCCGCTGTTTGAGCTGTCCGAATTTGATGATGAACTGTTGCTGCTGTTTGAGCTGCCTGAGCCTGATGAATTATCTGAGCTTGATGAGCTGCTACTACTGCTCTTCTTTGAGCTGCTGCTTGAACTGCTTGATGATGAGCTGCTGCTCTTGCTTGAGCTACTTGAGCCTGATGAATTATCCGAACTTGACGAGCTGCTACTGCTCTTCTTTGAACTGCTTGATGATGAACTGCTGTTATTACTACCTGAGGTATCCGAGCCTGATGAATCATCTGAGCTTGACGAGCTGCTACTGCTGCTCTTCTTTGAGCTACTGCTCGAACTGCTTGATGATGAACTGCTGCTCTTGCTTGAGCTACTTGACGATTCTTCCTCTTCATCCTCATCAGTTCTGCTTGCTGCTCTTGCCATAGCTTCTTTTGTATAATTCTTCTGGATATATACAAGGCTCTTTTCATAATATGAACGGTCTAAATGTATGCCGTCATCAGCGGCACTTGCCGGGAGGTATCCCTTTGAATTTGCAAGTACATCAAAAATATCACAATAAATAGCATCTGTGTCCTCTGCCAAAGCCTTGATTTTCTTATTCATTTTTTCGACATCACTATTTGTATATGTAACATCTTCCTCCGCATCCTCAGATACAGGTATCATTGATATAAGATAAATCTGTGCATCCGGCTGATATTTCTTTGCCTTTTCAATTACATTTTCATATTCATTTATAAATTCATCGCTGTCATCCCATTCAAGCTCTTCTTCTCCGAACATCATGAATATTTTTTTATAAGTTGTATTGCTGTTGAGTGCATTTATATAAACAACACTGCTGCCCTCCGGCTTGTCTTCAAGCACTTCGCTTACGTCAAGACCGTCCGCACATATATAATCCGCACCCGGAACCAGATCCTCATATTCAATATCTGCAACAAAGGAATTTCCTATAAAGCAAGCATCCGCATAAAATTCACTGTCAATTTCCCTGTTTGTTGACATAGTCGGAAGCGGAGAAACAGTCACCTCTGCATTCTGTGCCTCGTTTGCCGCATTATTACAGCCTCTTACAGCCAATACTGTAATCAAAATAATCAACAGCACAACCGCCGCCAATATGCACCTTACAATTCTTTTACGGCGTTTTTCCCTTTGTTCTTTTCTTTTCTTAATATTTCTTATTCTTTTTTGCTGTTCACTGACCACTCTTGTTCCCGATGACGGCGGTCTGCGTCTTCTGTTCTCACTCACTTTGCATTTCCCCTTGCTTTAATTTAATTTTTATCAATTTAAGAATATCACTTTTGTCGCCTTTTGTCAAGGGATTTTAGCATTTGTCAGATTTTTTCCGATTCAGTCAAAAAAAGAGAGGTTTTCACCTCTCTTTTTATACATTTTCATTTACCGAAAATTTACGCAAACCTTATTATTGCAATAAGTATTCCGAGTATCGCCCCGGCAAAAACCTCAAGCGGTGTATGACCTAAAAGCTCCTTGAGCTTTTTATCGGTATTGTTGAATGTGCCATGTTCCCACTCTTCAACCATTTTATTAAGTATTACCGCCTGCTGACCTGCACTACGCCTTACTCCCGATGCATCATACATTACTACAAATGATAATATCATGCATATCGCAAACAATGCACTTTCAAAGCCGTGAACAAATCCAACAGCCATTGTTAAAGACATTGTAATCGACGAATGTGATGACGGCATTCCGCCTGAGCCTACAAGCCTTGTAAAATCAAGCTTTTTATGAGTTATGCATACGAGAATCACCTTAAGCACCTGTGCCGCAAGCCATCCTGCCAATGCCGTTATCAGAATATCGTTATTTATTATCTGTGCAATAGTGTTTAGTTTACTCATTTTATCATTCCTTAATTAGTTCTGTTTATAAGATAATCCGTAAGTCGGATTAAAAACTCTGCCTTGTCACCAAAGCGTTCCAATGCAGCTTTTGCCTTTTGTGAATATTCCTCCACAAGCTCCTTTGACCTTTCAAGTCCCAGAAGCTTTACATAAGTATTCTTATCGTTTTCTTCATCCGAGCCTATAGGCTTTCCAAGCTCCTCCTCTGTTGATACAACATCAAGTATATCATCACGAATCTGGAACGCTGTTCCGAGATTTATCGCAAATTCATCAGCCGCCGCAATATCCTCTTCACTGCCGCCGCCCATAAGCATACCTATGGTACACGCACTCCTTATAATCGCTCCTGTTTTCATAAGATGAAGCTGACGCAATAAATCAAGCTCAATTTCGTGTCCCTCGTTTTCAATATCAATAATTTGTCCGCCTATCATACCCTCAGTTCCTGACGAGGAAGCAAGCATATTTACGGCACGAAGCACACGCTGCGGATAATCACCCTTATATTCTGACACTATTTCAAATGCTTTATTCAACAGTGCATCTCCTGCCAGAATTGCAGTTGACTCTCCGAACTTTATATGATTAGTAGGCATTCCACGCCTCAAATCATCATTATCCATAGCCGGAAGATCATCATGAATAAGCGAATATGTATGAATCATTTCCATAGCACATGCAAACGGCATTACATCTGCTCTGCTACCGTCCATCATTTCACACATTTTAAGCATAAGCACAGGACGCAAACGCTTTCCGCCTGCAAAAAGACTGTAGCTCATAGCATCATAAATAACCTGATGCGGAGCATTTTTAACAGTAAAATATTCTTTTAATGCATCATCTATTTCTGCAATGAGCTTTTTCAATTCATTCTTCATTGATAAAATCCTTCTTTACAACATTTCCCTCTCCGTCATTCACAAGCATGCTTACCTTTTTCTCAGCCTCATCAAGAAGCTTCTGACATTCCTTTGTAAGCTTTACTCCTTTTTCAAATAACGAAAGCGACTCATCCAGACTCACACTTCCGCTTTCCAAAGCTCTTACTATTTCTTCAAGCTCTTTTATCGAATTTTCAAATTTATCTGCCATATCAAATCTCCTACTTAACTATACAGTCCTTACTGCCGTCACTCATTCTGAGTTCAAACTCCATTCCGCTTTCAAGCTGAGATATACTCTTTATTACATTTTTTCCGTCCATTGGAATTGCATAACCTCGCAAAAGTACCCCAAGCGGACTAAGTGCATCAAGCTTTGATACTGTTTCTCCAAAGCGCTTCTTTTCTGCTGCAACCTTTAACTCAAAGCTGTTTCTTAACGCTACTGACAGTCTTTCGGCTTTCTGCATACCGTTTGATACTATTCCCGTATAGCTATGTTCAAGCCTTTTTGTTATAACATCAAGCCTGAGTGAATTTTCTTCAATCCTCTGTTTGGGCGTTTTAAGCTTCAGCCTTTCAAGATACATTCTCTGATGTCTTACATATCCGTTCATTGCCTGATACAGTCTCTGATAATCAGATGCAATAACCTTACCAAGCTCCTCAGCAGACGGAACTGCAAGCTCTGCTGCCGCCGACGGTGTCGGAGCACGCATATCTGCCACAAAATCTGCAATTGTGAAATCTGTTTCGTGTCCCACCGCTGAAATTATCGGAATGCGGGACGCGAAAATCGCACGCGCTACAATTTCTTCATTAAATGCCCATAGATCTTCAATCGAACCGCCGCCTCTGCCGGCAATAATAGTATCAACCTCTGATGTTGAATTAAAATATTCAATACCCTTTACCACAGACTCTGCTGCACCAGCTCCCTGTACCTGTGCAGGATAAAGAATTATTTCAGCCAACGGATAACGTCGGGTTATTACATTGATTATATCTCTTACCGCTGCACCCGTTGCGGCTGTTATTACTCCTATACGCTGAGGAAACTCAGGGATTGGCTTCTTATGCTCATCACTGAACAGCCCCTCCTGAGCAAGCTGCTTTTTCAGACGTTCAAATTCCTCATATAAGGAGCCTATTCCGTCCGGACGCATTTCTTCAATATATAGCTGATAGCTTCCGCCTGCTTCATATACCGTAACACGTCCTCTTGCAACTACTTTCATTCCGTCCTTGGGTTCAAAATCAAGACCTTGTGCTGCACCCCGGAACATTACTGCTTTAAGTACTCCGCCCTCATCCTTTAAGGTAAGATAGATATGTCCGGAAAAATGTCGCTTAAAATTTGAAATCTCTCCCTTGACATTTACGTTATTGAGAATTTTATTGTTATCAAGTATCTTCTTGACATATGCATTAATCTGCGATACTGTTCCTGTTCTTATTTCCATATGCAATTCTCGTAAGCTCCGCAATTCCTACGGCATTATCCGTTGAAAGCTCCCGTGCTGCAAATTTTACTCTGCCATTTACGGAGCGAAGCCCTTCCCTTATAATCTGATTGGATGCCACTCCGCCTGCAACAAGCACATCCTGTAAGCCGGTATCTTTTATTGCGGCTGATACACTTTTTATAAGTGCTTTTTTCACACCCGTAAGCACGCCTCTTGCAAGTGCAGCACGTTCCTCTTCACCTGAATCCGGTATCATTCGAACGGCTTTCGTTTCAACACCTGACAAATTCATCCATGCACCGTCTGTATTGACATTAAGACGGATTTCCTGATCCGTTGTATTTGCCAACTTCTCCATATGAACACCTGCAGGAAAGCTCATTCCGAGAGCCACTCCTACCCTGTCAATAAACTGACCTGCACTGATATCACGGCTTCCGCCTACAATTTCACAGTCAAACCCGTGTCCGCCATAGGCAGTTTTTAATATTTCCGTAGTTCCACCGGACAGATGCAGTGACAAAAATTTCC
Source organism: Clostridia bacterium (assembly GCA_045542415.1). Classification (GTDB taxonomy): domain Bacteria; phylum Bacillota; class Clostridia; order UBA1381; family UBA1381; genus UMGS1958. The sequence goes on from JAZQKZ010000002.1 coordinate 141,222, forward strand.
TTTCAAGCAGCTCATATTCGTCACAAGAAAGTATCCCTGCCATTATATGCCCGTCCTGATGCGAAAATTCGTATAACTCTACACCCAGTGTTTCTGCAATCACCTGTGCATAGCCATACCCTGCCATAAACACCGGCATATATGACCCCTCAATGCTTCTGGGACGAGTGCTTACACCTACTGCCGCTATATCACGGGGATTTATATCCTTGCAAACATCTTTGTACAGCAGCGGAAGATTTTTCATATGCTGAAAAACACCGTCGCTTTGTCTTAAACCACGTTCGCCCTGACGTACGTCAAGGATTTTACGACAGTTTATTACGCCTTTTTCGCCCACAACCGCTACTGAAGTAGTATAGTTACTTGTATCAATACCGAGATAAATCATACATTTTTCATGAACGAGCCGAGTATTCCATTAACAAATTTCGGGTCATCATCTGTTCCGTATTTCTTTGCAAGTTCAACCGCCTCATTGATTGCAACTTTCGGCGGAACATCCTCCATGTACTTGATTTCATAGATAGCAAGCTTCAAGATTGTCAAAGATACCTTTGAAATTCTTGAAATTGACCAGCCCTTTTTAAGGTATTTTTCCACCTCGCCTACCAACTCGTCACGCTTTGCCTGCACTCCGCGTACTACCGTCTGTATATATCCGAGATTGTCCTCGCACTCCGGCTTTTCCTTTAAAAGCTCCTCCATCATTTCATCAAGCTCATCGCCGTGCTGATTTATCTGAAATATCTGCGTGAATGCAGCTTCACGCGCTTCACTTCTTGTTTGTCTTTTCATAATATGCTCCATTCAAAAAACATAAATTTATATACTGTTAGTATATCATATCCGGAAATAAATTGCAAGGATATTTACTCTATTATAAACGAGTAGCCTGCAAAATTTTCAGGATTATTTATCACAAGCTCTCCGCTGCAGATATCTGCATCTACTACCTTCATGTGATTAACTTGCTATGATTTTCGCTCCGTTTTCGAGCTTTACTCTGATTTGTGACGGAATATCATCTCCAAATGCATGAACCGTTATCCGTATCAAGGAGATATACTATCGTCATATCCCTCAGATTGTATTGATTTAATATTTTTTCATTGCTTAGTCCTCAAACACTGCTCTTGCAAAGTCCATCGGCTCAAATTCCTGTAAATCGTCAATTCCCTCGCCAACTCCTACGAACTTAACCGGGAGTGACTGCTCCTTTGAAATAGCTATAATAATACCGCCCTTTGCAGTGCCGTCAAGCTTTGTAAGAATTATACCCGTAATATCTGCCGCCTCTTTAAATAACTGTGCCTGACTTACCGCATTCTGACCTGTTGTTGCGTCAAGCACAAGAAGTGTTTCTCTTGATGCACCCGGCAATTCACGGTTTATAACTCTGCTTATCTTTTCAAGCTCTGCCATCAGGTTCTTCTTATTATGAAGTCTGCCGGCAGTATCGCATATCAAAACATCAACCCCTCTTGCCTTTGCCGCAGTACATGCATCAAACACTACCGCCGCAGGGTCACTGTTTTCCTGATGCTTTATAATATCGCAGCCGCTTCTCTGTGCCCAGATATCAAGCTGATCAATCGCCGCTGCACGGAATGTATCAGCAGCTGCTAAAAGCACCTTTTTGCCCTGATTCTTATAATGTGTGGCTAATTTACCTATGCTTGTGGTCTTACCCACACCATTCACACCGATTACAAGTATCACTGACGGAGTAGTTTCAAGATGCATTGAGGTATCCTGCTCATTTAAGATATCGGCAATTACTCTCTGTAATTCCTGCTTAACCTCGTTACCGTCAGTTATATGCTTTAATTTTACCCTTTCACGAAGCTCTTCAATTATAAACGTTGAGGTTTCAACACCTAAATCTGCCATAATCAAGGCCTCCTCAAGGCTTTCAAATAATTCCTCATCTACCTTTACAAAAACAGAAAATACCTGATTTACCTGTCCTGTAATAGCTTCAGAAGTCTTTTTTAATCCCTGTTTTAATCTGTCAAAAAATCCCATTTAGTTCTCCTATAAATCAAAAGATTTTTGAAGAAAAATCTTTTGATTTCTATTATCTATTATCTTTTATCTAAGGCATGAATTTCATGCCTCATCAATTCACCATATCATCATCAACGTCATCAATATTAAGCGACAGCAGCTTTGTTACGCCCTTTTCCTGCATGGTTACACCGTAGAGGATATTCGCCGCCTCCATTGTACCTCTTCTATGGGTGATTACAATGAACTGCATCTGCTCTGTATAGTTCTTTAAGTATGTCGCAAATCTTGATACGTTTACATCGTCAAGTGCCGCGTCAATCTCGTCCAAGATACAGAACGGTGTCGGCTTTACTCTTAATATTGCAAACAACAGTGCAATCGCAATAAACGATTTCTCGCCACCCGAATACAGGTTGATGTTCTGTAATCCTTTACCCGGCAGCTGTACCTTGATTTCAATACCGCTTTCAAGAATATTGTCAGGGTCGGTGAGCGAAAGCTCGCCCTTACCGCCACCAAACAGCTCCACAAAGACCTGTGCAAAGCTTTCACTTATGACATTGAACTGGTTCTCAAAATGCTCCTCCATAAGGTCTGACATTGAATCAATTATACTTTCAAGGTTGGCCTTTGACTTTTCAAGATCGCTTCTCTGAGTACTCATGAACTCAAAGCGTTCTTTCTTTTCCTTGTACTCCTCGATAGCTTCCATATTAACATTGCCAAGCCCCTTAATCTGTGATTTCAGCTCGGCACTGCGTTTGAATGCCGCCTTTTCATCATCAAACTCTTTTCGGATTTCAGAAGCAGAGCTGTATGTAAGCTCATACTCGTCCCAGAGGTGATTCATGGTATTTTCACGCTCCATAGCAAGCTTTGTTCTGCGTGCTTCTACCCTCGAAAGCTCCTGACCGAGCTTCATCAGCGTATCTGTTAAATCCTTATTCGCATCCTGAATATTTTGCAGGCTGTCAACAATTTTTGACTTCTGCTCATCTATCGCCGCTATATTAGCCTTTAAGCTGACCGTAAGCTCCGCAATCTCTGCATGCAGCTGTTTTTTCTCTGCAATCAAATTCTCCAGCTCCTTACAGCGTGAATACATCTGTTCTATGTCTTTTTCCTTGACACTGATTTCTGCATGTGCAGAATTTATCGATTCCTTGGCACTTCTTATCTGCTCATTCAGTAAATCAACATCCTTCTGCAATGCCGCCAAGGACATGGTTTCATCCATGATGCTCTTTGACTGCTCTTCACTGATAGCCGTAATTTCCTTATGCTCCTCGGTCTTTTCCTCAATACTTGCAAGAAGCTCCTTTTCTCTCGCTTCATGTGTACGGATTTCAGATAACACTATCGCAGTATCATCAGATGTATCCTTAAGCTGCTGCTCTATTTTTTCGAGCTCCGCTTTATAATTTTCTCCCGTACTTCCGCCCGTTTCTATCGTTGCACTCAAATGACGGCATGTGTTCTCAAGCCTTAAAATCTCATCCTCATATTCACGAATAATAGGCTCATATGTTGCAAGCTGATGATTTATTGTATCAAGCTCACTCTCAAGCGTTTCACGCTGATTTTTCAATGCTCTTAAATCATTTGTAAGCTTGCTTATCTCTGAGGTAAGCTCACGAATTTCCGCAGCTCTTGACATCAGTCCGCTCTGCTTGTTCACACTACCTCCCGACATTGAACCGCCAGCATTTAAGATATCGCCCTGAATTGTTACAACTCTGAACTTGTATCCGAAGCTTTTGCTCATTGCAATTGCGTTATCTATGTTATCAACCACAACTACTCTGCCAAGCAGGCTTTTTATAACTCCGTCATATCTTCTGTCATAGCTAACAAGGTCGCTTGCTATTCCTATATATCCCTCACAGCCTTTGACCCTCGATTCTTCGTCAAGAGTTCTGCCCTTAACCGAGGATATTGGCAGGAATGTTGCACGGCCACCGTTTGTGCGGCGTAAAAATGCAATTGCCGCCTTTGCGTCCTCTTCGCTTTCAACTATGATATTCTGCATAGCTCCGCCAAGTGCATTTTCTATTGCAATCACATACTCACGCTTAACCTCAAGTAGTCCTGAGACAGTGCCGTAAATGGAATAACGCTTAAGAGACTCCTCCTTTAATACCGTTTTTACGCTTCGCGCATAGCCGGCATAGTCATTCTCCATGCCCTCAAGCATTTTACGCTTTGATACCTTTGTATCATAATCAACCTGCATTGCATTAAGCTCACTGCTTAATCTTCTAATTTCAGAGCCTACTCTTTCAGCCCCGGCTCTCTGTGTATCAACCGTTTTCTGAAGCTTTGCCAGCTTTTCACGCTTTTGAGCAATAAGCCTTGTATCCTCTTCAATTTCCTTTTTGGTATTTTCTATACCGTCATTGAAGCTTCTCAATTCGGTTTCAAGCGACTCACGTCTTTCTATATAGCTCTGACGAAGTGCTTCAACACCCTTGAGCTTTTCACGGCTCGATGCCGCTTCCGCACTACTTGCCGCCGCCTGCACTCTTAACTGCTCTATCTCCTCATACAGCTGTGAGAGCCTATCTGAAGTCTGCTTGTTTTGAGCATTCTTTTCATCAAAGCCCGACATTATCACTCCGGCCTGTGCTGTTTTCTCAGCTATATCACTGTTATACTGAGCTATCTGTTCCTCCTGCGACGCAATACGTTCTTTCAGACTATCAATCTCAGCTTCAATTCTCTTTATCATTAACTGATTATTTTTTATATCATTCTCAGCTATTGATATATCCTTTGTTACGGTTGAACCGTTATTCTCGTTTTCAATCAAACGGTTGTGCTGCTCTGTTTTTTCAGCGTCCTTTTCCTTTTGCTGCTCGTAAAGTCTTGTGATCCTGCGTTCTGCGTCCGTTTCCTTTGACTTTAATTCTTCAATTTCACGGTTTACACTGCTGTACAGTTCATCCGTACTCTTCTGCTCCTCTTCATTTTTATCGAGCATAACAAGACTCAGACTAACATCCAGCTCACGGTACTCTGTGTATAAATCAAGATATTTTCTCGCCTTTTCGCTCTGTCTCTGAAGCGGTGCAAGCTGTGATTCCAGCTCAAATACAATATCATTAATTCGTACAAGATTTTCCTCTGTATGTGAGAGCTTTCTCGCCGCCTCTTCCTTACGGTATTTATACTTTGATACACCAGCCGCCTCTTCAAACAGACTTCTTCTGTCCTCTGCCTTGGTCGATAAAATCTGTGCTACGCTGCCCTGTCCGATAATTGAATATCCGTCACGGCCAAGACCCGTGTCCATAAACAGCTCATGAATATCCTTTAAACGGCAGTTTGCACGGTTAATCTGATACACACTTTCTCCGCTTCTGAACAATCGTCTTGTTACTATAACTTCATCAAAGTCTATATTAAAAATATGTGTGCTATTGTCAAGCACCAGGCTTACCTCTGCAAAATTGACAGGCTTTCTCGTTTCCGTTCCCGCAAAAATTACATCCTGCATGTTTGAACCACGCAGAGATTTTGCACTCATTTCTCCGATTACCCAACGTATAGCATCCGAGATATTACTCTTACCGCTACCGTTCGGGCCTACTACTGCCGTAGCACCGTTTACGAAGTCTAAAACCGTCTTATCTGCAAAGGATTTAAAGCCCTGCAGTTCCAGTCTTTTCAGAAACATACAAAGCTCACCTCTCTTTTCTCCAAATTTTTATCAGCTAAAATCTTTACCGCTGTATTTTTTTCACACTTTATTGCTTCTATATTTTTTCTCTTGTTTCCCACTGCTTTTGAAATCTCAGAGGGGTTTACAAACATTTTTACACTTGAATTTGCCGGCAGCTTTTCACGCATTATATCAAGATAGATACTGCTTTCCACAAGCTCACCGAATGAGCTGTGGACAGGCCCTGCTACTACCGAACCGTTTTCACTGATTTCATCGGTACTCTGCAAGCCTAACCGTATCACCTTGATATTTTCCGCTTCAAACATAAGCAAAAGCTTCTTTGCCAGTTCTACTGCTTCATCAAGCGACTGCGGAGTATATTTACCCTCGTTATACATTTTTTCCATAAATGTATCCCTGATTGTAAGTGTGGGATATATTCTCACAATCTGAGGACGCAGTTTTATAATTTCCCGGGCTGTATATACCGACTTTTCCGGCGTATCACCCGGAAGTCCGGTCATCATCTGCAAGCCCAAAGTAAACGGATATTCTTTTATCAATTCCACCGCTGTTATTACCTGCTGTGCATTATGACCTCTTGATGCAGCCTTTAATACACTGTCATCCATTGACTGAACGCCAAGCTCTATTGTTGTAACATGATGCTTCAAAAGATTATCAAGTATTTCGCGGCTGATATAGTCCGGTCGGGTTGACAGACGGATTCCTGTTATTCTTTTGCTCTTTATATAAGGGACTACCGCATCCATAAGAGTATTTTGCTCTTCTACGGGAATGCCGGTAAAGCTTCCGCCGAAAAACGCAACCTCAATCTGTACATCACCCTCAGGAATAGTTTTTAAATATTCCTCAATTTTTGCTGTAACATCTGCTGCTGTAACATCTGTTCCTGCACCCGTAATTCTTCTCTGATTACAGAATACGCAGTCAAACGGACAGCCTCTGTGCGGCACAAACACGGGTATATTATATACTCTCATTCATCAAGTCCTGCCAGAGCCGCCTTTGCCGCCTGCTGCTCTGCATCCTTTTTACTCTTTCCTCTGCCTGATGCCACTACTATGCCGTCAATCATAACATTTACATCAAATATTTTGTTATGATCCTCTCCGCTTTCACCCACTGTTGCATATGTCACCTTGCCCGTATGACCTTTCTGCACTTTTTCCTGAAGCATAGTCTTGAAATCCTTGAGCTTTCTTCCTGCAAGAACCGCATCAATCTGTTCCATCATCAGATTTAATACCCAGCCTCTTGCCGCTTCAATTCCTCCATCAAGATAGATTGATGCAATTACTGCCTCAAATGCGTCCGAAATAATAGACGGTCTTTCACGTCCGCCCGTCATTTCCTCACCTTTTCCCAGAAGAATGTGTTTATTTAACTTAATCTTTTCCGACACCTCTGCAAGTGACTGCTCGCACACAATTGCCGCACGGAACTTTGACAAATCTCCCTCTGTACGGTTCTTCATGCGGTTAAAAATATGGTCACTGATAATAATACTCAGCACCGAATCCCCTAAAAACTCAAATCGTTCATTATCCTCAGTGTTATGCTCATTGGCATATGAACGGTGTGTCAGAGCATGCCTTAACAACTCTATATCCTTGTATTCATATCCTATTGCTTTCTTTGCTGCTTCCATAAAAAAATCCTTTCGCATATACTTTTCATATATGCTTTTATTAGGAATAGGCACTCTATCACTAGTAAAAACATATATTCCATTAAACAATTACAGAGGGTGCCGCAAATGCGGCATCCTCTGAATATTCCTATTATAGCTTAGTCTGTATATTTCTTGAATACAACAGTTGCATTATGACCGCCAAATCCGAGTGAGTTTGACATAGCATAATTAACCTCAACGTTTCTTCCCTCGTTAGGAACTATATCAAGGTCGCAGTCCGGATCCGGATTTACATAATTGATTGTAGCCGGAACATAGCTATCCTCAATCGCCTTAGCACATACAATCGCCTCAACTGCACCTGCTGCACCGAGCATATGACCTGTCATCGACTTTGTTGACGATACCATAACCTTAGTATCATCGCCAAATACCTTTTTGATTGCTGAGGTCTCAAAAGCATCGTTATACTTTGTAGATGTACCGTGTGCGTTAATATATGTGATATCCTCCGGCTTTACACCTGCATCAGCAATGGCAAATTCCATAGCCTTTGCACCACCTTCGCCTCCCGGAATCGGACTTGTGATGTGATATGCATCATCAGTTGCACCGTAGCCTACCATCTCACAGATGATATGTGCACCTCTTGCCTTTGCATGCTCCAATTCCTCAAGTACCAGGAATGCTGCACCCTCACTTAAAACAAATCCGTCACGCTCAGCATCAAACGGTCTTGAAGCTGTTTTGGGATCGTCATTTCTTGTTGACATAGCTTTCATTGAACAGAAGCCTGCAAATGCCGTCGGGCTTACTGTTGCCTCACAGCCACCTGCAATAATTATATCGCTGTCTCCGTACTTAACGTGTCTGAACGCTTCACCCAGTGCATTTGTACTTGATGCACACGCTGTCATTACATTCTCATTGATACCTCTGGCATTAAATCTGATTGCAATATATGATGCCGCAATGTTACCAATCATCATCGGGATAAAGAACGGACTTACTCTGCCCGGTCCCTTTTCCATAAGATTTGTATGCTGCTCCTCAAAAGTAGAGATACCGCCGATACCTGAGCCTGTGATAACACCGACTCTCCACGGATCCTCTTTCTCCATATCTATACCGGCATTTTTAAAAGCTTCGTCAGCAGCTGCCAAAGCATACTGCGTGAATAAATCCATTTTTCTTGCTTCTTTTTTATCAACATACTGTGTGATGTCAAAATCCTTTACCTCGCCGGCAATCTGTGTTTTGAAGCCTTCTACGTCAAAATGAGTTACCTTGTCTATTCCGCAGACACCTGCTTTTATGTTCTGCCAGAAGGTAACGGCATCATTACCAATCGGTGTTACTGCACCGATACCCGTTACAACAACTCTTTTCATTGTTTTTTGCCTCCAATTTATTATATTTGTATCTATATATAAAGCTGATTTAATCAGATATTTTTCTTAATAAACAGCCCCATAAAGAAATGAGGCTGTTAATAGGTCAATGCTTACGCATTCTCCTTAATATAGTTAACCGCATCACCTACAGTGCTGATCTTCTCTGCCTGATCGTCCGGAATCTCGATATCAAACTCTGTCTCAAGACCCATGATAAGCTCAACGATATCTAATGAATCTGCGCCCAAATCATCAACGAATGATGCCTCTAAAGTAACAGCGCTTTCATCTGCACCTAACTGGTCAACGATTACTGACTTTACTCTTTCAAACTCGTTCATTATTCTGCACCTCCTTTCACTGCAAGTCTTTCTATATATTAAAACTAATATATCAATGTTATTATTATGTCATAAGTGCAAAGCCGTGTAGGCTTTGCCTCACACCGACACAATAATTACGTCACTCAAAATCCGCAAGGATTTTTTCATTGATTGTAATTATTATACTACATAACAAGTCCGCCGTCAACATTTATTACCTGACCTGTCACATAATTTGACATATCCGATGCTAAAAACGCTACAACATCTGCAATCTCGTCAGTTTCACCAAATTTACCCAACGGAATTGAGTCAAAATACTTCTGCTTTACATCATCCGCCAAAACGTCTGTCATAGCTGAACGGATAAATCCCGGTGCTATTGCATTACATCTGATACCTCTTGAAGCAAATTCCTTTGCTGTAGTCTTGGTAAGTCCTATAAGTCCTGCCTTTGAAGCAACATAGTTTGCCTGCCCTGCATTACCCATAACGCCTACGATTGATGCAATGTTGATGATTGAGCCCTTCTTTTTCTTCATCATCGGTCTTACAACTGTCTTTATACAGTTAAATGCACCCTTTAAGTTGATATCCATTACAAGATCCCAGTCCTCTTCGCTCATCCTGAGCATCAGTCCGTCTTTTGTAATACCTGCATTGTTTACAAAAATATCAACGCCACCGAACTCTGCTACGGTTGTATCAACAAGGTTCTTTACATCATCGATATTTCTTACATCACCTTTTACAACGATTGAGCCGACACCCAATGCCTTGATTTCCTCGCATGTTGCATCGGCATCTGTTGATGACGGGATATCGTTAATTACTACGTTTGCACCGTGTGACGCAAGCTTCAAGGCAATTGCCTTACCAATACCTCTGCCTGAGCCTGTTACGATGGCTGTTCTGCCTTTTAACATCTTTTTCCCTCCTATTACTCTGCCAAACCTGCAATAGTTTTTTCTAAAGAAGCCATATCTTCAACATTAAATACCTTCGCTTCCTTATCAATCTTCTTCACAAAGCCACTTAATGTCTTGCCGGGTCCGATTTCAATAAATGTATCGACTCCGTCAGCAAGCATCTTTCTGATCGAATCTTCCCATAAAACCGAATTTGAAACCTGCTTTACAAGAATTTCTTTTATATCGTCCTTTGACTCAACATAGTCAGCAGTTACATTTGTGATTACCGGAACCTTCATATCTGAAATCTCTACATTTTCAAGCTCTTTTGCAAGCTTTTCACCTGCACCAATAAGCAATGCACAGTGGAACGGTGCAGATACCGGAAGCATCATCGCTCTTTTTGCACCCATTTCCTTTGCTAATTCACAGCACTTTTCAACCGCTGCAACCTCACCCGAAACAACAATCTGTCCCGGACAGTTGAAGTTTGCACCTGTACAGATTCCAACCTCGCTTGCCTTTGCACAGCACTCTCTTACCTGGTCAGCTGTTAATGCAAGTATAGCAGCCATAGCTCCCTTACCTACCGGAACCTCCTCCTGCATATACTTTCCTCTCTTCTTTACAAGTCTTACAGCATCCTTGAAATCAATTGAACCGGCTGCCACATGAGCTGTATATTCTCCGAGACTTAAACCTGCAACAACATCAGGCTTAATGCCCTTTTCCTCAAGCACTCTCAACGCTGCAACACTCATTGTTACAATTGTCGGCTGTGTATTTTCGGTAATCATAAGAGTTTCCTTATCACCGTTGAATATCATATCCTTGATATCAAAGCCTACTGCCTCGCAAGCCTCATCAAATACCTTTGCTGCACACTCAAAGTTATCTGCAAGCTCTTTTCCCATTCCCGGAGCCTGTGAACCCTGTCCGGCAAATATAAATGCAATTTTACCCATTCTATGTAACCTCTCTTATCTCATCTTTGTAGTGATACCGTTTATTATATCTTCTACGCCCTCGAAATAGCTCTTGATTATATCAGCACACGGTTCAATCTTTGTTACCATAGCCGCACTCTGACCTGCCATGAGTGATCCCATCTGTACATCACCCTCTGCAAAAGCCTTTCTCAATCCGCCTACTCCAAGCTCCTCGATTTCTTCCTTTGAAGCACCCTCTGCTTCAAGTCTTGCATACTCTCTTGTAAGCTTATTCTTTAAGGCTCTTACCGGTGCGCCTGTTGAACGTCCAGTTACAACTGCATCACGGTCTTTTGCCTTTAATACAGCGTCCTTATAATTCTGATGTGCAATACACTCTTCCGAGCAGATAAATCTTGTACCCACCTGAATACCGTCTGCACCCAATGCAAACGCTGCCACAGCACCTCTGTTATCAGCAATACCGCCTGCTGCAACCACCGGAATTTCTACCGCATCAACAATCTGCGGAATCAGACACATTGTTGTTATCTCACCGATATGACCGCCTGCTTCTGTACCCTCTGCAATAATGCCATCAACACCGTCTTTTTCCATTTTCTTTGCCATAGCTACACTTGCAACTACCGGCAGAATTTTTATTCCTGCTTCTTTAAGAGCCGGAATGTACTTACCCGGATTACCTGCACCTGTTGCAACTACTGCAACCTTTTCCTCGATTACAACCTGCATAACCTCTTCCGAGAACGGCGACATAAGCATTACATTCACACCGAACGGCTTATCTGTAAGCTCACGGCACTTTCTGATCTGCTCACGAACCACTTCAGCCGGAGCACCACCTGCTGCGATAAGTCCGAGACCGCCTCCGTTTGATACAGCTGCGGCAAGCTCTGCTGTTGCAACCCATGCCATACCGCCCTGGATTACCGGATATTCAATTCCCAATAAGTCACAAATTTTTGTATTCATAATTTACAATCCTTTCCTATCTTCAAGTCTGAAAGAGATTTTCGCTGATTGTCGTTTTGAGGAACAACGGTGTATGCGGATACTCCGAGTCCTGAAAAACGGTGAGATGCGGAAATTTATTCAGACGTCTTACCATTCAAGCACGCAGGCTGCATATGTCAGACCTCCGCCGAAGCCTACAAGAACTATCTTATCACCCTTTGTAAACATTCCCGCTTCATAAGCCTGTCCGAGTGCTACCGGAATACACGATGCAGAAGTATTTCCGTATTTTTCAAGGTTCAAGAATACCTTATCTGACGATATTCCCATTCTCTTAATTGCCGAGTCAACGATTCTGTAATTTGCCTGATGCGGCACTACAAGCTTGATATCATCATATGTAAGTCCCGCCTTATCCAATGCTCTCTGTGATGCATCAGCCATAGCCTTAACTGCAAACTTCATTACAGCCTGTCCTGCCATCCATAATGTATCCTTACGCTTTGCGATTCTCTGCTCCATTTCAGCTTCATCATTTCTGTATGCAAGGCTTGTAATCGCCTTTGCACCCGAGCCGTCTGCACCCATATCAAATGCAATGATTCCCGGCTCCTCCGATGCACTTACCACTGCCGCTCCGGCAGCATCACCGAACAGTACGCAGGTTGCTCTGTCTGTATAGTCAGTTGCCTTACTTAATACATCCGCACACACTACAAGTACATTCTTGTAAACACCGCCCTTTATAAACTGCTCTGCAATTGTAAGTCCTACAACAAAGCCTGAACATGCAGTATTGTAATCAATTGCCATTGCATTAACTGCTCCGATTCTGTCCTGTACCACACACGCACATGAAGGAGTAAAATAATCCGGAGTAACTGTTCCCAAAAGGATGAGGTCAATATCCTCCGGCTTTAAGCCTGCACTGTCAATTGCTCTCTTTGATGCAATTGCCGCCATGTCTGTTGTATATTCATCATCTGCACTTATGTGTCTTTCCTTTATTCCTGTTCTTCTTGTAATCCATTCGTCGTTAGTATCAACGATTGATTCCATGTAAGCATTGTCATATACCTTTTCCGGTATATAATGTCCAAGTCCTGTTATTCTGGCATTAGGCATTTGCTTCTCCTCCATCTATATTCTTTATAATTTCATCTATCACATTTGTTTCTACAAATTTTTTCGCTTGTTTAACTGCATTATATACAGCTGTCGCATCCGACGAACCGTGTCCCTTGATTACCGGCTTCTTTGTACCTAAAAGAGGTGCTCCGCCGTAGCAACGGTAATCCATCATATCCTTTAACTGCTTTACACCTTTCATGGTGAACAACGCACCAATCATTGTAAGGATATTAACCTTAAACATCCCCTTGATTGCATCACCCATAAAGTGACCCATTCCCTCTACTGTTTTTAAAATAACATTACCAACGAATCCGTCACAAGTGATAACATCTGCATTACCCTCCATAACGTCACGTCCCTCAATGTTGCCTATAAAATTAAACGGTGCTTCTTTCATTCTCGGAAATGCTGCTTTGGTAAGCTCATCTCCCTTACCCTCCTCCTCACCGTTTGACATAAGTCCTACGGTAGGATTATCAACACCGACTACATTCTTCATGTAAATACTGCCCATGAGACCGAACTGCACAAGATTTTCCTCGCGGCAGTTGGTGTTTGCACCTGCATCAATAAGAAGCTTTGGTCCTTTTGCAGTCGGAAGAGTTGTCGCAAGAGCAGGTCTTAATATTCCCTTTATTCTACCCACTATAAGCAAGCCCGAAGTCAAAAGTGCACCTGTATTTCCACAGCTTAAAAGTGCATCACCCTCGCCGTTTTTTACCATATTCGCCGCAACAACTATCGAAGCATCTTTCTTAGTTCTTACTGCCTTTACCGGCTCTTCGTGGTTTGTTATAACCTCCTGAGCATCTGCAATTTCCACCTTATCTGCGGGATAATCATACTTTGAAAGCTCATTTTTTATAACTTCCTCTTTTCCCACAAGGACTATATTTATTCCTGTCTCCTTAACGGCTCTGACTGCACCCTCAACCTGTGCCTGCGGTGCATGATCGCCGCCCATTGCATCAATTATTATTTTCAAAGTATTCAAAATCCTTTCATTCAGATACCGCCAGACTGAACTTGCCTCTAAAGACTTCATTCATCTTGACCTTTATAATAACATGAACAATATATTCTTTTTCCTTTTCACGGATTACTGCCGAATGAGCAACAAGCTTCTCTCCCGAATGTACTTCGTTTACATATTTCACATTCGCAACCTTTACAAGTGCTGCCTTCGCATCAATTACACTCAAAGCGAGCTCTTCTGCCAATGCATATATATGCTGACTCTTTACAATGTCCGTACCCTCGAACAGCATAGATGAATCTGTCTCAAGCACCGAAATTGCATTATGGAACAAGTCTATATCAATTACCTCGCCGGTATATGACGGCTTTTGCTCCTTTGCTGCATTTGCCACACGCTCACGGTACTCCGCAATACCCAGCTCTGCTCTGTCTATACGGATTGTTGAAACACTTACTTCAAGCTCTTTACTAAGCTCGTCATCCTTAAAAAAGGGATTTTCTTTTATAAGTGCAACAAGCTTTTTATGACGTTCCTGCTTATTCATAGCGAAACCCCTTTCCTATCACATATTAGTAGCAGGTCACAAACCCGCTATTTTGATTATATACTATATATTGATAATTTTCAAGAGTTTTACACAAAATATATTAAAATCGTGCATTTCACCAAGTTTAACACTTATTTTTTATTGATTTTACCTATTAATTCATAGGAATATTTTTTCTAACCTGATAATAATATTATTTATTTACATAATTCGTCACAATGCGCATTCTCACGCACAAAAAAAGCATCGCATATGCGATGCTTTTTAAGTCAAATTATTCTTCAACCTCAGCTTCAGCCTCTACTTCTACCTCAGGGTCTGTTGAATAAACAAGAGTCTCGCCCTCTTCTGCCGGAGCATCCTCTTCTTCAACCTCTTCCTCTACAGCAGGAGCGATTAACGCTCTGATTGAAAGTGAAATCTTCTTTTCATCCCACTTGAGGTCTGTAACCTTTACGTCAACCTCTTCACCGATTGTAAGAACCTCGTCCGGCTTTTCAATTCTTCTGTCTGCAATCTGTGAAATGTGGATAAGACCGTCAACACCCGGAATAATCTCTGCGAATGCACCGAATGTCATCATACGAACAACCTTAACATTGATGATGTCACCAACGCTGATCTTGCTCTTTGCAATCTCCCACGGATTGTCCTCAAACTTCTTGAAGCCTAACGAAATCTTCTTTGTCTCTGCATTTATATCCTTGATATAAACTTCAAGAACATCACCGACTGCAACAACCTCTGACGGGTGCTTAATCTTGTTCCATGAAAGCTCGCTGATGTGAACTAAACCATCAACACCGCCGATATCAACAAATGCACCGAATGATGTGAGTGACTTAACAGTACCGCTGTACTTCTTGCCTACCTCAGCATCTGCCCAGAACTTGTCTTCCTTTTCCTTTCTTGCCGCAACAAGAAGTTCCTTTATTGAGCCGATAACTCTCTTTCTTCTTTCATCTATTTCAATAATCTTGAAATCAGCAGTTGTACCAACCAGGGTCTGGAGATCCTGTACAAATCTCTCTGAAGCCTGACGTGCCGGGATGAATACCTGTGAGCCGTCTGCGAGAACGATAACACCGCCCTTAACTGCCTTTATAATCTTTCCGGAGAGAACCTCCCCTGATTCATAAGCCGCTTTGATTTTGTTCCAGCTCTCCATAGCTACCAACTTCTTGCGTGATAAAACTACTTTTCCCTCACCATCATTTACGCCTACAACATAAACCTGGATTGTATCGCCTTCTTTTACAACATCAGACGGCTTAAGTGACGGATCATCCGTTAACTGATCAGCAGCAAGCTGTCCATCATATTTGAAGTCACCCAAATCAACGATAACCTCGTTGTTACGAACCTCAATTACCTGACCTTCAACGATCTGACCGTTTCTGAGAGTCATTGACGGTGAATTAGCAAATAATTCAGCAAAGCTCTCTTCCTTGTTTAAATTTTCACTCATAGCCTTTACTACCTCCTCGATAATACGACCCGGCGTTGACGCCCCTGCCGTAATACCTATTTTATTATATGTTTTGTGAGGAATCTCCCCACTTACCTCGACATGATAAGTTTCAGAGCAATTTGCTTTTGAAATCTCAAACAGCTTTCTTGTATTGGAGCTTTCCTTTCCTCCGATAACAATCATACAGTCCGACTCTTTCGACAAGCTCTCCGCTTCTGTCTGCCTATCTTTCGTTGCACTACATATTGTATCAAAAATCATAGGTGAATTGCAAGCTTTTTTTATATTTTTTACGATTTCACCAAAAATTTCTTTATTTATTGTGGTTTGTGCTACAATACAAAGCGGTTTTTCGGGGTTTTTAGCCTTAAATTTCGCATCTTTACCGTAAATCACTGTCGCACTGTTACCGCACCAACCGTTAATTCCTATCACTTCAGGGTGCTTTTCATCACCGACAATTACAATATCATAGCCTTTTTCGTAATACTCTTTCACAATTCTGTGTATCTTCGACACAAACGGACACGTCAGATCAATATATGGTCTTTCACCTATTCTGTCATAGATATCCTTACCTACACCATGCGCTCTGATTACAATTGTACAGTCCTGCGGAATTTCCTCCGGAGTATTATATGCATATACTTCCTTTTGGGCAAGATCCTCTATAACCTGACGGTTATGAATAAGCGCTCCCAGCGTTGCTATTTTTGACCCTTTTTCAATCGCTTCATAAACATTATCTACAGCACGCTTTACTCCATAGCAGAAGCCCGCTGTTTTTGCAACCTTTATTTCCATAGCTTAATCTACCTTACAATCCCATATTCTATCCATTATAGTTTCCGACAGCTCATGAAGCTGATCATTGTCAAGCTTCTGTCCGTAGTATTCTTCAAATGTAAACGGCTTTCCGATTGTGACCGTAATTTTACTCATCCATCTGTATTTACCGCTTATGTACATAGGCACTACAGGCACCTGACAACGCTGCGCAATGGTTGCTACGCCACGCTTAACCTTACCTCGCTGACCGTCTTTCATTCTGTGTCCCTCCGGGAACATCAGCATAACACCGTCATTCTTTAAAATCTTAAATGCTGCCTTTACCGCTCCGACATCACCGCTACCGCGACTTACCGGAAATGCACCAAGACTTGATATCAGCTTACCAAACACCGGATTTTTAAACAGCTCCTCCTTTGCCATAAAGGACAAATGCCTCGGTGAACCGAGTCCCGCAAAAACCGGATCCCAATTCGAACGGTGATTTACCGCAAGAAGAGCCCCTCCCTCTTTTGGCATATTCTCGCGTCCTACATATTTTATGCGGAACACAAGACGAAGCACTATATTCAATAAAGCAAGTACAAAATTATAAAACATAACACCAAACCTCTCTGTAATCAGATTTTGCGAACCATATCAAGCACCGCCTGAACACTCTCTTCAAAGTTAAGCTCAGTTGTATCCAGAAGAACCGCATCCTCTGCCTGTTTCAGAGGTGATGTTGCTCTTTCACTGTCATTCTTATCTCTGTACTCAATATCACGTTTAATTTCTTCAAAATCACATTCAATGCCCTTTTCCGTAAGCTCCTTATAGCGTCGCATTGCTCTTGCATGCGATGATGCCGTAAGGAATATTTTTACCTGTGCATCGGGCAACACATATGCGCAGATATCTCTTCCGTCCATTATCACGTCATTCGCAAGTGCCATCGCCTGCTGCAATGCCACAAGCTTTTTGCGAACCTCCGGAATAACCGCCACATTTGACGCTCCCACAGATACCTCTTCCCTGCGGATTTCGCCCGACACGTCACGTCCGTTGAGGAATATATGCTGTGCATCGTCAAAGTATTTTATTGCTATATCAATATTATCCAGCTCTGCTATAAGCCGGCTCTTTTCGTTCTTACAGTCAATGCCATGCTCTATTGCATACAATGCCACAGAACGGTACATAGCACCCGTATCGATATATACGAAGCCAAGTATTTTCGCCGCCGCCTTTGATACCGAGCTTTTGCCTGCTCCGGCAGGTCCGTCAATTGCTACTGAAATGTATTTCTTTTCCATATTTATTACTATTTAATCCCTTCACAAAACCAAGTCTGAAAGAATTTTTTTTGCAGATTGCCGTTTTGAAGACCGACGGCGTACAATGGTACTCCGAGGTCTGAAAAATGGCGAGATGCGGAAATTTATTCAGACTTCTACCCCTTTATTTATTCGCAATATCCGGGCGAAGTACCTTCGCTCCTCTCAAATACTGCGGCTTCATCTCCGCATTACCTTTATCTGTGTTTATATGTATAACCAGTCTGATACATTTTTGCAACGCTCCATCAATATCCGGAGCAAGCATATCAAGCAATGCTACATCAGTATAACCAAGCTGACGTGCCGCTCTTGCCGGAAATACCTTGTCTATATCCGGAGTAACCGTAAATATCATATCAATGATATCCTCACTCTTAAGCTCATTCGCTTCAACAACTGCCGATATCATCTCTCTTGTTGCCTCAAGAATTTCCTCTAAATCATTGTTCTCTACCGTAGTAGCACCTCTTACCGCTCTTACTGCCATTGTACCGTCCTCCTTATACTGCTCTGTGACCGAGACCTATAGCTATATCGTTAAGATTCAATAAACCTATGGCAAAATAGAGGCAAACGCTTATGTGAGAGCCCTGTCTTGCTATACCTATTTTTCCGCCGAGATTAAGTCCCGTACATCTGTCTATCATCTGACGCATTGCTTCGTGAGCCGCACCCGCAACAGCACCCTCCTCGGCGTGCGAATCAGCGATAAGTCCCTCTCTTTTTGCTGCCACAACAGCCCTTTCAAGAATCTTCGCAACTGCACTGTTGAAGTCACTGCCGAAATCAACCGCCACACTCTTAATTCCCTGTGCAGCAAGTTCTTTTTTTAGCTCATTTTCACTTGCACGGTCGTTTGTCAATGCCATTTTAATTGCTGCTGCACATATTTCCTTACTACCTAACTCCATTGCTTTTCTCCTTATTTTTTTACCCGGAGCGAAACCGCTCCGCAACTGTTTTACTTATTTTAGTTACAGGCATTCATTCCTGCAAGATATCCGGTCGAAAATGCCGCCTGAAGATTAAAGCCTCCGGTGTAACCGTCAATATCTATAACCTCACCTGCAAAATACAGGCCCTTTACTATTTTTGATTCCATTGTGGATGGGTCAATTTCCGATACTTTTACACCGCCCGACGTAACAATAGCTTCCTCCACAGGTCTGAAGCCCTTTATTGTCAGCCTGAAATGCTTTAAGACATCAATCAGTGCCGCTCTTTCCTCTTTGGTGATTTCACACACTGCTTTATGCGGATCGATATTCGCCGTATCTATAATCAGCGGTATCAGTGCTTTTGGCAAAAGTGCATCCAGACTGTTTATCAGATGCTTTTTCCCTGCCTTTTCAAAATCACGCATAATTCTTGTTTTCAACTGTCCCTCATCCAATGCCGGCTTAAGATCAATTTCTACACGATACTTCTGCCCTCTTTTCAGATGTGAGGACATTGACAGCACTATAGGTCCGGATATACCAAAATGCGTGAACAGCATTTCACCGAAATCTTCATAATGCTTTTTACCCTTTTCATTAAGAGCCGTTATACGGACATTTTTGAGCGCAAGCCCCATAATATCACGCACAAAGGTCTCTTCCGTTTCAAGCGGAACAAGCGACGGCCTTATTTCCGTTACTGTATGTCCCGCCTGACGTGCAAATTCGTATCCGTCACCAGTAGAGCCTGTTGTCGGATATGATTTTCCGCCCGTGCAGATAATTACTCTGTCTGCACTTATATCTCCCTTTCGGGTATGCACACCTTTTATCGCGTTATTTTCAATTATAAGTCCCGTAACCCTTGAGGTTACAAGCTCAACGTTAGGCTTTAATGCATATTTTTTTAAAGCCTCAACAACATCCGCCGCCCTATCGCTGACCGGAAAAACTCTTCCGCCACGTTCAACCTTTGTTTTCGTACCGTGCGACTCAATAAGATTTATCACATCATCATTTGTGAATGTGTAAAGTGCACTGTATAAAAACTTAGGATTGGTCGGATACATTGTAATCATGTCCTCAATTTCTGCACTATTGGTTATATTACAGCGTCCCTTTCCGGTTATAAGAAGCTTTTTCCCTATCCTGTCATTACGCTCAATAAGTATAACCTTTTCCGCCAACTCAGCCGCCTTGCCTGCCGCAATCAACCCTGCCGCACCTGCACCTATTACTATTACTTTCATTTTACTCTCCATGTATAGCTGTATCTGTAATCTGCACTTACCGACGGTTCAATCACATTCTTGATTTTCGTACCTGCTATCACGCAGCCTTTTGAATAATACAACGGAACAAAGGGAGCATCATTTACAAGCTCCTGACCAAGCTGAATAAACAAGGCTTTTCTTTGCTCAATGTCCCTTGTCATGCCGCACTGGGTTATAATTGTATTTACCGCAGCACTCGAATACGAAAAACAGTTTCCGTTACCCGTAAGCGGTGTTACGTCACCGTTGGCATTTAACGTAACTTCACCTATAAATGCCTCATAATCGTGCGAATTAATTCTCGACAAATATATGTCATATGGCTGTTCCTCAAGCTCAACCGCCACACCGTAACGTTCCATATCAGCTTCTATATATTTTGCAATATCTACCTGCTTCGCATTATCGCTGTTTACCAGCAGCTCTATTTTAAGCTTTTCCGTTATACCGTCTTTTTCCCTTGTGAAGCCACGCTCCTTACTCTGCCAGCCGTCAGCCTCAAATTCATCATAAGCATTTTCATATTCAATTCCGAAGCTTTTTGATATATCATAGTACAGATATGAGCCGGGATTTATAGGTACATCAACCGCCACCCCTCTTGAATACAGTAGCTTTGAGGCTATTGCATCCTTATCAATAAGATATGCCATACCTCTTCTTGTTGCCGCCCCTCCCAAAACAGAGGTCCCGGTATTAAAACCTATATAGCACATTTTATCCGTAACATAGTCATAGACCGTTAAATTTCCGACCGGCATACCGTTTTCTATTTCAACCGTACTGTCTGTCATAAGGTCAAATTCACTTGCCTCAAACATCAGATGATATTTCTCCAGATCAGGTGCCACCGTTACATATACCGCATCAATCAACGGCCTACCGCCGTGATATATGTCATTTGCGATAAGCATATACTTATCTGTACTTACCTTTCCGTAAAATGAATACGGACCCGTTCCCATCGGTACTGTAGATGAGGTCATGGAGCTTTTATATTTCACAATGGGAAATGTCAGCAGTGACGTAAAATCAGGCACGCTTCTTCTTAAAACAAACCTTATTACACTTGCGTTTAATGCACGATAGTCTGCCACATCCGCCAACAGCGACGTATAGCTTGTGTTACCGTTTAAAATCTGTTTTACCGTATAAGCTACGTCATATGCGTCCAGAGAGTCGCCATCCTGCCATTTAACCCCATCCTTGAGTGTTATTTCTATTGTTTTTCCGTCAGGACTGAGCCAATAATCGGCAGCAAGCACCGCCTCCGCACTGTGATCAGCCTTTATTTCATACAACGGCTCATACACAAACTCCATAGCCTCTTTTACCGTAGGTGAGGCTGTCAGTAACGGATTCCATGTATCAACACCGGTAACTCCTACACTGATTGTATTTGATATCTCAACGGTCTCTACACCGTTTTCTTCGACCACCTCTACCTGCGCGCTTTCCTCAGTATTCGCCAGACGCTCAAGTATCTTGTTGATATTCTCACCCATACCGCCCTCAGACGTACACGAGGTGAGCATTACGACAGCAAGCAAGACACTTGCCGTCTTAGTAATTATTCTCTTCATCCAAACCACCGTATTACTTAATCAACTGCATAAATGCACACATATTTCCCCGTTTTCCGTTCGTTTTCCTATGCGAAAACAGCAAATCACTGTTGCAGTAGGTGCATATTCCGCAGTCATCTATATTTACAACACCTGCTTCATTAAGCTGTTTCTTTATGGCCAACTGCATACTCACATGATATTTTCCGTCATACATGCTTACCGTATCGCTGCCGAACTCATTTATAAAAATCTCCGCTACTTCATCGCCCACTTCAAAATGATCCGACTGAATTGACGGTCCTATTGCTGCAATGATATTCTCAGGCTTACTTCCGTATTCCGCTTTCATTTTCTCAACAACCCGAACCGATATACGCTTCACAGTACCTCGCCATCCGGAATGAGCAAGTGAAATGACTTTATTTACCGGGTCAAGAAAAAACACGGGCGTACAGTCTGCAAAGCTCGTAGCAAGTGCCACACCCTTTTCATCCGTAATAAGTGCATCCGCACTTTCATATGCGTTTTCTCTTATTATTCCGTTACCCTTGTCCTTTTCGCCCACACGCATCACAATATCCTCGTGAACCTGCTTGGACAGCACCGTATCACGGTAATCAATTCCCAACACACCGGTAATACGTCTATAGTTTTCAAAAACGTTTTCAGGAGAATCGTCACAATTCCATCTCAGATTCATCGATGCATAGCAACCGCTGCTTACACCTCCCGTACGGGTAGAGAAGCCAACTTTGACAAAACCCGTATCTGCAAGTGTTGTCGGGATGTAGTATTTAATTCCATTCTTTTCTTCAAGCCTGAACACAATTAACCCTCCCGATACTTATATTTTATTCGTTTCTTTTTCTGAACCATTCATAGACCGCCTCCGCTGCCTTTTGGTTCATTCCTTCCACCTCTGCCAGCTCACAGACCTCTGCTTCTTTTATTTTATCAACAGAACCGAATTTAGTCAATAGTTCTTTGCGTCTTTTTTCTCCAATTCCCGGAATTTCTTCCAATTCCGACCTAATTTGACCGTGCAGCTTTCTGTGATATTCTATCGCCGTATTATGAACCTCATCCTGAATATGGGTCAGTAGCTTGAACACTGCTCCGGTAGGATTAAGCTCTACTTCTCCTGCCGCACCAACCAGTCCGCGTGTTCTGTGTCTGTTGTCCTTTACCATTCCAAAACACGGAATATGCACATCTATCATTTCAAAAAGCTCACATATGGTGTTAAGATGTCCCTTACCTCCGTCAAGAAGAATCAGATCCGGCATAGGCAAAAACGCTGCATCGTGACGGTTGAGCTTCCCCTGCTCAATCAGATATTCCTCCTCCTGACCGTGACGTATGCGTCTGTAGATCACCTCACGCATAGCCGCATAATCATCGGCACCGTCAAAAGACTTAATTTTAAAACGACGATACTTACGCTTTGCACTTTTGCCGTTCTCAAAAACAACCATCGCTCCGACATTGTCCGAGCCCTGAATATTTGAGATGTCATACGCCTCTATACGTCTCGGAATTTCAGACAGCCCTGCCGCTTCCTTCAGCATCTCAAGAACTGTATTCTTTTCCTTTTCCTTAAGAACCTTAATCTTATGGTTATCAAGTGCCGTCTGTGCATTTTTATGAACCATATCCATCAGATGATGCTTTTCACCTCGTATGGGAGTAGAAATAATCACCTTTTTATTTCTGATTGATCTGAGCCAGTTTTCAATCGGTTCCTTATCCGTAATCTCATACTGCGTAAGGATTTGCGGCGGTATGTATTCCGCATCCTCATAAAACTGCTTAACAAAATCCGTAAGTATTTCCGCTTCAACGCTATTTTCCGTATTTCCTATCTTATAGCTCTCTCTGCCGATAATTTTTCCGCCTCGAACAAAAAACACCTCGCAAAACGCAATCAGCTCACCCTTTGCGATAGCTATCACGTCATAATCCGACTGCTTATCCGCATTTATAACCTTTTGCTTTGCTTCAATTTCCTGTATCGCTCTTATTTTATCCCTCAGCTGAGCCGCCTTTTCAAACTGCATATTTACAGACGCTTCTTTCATCTGAGCCGTCAGCTCCTTTATAAGACCGTCTGTTTTACCGTCAAGAAAACGGCATATATCAAAATATACCTGTCTGTATTCTTCCTTGCTTACCTTACCCGTACACGGTGCAAAGCAATTATTTATATGATGATTGAGACACGGTCGTCCCTTTCCTATATCATCAGGAAAACGCCTGTTACACTGCGGCGGCTTAAACAGACTGTGTATAATGTCTGTCGTATGCTTTATTGTACCCGGACCCACATACGGACCGTAATATTTCGCACCGTCCTTTTTCAGCTTCCGCACCGTCATCATTCTGGGATACGGTTCATTTATGGTTATCTTGATATACGGATAATGCTTGTCGTCCTTTAAAAGAATGTTATATTTGGGTTTATATTTCTTTATAAGATTACATTCAAGTGCAAGTGCTTCATTTTCAGTGTCCGTTACTATATACTCAAAATATGCTATATGTGCAACCATTGCCAACACCTTTGGCGTATGATTTGCACTTTTCTGAAAATACTGACGTACACGATTTTTTAATACCTTTGCCTTGCCTACATATATAACCTCGTTATTGCTGTTATGCATAAGATACACTCCGGGAGACGCCGGCAGATTTTTAAGTTCTGTTTCAAAATCAAATTCCATTACAACCTCCCTGTTATCTCACCACAGCACCTGCGCAATACAAGCAAATGTCTTTATGTAAAAATAACTCTACATCAGCACAGCATACTGCCATACCCTGTAGAGTTATCATTTCTTTTACTTATCAAAATTATTCTGAGAAGTTTGACTCAATAAGTGCAACAAGAGTGCTTACTGCTTCCTCCTGGTCGCTGCCGTCTGCTACGATGTTAATCTTTGTACCCTTTACAATACCTAATGATAACACACCTAAAAGACTCTTTGCATTTACTCTTCTCTCGTCCTTTTCTACCCAGATTGATGACTTAAACTCATTTGCTCTCTGAATAAAGAAAGTAGCCGGTCTTGCATGTAAACCTACTGAATTCTGAACTGTGACTTCATTTGAAACCATAATAAGTGCCCCCTTGTGCATTCTTGAAAATTCATATTGTTTAGTATAACTATCCGTATTTAAGCTACCCCTTATGTATCTGAGGGGATACTGTTTACATATATTATAGTACTTCAAAAACGCACTTTCGTCAATAGGTTTTCCCTAAAAAAATATTTTTTAGTTAGTTTTCCAAATTTAAAACTGTTTTATACTTCAAATTCGTTAAATTCGTCTATTGCATTTTCGGGAATTTATATACATGTTCTAATACCGCATACAAATAAAATTATTCAGATAATCCCTCGTTAAATTCTTCGTCAAGCTCAACAACCGACTTAGCTCCGCCCATATTGAGCGCACTTCTGACCTGAGCCTCTACCATATCGGTAAATTCGGGATTTTCTACCATATATTTACGGACATTATCTCTTCCCTGTCCTATCTTTTCACCGTTATAGGAGAACCATGCTCCTGACTTCTTGATGATATCAAGATTAACCGCAACCTCGATTATATCACTTTCTCTTGAAATACCCTGACCGTAGAGAATATCAAACTCAGCCTCTCTGAACGGCGGAGCAACCTTGTTCTTTACAACCTTTACTCTTGTCTTATTACCAATAACCTCGGATCCATTCTTGATAGCCTCCTGACGTCTTACATCAAGACGAACCGATGCGAAAAACTTTAATGCTTTACCACCCGGTGTAGTTTCCGGATTTCCGTACATGACGCCAACCTTTTCACGAAGCTGATTGATAAAGATTACAACTGTACCCGACTTTGAAATTACACCTGTAAGCTTTCTCAAAGCCTGAGACATGAGTCGTGCAAGAAGACCTACATGTGCATCTCCCATCTCGCCCTCAATTTCAGCCTTTGGAACAAGCGCTGCTACCGAGTCGATAACAATTACATCAAGGGCACCGCTTCGTACAAGTGCTTCACAGATATCCAAGGCCTGCTCACCTGTATCCGGCTGTGCTACGATTAAGTTTTCAGTATCTACACCAAGCTTCTTTGCATACACCGGGTCAAGTGCATGCTCTGCATCAATAAATGCAGCCTCACCGCCCATCTTCTGAGCCTGTGCAACAATGTGCAATGCAACTGTTGTTTTACCCGACGACTCCGGACCGTAGATTTCAATCACTCTGCCTCTGGGCATACCACCTACTCCCAAAGCCGTATCAAGATTGAGCGAACCCGTAGGAATCGCATCAACAGATGCAACATGTGTATCTCCAAGCTTCATGATTGAGCCGGTTCCGTATTCCTTTTCTATAACCTCAAACACTGCGTTCAGTGCTTTTTTCTTTTCTTCATCAGTCTTTCTCTCTACTGCCGGCTTTGATGTTTCCTTCTTTGCCATTCCCTTTTCCACCTTTCATTTTTCGAACATATGATTACATATCGAACATTCGTTCTTTAATTTAAGTTTATTATACACTACTGCTCGCAAAAAATCAAGTACTTTTTTTAATTTTTTTTAATTTTTTTCGCATACTTTGCTATCTGTACCTTTTTTAAGACACTAAATTGATTATTCAACCATTTCAAGAGCTTTTTTTATTGCCCATTCACAGCTTTGCATACGAACGGAAGCCCGGTCACCATTAAAATGACAGCAGTTAACCTCTACATTGCCCTTCACACAAACACCAATACATACCGTTCCGACAGGCTTTTCCGGCGTTCCGCCGCCCGGACCCGCTATTCCCGTTATACCGATTCCTACATCCGCACCTGTGTGACGGCATATACCGGTACACATTTCATATGCAGTTTCTACGCTTACTGCACCGAACTCTTCAAGTGTTGCTTCCTTTACATACAGCTCACGCATTTTAGCCTCGTTTGAATATGTTACAATACATTCATCTATCACCGCCGATGCTCCCGGAACATCCGTGAGCATAGCACTGAGCAGTCCGCCGGTACAGCTTTCTGCCGTAGATATGTGAAGCTTCTTTTCAATTAATGTTTCAATCAGTTTATTTTTCATAATACCCTCAATTCAAATTTCCCGTTTTCATAAATCATATAGCTATGGTCGCTTCCCTCTTTCGGAATCGACACCGAACCCGGATTCAGATACACAAAAGCACCCCTGTCCTCATTCGCCGGAACATGTGTATGCCCGTTCATCAGATAATCCCCCTTGCTCAGCTTTGGCGGATTATCGGGATTTATATTATGTCCGTGCGTGATATAGAGCATTTTATTATCAAGATATATAACAGCATAATCGGCAAGAATCGGAAAATCCAATACCATCTGATCCACCTCAGTATCACAGTTTCCTCTTACACACAGCAAATGCTCCTTTACGCCGTTTAAAATCTCTATCACTTCTTTTGGAGCATAGCCCTCAGGCAAATCGTTCCTCGGTCCGTGATAGAGCAAATCTCCCAACAGTACAAGCTTGTCCGGCTTTTCCTGCTCAAATTTTTCAATCAGCCTTTTCGCATACACGGCACTTCCATGTATATCAGACGCAAACATCAGCTTCATTTTCAAGCCTCCTC
The DNA here is from genome assembly GCA_045542415.1 of Clostridia bacterium. Lineage (GTDB taxonomy): Bacteria > Bacillota > Clostridia > UBA1381 > UBA1381 > UMGS1958. The sequence goes on from JAZQKZ010000002.1 coordinate 168,731, forward strand.
AAATTAAAATACTTATAACCCAAATCACCAACAGATGTGCCGGATAGAATATGTAAAAGCCATATCTTGACTGAGTGCCCTTTTCTCCATTATATAAGGCAAGCAGTGGGATTGCAAGCACAACCGATGACTGTATCAGCAAGGTACGCAAGCTGCCCGACATTCTTGCAACTCTTATAAGTGCAAGAAATACAAAGCTAATTGACTGTTTATCAAAGCTGCCTCTGAAAAGCCCGAATGCCAAAATCCACAGCACACCGAAATAACGCCAGTCACTGTACTTAGTAAGAAAAACGCAGCCTGCACACACTATCACCTTAAACACAATATTAAGTCTTTTGCTCTTTGCGGCACACAATGCCAACAGTCCCATAAACAGGGTATATATAACATTCAGTCCGGTAAGATTTCCCTTGATGAAGTCCCACAGACTTTCCGGCATTGTATCCATATGATTGAGATAATACGGAAGTTGCGAAATCACGGCAAACGCCGCCATACGCAGAAGATACCCCTTTACATCCCTCGTATGATAAAAACCCTCCGCTATAAAAAAGCACATAATCGGCATTGTAAGCCTGCCTATTACATTCATGACTCCGACCACAGTCATCAGCCATCCCGGCATACCGTTGTAAACAAACAGCGGAGCCATATGGTCAATCACCATTGCTATGACAGCAATACACTTCAGCTGCGATGCATTCAATCCTTTTTTCATATTCTTACTCCCTTAACAGCTCAGGCATAAATTTCAAATAATCCGCACTCACCAGGTGATAGCATATACCCTCATTTTCTCCGTTCAATGCATACTTATGTGCAAGACCGTGAAGATGTCCATATACAACATCTCTGACATTATATTTTTGCATAAGCTCCGTCATAGGATTGCTTTCAACCTTATCCGAGCGAAGCGGATAATGCGAAAAGAAAATTATATCCTCACATTCCTTTACAAGCTGCAACGACAGCTCCGCCCTTATAACCTCCCGGTCATATATTTTCCTGTCCTCTTCACCAAAACCGTCCCATGCCGGATGTATCCAGCCTCTGCTCCCGCAAATTGCACTGCCGTTATACATAAACGAATTATTTTGCAGAAACTCTATATTTTTAAAGCCATGCTCCGCTACAAACTTTTTCAGCTTATTCATAGTGGTCCACCAATAATCGTGATTTCCCTTTGAAAGTATTTTTCTGCCGTTTAGCCTGTTTAAAAACTCAAAATCCGCAACACTTTGCTCAAGATAGGTAGCCCACGAAAAATCCCCGGGAAGTACCACAGTATCATTTTCCTTTACAACACTCTGCCAGTTATCCGCAAGACGTTCAACGTAGTTATCCCATGCAGAGCCGAAAATATTCATAGGCTTGTCTATCCCCAACGGAAGATGGAGATCTGAAATAGTATATAACGCCATTCTTTCACTCCTTACTGCTTCCACTGGCTGTTGTATAAATCAGCATAAAACCCTTTCCTTGCCATTAAAGCCTCGTGATTTCCCTGCTCGATAATCTGACCGTCACGCATTACAAGAATAACGTCCGCTTCCCTTATTGTCGATAAGCGGTGTGCTACAATAAAGCTTGTTCTTCCACGCATCATTTCGGCAAATGCTTTTTGTATCTGCATTTCCGTTCTTGTATCTATGCTTGAGGTCGCTTCATCAAGAATAAGCATAGGCGGCAGGCACAGCATTACTCTTGCTATACACAAAAGCTGCTTTTGTCCCTGTGACAATCTTCCGCCATCCTCACCTATTACGGTATCATAACCGTCAGGCAAGCGTCTTATAAAGCTGTGTGCATGAGCTGCAATTGCCGCCTGCTTAATTTCCTCATCTGTTGCATCAGGCTTGCCCATTGCAATATTTTCTCTGATTGTCCCTGCCTTTAACCAGGTATCCTGCAATACCATACCGTAGCTCTTCCTCAGACTGTTACGGGTTATATCCATTATATTGTTTTTATCAATGCTGATTTTACCGCTATTAATATCGTAAAAACGCATAAGCAGATTTATCATTGTAGTCTTACCGCACCCGGTAGGTCCTACAATCGCTATTCTTTCGCCCGGCTTTACACTTAAATTAAAATCTCTTATAAGCGGCTTATCCGGAGTATATGAGAAGCTTACATTACTGATTTCCACTTCTCCCTCTACAACCCCAAGCTCCTTTGCATTATCGGCATCAGGTATCTGCGGAGTCTCTTCAATAAGCTCTATTACCCTTGCCGCACAGGTCAACGCATTCTGAAGCTCGGTTATTACTCCCGAAATCTCGTTAAAGGGCTTTGTATATTGGTTTGCATAGCTTAAAAAGCTGGTAAGACCGCCTACGGTAAGTCCGCCGCCGCCAAGCACCACGAATGCTCCTGCCAGTCCCACTACGGCATACATTACATTGTTTACAAATCTTGTTCCCGGATTAGTCAGTGACGAGAAATAAGTTGCTCGCAATGCCGCATTCCTGAGTCGTTCATTTATATCATCAAACTTTTCAAGCGATTCATCCTCATGAGCATATGCCTGAACTACTTTCTGATTACCGATAATCTCCTCGATAAACGCCGTCTGCTCGCCTCTGGTTTCAGATTGCAGCTTAAACATCGAATGAGTTTTCCTTGCTATAAAATCCGCCACAACCAATGACAACGGAGTTATAACAAGCACCACTATTGTAATCTGCCAATGCAGAAGCACCATAAAGACGAGAGTTCCTAAAATAGTCGCAACTCCTGTAAAAAACTGAGTAAAGCCCATTAACAGACCGTCAGCAAACTGATCTACGTCTGCTATGATTCTGCTCACCGTTTCACCGTAGGAATGTGAATCAATATACTTTAACGGCAGCTTCTGAATTTTCTCAAACGCTTCCTTTCTTATATCCCGTATTACATTATAGGTTATACGGTTATTGACCGCATTCATTATCCACTGTACAACCGCTGTTATTACAATCACAACCGCAATGGTTGTAAGTATCTCAAATATCGAATTATAGGCTACATTCCCTGCACCAACTATGCAGTCGATTGCCCGTCCTGCAAGAATCGGTACATACAGTGTAAGCCCGACGGTAATTGCTGCAAGTATAATTGACAATATAAGCAAAATCTGATACTTTTTAATATATCGCCATACTTTTTTTATTGTTTTTACATTACCTTTCATTACGCACGCACCTCCTTCGGAAACTGCGAGTAATAAATCTCAGCATACGCCGGACACGATAAAATGAGTTCATCATGCGTGCCTGTTCCCTCAATCACACCGTCATCAAGCACTATTATCTTATCCGCATACATTACCGACGCTGCACGCTGTGATACTATAAATGTAGTCGGTGCATTTTCCATATTGCGGATTGCACTCCTCAAAGCTGCATCCGTTGCAAAGTCAAGTGCCGATGCACTGTCATCAAGAATAAGTATTTCAGGCTTCTTAACCAAAGCTCTTGCAATTGTCATTCTCTGTCTCTGACCTCCAGACAGATTTTTTCCGCCCTGCTCTATCATGAAATCAAGACCGTCCTCCTTGCCGTCAACGATTTCTTTAGCCTGTGCAATTTCAAGAGCCTTATTGATTTCATCATCAGTTGCATCACTTTTACCCCAACGGATATTTTCACGGACACTACCCTTGAAAAGTACTGCTTTTTGCATAACTATTGCTATCTTTTCGCGAAGCACTTCTATATCGTAATTATTTACATTAATTCCGTCAACAAGAACCTCACCCGAAGCCGCTTCATAAAATCTCGGAATCATATGAACAAGTGAGGTCTTTCCCGAGCCTGTACCTCCGATTATTCCTATAACATCACCGGCATTTGCTTTGAATGTGATATTTTCCAAAGCACACTCCTTACTGCCGCTGTACATAAGCGAAGCATCCCTGAATTCTACCGTACCGGTGCCTGCTGTTTTTTCAGTTCCGTTTACAAGGCTCGATTCAGTATTAAACACATCTGCTACTCTGTTTCCGCTGGCAATCGCCTTTGTAAGCGTAATTATCATATTGGCAAGCTTAACCAGCTCTACGAGAATCTGTGCAGTATAGTTATAAAGTGCAACAACCGCACCCTGTAAAATTATTCCGTTGTCAACTCTTACTGCACCCACATAAATCAGCACGATTACCGCCACATTCATAATCACATAGGTTACCGGATTCATCAGTGCCGATATTTTTCCTACATATTTCTGTATATCCGTAAGAGCCTCATTCTTTGCGTTAAACTCCTCCGTTTCGCTGTATTCCTTACAGAACGCACGAATCACACGGACACCACTCAAATTCTCGCGTGTACTTTTCACAACCGCTTCAAGTGCCCTTTGTGCCTTTTTGTATATCGGCATTGTAATATACATAATTCCAAATACTATTACGGCAAGTATCGGTATTACCACCGCAAAAACGAGTGCCGCTTTTACATCTACAATAAAAGCCATTACCATCGAACCGATCACCACAAATGGCGAACGCAACAGTAATCTTAATGTCAGATTTACACCGTTCTGAAGCTGATTTATATCCGATGTCATTCTTGTTATCATTGTCGATGTACCGATTTTATCAATCTCCGTAAAAGACAGTCTCTGCAAATGCTTGAAAAGTGCGTGTCTTACATCAGCCGCAAAGCCCGTTGCAGCCTTTGCCGCAAAAAACTGAGCTGTAAATGAGCAAAGCATTCCGATAAGTCCCAGTGCAACAAGCACACCGCACATTTTTGCAATATATATTTTTCCTCCGCCGCCGTTTATACCCACGTCAATTATTGCCGCCATCACCAACGGCACAAGCAGCTCAAATGACGCCTCAAGAAGCTTGAAAAGCGGTCCCAGCACACACTCAAGCTTGTACGGTTTTAAATATGATAAAAGCTTTTTCACTTTATTTTCTCCTTATAAGTAACAATATTTTCCTAATATATATTATAACACATTCTGCATTTTTTTGTCAATTATAATATACGCATAATTGCAGATAATAAAATCACAATATATGAAAGGAAGCAAATGCTATGAATGAAAAAGAAAAACGTCCGCAAAAGGATATAATGACTCCCGAACGTTTTGAGCTGCTTAACGAAATGGATGCAGTATCAGCCACTGAGCTTACAGGCCTTGTAACCCGTGCACCGCAGACCAAATCAGAATGGGAAAGCTATAACCAAATCCTTTCATTCGCTCCCGAATACAGGAAATAGCTTTGAGGGGACACGCAGATGTCCCCTCGTTCTTTTGTACCAATACCGATATATTTTTTAACATTTTTTTATCGAAAATCCCCTTTGACAAAAAATACATCCCTATGCTATAATCTGACAGTAAAAACAAAATAACTTGCAAATAGACACATGTTATACTTTTAAGTATGTAAATCTGATCACGGACTTGCACTCTTAAATTATATTCATGTGTATTTTTTTGCACTTAAACAAAGGAGATTTTTATGCCAAGAAATCAGTTTCAGCGAATGATATTCGCACTCATCACAGTTATTATAACTGTTCATGCTTATGTGTTCTACAGCCTTTATGTTGTAGAGGGGGCTCACCTTATGGAGCTTACACAAACCAACGGTGTTCTCAGTGCCATTGAAAAAATGGGCGGTGTTATGGTATGCGGACAAAACATCCCGATATGGGCAGTTGTTCTTATCGAGTTCGTTCTTGCATATTCACTTGAGGTACTTATGGGCAGTCCCTGTTCTTTCAAGCTTGCATGCAAGGTATTTAATCCGGCAGAAACTCACCCTGTACTTTTTGAGACAGCAATCATCTGTGCAACAGTAGGTCTTATGTGTCCGGCAATGAGCTTTATTGCAGCTTTTCTCTATTATCCGTACTACGAGGGATTTAATGTAGTATCACTGCTTGCAAAATGGTTAAAGCTTATGTGCCATAACTTCCCGTTCGCATTCTTTACTCAGCTGTTCTTTATTCAGCCGTTTGTAAGAACAGTATTCAAGCTTCTTTTCAGAAAAGACATAGCTGCAAGAAAGTCAGCACATATGTAATACATAATTTTTAAAAATTATTTTCAAAAAAACACTTGACAAAATACAATTGTTATGCTATAATAATTTTCGTTGCTGATGAGGCAACGAATATGCGTCCGTAGCTCAGCTGGATAGAGTAACTGGCTACGAACCAGTAGGTCGAAGGTTCGAATCCTTTCGGACGTATAAAAGCAAGTCGAAAGACTTGCTTTTTTTGTTTTGTTAAGCACCATATAATGCCCCTTGTGCATGGTGTTGGTGAACAACTGCGATACGTTCTCACCGTCCTCAGTGGCGGTGTCGTCAGCTACATCCTTGCGGCTTTTTTTGATTGTAATTGTATTTCCGTTCTTGACAATAGTGTCAGGATATGATATACTCTTAATGGGACCATACTTGGTGACTGCCAACGGCAATTGGAGCCTATTCGCAGTCAACCAACTATCGGTCCTTTTTTATTTGGGTCAAGATATAGAATATCACTACGGTTGATGAAGGATTGTGTGTTATCTTTTCCATATGTACTTGTTAGTTTTATTTCATCAAGTACAATAGTCGCATTGCGATTTGTAGGTAATAACTCCAACACTGCCATCACAGGTATTCCGTTATTGTCATATACTTCACCAAACATTGTCAATCTACTGTCACTTTGCAACGATTGCATAACAATTATAGGATTTTCCAATACCTGCGGTATCTGCTTGAGGATATTATCATCTAATTCATTATGTTTTCTTAATGCCTCATTTATCTTACTTGTATCCCAAGTAATTTTTTGGTCTTTTACATCTATACTTTTAAGTGCATCTGATGTGGTTCCTACTGTAATAGTTTCCCTATCCGGTCTGCCATCTTTAACCCACTTATCATATCTTGTTTCAAAGCCGTTATCAATATCATAACTCACACCACCATCCGCAAACACAACGCCGTCCCTCTGCTTAAATGCTTCCGGGAAGTTATTTCTACGTTCCTCTGCTGTCATATCAATACGGCTTGCGGCATCTCTCGCCTCAATCTCGCCTGCGGTATTGCGGTACAGCTCCGCTGCACTCATCTGCTCAAGCTCTGACAGCTTCTGCTGATACTCTGCAAGTGAAGCCTCTGCCGCACTCCTGCGTGCATCGTTAAGTCCTCGCTCATATCCCAGTGACGGCTGCGTAGCATTAGCCTTGTTAGTGTATAAGTGCTTGACATTCGGGGCAGCTTGTGGTATAGTAGTATCAAAAGACGGTGCTGACGCATTTTTTATATGAGGTATGGGATTATTCCCTAATCCTTTTTGCTCGGCACCGTCTTTTTGCATGTCTGTAAATTCAAGATTTACATCATAGAACACATCATTATCGACAGTATTTCCGACTCCTACCACATCATCTCAGCCTTGTTATCACACTCTAATACATAAAGCAACATAAAACACACAAAAAAAGACAGATTCCTTACGAAATCTGTCTTTTTAATGGAGCTGGTAATAGGACTTGAACCTACAACCTGCTGATTACAAATCAGCTGCTCTGCCAATTGAGCTATACCAGCATTTACATGGGAGAGGGTGGATTCGAACCACCGAAGCTATAAGCAGCAGATTTACAGTCTGTCCCCTTTGGCCACTCGGGAACTCTCCCATTTTTAATTTTTTTAAGAACAACCTTTATTGCTCTCTGAAATTTCAAAGAAATTTCAAGAGCTGGTAATAGGACTTGAACCTACAACCTGCTGATTACAAATCAGCTGCTCTGCCAATTGAGCTATACCAGCATATCTTGCCAACACCTTGTCAACAACAAAAACTATTATAACAGAAAATCCGACTCTTGTCAATAGTTTTTTAAAACTTTTTTAAAAAAGTTTTTATGGGAGAGGGTGGATTCGAACCACCGAAGCTATAAGCAGCAGATTTACAGTCTGTCCCCTTTGGCCACTCGGGAACTCTCCCATGTGTTGCGTATGTACACAATCCGCTCAGCGTGCCATGCACATACGTCTTGAATATGGGAGTTACAGGGCTCGAACCTGTGACCCTCTGCTTGTAAGGCAGATGCTCTCCCAGCTGAGCTAAACTCCCATATATTGAGTCGGGATGACAGGATTCGAACCTGCGGCCCTCTGGTCCCAAACCAGATGCGCTACCAAGCTGCGCTACATCCCGATGCAGACTTGTTATATCGTTCAATCCTGACGACTTTTCTATTTTAACATATGTGAAATAAAACTTCAATAGGCAAATAATCCAAAAAAGCTTTATTTTTATTAAATATTTTTAGAATATCTTTCATTTACACTTTTTTTCCCTGTTTTTCAGTTTATTTCCTGTTTTAAGCATGACAAAAAATGCTGCAACAACTCCTAAATATCCGCAATACCGATACAAGGTATCAATCAAGCCCGAAAAGCCCGCTCCGCTCAGTGCCAGACCTGTTCCCATTACAAATATCACTGCCCTTTTATTCCCTGTTCTTTCTTCTATATATTCCACCGCACTCATGCCGCCCGACAATGCAGTTGTAAGCACTGCCGCTGTAATAATAAGGGCATATATCCGGGCAAGTACACTACTCTCACGCATTGTCAGCGTAAGCATGGGAAGCTCACCAAGATTTATTTTACCGTAATAAATACTCATTATCCCCCACATCAGTGCAAGCAATGTAAAAATCATCATTCCCGAAACTGCACCACACAAAATCCCGTCGCCTTTCTTCTTTAAAAACACGCGTCCGTTAGCAAGCATAGCACCTACACTTATCAGATTATATCCTGCATATATTCCTCCCGACGCAGTCGCACCGATCAGCTTATCTGCATTGCTGAAGGTCTGATGCTCACGGTAGCCCAGCAAATACAGACATACAGAAGCTGTTACCAAAAACAACAACGCACCTATAATTCCGTTGCATTTCAATGCGGCATCACTACCCTTGATAAGTAAAAAAGTGCATAGCAGCGCCAAAGCTCCCGCACCGGCAAGCTTAGGAATACTATAAAGCATAGCCGTAAGCTCACCAAAACACGCAAGCATTACAGCTATTACTGCTATAGAATAAACAAATGTCAGCAGCTTTATCGCACCCGCACACCGTTGACTCATTAGTTCAGATATTATTTGATTATATCCTGTGCTTGTGAGCATTGCATATTCCGAAACAAGTCCCCCGAATATGCCTATCAGCAACGCCGACAACGCTATCCCCACAATGCCGAATTTTTCAAAAACCACAAAAAAAGTAACAATTTCCTGACCGGACGCAAAGCCGGCTCCCATCAGTGCCGCTACATACGAAAACGCCGATATAAATATACCTTTCACTATATCTCCCCCTTTATTTCAGCATATTCAGAATATTTTTCCTCTATTACCATATTTTTTATTAAATTACAGCCATGCATGCCTCGTTTTTTTCTTCCATAACATACCTCTTGATTTATGAATAATTTTCGTGTAATATATGACTTGCGAGGGACACAGAGTTATGTAAACCCCTCCAAAACAAATGTATAGAGATAAACAGGAGGAACAGTATGAATTACAATTCAAAAAGAGTATTATGTTCACTTATTGCCGCAAGTGCGGCATTGGCTTCTGTACCGGTATTTGCGGCTCTTCCGGCAGATGTCACAGGCACACGCTTCGAGGAACCGGTTGCACTTCTTTCAGCATTAAACATTATGAACGGTGACGAGAATGGTGCTTTCAGACTTGATGATACAATCATCAGAAGTGAGGTCACAAAGATGGCTGTTCACGCAATGGGACTTGACGGTGCTGCTGAGTCAGCCAAAGGTCAGAGCAGTTTCACAGACGTTGCGAACGATCACTGGGCATCAGGCTATATTAATGTAGCAACATCAATGAAGCTCATCGAGGGTGACGGCGACGGCAAATTCAGACCAAATGATCCGATCTCATACGCCGAGGCTATGGCTATCATGACAAGAGCCACAGGCTATGAAATCTCAGCAGAGAACAAGGGCGGTTATCCGTCAGGCTATATGAGCGTAGGTACTGCAAACGGCTTATCAAAGAACGTTATCTGTGGTGTTAACGAGAAAATCACAAGAGGAAACGTTGCATACCTTACAGCAAATGCTCTTGATGTCAACCTGATGGAGCAAACAAGCTTTGGCGACAAGGGTTCATACGAGGTAACTGATAAAACTCTCCTCAAGGACAACTTAAAGGTAGAGAAAAAAGAGGGACAGATTACAGCTGTTGAAAGCACATCAATTGACGGCAGTGCTTCCCTCGGAAAGAATCAGGTAAGAATTGACGATGTAACCTATAACACAGAGGACAACTTCAACAACTTATTAGGTTACAATGTAACTTACTATGTAAAGTCTGAAGACAAAGGCGGCGAAACTCTTATACTTGCCCGTCCGATGTCAGGCAAGAACTCAACTGCTTCAATAACTGACGAAAGCTTTTCGAAGCTTACAACAAAGAACGGTAATGTTGCTGTTGAGTATTTTACAGACGCAAACCACAAGAAAACAGCCACAGCAGAAATTGCATCAGATGCAAAGCTTATTTACAACGGTAAATATACAGAGTTTGACAAGACACGCCTTGATTTGTCGGCAGTTCAGGGAAAAATCAATGTCCTTGACACCAACAAAGACGGTAAGTATGATATTGTATTTGTAACACAGTTTACAAACATCGTAGTTGATTCAGTAAGCTCATCAGGTAAAATCATCGACAAGCTTACAGGCACATCATTAAAGCTCGACGAGAATGTTGACTACTATTTATGGTCAGGTTCAAACAAGCTTGAGCCGTCTGACCTCAAGGAATGGGACGTTCTTTCAGTAGCAAAGAGCCTTGACGGCGATTTATACGACATCATTGTAACAAGAAACAGCGTTGAAGGCAAGATTTCAAGTATTGATGACGAGGGAGTGTATATCGGCGATAAGCACTACAAGGTTTCATTAAGCTACAATGACACTTTCAAGGTAGGTCATGAGGGCGTATTCTACCTCGACTGCGATGGCAGAATTACAGCAGTTGACAACGCTTCAAAAATCAGCTCAGGCTATGCATATCTTTTAAGTGCATATGTTAACAGCGACGGTTCAACATCATTCTTCAAGGTATTCACAAAGGATGGTAAGACAGAGACAATTGAAGCTAATGACAAGATTAAATTAAACGGCAAGAGCGGTGTTAAGTCAACAGAGGCTGTAAATGCATTCAGAGCAGATGACAAGACCGTTTCACAGCTTGTAACATTCACAACAAACAATGACGGCAAGCTCACATCAATCACAGCGGCAAACGACAACACTGCAAACGGTGCAATTGATACAGACAACTTCACAAAGAACTATGTTTTAGATAACGCAATTTACTCAGAAAAGACTTCAAAGTTAGGCAACGTAAGAATCGACGAGGATACTGTAATCTTCGACCTTACAGATGCAGATTCAGACTGTGCAATCGCTGACATGTCAATCTTTGAGGATGAGCAGAAGTACAGCGGTATTGTATATGACGTAACAGAGAGCTACAGTGCAGGTGCAATCGTTATTACAGGCTCATCAGTATCAGCCAATGACACAGCAGCACTCGCAGTAGTTAAGTCAATTGCAACAGCAGTAAATTCAAACGACGAGCAGGTGCAGAGACTTACAGCTCTTATCAGCGGCGAGGAGAAGTCATTGTTCACAAACGCCGAGGGCGTACTTGTCAAGGGTGACAAGGCGTTAAAGGCAGGTGACCTTATCCAGTACAAGACAAACGCCGACGGCGAGATTGTAAGCGTAAGAGTGCTTATGGACATCGACACAAAGGACACAGAGTTCGCAAAGGAGTTATCGGATAACTTAGATATTGTATATGGCAGAGTTACAAAGAAGTTTACAGACTCAATCAATGTAGTAGCCGGCGATATTGCAAACGTGAACTACAAAATTTCAGACGAAGTTAAGATTTACGAGGTTGACACAACAACAGGCTCAAAGACAAATATAACAAAGGCTTCAAAGAGCGACATTGCAGTATTTGACGAGGACGAGGGCAACAGAATATTCCTCAAGCTTTACAAGGATGCAGTCGTAGAGGTAGTTATAATAAAGTAAAATCTTAACCGTCTCCTCTTAGCTTTTATGAACATTCAAAAAGAGCGATGCTTGCGCATCGCTCTTTTGTGTGTTATAGATTGATCTTGGAGAGGATTGAGTCAAGATATGCGTCATCTTGACTCAAATTTGATTCTTTTTATTTTTTGTTCTTATTCCCAGAATAATAAATACGCCAAACAACGAATTCATCGCTGATATCGGATACCATGTTTCACCATTTAACTTTCCTAATATTGACAATATTACATATACTGATATCAGAAAACTCACATAAAAGACATTGCTTTTTTCTGTCCTATATCCCACAAAAAAACTTAATACAATACATATTACACTAATAAATAGGTTTAATATAACTATAAAGATGCTCCTCTTTTCTATTTCTAATAATACCAGACTTATAAGCAGCATTATATATATAATAGAAATAAAAGCATATTTAATGAGGATTTTACTACCATCTTTCATTATACATACCTCCATGTGTCACCAGAACCATTAACCACAATAAGTCAAAAGAACCGTCATCTTGACTCATTTGCTCATATCCGATCATATAATCGGTACAATATTACTGCGGCTTCTGCTCTGGTTATGTTGTCCTTTACAGCAAGCTCGGCAGCTTCTGCTTCTGTTATTAATCCGCCTCTGATAGCAAGTTCAACATCTGATTTTGCCCAATCAGGAATATTTGCAGGCAACTGAACCGACGTATCCGGTATTGTTGCAAATCCTTCTGTCCGTAATACACGGGCAGTCAGGGAAATGAGCTGATTTCCGGATATAACATCATTTCCACGGAAAGTATTATCTTCAAATCCTTGCACTATGCCATATTTTTGACTTACTCCTGCAATATCATAATACCATTTACTCGAATTGACATCCGAAAAATCTGTATCTTCTTTTTCTTCCGAACGTCCGGTCATTCTCAGGAGCATAGCGGCAATCTCCGCACGGGTAAAGGTCTTTTGGGGTGAAAAAGTATTCTCGCCTGTACCATCTGTTATACCCGATTTTGCAAGCAGTTTTATTGCATTCTGAGCTTCTGCTGTCTCGTCGGCAATATCTGTGAACTCAGCAGTATTATCGACTGGAAAAGTAAGCTTTACATTATCCATAAGCTTTGTAAACCTATATTTCATTTCATCTGATTCCAAAAATTCTAACAGCATCAGTTCACCACTATTTTTCAACACAAGTGCATATTGCAAAAATTCACCTTTATCACAAGACACATAATTAACATTATGAGCTATATAATCTCCAGTTTCAACGGACATTCCCCAAAATTCATTTATTTTTTCTTTTTCTGATGTTTTGCCATAAAGCCAAAGTCGATTGTTATTATCTACTGCATAATTAAATGCCCAACTATTTGATATAGCTCTGATATTGTAAGCATATAAGGTAGGCTGTAAATATGTCTCTTTTGTAATACCTCCTGCAATTTCTCCATAATTACTTCCCCAACGAAGCAAACATTCTTTTTCATCATCCAACATAGCAAATCCCGAAAAATATCCACCTTCAATACATTTAACATTATCAAGTATCTGTTCAGGTTCGTTATTGAAAAGTTCTCTCTCTTCATCACCAAGAGCATGATACGAATTAGAGCCAAACGTCCACATAGTTCCATCGTTCTTTAATACAATACTGGAATATGCAGCGGTTTTTGCACAATCGACATCTTCCATAATAGGCGTATATTCCTCAATAAAATAAGGTTCAAAACGCCCTTCTTTGTTTTCGTCCGGTATTCCCTGTGCTAATTGACCTTCTACATTACGTCCTTTTCCAAACAGAGTTCCATTGTCACCAACAACTAATGTATGTGCTCCGATTGATGAGACGCTTTTCACATTGTCCATGACTTTTATAGGTCCAAACGGCTCACCTTTTGAATGTCCCCATTCCCAGAGAGTATCATCGTTTTTTATTGCATAATTGTCATTGACTGACGTTACATCATCAAGAAGTGCAGCGGGCTCTGAAATATTACATATTGTGTCCATATGCCAATCGCCAACATACTGAGGTTCATATTCCTCTATTTCGTATGGTATTTTATAGAGAACATCGTCTTCTCCGATTGCATAAAACGCATCATATCCCATATATATAGTGTTATGTACTTCTTCTGCATTTGCGGCTATGCCTAATATCGTAATTCCGGCAAGTCCACCTATAATCGCTTTTTTCATATAAATCACATCCTTGTGTTACAGGGACGGTTTTGGTGACACACTCTATCACCCGAACCGTCCTGCTACTCATCTTCCTGCAACAGCATCAAATTCATTGACTCTGCTCTCTATCGTTATCGTCAGCTCATGCGGCAGGCATACAATCGGTAGGTCTCCGGCTGTGATATATCCCTGATTCACACATACCTTGTCCGGACAATCAGCTTCAATCACCGCTATTCTTCCCGGCTCTACCCTTATTTTGTTATATCCGCCCACTCCGCCATAGTCGAACTCATATGCCTCTGTAACCTTTGATAAATCAATGCTTTCCATCACCCACTCATCATTACATATATGAGCAATAATCTCACCTCTTGCAGCTATATTCTTATATATAGCTGTGCCGACCAGATACATTACAATTAAAATCCCAACAATTGACAGGAATTTAAACACATCGTTGAATTCTTTGAATATTCTTCTAAACTCCTCAACGAATTTCATCCACAAACCTCATGAATGCAGTCTGACCTGCTTCTGTACGCTTATATACGCCTGCATCCTCAAGTACCTGAGCAAACACCGCTCCAACCTCACGGCGGATAATTTCCTCTGCATTGTCCTTATTGAAGTCCGGATATGCAGCCAATACCTCTTTTGCCCACTCTGCATGACTTGCAAGACTGTCAATTGTTGCAATATCCTTGCCCTCAAGCATTGCATTTTCCAGATCCTTTAATTCCACTGCAAGTCTTGCCGGAAGCACTGCCAGGCCCATCACCTCGATAAGTCCGATATTCTCTTTTTTAATATGGTGAAGTGTCGGATTCGGGTGGAATAAACCAAGCGGTCTTTCCTCTGTTGTGCGGTTGTTACGGAGTACTAAATCACACTCAAACTTACCGTTCTTGATTCTTGCAATCGGTGTTATTGTATTATGCGGTGTGCCGTCTGTCTCGGCATAGATATCTGCATCTGCATCCGAGTATGCTCTCCATTTATCAAGCACCATTGAGCAAGCCGCTGCAAGCGCCTTGCGGTCATCACTTGAAAGACGGATTACCGACATAGGCCACTTTACCGTTCCTGCACTTACATTCGGGAACGCACTCAATTCAAAAGCATTCTCAATCGGTGCAGTTTCCATTGCAAATGTATAATGTCCGCCCTGGAAATGCTCATGGCTTAAAATCGAGCCGCCTACTATCGGCAGGTCTGCATTTGAACCCAGGAAATAGTGCGGGAACAGTGCTACGAAGTCAAACAGCTTCTCAAACACTGCCGCATCAATCTTCATCGGACAATGCTCCTGATTAAGTACGATACAATGCTCATTGTAGTATCCGTACGGTGAGTACTGCAATGCCCACTTACCACCGTACATCTCTATATCTACCGGACGAATGTTCTGTCTTGCCGGATGATTTGCATGACCCGGGAATCCCACGTTTTCCATGCAAAGCTGACATGCCGGATATGCGGTCTGCAGTGCCGCCTTTGCTGCTGCAATATCTCTGGGATCCTTTTCCGGCTTTGAGCGGTTTATTGTAACGTCCAAAAGACCGTATTCCGACTCATACTTCCAACGGATATCTCTTTCCATTCTTGCCGCACGCACATAATTTGTGTCCTTACTGAACTTATAATACCAATCTGTAGCCTCCTGCGGCGAAGCGGCATACTTCTCGTTAAATCTTGCATTTATTTCTCTGGGCGGTCCCGTAAGTACACCCATAAGACGTGTATCGAAGCGGTCACGCACGGAAATTGTATCTTCAATTATTCCATTTTCACACGCATATGAAATAAGTGTCTCCAGCATATCATCTATGGTACGCTCACCAAAAGCCTCCGGCTCATTCCAGTCGGTCACTCCAAGCATTTCCATAATCTGATTACGAACGTAAAGAACGTCACACTGCTCAATCAAACCCGTTCTTACTCCGTATGCTGTCAATTCGGCTATCGCTGTATGTATCATCATTCTCTCCTCCTGAATCTGATAACTTTTTAACCAAATATATTTTACAACATTTTCTTTTATACGTCAACACTTTCGGAAAAATTTATTGTTTTTTTGTGCCAAAAACGAATTATTTTACGAAAACAAAACATAGAGCAGGATTATTTATCCTGCTCGCAGCGTGCAGGCAAACTGCCTGTACGCTGCCGGACTGCGAGAAATCAGGGCAGATTTTACGAAAATGAACTCGTCGGCGTACGCAGGTACGGCAGAGTTTATTTTCGTGAAAAACGCATAACGGCGGCATTCCTCGATGGATTGCCGCCGTTTGTAATTGAAAAGCAAATTTTTAATTTTATAATTTTTCAACACTAATTATGCGTGGTCTGACCTATTTATCGATGGTCTGAGAGCAGGATTATTCATCCTGCTCTGTATTATTTCCTATATTCTCCGCCGCTTCAATCAGTCTGTTAAGCCTGTGATTTACGCCCGACTTTCCTATCGGAGGGTCAAGCATTTCACCAAGCTGCTTCAGACTCATTTCTAAATTCTCCACACGCAGCTCACCGATTTCCTTAAGCACATCAGGTAATCCGCTCCATTCTCCGGATTCCTTCAGTAGCTTTACTGCCTCAATTGATTTATACGCTGCTTTTACACTTTTGTTTAAGTTTGCATTTTCAAAGTTGACACGTCTGTTTATATCATTACGCATCTTTCTCTCAACCTGTATTCCGAACAGCTGCAATGCATCTGCTCCTGCACCCATTCTCCCCAGTACTGCCGCTATCGAGTCACAGTCCTTTATATATACAATGTGCTTCCCTTTTCGTTCCGTCACTCCGCAGTGGATATCACGCTGTTCAAGTAGCTTTTCAATAATCAGTGCCTCATCCTTGTAATGCGTATCAAACTCAAGATGCCAGCTTTTTTCCGGGTCACTTATCGAACCGCCCGCCAGAAACACGCCTCTCAAAAACGCATTTATACAGCATTCATCTTTAAGCAACGAAATTGTATTTATCGCTTTTTCTATTCTTTCAAGCGACTGTGCGTCACTAAGTTCTGTAATATAAGAATTGCCCTTGTGGCTTATACACAGCTCGTCACAAAATATATCCCTTATATTTTCAGCCAGTCGCATTGCAGTCGCTTCACCCGATACCGTCAGCCTTAATACTCCCTGATTTATCGCTCCGCTACCGCGTAATATTCCGGCAACCTCTGCAAGGGTATCATTATCACACTCTGCACTTACCGAACACAGCTTTTCTTTTATCTCTGATGAAAATGACATTATTCCTTTTCCATTCCTGTCTTTCCTATTGTTATTATCGTTCTTGCAAGGCGGCTGAAATTGTGACGTATCTTTCCGTTTTTTATCAGTATGAAATTACCGTTCACAACCGCCGTTCTGTCAATTATGTTCGCAGCATCCACCTCTACTTCAGATGCAAATTCCTGTGCATAACGCATTTTCAGTTCTTCCGGTATCACTGCATTATTTACTATCATTGCATCCGCAATACCCCTGTATGAATGCTTTTCCAACGCTTCAAGGTGGTCAGATGCCTTATATTGCTCCGTTTCTCCCTGTTGAGTCATTATGTTGCACACATATATCTTTACAGCTTTTGTTCTTTTTATTGCATCGACTATTCCGCCTACAAGGAGATTTGGTATTATACTTGTATATAAGCTTCCCGGACCGAGAACCACCACATCCGCATTATCAATCGCCTCAATCGCCTGCCTTACTGCCACAGGAGATTCCGGCTCAAGATACACTCTTGAAATTCCGCAATTTTTGCCTATCCGGTGAGTTCCTATATTGGACTCTCCGTTAATTATGTTTCCATTTTCAAGAACGGCATTAAGAGTAACCTTCTCGTTCGTAACAGGATATACACGTCCGACAACACCCATTATGCGATTAAATTTTTCTACCGCCTCATCAAAGCTTTCACTCATCTCATTGAGTGCCGCAAGCATAAGATTCCCCAGACTATGCCCCTTTAATGTACCCTCACTAAACCTATAATCGAGCATTTCGGCTGTAAGCGAGTCAACATTTGCCAAAGCACTTATACAGTTACGGACATCTCCCGGCGGAAGCATCCCGTAATCAGCTCTGAGCATTCCCGAGGAACCTCCGTCATCGGCAACCGTAACAATCGCTGATATATTCGGAGTGTATAGCTTCAGACCCTTAAGCATGGTTGAAAGTCCCGTACCGCCGCCTATCGCAGCAATTTTCAAAGCTTCCATTTATTTATCACCGATTCCCTCATATATAAACTGTGATTATTCTTTTCCCATATCTCTGTATGAAAGGTTAACCTTAAATCCCCCGTCAATCAAATGCTCACCGAGCCTGTTTGCCATAGTAACGCTCCTGTGTTTCCCGCCTGTACAGCCTATCGCTATTGTAATCGCTATCTTTCCCTCTTCCTCATACAACGGAATCATGAAATCCATCATATCGCACAGTTTTTCCAAAAATGTCTGTGCCTCCGGAAATTTCATCACATAATCCTGCACCTCTTTATCATTGCCTGTTTTATATTTCAGTTCATCTATATAAAACGGGTTCGGGAAACAACGCACATCAAATACCAGATCTGCATCCATCGGCATTCCGTATTTATAGCCGAATGCCATTACATTCACAACAAAGCTCTTTTTATTATCCTCGCCAAAAATTTCTTTTATCTCTTCAAGCAGTCCTGCATTAGTAAGATTTGAAGTGTCAATAACATAATCAGAGCTTACATGCAGCTTTTCAAGCATCGCTCTTTCCTGCTTTATTGAGGCAAGCAGTCCTTCCGAATTATATATCGGATGCGAACGCCTGCTCTCCTTATATCTTTTTACAAGAGTTGCATCGTCTGCCGTCAGATACAGTACCCTTACATCATATCCCTTATGACGCAGTTCCTGAAGCTGTGTTGCAAGCTCACTTATCATTTCTCCTACACGCACGTCAACCACCAATGCCACATCCGAAAATTTACCTGTGGCAGTGGTAAGCATCTCTGAAAACTTAGGAATAAGCATAGGCGGCATATTATCTATACAGAAATATCCCATATCCTCCAGATATCTTATTACCTTTGTCTTTCCCGACCCCGACATACCTGTTACTATAGTAAACTGCATCTTAAAACACTCCTGTTCTGAATTTATCCAAGCCGCTTAACTTCCGGTTCAAGCTCTACACCGGTTTTCTCCTTTACTACTCTTTGCACATCTGCAATAAGCGTATTTACATCATTAGCCGTCGCACCGCCCTTGTTCACTACAAAGCCTGCGTGCTTTTCGCTTACCTGCGCTCCGCCTACACTATAACCCATAAGTCCCGAATCCTGTATCAGCTTACCTGCAAAGTGTCCCTCCGGACGCTTAAATGTACTTCCTGCCGACGGAAACTCAAGCGGCTGCTTTTCACGCCTTCGCTGTGCAAAGTCCTTCATCTTCTCCGAGATTTCATCGCTGTTACCGTGTTCAAGCTCAATACAGCATCTGACTATAATGCCGCCGTTTTCTTCAAATATACTGTGACGGTATGATAAATCAAGATCCTTTGCACCAACTGTAACAATATCATTATTTCTCATTATATATGTTACATTCTTCAATACATCCTTCATTTCCGATCCGTATGCTCCTGCGTTCATATATATGCCGCCGCCTACACTTCCCGGAATACCCGCAAGAGCCTCAAAACCCGTCAACCCCGCCTTTAACGCTGTATTTGCAACCTTTGACATCAATGCTCCGGCGTCAGCGTAAATCATGTTATCAACAACCTGAACATTCGACATTTTATTTCCGATTGAAATAACAACTCCGCTTATTCCATCATCACTCACAAGTACATTTGAACCGTTTCCCATATAAATATACGGGATATTATTTTCAGTACAATATATAATTACTGCCACAATTTCCGCTGACGAGGATGCATTTACGAACGCTTCTGCATTTCCGCCGATTTTAAATGTTGTATGTGAACTCATCGGTTCATCAAAGCGTATGTCCTCAACCATAGATGCAAGCTTTGCTTTGTTATAATCGTTTAACTTTCTTTCCATCATTTACCTCTATGAACGGATATCATAATCCTAATCTTTCTGCTTGATATAACTTTCCAAACGATATAAAATCTCAGCCATTGAGCTGCTCTTCCATCTGTCTCATAAGTCTGTTGTTAAGCTCCACAGCAGCATTATATCCCATCTTCTTTTGTCTGTTGTTCATCGCCGCAACCTCAATAATAACCGCAAGGTTTCTTCCCAGCTTAACCGGGATAGTCAGCGACGGTATATTTATACCCATTATATTAGTATATTCATCAATCATGCCCAGACGGTCATAGCTTCTTCCGTCCTGCCAGGGTTCAAGGTGTATAATCATGTCTATGCTGCCGCTATCCATAACAGCACCGATACCGAATATTTCCTTAACGTCAATAATTCCGATACCTCTTACCTCTACAAAATGACGTATTATTTCAGGTGATGAGCCTATAAGACTGTTATCCGAAATCCGTCTTATTTCCACCGCATCATCCGCCACAAGTCTGTGTCCTCTCTTAACAAGCTCAATCGCCGCCTCACTCTTTCCGACACCACTTTCACCCATTATGAGAATACCCTCTCCATATACCTCTACCAGAACGCCGTGACGTGTACGTCTCGGTGCAAGCTCTCTGTTAAGATATGATATAACGGTACTCATGAACTCCGATGTTCCGTCCTCAACTCTGAGGAGATTTTTATTGTACTTTTCCGCCAGGTCCATCATCTCCGGAAAAATCTGGAGACTTCGTGTGATTACAAGACACGGGAAATCCTGCTGAAAAAATCTTTCCAGACGTTCAACCCTGTCCTCACTCTGAAACTGTTCAAGAAAAGTAAATTCAACCTTACCCATAACCTGAACCCTGTGCGCATCAAAGTAGTCATAAAAGCCTGCAAGCTGCAAGCCCGGACGGTTAACATCCGAAGTCTCTATTTTCACGTTGTCTATATCTTTTGTTTCATATATCTTCTCAAGCTCAAATTCTTCAATGAATTTCTTCAAGCTTACGGTCATGTCCGTTTCACCCATTGCTAACATTCCCTTCCAATCGAATAATATATCTCTATTATATCGTATCCGGACAAATTTTTCAATAAGAATTTTCACAAATTTACATAATAAAATATAAAATATCATAGATAAAATTATAGATTTCTCATAATTCACAAAAAAAACCGATATTTTTCAAAAAAACACTTGCAAAATCAGAAAAACTATGTTAAAATAATTACTGATGTTTAAATGATTAATGCAGGAGGTGTTCAAAATGGCAAAATGCGAAATCTGCGGTAAGGGTGTTACTTTCGGTATCAAGGTATCACACTCGCACAGAAGATCAAACAGAACCTGGAAGCCGAATATAAGAAAGGTAAGAGCGGTTGTTAACGGTACACCGAAGTCAGTTCACGTTTGTACACGTTGCCTTCGTTCAGGAAAGGTTCAGCGTGCAGTTTGATTGAATAATAACGCTGATTAAGCAGCTCGCTCTTATACGGAGTGGGCTGTTTTTTTCTTACAGTTTACATACATTTGGTTAAATTATTACAATTTATTAAAAAATAAGAAATCAGATTGCATTTTCAGTCTGTTTCTGTTATAATGATTATTACAAATAACTGTTAATTACATAAAATATAAATTAAGGAGTGTTCAATTTGCAAGAAAAGCTCTTAATTAAAGGCGGTACTCCCCTTAACGGAACCGTTTCCATAAGCGGTGCAAAGAATGCAGCTGTAGCAATTCTCCCCGCATGTCTTTTGGTAAAGGCAAACTGCCGTATAGAAAATCTTCCGGATATAAGAGATGTTAAGCAATTTTTAAAGATTTTGGAAAGGCTTAACGCTAAAATAAATAAAATAGACAACAACACATATGAAATAGATTGCAGTGAGGTTGATTCATATATCCCCGACCGTGATCTTACTCGTACCATGCGTGGCTCAAGCTATCTCATGGGTGCCTTACTCGGACGCTTTAACCACTTTGAGGTTGATGCTCCGGGCGGATGCGATTTTGGCACACGTCCTATTGACCAGCACCTTAAAAGCTTCAAGGCTCTCGGCTGTAAAATCACAGAGGGTGGCGGAATCATAAAGGGCGATACGGACATGCTCAAGGGCTCAAATATATTCTTTGACGTAGTAACCGTAGGTGCAACCGTAAACGCAATCCTTGCGGCGGTTCTTGCCAATGGAACCACAACAATTGAAAACGCAGCAAAGGAGCCTCATGTAGTTGATCTTGCAAACTTCCTTAACCATATGGGTGCCAACATCCGAGGCGCAGGAACGGATACAATCAAAATAAGAGGTGTAAAGGAGCTTCACGGCGGTTCATATGCAATCATTCCCGACCAGATTGAAGCAGGTACATTTATGATTGCCGCAGCTGCCACTCGCGGCGACGTAACAATCACAAATGTAATTCCCCGACATCTTGAGATAATCGGAAACAAGCTTCTTGAAGCAGGTGTAAATGTGGAATACGGAGAGGATTCGGCTCATGTATGGGTTGAAGACGGTAATGCACTTAACTGTCTGAACTTCATTGCTCTCCCCTATCCGGGATATCCTACTGACATGCAGCCGCAGCTCGTTACTTTCCTTTCAACCGTTAACGGTACAAGCAGTGCGAGAGAGGGCGTATGGGACAACCGTTTCAGATATGTCAACCAGCTTAAGCGTATGGGAGCTAATATCCGTGTTGAGGGCAAGCTTGCCATTATAGACGGCGTGGATAAGCTCAGTGGTGCAAGAGTCCGTGCGGACGATTTAAGAGCCGGTGCCGCAATGATAATTGCAGGACTTATGGCTGACGGTACAACTGAGATTACCGATATTTATCACATTGACAGAGGATATGAAAACTTCGAGGAGAAATTTGTAGCTTTAGGCGGCGATATTCGCAGAGTTATTGAAGTTACAAGCGATCTCGACTAATGAAATTTGTTTCACTTTTAAGCGGCTCCGGCGGCAATGCAACGCTTATCTCTGACGGAAAAACCAACATTCTGGTTGACTGCGGAGCATCCGGAAAAGTGATAGAACAATCTCTTGCCGAAGCCGGCAGTTCTATAAATGAAATAAATGCAATATTGCTTACACATGAGCACTCCGACCACACAAAAGGGGTCGGAGTGCTTTCACGAAGATACGGATTCCCTATTTACGCTACAAGTAAAACCCATTCCTCTGTAACCAAGGTTGGCGAAATAAATCCCGATTCAAAAATAAGTATATCCGCGAATACTGAATTTGAAATAGGCACAATAGGTATTACTCCGTTTTCAATACATCATGATGCCTCAGATCCGGTCGGATTCAAATTTCATATCGGCTCGGACACATTTGCCATTGCCACAGACACCGGATATATATGCAATAATATTTTTGATTCTTTAAAGGGATGTCGTGCTGTAATACTCGAGTCAAACCATGATATTGAAATGCTTCGATGCGGTCCGTATCCGTTTCATCTTCAACAGCGTATTTTAAGTGATTACGGACACTTATCAAACGAAGCAGCAGCCAATACTGCTCTTGAGCTTGTAAGAAGCGGAACGGAGCATATCATGCTTGGACATCTGAGTGCCCATAACAATCTTCCCGAAATAGCACTGCTCGAAACTCACAGTCGTTTAACTGATGCAGGCATCAGTGTCGGAAGGGACCTTACTCTTCAGGTGGCACACAGAAGTGCAATCACGGCGATGGAATTATAATTTCAGACAAAAAGAAAGGATATCATCATGATATCCTTTCACTCAATTTTGCTTTTTTTCTTCAGCGCTTCAAGCTCATTTTCCTTGTGTCGTCTTACAGTTACATCCTTTATCGAGCCGCAGAAACGTTTTTTGCCGTCCTGTTCACGCAGGTAAAAGACCTTTAATCTTACCCATATCTTAGTGCCGTCAAGCTTTTTACGCTGATATTCGCATTCAGCACTGTGCAGCTGTCTTTCATATGCTCTGTCGAACATTTTAAGAACACGAGGTCTGTCCTCTTCATCTACCATCTGAAGCAAATCTCTGTAGCTCTCATATTCAAGCTCCCGAACCCCAAGACCGGTTATGTACTGATACTGGTCATTCACCTGTAATATCTGTACCTTATTGTCATGAACCTCATATACAGCAAGTCCGCCTATAAAGCTGTTCATCATTATCTCGCTGAACATCTCATTCTGCATAAGCTCCTTTGTGTTAATAAGTCCGACTGTATGCTTGTTCATTCCCTCATAATCCAGACCATTCACATCTATAAGCTTTGCCTCACATGCATCAACCGGCATAGGTCTGTCCATGTAATAGCCCTGACCGAATCTGCATCCCATTCTTACAAGATAATCAAGCTGTTCCTCTGTTTCAACGCCCTCCATTACTATTTTCAGTCCCATAAATCTTGCCATTCTGAGAACTGTTTCAACTATTCCAAAGCCCTTTATAAAATTGTCCCTCTCCAGCTCCAAAAACTTCATGTCAAGCTTAAGCACATCAACATTTACATTTTTCAGCATATTGAGCGACGAATACGCACTGCCGAAATCATCCATCAGCACTACAAAGCCCTCGCTTCTGAGCGTATCTACAACCTTTGATATTCTATCATTATCAGCAGTGTATGAATTCTCCGTAATTTCAATTTCCAGAAGACTCCGGTCAAGATTATACTTATCAACCAGTTTTTTAAAGCATTCCACCACATCAATATTATATAAATCAACCCTCGAAACATTAACGGATATCGGCACCGGCTTGATACCCATATCAATCCAGCTGCGAAGCTTTTCACAGACCTTATCCCATAAATATAAATCAAGGTTTGAAATCAAACCGTTATTTTCAAGTATCGGCAAAAATTCCATCGGAGAAATTATTCCTCTCTCCGGATGAATCCAGCGTACCAATGCCTCCATTCCGACTATCTTACCCGTAGTCATATTGTACTGCGGCTGTAAATAGAACGTAAACTCCCCTTTTTCCAATCCTCGGCGGACATCAGATACTATCCTGTGTTCACGCTCTGCTTTTTCAAGCATTGTAGCTTCATATCTGCAAGAATTATTTAAAACATTTTCTCTTACGGTCTCCAGAGCAATCAACGCACATTTATGCATCTCCTCAACAGAAACGCCGGCCTCTATAGTATAAATACCGAACCCCGGCAGAAATACGATATTATCTGCATATCCCTTTGCAACGTCCGTCATTTTGCGGCACAATTCTGATATTGCTTCCTCATCATCTTTCATTATAACCGCAAACCTATCATCACCCATATAGCCTGCTGCTGAATATCCCGACAGGTTAACCAATATATTCTCAAAAGCACGCAAAAGTGCTGATACAGCTTCTTTCCCATACCAGTCACCAAAATGTTCAAAATGTCTGACAGAAACAGCAATAAAGCAATATCCGTCATAGCCATGCTCATCTAAGAAGCATTTAGCCTGTTGCATAAAGCTTTCTCCCTGCAACAATTCTGAATCCACTTTCTTCACGTCCATCGCCTTTTCCCTTTTAATACATTTATTCTTATGCTATATTATAGCATAAAATATCTTTTTTGACAAGTACTTTCATATGCTTACAATGTAAAATTTAGTTAAAATATATTGCACATTATGCACAAAAAATTGTGCATAATGTGCAATTATATCTCCATACTAAACTCTTATTCTGTTATTTTTACCACAAAAATCAATTGAAAAATATAGTTTTCTGTGATATAATTTGTATGTTATTTCACATAAACAAGAGGTTTGTACTAATATGAGTAAATTATCAAGATTCGACAACAGTCACGATTTTTTTATATGTCCCGTTTGCCGCAGCAGTATGTCATTTGACTCAAAAAGCCTTATATGTCAGAACATGCATTGCTTCGATGCATCACGGTTTGGGTATGTAAATTTATTCCTTAACAACAAAGCACAGAAGCTATATGACAAATCATCCTTTGAAAACAGGGAAAGCATTCTTGAAAAAGGATACTATTGTTCAGTATTGAATGCAATTCTTAATATATTATCCGGTCTTGATACGGTCAATTCAATCCTTGATGCAGGCTGCGGCGAGGGCTACTATTCTCGTGAAGCGGCAAAGAAATTCCAAAAAGAAATTCTTGCCTTCGATATATCCAAGGACTCAATTCAGATAGCCGCGAAGAGGAATACGAATCACAGCGTAAAATGGTTCGTAGGTGATCTGGCACACATCCCAATAAAGGATAAGAGCATTGACTGCATTCTTGATGTGTTCTCTCCTGCAAATTATAATGAATTTACCCGTGTGCTTACGGATAACGGATATATTATAAAAGTCATCCCCGGCAGTAACCACCTCCGTGAGCTACGCGAAGCAGCAAGTGAACAGCTTATCAACAAGGAATATTCCAACG
Organism: Clostridia bacterium; assembly: GCA_045542415.1. Classification (GTDB taxonomy): domain Bacteria; phylum Bacillota; class Clostridia; order UBA1381; family UBA1381; genus UMGS1958. The sequence continues at coordinate 195,470 of JAZQKZ010000002.1, forward strand.
ACAGGATAGCTTCTCTGTTTATGAATAATTTTACGGTAATATCCCAACAAAGAGTTTGCGACACCTTTGATATAACACAAGAAGATCTGAGTGTTTTTGCCGATATGACTCCGTTACTTTTTAACGTTGACAGATCAAAGCTTGACTTATCTGTCATCAGCACTCTTACAATCGAGGCTGAAATATTGCTCGGCAAAAAGATACGGCACTCCTGAAAATACTTCAAGAGTGCCGTATGCACTATACAATAATATTAACCTTACTACCGCCGGACTTTTCTTTTTTGACAACAATCTGTTTATCTATGCGATCCTTTAATTCGCTTACATGCGATATAATTCCCACAAGACGCTTGCCCTCCGCAAGTCCCGAAAGTGCTTTGATTGCCTGTGCAAGTGATTCATCGTCAAGCGAACCGAAGCCCTCGTCAACAAACATTGTATCAAGCTTTATTCCGCCCGCATTCGACTGAATTTCATCTGCAAGTCCCAGGGCAAGAGAAAGTGAGGCTTTAAAGGATTCTCCGCCCGACAATGTTTTAACACTTCTCTCTGTACCGTTGTAGTGATCCGTAACATCCAACTCAAGACCGCTTTGTCTGACATTGTTTTCTGCTTCTTTTCTCCGCTTCAGCTCATACTGTCCGCCAGTCATCACCATAAAACGCGTATTGGCACGGTTTATAATACGGTCAAAATAGGTCATCTGGATATATGTTTCAAGCATTACCTTTTCCTTACCGCTCAAGCTGCCGTTTGCAGTATTTGACAGTATCTTTACCCATGTCCATTTCTCTTCTGCTATCTTTATCTCATTGGATTTAAGCCTTATGTTATCCAGTGCCGCCTGATTTGAAGTCCTTCTTGCATGAACAGTTTTTTGCAATTGCACAAGCTCATCCTTTGTTTTTCTCAGAGCCTGCTGTTGTTCCTCTTCCGCTTCAATATCCGTCTCGGTATAATCCGCCAGGATTTTTTTGTTTTCTTCAATCCTGCTTATTATTGATGCAATACTCTTTTCGCACTCATCATATGCCGTTTTCGCTTCTCTCAGTGCCGCTTCACGCGTTATTTTACCGTTTTCAAGCTCGTCCCTTGCCATCAAAGCCTTAGCCTTGCTTTCATATTTAAGCTTTTCATCAAGCTCCTTAATTCGCTTCTCAAGCTCTGCAAGCACAGTATTATTTTTTATAAGCATTTCATTTAATGCAGTAATGTCCTCTTTTAGCGCCTGTACCTTTTCTTTTTGTGCCGCAATGCACTCTGATAGTTCTGTCTTTCTCTCCTCTGATTTTTTTATTTCCGACAGCTTACCGTTAATATCCGTGAGCTGTACCTCAACAACCACTTTCGCCTCTTCAAGTGTAGCACCGCAAAGCAGTTCTTTTTCAAGCTTATCTGTAGCAGCTTTCTTTTCTGCAATTATGCCCTTGAGCTGACCTGCACGCTGACTTGCCTCGTTTGCCTCACTCTGTGCCTTTTCCGCTGTTTTTTTACTATCCTCAAGTTCTTTTTTAGTAGGAGCCTCAGAGGATTTTCGGGCAGGCGAGGGATGAGTAACGGAGCCGCACACCGGACATGCTTCCCCATCTGCAAGAGTTTCGGCAAGAATTCCTGCCTGCTCATCCAGATAGGCTTTGTTAAGAGCATCATACACTGCCTTTAATTCATCGGCACGGTTAGTTTTTTTCAGATAATCTTCCTGTGCTTCCCGGAGTCTTTCCTCAGATTTTTTAAGTTCAGTAAGCTCGTCGGAAAAAGAGTCAAGTGCAAGCTTTCTGTTTGTCGCCTCTGACCTTGCCGCTTCAAGCTTTATCTTATCCGTTCCCACATTTTCAAGACTCTTGCTCTCTGCATCAAGCTCCTCCGTTTTCCTTACACATTCGCTCAGCTCAGATTCTTTGTTTTCAAGACCCTGCTTTGCCTTTGAAATTGCATTTTTCGTCTCTGCAAGCTCTTTTTTCTTTTTGTCAAGCTCATCATACTCCGGAATCTCAGCAGTAATTTCCGCAAGCCTTTTTATAATTTCATCTGTTTCGCCTTTTTTATCCTCCTCTGCTTTCAGCTCACTTTCAAGCTTTTTCTTTAAGTCAAGCGTCTTATCCAAATCCGACTCTGCAATCGCAAGAGAGTCCTTTGCAAGTCGCATTGTCCGTGCAAGAGTCAGTTTTTTTGTAATTTCATCAAGTTTTATATCAATTTCTTTTATTTGCGTATCATAGTTTTCTTCACATTCCGAATCGTTTCTAACCAGCTCCTCCAAAAGCAGAATGATTTCCGAAACAGGCAATTCATTTTGCTTTGCTTTTTTTACCTGTATGAAAAGGACATCATCCTCATCGCAGACAATTCCGCTTATATACTGATTTATACTGCTTTTAATTGCCTTACACTCATCATTCAATTTCCCCGATTCACTTTTCAGCCTTTCCTGCAGTACATAGTAGCTTTGTGTTTTAAATATCTTCTGAAAAATTTTCTTTCTCTCATCCGTTGATGCAAGCAGCAGCTTCAGAAAATCCCCCTGTGCTATCATTGCAATCTGCGTAAACTGATTACGGTCAATACCCATAATCTCAACAATTGCACTGTTTACTTCCTTTGACTTTGTCACAATTCGTCCATCCGGATAATGAAGCTCTGCGTTCGCACTTTCTTTTGTAAAACCCTCGCCTCGTGTCTTGGGACGGAGATACTCCGGATTTCGTTTTATATAATATTCCTTACCTGCATATGTAAAATACAGCTCGACCTCTGTAGGTGCCCCCGCTTCGGCATACTTTGAACGAAACATTGACGCTTCACGATTCGCACCACTCGCCTCGCCGTACAGTGCAAAGGTTATGGCATCAAAAATTGTAGTTTTTCCTGCACCCGTATCACCCGTTATAAGATAAATTCCGCTATTTCCCAACGTTTCAAAATCAATCTCCACCTTACCTGCATAAGGTCCGAATGCCGACATTATCAGCTTGATTGGTCTCATTACTTATCCTCCCATACTTCAGCTATAAGATTTCTGATAAAACCGCTTTGTTCATCACTCATTGGCTGATTATTCTGCTTCTCATAAAATTCCGAAAAATGCTCAAACGGTGTTTTTTTCTCCGGTTCATCTGCTCCGTCAATAGAATTTGCCGTTCTTGTTCTCACGTTATCATAATCAAGCTTCATCAAATTATGATACACTGTACGAAGCTTACCGACCGCATCAGGAATATCCTCCTCATCGGTAAGTGTGATATGCATATAATCCTCCTGATATGTTGTAGCCTTATAATAATCACGGAGCATAAGCTCATCATACTTTCCTTTGATTTCATGCATATCACGCATAGGAACAAGCCCGACGGTTCTTACATTCAGACTGTTTTTCTCATTGATATCCACAACCGTAACAGATTTTTTATCCTTGACCTCTGAAAATGAATATTTCAAAGGTGTTCCGCAATATCTCACCCTTTCGGATTTACAGTTTTGCGGACGGTGAATGTGTCCGAGTGCAACATAATCAAATCCGTCAAACACAGATACATCCACATTATCCGAGCCTCCGACTGAAAGCTCCTCTGACTCCGTACGCTCTGCACCCGTAACGAATTGGTGTGTAATCATAATATTTCGCTCCGACGTATTCAGATTAAGCTTATTAATCACGGTACGCATTGCATCAGTATAATCGTTTATTTCCTCATCTCCGTAAAACCTGCGTACATGAGCCGGCTTGACGAACGGCAGCATATATATATTGATTTTACCGTACTCATCCTCTATGGTAACGGGATTGATTGTTCCGTCATAAACCGGAGCCATATATACACCGCTTTCATGCATAAGCCGACCACCAAAGGCTATACGTTCGGGCGAATCATGATTGCCACTGATAACAAATACCTTTAATTTTCTTTTTGAAAGCCGCACCAAAAAATCATCAAAAAGCTGTACCGCTTCTGCTGACGGTACGGATTTATCATATACATCTCCCGAAATGATAACTCCATCCGGCTTCTCCTCGTCTATAATATTTATTATTTTCGTAAGAATGTATTCCTGATCCTCAAGCATGGAATATTCATTTACCCGTTTTCCTATATGAAGATCTGATAAATGTATAAATCTCATCCTACACCTCCGATTTTTATTTAATTACTTACCTATATTATAATAAATTTCCAACCTCTTGTCAATGAGACCATTTTTGTACATAACAAAAAGCCGGTATCGGAAAATTACCGATACCGACTGTTTATAACCTTTTTTTCATTAACCCCAATTTTTTTATTTATCGGAAGAAGCCCTAACTTTTCCCGATGATTCACTTACACCTGACGAACGTCCCTCTCCCCTGCTTTTAGAGGAAGATGAATCGCCCTTACTGCTATTTTGTCTGTCGGAACCACCTGTACGGCCGCTGTCGCTCGATGATGAGCTTCCCTTATCCGAGGAGGTATTGCCTGCATTATTTGCAGAACTGTTTCCCGAATTTCCTGACGGCTTTGTAAATCCATTTCCAAGACCTGCCGACGGCTTTGAGGAACCACTGTTATTACCTGATGCTGCATTGGTTGAACTACTGCTATTACCCGATGTAGCACCGGTTGAACTACTGCTACTACCCGATACCGCACCCGATGAGCCGTTGTTCTTGCCTGTTGTAGCTCCTGATGTACCCCTGTCGCTTGCTGACTTATCCGTTCCCGAAGAGCTTTCAGCCTTGCCCGATTCAGACTTGCTGCTTTGCGTTCTGCCGGATTCTTTTCCTGCTACATCCGCATCATTGGCATTACTTCCATTATTGCCCCTTTCAGCTTTGTCTGATGAGCTGTCGGTTCGGTTTTTATTTTCCAAAGATGAGTTATTTGCTGTATCTCTTTCGGATTCAGACTGCTTACTGTCAGCCGACGGTCTTGTTATACTCGATTCATGTTTATTATCCTGCTCTGTATCAGCAGTATTATCCGACTTATTCTGTGTTGATATTACCGGTGCCGAAGCATTGCTGTTACCACTGTTTTTTTCGTCCGATACATCAGACTTATCGTTCTTACCCGATTGCTGTACATCCTCCGATTTGTCGGTATTATCAAATGTCGGTCTTGTGAATATCGGTCTCTTATCCACATCCTCAGCCTCAGTATTATTATCCTTTTGAGTCTCCGTAATTTCAGAATGATCCGGCGAAGGCACTATATTAATCACCGGTTCGTTTACTTCTTTACTCTCCTCTGATTTACTATCAGCTTTATCTGTTAAAGCACTGTCGAATTTATTTTTACCCGAAGCGGTACCTTCAAATACAGGCTTTGCTGTCGGACGCAGTGTTGGCTTTGCCTTAGTCTCACTGCTCTTTGTATTTTTCTTGCTTACAGGCTTCTCGTCGGAATTATCCGCAGGCACTGTTTCTTCTTCCTGTATTGGCTCGGCGGTTACTGTCGGACTGCTCTTAAGCACTTCCTTAAGCTTCTTTACCGGAACTTCCTTTAATTCTTCAATATTCTCTTCAACACTTCCACCGTAGCTCTGCGAATATTCCTTGACTGCTTTAGCTTTGGCAATTGAGATATTGTTATCCTTTGAAACTCTTGCATCATCATCTGACGCATTCTCAATTACTACATCAACATTTTTGGGAATATACTGTCCCCGAAGCGGCGTAAGACTCTCGGCAAGTACATTGTTACCTGCAACCACGTCTATTATTACACTGTTATTTTCAGAAGTAAGGTAGCCCTGTACCTGAGCCTTGTCGATGATTTTCTCTACCGATGCCTTGCTCTTTGTATTGCGGATATTCACATCATCTAAGATTATTTTACCATCATCATTAAAATACTCATATCCGATTACTCTGTCAAACACATTAATCGCAAGCTGAATGCTCGGATTTATTTCTATGCTGAGGTACGAAACGGGAGTATAATACAGCTTATATCCGCCTGCTCCCAATCCAAGTGCTACAAGAAGACTTGCAGCGGTAGCATAGATATTTCTTGCAGGGATGTTACGGTAGTAAACTGTCTGTCCTACACTGTATCCGTTATTTTTAACTGTTTTAAAATTACCTTTATCATCAAGCAATACAGCCATGTTTTCTTCAACCTGCATTACAATACACTTCATTACCTCATCCCTCCAATCAACTGCGAAAATTGTCCCTGAACAAATTCATATTCACCGGACATCACCAAAACCACCGCAATTATATAGTTTCTGTGTCTTTCGATTATTTTTCTGTTTACTCCCGTATCGGAAATAATCTCCTTTGCGGGAATGTATTTCTTTTGCTTTATAAACTCTACTCTTTTACCGTCTGCAAGTATGTATCTTATAACCTCCCAGCAGCTTTGCTTTGTTTTTCCGGACTTGGGAGAATTTTTCGATACATCCATAAATGTTATATCAAAACAGCTTAATTCATAACTAAGTGCTTCAATTTCATACTTTATATCAAGATTCTGCAGATCATTTACAGCAATGTCAAAATCCTTCGTTTCGCCGTTTTCATCCGTTGTCTGCAATGCAGAAAACGGAATAGTTTCACGGTGATTATATTCTTTTCGGAGAAAATCTGTCAGCCTGTTTTTTATAATAAGGCGTGCAAAACTAAGGTATGCACCTTTTCCGGGTTCATACTTCGTTATGGCCTCATGAAATGCATATATTGCAATCGAAAACTCATCATCTTCACGGGTAATATACCTGCCTGTTGCTTTGTTTGCACAGTTCAATATAAAGGGAATGTACTCCTTTATTATCGGGTTTTCGTCATCTACATTTTTTTGTGCTTCAATTACTCTCTCTTCTATCGTCATATAGTCACCTTATAATATAGAACGACAGGGAACTGCTTGTCACAGTTCCCTACAAGGAGTTATTTTCTGAATAACTTATCGATCAGATTCTTAACCTTTATAGCTGCCTCTGAAGGAGCTGCTTCCTCATTCTGTTCTGTATCTGCCTCTGTATCTACATCTGTGTCAACATCTGCATCTACGTCTGTGTCAACATCTGCATCTACGTCTGTGTCAACATCTACATCTACGTCTGTGTCAACATCTACATCTACGTCTGTATCAACGTCTGTGTCAACGTCTGTATCTACATCTGTGTCAACTTCCGGCTCTTCTGTTGCAACCGGCTTTTCCGGTCTCTCCGGTCTCTCCGGACGCTCCGGTCTTTCCGGTCTTTCCGGTCTCTCCGGACGATTATGTCTGTTCGGATGCTCCGGTCTTTCCGGTCTTTCCGGTCTCTCCGGTCTTACATCCTCTTCCGGCTCTTCTTCAACCGGCTCTTCTGTTGCTTCAGGCTCTTCTGAATCCTCTTCATCCTCAGCGTCTTCCGGTCTGTTATTCTTATCTCCTCTGTTGTTCTTATGCTTCTTGTTTAACTTATGCTTATTCGGCTTCTTTCCATCCTTATCAGCATCTTCGTCTTCGTCAGCGTCAACATCTTCATCAGCGTCAACATCTGCATCTGTATCAACGTCTGCATCTGTATCTACGTCTGTGTCAACATCTGTATCTACATCTGTGTCAACATCTGCATCTACGTCTGTGTCAACGTCTGTATCTACATCTGTGTCAACTTCCGGCTCTTCTGCATCAACGTCTGTGTCAACATCTGCATCTGTATCTACGTCTGCATCTGTATCTACATCTGCATCTGTATCTACGTCTGTGTCAACGTCAACATCCTCATTCGGTATTGACGGCTCAACCTGAACGATATCTGAATCCAGTACCGGACGCTCCTCTGCCGCCATTCCTGCTGTCATCGGAGCACAAAGTGCTGCGATAATCAAAGCTGCTAAAACCTTTTTCTTCATAATAAAACATCTCCTTTTTTGTTTTAAGTTTTTTTATTTGCATTATACTATTCGTAAATTGTTCAAACAAAAATGGGGGTATTTTAAAATTTTTTTAATTAATTTTTTTTATTTTTGCAAATTCAGCCAATATTGTCTTTATTCCTGCACTATCAAACTGAATTTTCAGTGCTGTTGCTGACTTATTTGCATCAACCTTAAGTATTGTGCCCTCTCCGAAAACATTATGCGATACCCTGTCACCAACAGCATATCCGCCACCGCTGCTCTTTTTTGCGGCTTCCTTGCCGCCGCTCCAGAGCTGTGTCGGTATTTTTCTCGGCTTCTCGTGTACAAATTCAAATATTTTCTGCCTTGCCGGAGATACGTCATCTATATACTCAATCGGAATTTCGTTCCAGAATCTCGACGGAATACTCGTTTCCGTTTTGCCATACATAAAACGCTCATTTGTTTTCGTGATATAAAGTCTTTCCTGTGCTCTTGTCATTGCGACATAGCAGAGCCTGCGTTCCTCGTCCAGCGACTCCGCATCACCGATTGAACGTGTTCCGGGGAACAGTCTCTCCTCCATACCTGCAATAAATACATTCAGAAATTCCAGACCCTTTGCACTATGAATTGTCATAAGCACTGCCGCATCTTCATTTTCGTCAAGCTCGTCCGTGCTTGCCGATAGTGTTACGTTTTCAAGAAAACCGGCAAGAGTAGCTTCAACCTCTTCAAGCTCCGCCGCCGTCTCATACTCCTTAACTACAGTCATAAATTCACCAAGGTTCTCAAGACGAGTGCGGCTTTCAATGCTGTTTTCATTTACAAGTGCATCCTTGTATCCGCTTTCTTTTAATACCGTCTCAACCAATGCAGAAATCGTCATTTCATCCTTACGGGCAGCAAATGCTTCTATCATTCCCGCAAATCCCATCATACGTCCGGCACAGCTTTTTAATTCAGGATATGAATCCGCATGCTTTACTATCTCGAACATATTCTTGTCCTCGACAAGGGCTATTGCATTTACCTTTCCCACCGACGATGCACCGATTTTTCGCTTAGGCTCATTTATCACTCTTGTAAGACTGAGATCGTCACCCGTATTATGAATCAATCTCAGATATGCAAGAATATCCTTTATTTCCTTTCTGTCATAGAACCTCAGACCCGAAAGCACCCTATACGGGATATTGACAGCCATGAGCTCTGTTTCTATTGCTCTGGACTGTGCATTTGTACGATAGAGCACCGCACAGTCGCTGTACTTTCCGCCGTTTTTCCTGTGCTTATAAATTTCTGATGCTATAAATCTTCCCTCGCCTTTTTCATTATCCGCTGTATATGCACATATCTTTTCGCCTGCACCTTTGTCCGACCACAGTTTTTTCTGCATTCGCCTACTGTTATTTGCAATAACAGCGTTTGCGGCATTTAAAATATTTTCGGTTGATCTGTAGTTACGGTCAAGAACCACCCTTTTCGCCTCCGGATAGTCCTCCTCAAATCCAAGGATATTTTCTACATTAGCACCCCTGAACCGGTATATACTCTGGTCATCATCACCTACAACTGCAATGTTGCGGCTCTGCTCTGAAAGCATTTTTATAAGCAGATACTGTGAATTATCCGTATCCTGATACTCATCTACCAATATGTATCTGAAGCGTTCCTGATATTTTCCTAAAATCTCCGGATAGCTGCTTAAAATTTTAACGGTATTAAAAATAATATCATCAAAATCCACTGCATTGTTTTTCATAAGCTTTTTCTGGTAAAGCTCATAAATCTTTGCGATGTCCTGCATTGCAAAGTCTGCACCGCAGGTATATTTGAGCGTTGCCGGATCCATCATGTTGTTTTTTGCCTCGCTGATTTTGGCACTTACCATTCTTACGTCATATTCATCCGTATCAAGATCAAGCTCCTTGATACAGTCCTTCACAACCGTTTTAACGTCATTGGTATCATATATCACAAAATCACGGTTATATCCAAGAACATCTATGCAGCTGCGTAAAATTTTCACACAAATGGAATGGAAGGTTCCTACCCACATCCCCTTGGGAATTTCGCCTATAATTCCCTCTATTCTTTCTTTCATTTCGTTGGCAGCCTTATTGGTAAACGTAATTGCCATTATATTATACGGCGCAATTCCCGCATTTTTAATCATATATGCAATTCTGTTAACTATTACCGTTGTTTTTCCGCTTCCTGCTCCCGCAATAATCAGAAGCGGTCCGTCAACTGTGGTAACCGCCTCCAGCTGCCTGTCATTCAGTCTGTTAGCCATTTTTCTTACCTCAATTTATATTACTTCTTCTATTTATATCATAAGTGCAAAGCCGTGTAGGCTTTGCTTCACACCGATACAATAATTACATAATTAAAAATCCGCAAGGATTTTTTCTTTATTTGTAATTATTATATCATACTTTTTCATTTTTGGCTATGCTTTTTTTCACCATTTTTGATTATTTTATTGCAGAATATTTTTTTCGCTTCGAGAAAAATTAAATAGGCAGAGTTTTTTTTGCAAATAAGATTCGGAAAGGAAGTGACTATATGAAAAAAATGCTTATCACAACACTGTTTTTCTCCGTTTTTATGTTATGCATCAACGTATTTGCCGAAAGCGATTATGTCATCCCGTCCGGCAAAAGCGTAGGTATTCGCCTATATACAGACGGGCTTAGCGTTGCCGGCACAGAGAAAATTACCGATTTAAGCGGTAAAAGCTGCTCTCCGGGAGGCGATTGCGGAATTGAACGGGGCGACATAATTTTTTCCGCAGCGGATATTCCGCTTAACACCATTGAGGACTTATCCGCCGCAATAAACAAAAACCCCAACGGTGTTGTATTGCAGATAAAGCACAACAATGAAGCAAAAGAAGTAACCGTAGTCCCTGCCGAAATTTCTCCGGGCAATTTTAAAATAGGACTGTGGGTACGGGACAGTACCGCCGGAATCGGCACTGTTACCTATTACAATCCTGACAACAACTCCTTTGCCGCTTTGGGGCATGCAATCTGCGACAGCGATACAGGTAATATTTTGTCCGTTAAATCAGGAAATATACAACTTTGCTCCGATTTAACCGTAACAAAAAGCGAGAGAGGCGTACCGGGCGAGCTTGACGGCAGATTTGACGGCGAAGAAATTGGAGAAATTGAACTCAACTGCACAGGCGGAATTTACGGAAAGTTAAACCACAGCTTCATAACAAACGGTGAGCTGATGTGCACCGCGCTCCGCAGTGAGGTACAGGAAGGACCTGCATATATTATGAGTGACGTTCTGGGAAACGGCGTGCAGTGTCACAGCGTTGAAATTATAAAAATCAAACAAAACAGTACTGATACAAAAGGATTAGTTTTTAAAATTACAGATGAAAATCTAATACAAAAGACAGGTGGAATAGTACGGGGCATGTCGGGTGCGCCGATTATACAGAATAATTTGCTTATAGGAGCTGTAACTCATGTATTTGTCAATGATCCTTCTCGTGGATATGGAATATTTATTGAGAATATGCTCTTGGAAGCAGAAAAAAATTAAATAACTTTGGTGCTCACTTATATTTTATAGGTGAGCATTTTTATGGACAATATTTATTTTTTATGATATAATATAGCAAGAGATAGGAGGTGCAATCATAAAATGGAGAAAAACATTTCTAACCTATATGAGTGGTGTTTGGATAACAATCAACAACTTCTCAACGAGTGGAGTTATGAAAAAAAAACATGTTGTCACCTAAAGATATTAAACCATTTAGCAACAAAAAAATATGGTGGAGATGCGAAAAAGGGCATGAATATCAGGCGATGGTAAATGCACGAACAGGTCGCGGAAATGGATGTCCTTATTGTTCCGGACATAAGGTTTTACCTGGATTTAACGATTTGGCAACACTAAAACCAAACTTAATAAAAGAATGGGATTATAATAAAAATACAGATATTACTCCCTCACAAATAACAACAGGGAGTGATAAAAAAGTCTGGTGGGTTTGTAAAAAAGGGCATGAATATCAAACGGCTATCTATCACAGAACAGGAAACAAGCCAACAGCATGTCCAATATGTGCGAATAGAAAACTCCTTAAAGGTTATAATGACTTTAAAACTCTTTATCCAGATATTTCTAAAGAATGGCATCCAACATTAAACGGTGAATTTAAACCTGAAGATATTATTTGCAGAGCCAGCAAAAACGTGTGGTGGAAATGTTCAAAATGTGGTTATGAATATCAGAAAAAGGTTGTTCAAAAGGTATTATATCATAAATGTCCAAAATGCAAAAGTTAAATTAATAATATTAGGAAATTGCAAATAAAACCAGTAAAATTCATACCTCGCCTTTAAACTCCATTTACCAAATACTATAACGGAACCTGTATTATATCAATTAATGAATTTGTAAATAAATATAATTTACACGATAGACTTCTTGAAAGTGTAACCTATAATGAGACCGCTAAAAAAGTTGTACTTTCTATTGATTTTTGTTACTGGTAGCAAGAGGATTACAAAGACGATATGTATGAAACCGGAATGATACTCATTGAATTTGACGAAGTGGAATCATTAGCATATACTCCGTACCAATTCAATAGCGATGAAATCGTGGATATGTCACATAAATATGATGAAATTACACTAACTGTTTTTAATAACATATCGAATGATAATATAGGCATTATTATAAAAACAACTAAGCGGAGGTGATATTTATGCAGTTTGCAGAGTTTCGTGAAATTATAAATAAACGTGCTTCTATTGAAGAAGAATGGTACTCGGAAATCGAAAAATGTTGGAAAGAAATGGTTAATATTTTTTCTACAGACATTAGCAAGACCATTTTTTTCTTGATGTATGTACCGCCGACGAATTTGCTTGGCTAAGTGAAGTTTTTGAAGATGTCGCTAAAAAGACACATAGCAAAGATTTCATTGTCACACTACGAAAAACAGCGGAGAAATATCCCGAGGAGACACAACAATACAACATCATTGACTTCATAGATTCAGCAGAATGTATTGTTGACAATGAAGAATAACAACCAACAAATCAAGACAGGATGATGTCCTGTCTTTTTTGTTGACATTGATATGAATTTCACAACTGATTTTAATAATAGCTAAAGGAGGGTGTTGCTCAACACAACACCCTCTTATACTATTTACTCACAATCTCCCGCACATCTTGCAAGACAGATTATTGCTGCTATAAGCAGTACAAGAAAAAATGCTATCAAGCCAACCAATATCGCCGGCAAAATGCTTCCTATTGTAAGTGTTACAAGCTGTGCCAGCAGTGATGCTAAAAACGTACCGGCTGAACCGGCAAATAAAATCCCTCTGTATCTGCACAGACATTGTGTTATTCCGTAATTTGGCGAAAACAGAAATGCCGCAGCAATTCCGATAAACAACACACCGCCGAAAATAAGAGTTACAAGAAGCGGCGTTGCCACAAACGGGATAACACCGAAGAAGAACAGTAAGCCTATAACTATTCCTGCGATCAGTGCCAGGGCAGTACCTGCAAATGCACATGAATTTCCGCAATCACAACACTTGTTATTATTCATTAAATTTCACCTCCCCTCGCTTTATATTATGCGAAAAGAATATTTTTCGGCACATAAAAAAGGAGCTTACGCTCCTTTTTACTACTTCATTAACTTTTCAAGCATCGTAACTGCCTCGGCACGCTTTACGTTGTTATTCGGCTTAATTGTATTGTCACTGTAGCCCTGTATTGCACCTATTGCATACAGCTTACCCATACTCTCAACCGCCCACTCAGGAATATCCGCCTTATCCGCAAAGTCAAGACGCTTTGCTTCATTATCAAGCATCCTTCCTAACACCGTCATCGCCTCGGCTCTTGTAATGTTTGCATTCGCATCAAAACGATATGTTGTTCCGCCATCGTCCGAACGTCCGCTCATTATGCCCTCACTGTACATTGCCTTTACGGCATTATGTGCCCACTGCGGAATTTCCGTCATATCTGTATATGGAACTGCTTCATCGGCATAATACTCTAAGGTATAACCGTTTGCCTTCGCTACTATCTGTGCAAATTCAGCTCTTGTCATGTTGTTGTCAGGTCTGAAATACATTTTCCCGTCAAGCTCAATTCCGTTTACTATACCGCTTTGAGCCATATATTCAATTCTTCCCTGTGCCCAATGCCCCTCAATATCCGCAAAGTAAATTTCTGTTTCTTCGCTGTATTCGGCAATGAATATATTAAGCTCTTTTTTGAAATTCCCTTTTTCAACAACAATCTTACCTGCCGTCGCCTCAGAGGTATCAGCAGTGTAATTCCCCTCAGCATCAACCTTTCCTATATTTCCGACAACACTCCATTCAAAGCACTCATCCTCCGAAAACAGCTCTGTACCGTTTGCATACGGAACTGCTCTGAAATCCATTTTATATTCCTCTCCCTGTCTGAGATAAATCTCACCGATTTCTGTGTTGTTCACTTCATCATAAAAGCGGAGATTGTCAGGCTCATCAAAGACACCGTAGGTAAAACCCGTCATTTCCACTCCGTCAGCCGTAAGCACTACCGTTGTTTCACCGTCACCATTAAAGCTTATTTTACCGCTGTTATTTATACCGGATGTCGCCTCGCCTGTATTTTTTACACTGTACTCAAGCGTATCAAGCTCATCTATAGCATAGCCGTTAGTATCGTATATCAGATCATATTTAACCTGAAGCTCTGTACCGCTTAAATAGTTCTTGTTCTTATCATCAACAAATCTGATATAATACGGTATTCCGGTAGGCTTTCGTGAATCACGCAAAAAAATATAATTGGCACACGCTCTTAACGAGCCGTCGGACGGTGAGTTTATCACCTCAAAGCTGCTCATTCCGGGATATACTCCTCCAATCGCCGTTGAGCCGCCACCGTCAAGATTTATCGCATCTACACAGCCAAGCTCCGTTAATCTTTTTGCAAGAGTTGCCATACTTATTCCGGCACTGTAGCCTGACTGTCTTCCGTCAATCGTATAAAATATAACTGTTCCGTCCTTCTTTATTCCCACCGCTGTTCTCGGTGCTGCAAGTGAATCAAAGCCGGAACCCAATTTACCGTCAGTAAGCAGTTTGCCTGCTGCTGAGCCAATTATATTGGGTGTATTTTCCCATTTCTCATCGGCATCGTTGGTAATTTTAAGCTCATCCCCTGTCTGTATATTATCCATAAATGCATACAGCCCCGAATCTCCCGCCTTTGAAATCATAAGCATCATTTTTCCCTCGGTCATTTTTACATCACCGTCATAAGAAAACTTATCATCTACAACAAGAACCAATTCTTCACCAATCGCACATCTTCCCTCTTTCACTGAACATAAGAGAAAAAGACACTCCGACTCCGTATGAGTCGAATCAGAAAACTTATCCGTAAGCAGGCAAATGGGTGTATAGCTCTTTGAATACCAACGGTTTATACATTCGACATTTGCACTTTCACCGCTATGATACAGCGTTGTCTTTATATCAAGACCACCTATAAATGCCTTTCCGTCACTGCCAAAGCCCACTGCATCTATATATCCGTCCTGCTTTGTAAGTATTTCGCCGTTACTTACCGAGACTCCCATAGGTATTCCCGTTGTATATGAGAAAAAGTCACCGTTCACGCCAATAAGCGGTCTGTATCCGTCCTCCGTCACATAGCTCGCTGCACTTTTGATGTTACGTCTCCCCCATACTGTGTATCCGTTTTCCACAACCGGTACAACCTCTTCATTCGGCGTATATTCAACATAATACTCACTCTGCATACCTGAATTTCCCCGACCTGACTGATATGTCACATTATACAGGTATGTACCGCCGCCAAAATCCACGCCGCTGCTTCCCACAACAGTACCAAGAACCTCAGCATACACCGGCACCGATACAGTTATAACTGTCAGCATCGCTGTTATTACTGTTTTTATTTTCATATTTTTCTCCCTTTATCACTAATCATTTCTATATATGTTATAAATGCAACACCGTGTAAGCGTTACTTTCCATTTCCCATTTATTATAACACATTTATCTGATAAAGGAAATAGAATATCTAAAATTCATTTTGTAAATATTTTGTTAATATGTAAAAATGAGGATTACAGTTTTTCACTGCAATCCTGCCATTTAATATTGTTCAAGCAAGGCTATCAATGCTTCTGTATTACTTTCGCAGTACTCTATCTCCGAAGAGTACATCCTCGCAATTTCAATAAGTTCATCAAGTTCATCACAGCCCGAGAACATTCCTTTTATTATGTGTATTCCCAACGCCGCAAATGCCGCACGTTCAGCAATCCTGCCATCCTCAAGACCATCAGGAAGATGTCGGTATATAAAATATACTGCAAGCTGCTCAAATGCTATCTCCCACTCAGAAGCAATTTTTGCCTCCGTTATTTCAGATAAGGCTCCAAGTCTTGCCGTCCACGCTTCGTCAAGTCTTTCAAGGTGCAAATAAAGCTTTGCCCAACGCTCATAAGGTATCTGCGGCAAGCTTATACTGCACACTTCAAGCATCTCTTCAATTCGCTCCTCAACCGCTTTATCTCTGTTTTGCAATATATTGAACAGACTTTGTCGAAACTGCGAAAATTCATCCTCTCCGCATTCGAGTTTCATCTTTTCATCTCGTCCAAGAATCAAACGTCCCGCCGCCTCACAGCACAGTCCCAACCCAATTTCAGTGCGGTCAGCAAAGAAATTACGGAATCTCGGATGATCAGAGCATATCTGACACAGCTTATCCTCACCCAGCTCAGTGTATATATCGCAAAGATTCATACTGTTCAAAAACGGACATCTGTCATTTTTTCCAAGTATAAAATGCGGCACCATATTATCGGTATTAATATTTTCTCTCAACCTTATTCCGAAATCCGCATCAAGCTGTGTATAATATTTATAGCTTTCTTCATCTATATCAATTTCCCAGCCGATACAGCAGCTATGCCGGCATTTATCGGCTATACATCTGAATTCAGAGTAATAGTCAGGTGTAATTATTTTCATCTTTTCAAACCTTTCAGGTATTGCTTGGTATAACTGTCTATACATCTGCTCTCAACCGCTTTTTGTATTGCTTTATTATGAACCCATTTTTCAAGACGGTTTTCGGTTATATATAAAATTGCAGCATCATATTGCTTTGCCAGAGCCGTCGCAAAATACCATGCAATCATCATATTTATGTAGTATTCATCTGATTTGATTTTTGAGACTGTATCAAGGTACTCTTCCTTAAATCTGTCGTCAAGGAACAGCTTCAACAACAGTCCGATTGCATATCTTACCGTATATGTTTTATCAGATTGTATCCATTCCTTAATTTTAACAAGCAGTGCATCGGGATTTTTCTTAAATACCGGCGGCATAAACATATCGCAGGTTGCCCAGTTATCAATATACGGAAGCAACTTTTCCGTTTCCTCTACTGCTTTGTCAAAATCCTTTATCTGCTCAATTACAAACGCATGCAGATTATTTTCCTCATAATACCTATGCGGCAGGCATTTCATAAACTCCTCCGACTCTGCCGCTTTCGCAAAAGATTTTGCAAATTTACGAAGCTGCGGAGTTCTTATACCTATTATACATTCCTCCGGCACTGTCGGAATAAGCTTTGCATGAAAGTTCCTATATTCTGCATCTGCCATTTCAAACAATCTGTCTGCTACATCCATATCTGTTTCCTCTTGTCAAAAAAAGCCGGGGAAATCCCCGACTCATATATTTATCTCTTTTTTATAACATCACGCCACTCAAGATCTCCATGACGAAGTCCCTGTACCAAAAGCTCGGCTGTTCCAATATTGGTAGATACAGGTATATTCATCATGTCACATGCTTTTAGTACCTCTGCAACTAACACTGCCGAAACACTTTTATAATCACCGTCAACCAATGCAATAACCATATCTATTTCATCATATCTGATTCTTGTGGCAACCTGCTCCATACCGCCCATTTCTCCGGCAAGGAAATTAACCGGATTAAGCCCTGTTGTACGCTTTAAAATCTCGCCGGTTGCACCGGTTGCGAACAATGTATGCTGTGATAAAATACCGCTGTATGCATTACAAAAGTCTGACATAAGTTCCTTTTTCTTATCACTTGCAAATAACACTATATTCATGCAGCATCCCTCCCGTACAGAATATCATATCTCTTTCTATATTTTACTACATCACAAAAAATTTGTCAACAAAAAAAGCGTTATTTTTACAGAAAAAATATATATTTTTTTGCAAAAAATCTATTGACAAAGCGATATTTTTCTGTTATAATATTCCTTGTTGTGATTGATAAAGATGTTCATGCAACAAAATGCGGATATGGCGGAATCGGCAGACGCGCACGTTTGAGGGGCGTGTGGTTAACACCGTGCCAGTTCAAGTCTGGCTATCCGCACCATATAGCGGGATTGTGTAAAGGTAGCACGAGTGACTCTGACTCACTTTGTTCGGGTTCGAATCCTGATCCCGCTGCTAAAAAAAGCACTTGCATTAGCAAGTGCTTTTTTGTTTTTCTGCGGAAACTGTATTGCGGTGTAGTTGTTGCTGTAAATTATAAAAAACAACCCAATAAAAGAGAGATGTTAACACAACATCCTCCTTTTGGGTGATTATGTAGCTTCTACTACCAGTATTTTAAGACTGCTTTCTTTCTCTTGACATAATCTGAGGATATGCCGGAATAACAAATACACAAACATCCGCAGGTTTTCCCTGCGGATGTTTTTCTTACTCAGTCTTACCGAAATCGAATGATACACTCCATTCAAAGTCCTTATTTAACAAGAACTCCTCTGCCGCTCTCGGACCGCATGAGTTTGAGCCGATGCCGTTCTGCTTATAATCCACACAAAGCACGGTGTATCCTGATTTTTCAAGCTCAAAGTTATGCTTCTTAGCTGCAAGCTCCTCCTGCGTATATTCCGATACATTGTATGAAAATTCCTTGCCGGCAATTCTGATTGCTTTATTGAAGCTTGTAACCTCAGCATACACACAGCCTCTGTGACTTCCGTTCTCCTGCGGCTTGATATAGTCCTCGTGCATGTCGCATACCATTGAGTTGAATCTTGCACGGTACGATGCCTCATGCTTATCCTCATAGCTCTCATACGGACCAAATCCAAAGTATTCAGTCTCATCAAAGCTCTTATCGAGGAACATTCTCACACCAAATCTCGGAATAAACGGATTCTTTTCATTCTTTTTCGCCTTAACATTAAGATCAATTACGCCGTTTCCGTAAACTTTCCATTCAACATCAAGCTTTAAAATCCACTGTAAAAATACCGCCGCAATTGTTACCTTTGCAGTGATGCTTACATAGTCGCCCTTACTTTCGCAGGCAGTATCGTACGCTCTTACCGTTGCACGGTCATAGCCGTTTTCCTCCCACTCACGACGTAAGAACATATCGTTATCCGTCGGTGCTCTCCATATGTTCCATTCCATAGGACACTCAATAAATTTATCCTCACCGTATTCAAAGCCCGTAAAGATTCCCTTTAAGCGGTCAAAGCTATATACGAATCCGTCACCCTTTACAATAATTTCCGTACTGCTTTGGGTTATAGCCATCTCTCCGCCGCACTTTTCAATTTCTACAACCGGGGTATTGATTTCAAGCATATCATATCCCATTTCTGCACCGGCATTTACCATCGGAATATCGTTCTTTAAAATATATGTAACCTTAACTGCATCAAAGCCCTCCGGAAGTGCAATTTCACTCTCACCTCTCGGCTCAATCGACGGTACCTCTGCATCAAATTCATCAACCGCATAGCCATTCATATAGCCCGTAAGCTTTAATGTGAGATAATCTGCGGCATTTGTGAAATCGAGCATGTTTTTAAGCTTTATCTTATCACCGTCAAGCTCTGCTCTTAACGGTCTTATCGCATGCTTATATTCAAAAAGTCCTGTATGCGGAGTTCTGTCCGGATATACCATGCCATCCATACAGAAATTATTATCATGCGGGAATTCTCCGTGATCTCCGCCATAGTAATATACAGCTTTGCCGTTTTTCTCGCCCTTGTATATTGCGTGGTCGCACCACTCCCATACAAACGCACCGAAAAAGCCCTCGTATTTATCCATACGGTCTGTATATGCCTGTATTCCGCCGGGACCGTTACCCATTGCATGAATATATTCGCACTGCATATACGGCTTGGTGTTCTCTTCATTTTCAAAGTAGTTATCAATCCATTCAGGCGATGCATACATTGTACTATATACATCAAGCACCGACCAGTCGTTTTTATGTCCACCGGTTTCGTGTACCGCACCCTCATAATGAATCGCACGAGTAGTATCGTGTCCCTTTATCCAGCGTGCTGCATTCTCAAAATTCACGCCGTAGCCGGCTTCGTTACCGAGCGACCATAACAATATTGATGTTCTGTTAATATCACGCTTTACATTACGCTGTACCCTATCAAGAATTGCATGCTCAAACTGCGGATCCTGCGCAATCAATCCGAAATTTTCCACATTATATCCGCTCTCGCTTGTAACACAGCCATGAATCTCAATGTCTGACTCACTTATCATATAGAATCCGTATTTATCACAAAGCTCACTGAACCAGGGAGCGTTAGGATAATGACTTGTTCTCACAGCATTAATATTACACTCTTTCATCAATCTGAGGTCTTTCTCTGCCTGCTCAAGGCTGATTGTATATCCTGTCTTGGGATCGCTGTCATGACGGTTCATGCCCTTCATTCGTACTTTCTTTCCGTTGAGCTTAAAGATACGTCCGTCAATCTCAATCGCACGGATACCCACTCTCTGAACAATATATTCACTTTCACAGCTTATAACAAGGGTATAAAGATATGGATTTTCCGCACTCCACAGAACAGGATTCTCTATCTTTATTTCAACACAATTTCCTGTCCCCTCTCCTATTTTTATGTCCCCATCATATAATTCATATAACGCTTCCGCGTCACCGTTAACCTTAACAGTACCATCAAGCTCTGTTGTGATTCTGAAATCCTTTATATGATTTTTGTCACGCTTTAAAATATAAACATCTCTGAATATACCGGACATTCTGAACTTATCCTGATCCTCAAGATAGCTTCCGCTGCACCACTTCAACACAAGCACACATACACGATTCTTACCGTTTACAAGGCTATCTGTAATATCAAATTCACCTGTACAGTGCGACACCTCATCATAGCCGATAAATTCTCCGTTTACCCATAAATAGAAGCATGAATCCACACCCTCAAAGTTGATGTAGTATTTCTTATCAGCTTCTAACTCCATATCAAATTCCCTGCAATATGCACCACACGGATTTTCATGCGGAACATATGGCGGATCATACGGGAACGGATATCGTACATTTGTGTACATATGAGTATCAAAACCGAGATTCTGCCAGCATGACGGTACCTGAACAGGTACAAAATCACAACAGCCCTCATTTATAAAATCATTCATTTCATAAATACTCGGTGCATATTTGAAATTCCATGTTCCGTTTAAGTCAATATAACGGTCTGACATTGTACGCCACTGCGTCAATGCTGCTTCTTTATCCGAAAAAGGTATATAGTAGGCCCTGTCCGACTCACGGTTCACGCTTACAACGGACGGATCCTCAAAATAATTCTTAATTCTCATAATAAAACCTCCATAAGTGATTATAACTAAATTATACCATATAACATGTATTTGTCAAGTATTTATCAAATTTTTTATATTGTCTTTTAAGCTATTATATTGCATTTTTAAGCCTTATCTGATATAATATACCTATATTTTAACAAAGGGAGAGTTACTTATGAAAATAGAAATAAAAAGAGACGGTCTTACACTCAGAGGAGAGCTTTTAAAACCCGATGCAGAAAAGTGTCCTGTGGCAATTATCTTTCACGGTCTTATGAGTAACATCGGTAAAGCAGATAATCATATGTTTACGAAAATTGCTCATGCGCTTTATGACAAAGGCATTGCCAGCGTACGCTTTGATTTTGAGGGTCATGGAGAAAGCGATGGTGCTTTTTCGGATATGACAGTACTCGGCGAGATTTTAGATGCGGTTAAAATCCTTGAATACACGCGCTCGCTTGACTTTGCAACCGAAATCTATATTGTAGGTCATTCACAAGGCGGACTTGTAGGAGGAATGATTGCAGGATATTACCGTGATATAATTGATAAGCTTGTACTGCTTGCTCCGGCTGCAACCATTAAAACCGATGCTATTAACGGTTCATGCTTTGGTCTGATGTATGATACCTACCACGTTCCGGAATATGTTACACTTTACAATCGTGAAAAAGAACGTTTTGATTTAGGAGAGTCATATTACAGAATTGCAAAAACTCTGCCTATATTAGAGACAACATCAATGTTCAAGGGAGAAACGCTGATTATTCACGGAGAAAAAGATCAGGCGGTAAATTGCATTGCCGCAACCTGGTACGGTGAATGTATGCCTAATGCAGAGGTGCACATTTTAGAGGGCGAAAGTCACGGATTATGCGAGTTCTCACTGGAACAGACCATTGAGCGAATTGCCGAGTTCCTTGCAGCCCCCAAAAAGAGGAATCATGACGGCGTAATCTTTGATATTGACGGCACATTGTGGGATGCAAGAAAAGCTGTCACCGATTCATGGAACGAGGAATTAAAAGCAAACGGCTATGATGCAAAGCTTGATTATGTTGAGCTTGGTAAGCTGTTTGGTAAGACAATGCAGGAGATTTTTGATAATATCTTCCCCGACATGTCGGCAGATGAAAGAGAACGAATTATACCCTTATTGTACAATGCACAGTATCGGCATATCGAAAGCAACCCTCCGTCGCTTTACAGAGGTGTCATAGAAACGCTGGAATACCTTAAACAGCATTATAAGCTCTATATCGTAACCAATGCACAGAAAGGATATATTGAAGCACTGTTCAAGGCGACCGGCATCGGTAAATACTTTACCGACGCACTGTGCTACGGTGACACAGGCACAGCTAAAGGCGAAACAATCCGTACACTTTGCAACAAAAATGGCATAAAAAATCCTGTGTATATCGGCGATACACAGGGCGATGCCGATGAATGTACAAAAAACGGAATACCCATGATTTATGCTTCATACGGATTGGGTGAGGTTGCCAATCCCGGATTTACCATCGCGGATATCCGTGAACTTATTAAGATTTTATAATAAGGCTGTTGTTTTCAATGCAGATTGCCAAGAAACCGATAGTGTATAAAAACAAAGAAATTCGCAATGACAATTGCGAATTTCTTTTTATTGTAAGCCTTTTGTGCCAAACAAAGCGCGTCCTTAATTAACTGCTATACAATCTGCCAACGGTACTAAACTTTCCAGACTCTCCCAAAGAAAAATCTTCATACCGTTTGCACTCATACCCGCCGGTAATGAGACTGTCTTCATACCACCTGTCTCGAACGTTATTTCCATAGACTCAAGTCGGCTCAAATCTCCGTCACTATAGTTTGCTATTATCAGAGTGCATGTATTGCCCTCACTTCCCGTAACAGTTATGCTTTGTGTATCTGACTCCCACGCAATGCTACCCGGCACATAACTATAATGGATTGATGCACCTGTCAAACACTCATTTTGACTGTCTATTACAATCTCATTCCATTCCTTTTCAGTACCAAGATAATATACATCTGTCAATTCCGAACAATTTGCAAATGCATTTGCTCCAATACTTTCCACACTATCCGGAATTGTCACACTTGTTAATCTGATACATTCGCTGAACGCACACTCCCCAATGCTTGTTACACCATTGGGAATTGTCACACTCGTAAGGTACCTGCACCTATAAAACACATCTCCCGGAATTGCCAGTACATTTTCTCCTATATTTACTTCAGTTAATTTTACACACTGATCAAAAATGGTATCACCTATAGTTGTACAGTCAGTCGCATTATAGTTTACCTCTGTTAAGCTGCTGCATTCACGAAATGCATACTTACCGATACTTGCTACTCCCTTTCCGATTGTTACACTTTCTAAACTACTGCATCTTCGAAAAGCATATGATCCAATATAGGTCACACTATCCGGAATTATTATGCTACTCAGACTGCTGCAATCCAAAAAAGCCCGTGATGCAATTTTCTTTATACCCTCTGACATTGTTACATTAGTCAGTCCTTTGCAAAGATAAAAAGCCTCTTCACCGATACTTTCCACACTATCCGGAATTGTTATACTTGTTAAATTACGTTGCCCTATGAATGCCTCATTACCAATACTGCCCACTCCATCTTCTATAATAATACTATTTATATTCAAGTATCTCCAGGGGGCAACATTGCTTTCACTGTAAATTGTCATATTACCTGTACCGCTGATAGTAAGAACCCCATCATCATCAAGTGTCCATTCAAGATTAGCACCACAGGTACCACTTGCCTCCGTTAATTCAAATTCATTATCAGCAATTTCAGCCGAAGCTTCTGCTGCTACATATGAAACTATACCCGATAATAATATCAATGTGCCTAAAATTGATGCTAAAAATTTCTTTTTCATTTCATTTTTCTCCTCACTATGCATTTATTAAGCATATTATAACATATTTGCAGTAATATCAACACTAAAAAAACGCAGGGATGCAAATGATTATATGCACCCCTGCAGCTTTTATATCTCCTCAATAATCGGTAAAATCATCGGATTTCTCTTTGTCTGGTCATAAATGTATCTTGCAACAGCCGACTTGAGCGAGCTTTTCATTGTTGCCCAGTCCATATTACGCTTCATCAGACACTCTTCAACACTTTCCTCAGCCGCGAATTTTACACCCTCTATTAAATTCTCTGCCTCACGCACATATACGAAACCCCTTGAGATTACATCAGGACGCGAAATCATCTGACGTGTATCCTTTGAGATTGTCACAACCACTATAATGAGTCCGTCCTGCGAAAGATGCTTACGGTCTCTTAATACTATGTTTCCTACATCTCCTACTCCAAGTCCGTCAACCAAAATCTTACCTGCCGGCACAGTTCCTGATACTCTTGCGTTATCGCCGTCAAGCTCCAGCACATCACCGTTAGTCAGTATAAAGCTGTTTTCCTCCGGAACACCAACCTTTGCCGCAAGCTCCTTATGAATCACAAGATGACGGTGTTCACCATGAACCGGAATAAAGAATTTAGGCTTAACAAGTGCCAGGATAAGCTTTAACTCCTCCTGACATGCGTGACCCGATACATGTACATCAGCAAGAGAGCTGTAGATAACCTCTACACCGATTTTAAACAGCTCATTTATAACTGTCGAAACCGCCTTTTCATTACCCGGAATCGGTGTTGCACTTAAAATCACAAGATCATTTTCATTAATCTCAACCTTGCGGTGGTCTGAAAATGCCATTCTCGTAAGTGCACTCATCGGCTCACCCTGTGAACCGGTTGTAATAATAACCACCTGATTAGGTCTGTATTTTTTGATATTGTCTATATTTATCAGTACGCCCTCCGGCACCTTCATATAACCCAAAAGAATGGAAATCTCAACAATATTTTCCATGCTTCTGCCACTCACGGCAACCTTTCTGCCGTTCTTTGCAGCAGCATCTATAATCTGCTGTACTCTGTGTACATTGGAGGCAAAGGTTGCAATTATTATTCTCTTTTTGCTGTTCGCAAAAATCTGGTCAAAGGTAGCACCGACGGTACTTTCACTCATTGCATAGCCCTTACGCTCAACATTTGTCGAATCTGACATAAGTGCAAGCACACCCTCACTGCCAAGCTGTCCCAAACGTGCAAGGTCTATCATTTCACCGTTAATCGGTGTTGTGTCTATCTTGAAGTCGCCCGTATGAACGACTGTTCCAACCGGAGTTTTTATTGCAAGTGCAACCGAATCTGCGATCGAGTGATTTGTTCTGATAAATTCAACCGTAAAATGCTGTCCTACCGAAAGGATTGTTCCCGGTCTGACACGGACAAGCTTTGTATCTGCAAGGATATTATGCTCCTTGAGCTTATGCTCAACAAGTCCTAAAGTAAGTCTTGTACCGTAAACAGGTACATTTATCGACTTCAGGAAATACGGCAGTCCGCCTATATGATCCTCATGACCGTGAGTAAGGAAAATACCCTTGATTTTCTGCCAGTTTTTCTCAAGATAGGATATATCATTAATAACCATATCCACACCCGGCATATCATCATCAGGGAACGCCATACCGCAATCCACCATAATAATCTCGTTGCTGTATTCAAATGCTGTCAGGTTCTTGCCTATTTCGTCCAATCCGCCCAAGGGGATTATTTTTAACTTTTTATTTTTTGCCATTTTTCCTCCTGTTCTACCGCTCCGGTGTAGTTAATCCGACCGTATAATAACACTACACTTCTGCGGTTGTGTATTTAACCGTTCATTATTACAACATATATATTATAGCACATTTTACCTGTTTTAGTCAATAGTCATAAAATAATTGAAACAAAAACTTCATATAATTTTTCTGTACATTTATATACAAATGTGCTATAATATATTCAGGAGCTAACTATATAAAAATCAAGTAGTTTTTTTAAATTTTTAAAAATATAGTTAGCTAAGTATGAACATTGAAAATATATAAATAATTGTGGATTTTGTGGCATGACAAATAAGCCTTCTAATGAAGGCAATTTGTAAAAGGTAATTTAATTTATGCTTACACCAAAAGTTCAGGACTGAATTGTTGTCCTGTGGTTAAAAGGTGATAGATAATTCTCAGGAGCTTTCTGATGCAATGTCCTTGAGCACACCTGTGACCTTTGCCCTCGGCTAACTTTTTGTTGTAATAAGTATAGAAAACCTCGTTATGGAAGATAACCGGTACAATAATCTGATACAAAGTTTTTCTTAAATACCGAGAACCTTTCTTCGTAATAGCCGTATGCTGTGCCGTAAATTGACTGGATTGATAATGATAAGGAGCAACGCCTGCAAATTTAATTATCTGAGATGCTTTTTGGTAGTTGCAAATGTCTCCCAATTCTGCTAAAATAGATGTACCGGAAAAATGCGATATGCCCGGTATTGAAAGGATAGTAGAGTTGTTTTGGATGGAGAACTCTTCTATCCTTTTGTCTATTTCAGAAAGTTGTTTCTCCAATAATTCGATTTGACATACAAGGTGGCGGATTTGAATTTCTTCAGCAGCAGAAGGTATGCCGATAGAAGTTTTGGCAGTCATTTTTAACTGTTCAGCAGAAAGAGAAATTCGTCTTCCTCTTTTTTTGAATTCAAAACATTTACGAATACTGCGAATATCAGCATTTGCAATAGCATCGGCAGAAGAAAAAGTTTTTAAAACACACATATAGACAATTCCGTATTTAGAGTTGAACAGTGAGTTGAATTCAGGAAATACAATGTCAATGCATTTCTGAAGACGGTTTTTGTAAGTGTTTAACTCTTCTTTCAGATTATGATGATGGCGGGTTAACTGCTTCTGTTCATAGAGGTCAAAGCGGTTTACTTTTGTAATACGGTATGGTTTCTTACGCTGATTAGAAGAAATCACATCGCAGATAGTAATGGAATCAAGAGGATCGTTTTTGGTGATACCACCTTGAATTTTTCTTGTAAGGTCAGTAGTTGTAGGATTAATCAAGGCGACAGTGAATTGTCTATCAAGAAGATATTTAAGTAAAGCGAAATGATAATGTCCTGTATCTTCCATGCCAATAAGTAGTTTTGCTTTGTTGTAGGAGCTTAGTTTTTTGATGAGTAACAAGAATCCGTTCTGATTATTATCAAAAACAGATGGATTCAAGAGCATTTCTCCGTTTTCTTTATCAATTACGGAGAAAGTGTGTTTGTTTTTACCAATGTCAATTCCCACTAAAATCATGATAATACATTCCTTTCATAAAATTATGCAATGTGTTATCCACAACACTTGTTCCGTAAAACCTGGTACGAGATACGAATTCAAAGACTCATCTAACTAATCATTACTAAGAAACAAGGTGTGGTAAGAACCTCCTCGAAGTAGTCAAAGCCACAGGAATGATGTACAAATCCACATCACATATTTATATAATACCAATGTTTAAAACCGTAATCAACCACGGATTAAAAGGTTGATAGAAAGGAGAAAGGTATATTTGTAAATGACTGTTAGATGAGTCAATTACATTATACCAGG
>JAZQKZ010000003.1:0-78266 GCA_045542415.1 Clostridia bacterium
AGTAACTGTAGCAAACCCGTCATCAACAGACAAGTATAGCGGAGATGTTGTACTTGAAGTTGAGGCAGGTAAGACATACTACATCTATGGAGCAGGTACAAAGGCAAGATTTACAGCAGCATCATTCAAGGCAGCTGAATAATGGATTCTTCAGGAACTCACCCGAAAGGGTGAGTTCCTTTTTTGTACGGTAAATTATACAAAAAATGCCTGAAAAATACTGTACAAGTGCGTTTTTTTGTGATATAATGTTATTATCAAAAATTGCGTAGTATCGCAAAATAAATATTAAGGAGAGAAAAAATGAAAAGAATTTTGTCAAGTGCTATTGCACTAAGCTTATTCGCATCGTCGGTAAGTATTCCTGTATTTGCAGAGGGATCTACTACAATCACACCGCAGATGACATGGGTTGATTACAATGCTGCGGATACAGCGATGGGGTATATTGCAGCAGGATCAACTGCAAGAACAGGCTACCATAAAATCTCAAACGGCTCAATCGGTTGGGGCAACACAAACTGGGGTGAAAACAAGATTGCCTATTTAAAGGTAGATGCAAGCACAATCACAGACAGTAACATTGTAAGTGCGGTTTTGTCAATGGATGTTTCGGGTTCATCCGATAACAAGAGAACCTGTGGATATGGAGTGCTTAACGTAGCATACACTGATTGGGACGATACACTTACCTATAACAGCGCAAACGCCAATGGTATGACATCGGGTACAACAGTAGGCGAGATGGCATGGTCATCAACAAAAAGCTCTACAGTATTTGAAACAAAGACTTTCGATATAACAGATGCATTGGTTAACGATGCAGACAGAATTGTTACGCTTGCAATTTATGAAACAGCAGCAGCAGGCGGATATATCAAGAATCCGTCAGTTACGGTTGAGCATTCAAATTCATCGGTTTACACTGTAACATATAATGTTGACGGTACAGTTACAGAGGAAACAGTTGTTGAGGGCGAATATGTAGCAGAGGTTCCGACAACTGTAAAGACAGGCTATCTTTTCAAGGGCTGGAGCAAGGATGGCGATACAGCAACTCTTATCTCAACGGACGAGTTAAAGGCAATGGCAATTTCAGCAGATACTGCTTTGAATGCAGTATTTGAAAAAGATCCGGACTACATTGAGCCTATCGCTTCAATGACGGTAACAGGTCCGTCAAAAATGACGTTGGGTCCTGATCCGGACACAGCAGTTGCGAATACATATTCAGTTAACCTCTTAGGTGAGCTGGGTACAGATATCGTAGCAAATCCGGATTCAAGAGTAACAGATTATGACGTGAAATGGGAGTTCCTGGGCTACAAGACAGAAAACGATACAGAGGGACAGTACTGCGACAGCTACGGTTCAGTTACATACAACGGCACACCGGCTACATCAGCAGACTTCAACTTGAAGAATGTATCATTCAATTTCTATGGAAAGATTAAGGCGACAGTTACATATAACGGTCAGACAATCGAGGCATCAACATATGCGCTGATTCTCGGTGATGAAACATCAGACCCGAACGTAATTCTTCCGACGGCAGGCTATCCGTCAGACGTTTCGATATATTCAGATGAATTGGTAGGATATTCATGTATAGATGAAACATACGGTAACTCAACAGACGCTATATTAGGCGAGTTCTGTGTGGCTGGTTCAGACAGTGTTAAGTCGTTGGTACTCATGGAAGAGGATGGCTCAAAGTTCCTCCGTATGACAAAGGGTACTATAAAGAAGTCAGGTGTGGCAACTCATAAGATAAGCTCACCCTCAACTCAGGTTATTGCCGAGCAGGATGTACGCTTCAATTCGACAGGCGGCGTTATCACAATGACAGCAGGCTATCCGTTCTGGAGCAGCAATGCATCATACGGTGAAGCAATTACACTTTCATTCACAGGCTCAGGTCTTACTCTTAACGGAGTGGCACTTGCAAACGGCGACAATGCGGCAACAGTAAACAGCGGAACATGGTACAAGGTTATCATTTCGGTTGACAAGACAACAGAAACCGCATACGCACAGGTTTATGACAAGACAGGCGAAACATTAATCGGTGAGGTTTATGACGTAGCGTGGACTGCATCATGCACACCGAATTACTACTCATACGGTATGGGTAACAGCGTTGTGGGTACAATTGACTTCAATAACTATAAGATGTACTATCCGACAGTCGATGAGTCATCATTTGCAATCACAACAGAGAGCGAAACACTTTCAATTCCGGCGGCAGAGAGTACAACACTTGTGGCATCGGTTAAGTCAACAAACGGATACAAGATTTCTGACGCGGCAGTATGGAAGATTACAGATGAATCAATGGCAGAGGGTGTGACAATCACTCCGGATGCAACAGACTCACATAAGGCGGTTGTTTCGGTAAGTGCTGCAGCAGTTCCGGGAACACTTCCGGTACAGGTGACAATCGGCGGAATTTCAAAGACAATTGAGCTTACATTAACAAGCTCAGAGGACAGCGTGAAGTTCACAAAGTCAGCATCAAGCGTATCAATTCCGCTTGAAGAGGGTGCAACAGAGTCAGTTCAGTTTGAGGCTATTATCATAGACAAGGATGCACAGAAGGTAAATGACTGTACATATGCAATATATGACAAGAACAACAATACAGAGCTTACAGTATTACCATCAGGCATTACATTTGATGCCGCAACAGGTACATTGACAGTGGCTGCAGGTGCACTCCCGGGAACATTCTCAATCAGAGCAACCGGAAACAATTCATCGGGCGAAAGTATTTCAAAGGCTGTTAAGGTAACAGTTCACGGACTTTCATTCGATTTCGGTGCAGGTACAGATGAGACAATAGCAGAGGGCTACACATCAGTATCACCTGATACAACATATACAGAAAAGTTAGGCTTTGGTATCACAGGTACAGCGATGGCAGGTGGTACAGGAAGCACGACAGATGCAAATGCAGACTACTTAGAGGGCAGCTTCAAGTTCAATGCAAAGGTTGCAAAGGGTAATGTATATAAGGTTACAGTACAGTTTGCGGGAAATATGGTATCGGAGTATGTAAGCGATGTATTATCAGGTCATGTAAGAACACTTGATGCAGAAAACACATCAAATACGGGCTATACAGTTGCAACAACTGAAATTGCAGAGCATGTTTATACAATTCCGGTTGTAGATGATGTACTTGATTTATCATTCACAAACGCAAAGGTAGCAGCAATCTCAATCGAAAAGGTTGACAGAGTAGCAGGAGATAAGCCGCACATCTACTCAGTAGGTGACTCAACTCTTGGTAACAACGGCTCATACGGATATGTTCTCGCAAGAGATCAGGCAAATTATCCGGAATTAACAGCTCTTGCTACATACCATAACAATGGTAAGGGTTCAAGAAACTTATCAACATATTATACTCAGGGCTGGCTTGACGGTGTACTCGCATCAGTAAAGCCGGGTGATATCGTAACAATCGGTAACATGGGTACAAATGCAGGTGGCTTATCAGGCTCAGCTTTCAAGGCTCCGCTTGATTATTATACAGATGCAGCACTTGCAATGGGTGCAAAGGTTATCTTAACAAGCTACACACCGCACGGTGCAGTAGGCGGTTACTCGAATTTATACGATTCAACAACACAGACATTCACCTCATACAGAACAGATTCATACGATTCAGAGGGTATCAGAGTAATCTATGAGGAAAGAAAGAATGATGAGGGTATCTTAGGCTTTATCGATATTGGTAAGAACGCAGATGCGGCATTTAACGCATATGTAGATGATTACGAAGCAAACGGTTACGAATCAAGAGATGCGGCAGCACAGGCAATTATTGCGTGCTTCCCGGATCATAATCACTATAATAACAATTCACTTGCGTGCCAGTTAATGCTCAACGGCTATGGCGACGCACCGGGTATCGTATCAGAGTTGGTAAGATTATTAGGTGGAGAAGCAACAGAAGAACCAAAAATTTCAGATGTTAAAAATGTATCATATACAGTAAGTGAGGATTTGGTAACTATCACATGGGATCCGGTTGAGGGTGCAACGGGTTATGCGATTTATCCTGAGTTTGGTGAGATGATTACTATGACAACAGAGCCGACCTTTAGCATGGTGCCTACGGATGAGGGTACATATGTATATATAATAAAGGCAGCTGTTGTTGATGGTGATACATCTGTAATGTCTGATGGTGTGATGGTATCAGTAGATTATGAAGAGCCTAAGGAAGGATATTATTCATACACGATAACGGATGGAAAAGCAACAATAATCGGATGTAGTTCGGATATAAACGGAGCAGTAGAAATACCTGCAACGCTAGGCGGAAAGCCTGTGGTAGGAATTGCGGAGCGTGCATTCTATGGCTTAAATATCACAAGTATAGTAATTCCGGAGGGAATAACTACAATTGGTGACAATGCCTTTGAGGATTGTACAGCTCTTGAAAGTGTAGTATTACCGAATACATTAAGCAGCATAGGCAGATATGCGTTCAGCTCGTGTCCTATTAAGACAATTGAACTTCCGGGTAGTCTGAACTCGGTAGGAGAAAATGCGTTCTGTTTGTGCTTAGAGCTTGAAAACGTAATTATTTCAGAGGGAACAACAGCAATCGGAGCAGGGGCATTTATGTTCTGCGATAAGCTTGCAAGTGTAACAATACCTGCAAGTGTAGCAACTGTGGGAGAAGCGGCTTTTGATGGCTGTGAAGCGTTAGCAAAAGTATATTACGACGGAAACAAGGAAGAATGGAATAGTATAGCAGTTGAAACAAAGAATGATTCATTAATTAATGCAGAGATTATCTGTGCTGAAGAAAGTTCTACACCGTCACCGACTCCGACAGTCGAGCCGACAGAGGAACCGTCAAACAGACCGGAGGTTGTAGGTGATAACCTTATAACAAACGATAACTTTGCAAACGGTACAACCGACTGGACAAACGCATCGAACGGCGGTACATATTCAGGTACATTGACAGCAGAGGCACCATATGTACACGGCGACGGTCAGGCGCTTACAAATACAGTATCCGCAGGTGGAAGTGCAGTAAGCACATTAAGACGCTTTATTCCGGTAGAGGCAGGAAAGCAGTATTATCTCTCATATTATGCGTATAATACAGGTGCAGCAGTTACAGAAACAGCATTTATGAGTGCGTTTGTGCCGGTGGCAGGAACAGCATTCGGAAGCTTTAACGGTGTAACGTTTAAGGACTATGTAGAATACGGCGGTCAGAACTCATGGAGTAACGAGCCGCAGTCAGAGGTTAACCGTACAAGAGACGATATGGATTATGATGCAGGAATGAACCATAAGGAATTTATCTTCACAATTCCGGAGGGTGCAGATCATATTCTTATCAGTATGTTTGCATGGACAGACCCGGGCAGAATCTATTTATCAGATTTTGAGCTTTATGAGGTAGCAGCCGCAGAGGAAACACCGGAACCGACAGAGGTACCGACACCGACTCCGACGGTAGAGCCGACAGCATCACCGTCACCGACTCCGACAGTTGAGCCGACAGAAAAGCCGACTGAGGGCGTATATAATGTAACATTTGAAGGTCTTGACCCTGTAATTGTTGCATCAGATGCGGGCATAACAGAAATTCTTGCCGAGCCATATACAACGACGAATGGAACATTGTACTTCTTAGTGCCGTTGAGAGACGGCGGCGGAGACCTTACTCTTACAGCAAGTAACGGTACAATTGAGTATATAGGAGTTGGCGAGGCTGATGGACTTGGCGGAGATATCTATATGCTTTCAGGCGTTAGTGAGGATACAACAGTGGTTGCTGACTGGTATGGCGGACCGTTCTTATCAATAACAGCACAACGCAATACAGATGGTACGGTCGGAACAGAAGTTTCAGCAGGCATGGCAAGTGCATCAGCACCGTTTGGTATGGTTATCGTAGCAGCATATGCAGAGGACGGCAGATTGCTTTCAGTACAGTCAATTCCTTGTCCGGGTGGAAATAAGACGCTCAATTGGAATATTACAGGAAAGGCAATATTCAAAGCAATGTGGTGGACATCACTTGCTGAAATAGAGCCTGTAATTGAGGCTGAAACAGCAGTTATAGAATAACATTCAAAAGAACTCACCTTTGGGTGAGTTCTTTTTTAGTGCATATACGAATAAGCTATAAGGGTGATATAATGAAAAAAATATTATTGTTAATACTGTGTGTAGTATTTGTAACGCTGTTGATACCATTATGTATTGTGGCGATTATGGCACGGTTGATGTAGGGAAGAAGAAAAACGGCAGTTCATGTTGAACTGCCGTTGTGATGTTTTAGAATGAAGCGTCTGCGGCTTCGTATAACGGTGTCATACCGTTCAATGAATCCCAGACATACAGTTTAACTGTGTAACCGCTTGCGGCATTTGCAAATGTAAAGGTATCTGTGATATCTTCATCTGCAATTGCTGATTCAAGACCTAAGGTCTTGATTTCGCTTAATGCACCTGATTCGTCATATAATGCACCGATTACAATTGCCTTATCCTGTGATGTTTCAAAGCATACCGCAAAGTCTGCCTTGCCGCCCTCGCCGATATTTGTGATTCTTATACCGTATTCCGGCTTGGGTTCATCTGTCGGCTCCGGAGTTGCCTCTGCACCCTCAACATACTCTGAAACCATTAAGCTTTCAAGTCCGACCGGAGTTTCCCATGAATCTGTTGCTCCGCCTCTCTGGAAGCCAAATGTTACTGAATTAACTGTTGCAGTCTCCGGTAACTGATAATCTGTATAAGCTGTGATTTCCTTACCGTCAAATGTGAGTGACTTGATTGTGTTTGTAGCTGTGTCAATTGTCACGCTTACCTTCTTTGTAAAGGTTGCATTTGAACCGGTGAAGATTGAATTTGACGAATCTGAAATTGTCTTTCCGTCTTCGCCTACTGTGAACGGATATGTCACACCTGCGTCTGTACTTACATATACGCCGTAGCCCTGTGTCCAGCCAAGTCTTAAAGCTGAGCCGAACTGGATAAATTCAGCATTTGAAGCTCTTCCGATTGCATTACCGAAATACCAGTCAGCAGTGTATGTAACAACTGAATTTTCTGATAAATCAAATGTCTTCGTTGCATCATATGATGTACCCGGCTTTGTTGCACTGTATAACAGACGTCCGTTTTCAACGCTT
Organism: Clostridia bacterium; assembly: GCA_045542415.1. Lineage (GTDB taxonomy): Bacteria > Bacillota > Clostridia > UBA1381 > UBA1381 > UMGS1958. The sequence continues at coordinate 7,175 of JAZQKZ010000003.1, forward strand.
GAATCAAGAGCTAACGCAGCTGTTGATGTATTGGTCTGTACCCAGTCTGTGATGTCTGAATCGGTCCATGCAGTATTCTCTGATGTACCCTTTTCGTAAAGTAAGTTTGTAACACCGCTCGGGCCCTCTTCAATCTCTGTTCTTGTATATACAACGTTTGCAAGGTTCGGAGCTGCCTTTATAGTACCGCTGCCGTCAACTGTTGTGTATAACTGCATTGTCTCAAAGCTTGCACCATTTAATGAGAAAGTCTTTGTATATTTCGCGTTTTCAGCTTCCCATGATGAGTCGGTACCTACGATAGTTGCAGAACAAGTGTCGCTGTCATAGTCAAATTCCAATGTTACATTCCATCTCTTTGCACTGCCCTGTACCTGACCTGCACCGTCTATAACAGCTGTCCAACTGCTTATAAGTCCTGTTGCGGTATTATCGCCGAGCTGACACATGAGAGTGCCTGCAGATGTTGTGTACGGCTGAGAAACCGTTATAATGTTGTTTCCGTTTGTATCAAGGAATCTTAAGCCGAAGCTGTATTCGTGTCCGTCCCAGTTCCAGTTTGAACCGTCATACTTCTGACCGCCTGTTGTGAATCTGAACGATAATGTTGCTTTATTATCTGAATATGCAGTGAATTTCTTTTCTACTGTTGCACCGTTGCTCGAATCTGCGTGTGTAAGTGCGGCAGAGTTTGCTGTCGCATTAAGTGTTGTGTTTGCATCGGTATTTTCGCCTACAAATGCAAATACATTATCACCTGTAACATCAGTTGTGACAAGAGGGAATACCTTAACCTCGCAGCTTGCCGTGTAGCCACCGTCAACTGTTGTAGCGGTGATTGTAGCAGTACCGTTTGCAACACCTGTTACAACACCGTTTGCATCAACTGTTGCAACTGCACTGTTTGATGATGTCCATTTAACGCTTGAATCACTTGCATCTGACGGTGTGACATATGCTTTGAGTGTCTTTGTTTGTTCTGAACCAAGCTCTATTGAATTGTCTGAGAGAGTAATTCCCGTTACATGGTTAGCAAAAACTGTTACCTTACATGTGGCAGTGAATCCGCCGTCCTTTGTTGTAGCGGTGATTGTAGCGCTACCCTCTGAAATGCCCTTTACACTTCCGTTTAATACTGTTGCTACGCTTTCATCCGATGAAGTCCATGTGATGCCCTTCTTTGTAGCCTCAACAGGCTCAACGTCTGCACTTATAAGTGTTGATTTGCCCATTTCAACAGTTATTTCTGATTCAGGGATTGTAATACCTGTTACCGGGACGTATTCGAGCTGATATACAACATTTGTATAAGCTGTTTCCGGTGCGAGGTAATTGAGAGTGTTACCGTTGTCGTCTGTTGCAAGTGCAGCTGAACCTACATAGTAGCTTGTATGCGGCGGCTGGTTATAGCCGACGTTCTGCCAAGCTATTGCAAGTCTGTACTGACAGTCGTGCATAAGAGTTGTAAGTCTGTAGTCGGTGGGGAGGGTAGAGGTAAAAATTCTTAAGGTAGGAGTTTCGTCTGCACCCTTACCTGCTGCCATGATAATTTCCTCACGCCAGTCACCCCAAAGGTCTGCTACAAGACAAGGATTTCTCTTTGTATAGTTATTTGTTGATGCACCTGTAAGAGAGTATCCGTCACTTGGACCATAGAATCTTCTTGTAGTACCTGTTGAAGCGTAATACTTCTGAATGATATTTGCATCAAGTAACTCTCGGCTCAAATCACCATCCCAGAATACAAGGAAGTTATCAAATGACCCCTTACCTGCACTGCTTGGCTTTGCACCAAGCTCAGCACCTGTCAGATCAAAAACATTTGTATGAGAGCTGGTCCATCCGAGTGCGAGAGCGTTGGGATTTTCCTTTGCATAAGCGTCGTCGATATTATCCATTACGCCTCGACCTGTATCGCCTGAAGCACCAACACCAAAGAGGTTTGTGCCTGTTCCGGCAACTCTGAAGTCTGCGGCGTTATTCTTGTAACCCTCTGATTTTTCCTTGACAGAGAATACTTCCTGCATACCGTCATTGTTGAAGTCATTAACGTGCATTGCATCACCGTGACCAAGGAAAGTATTACCGATAGCCTTGCCGTTATCATCAAGAACAGCAGAGCCGTAAACAACCTCGTCTTTTCCGTCATTATCTACATCGGCAACACTAAGGTTGTGGTTACCCTGTCCATAGAGCGAATCAGCAGCCTTTGCATTTCCGTCGTGTTCCCAAAGCATTGACATTTCAACGCCGTCCCATGTGTAAGCACGGACAACTGCACGGTTATAATAACCACGACACATTACAATGCACGGATGTACTCCGTCAAGATATGCAACTGCACCAAGGAAACGGTGTGCTCTCTGAAGCTTAGAGTCGCCCCAGTCAGAACCGTTGGTTGCACCAAGAGGAATACCTGCTGTAGTATATAATGCAACTCCTGTTTCGCCATCGAATATGGTGTAGAAGTCAGCACCTATGTTATGTCCCTTGCTGAGCTGAATGTTGGTATTGTCGGTGTTTCTGATTTCTTCAGTGTCACCAACCTCTGTGACATATCTTCCTGTAGAGTCCTTTGAACCCGGAGCAGTCTGCATTACAACCTCTGATTTTCCGTCACCGTCGAAGTCATAAACCAGGAACTGCGTATCGTGCGCACCTGCACGGATACTCGGACCAAGATCGATTCTCCACATATATCCGTTATCTTCTGTTGAAATTTCATAAGCATCAATATATACATTACCACTTAAGCCTGTATTTATTGTATCCTTTGAGTTTGTCGGATCCCACTTCAATACGATTTCGTACTGACCGTCGCCGTCAAGATCTCCGACACTTGCGTCATTTGCACCGCCCTCGTGACTGCTGTCGAGATTATAGTAGTATGACATTTCACCCGAGGAGGTTTTCATGTCTGCCGGTCTTACAATTGGAACATCAATATATGTAAATGAGTTTTTTTCACTGTATCCGTTGCCAACTTCGCTCGGCTTTGCATAGTAGTTGGTGGGGATGGGAGTAACACCCGGCTCTGCGTTAACAACTGTTGTATCTGCGCCGGCAGGAACAACCTTATATGTGTTATTTACAGTGCCTGCTGTATCAATATAGTTCGTAGCATCGTGTACGCCGGTTGTTTTAATCTTCTTGCCGTCACGGTAGATATCGAATGCCTGATTATCTAGGCTTTCAGTACCTAATAATCTCCAGCTCAGATATACACCGTTTACAGCCTGACCTCTTGTGTCGGCATAGGTTCTTACAGCAATAAGACCTCTGTCAAGCTCTTCCATCTGCCGCTTGGAGCTCTGGTATTCGGGGGCTTTTGCTGATGCACTTACGGGTGCGGTAAAGCCTGAAAAAACAGATACAGCAAGCGATAAGCTAAGAGCTGAACTTAAAATTTTTCTTTGCATATTTTCCTCTCTCCTTCTTAAAAAGCGGCATAAAAACCGCAAAATATAGCTAATTATATTTTATAACATTTTCGGTTTTAAATCAAGTAAAAAAAGGCGAAAGTTAAGTTGAAAGTGTACAAATTTGGTGCGTAAAATTAGTAAGATTGTACAAAATAAAAAAGCGGCCGCAAATGCGACCGCTTGTAAATTGTGGATTAAACTGTAAGTACTCCCATAGCCTCAAGTAATGCGAAGATAAGAATTGCAACAGTGAAAATAGGAGCAATGTACTTAATCATTACATTAAAGAGCTTTTCTCTCTTGAACTTACCTGATAACTCAACCTCGTCCTTAACAACCTTAACACCTACAACATATGCAATAAAAATACATGTGAGAAGTGCTGTTATCGGCATGAGTACTGAGTTTGAAATGAAGTCCATTGAGTCGAGAATGTCGAACTTACCGAACTTAACGCCCGACAATACATTATAGCCTAAAGCCGGGAATGTACCAACAACTGCTGAGAAGATTGCAACAAGAATTGTTGACTTCTTTCTACCCATCTTGAAATGGTCACATACTGATGAAACGAGAGTTTCCATAAGTGACATTGATGATGTGAGTGCTGCAAAGAGTACGAGCAGGAAGAATGCTGTACCGATAACTGTAGCCATGCCGGCGCCTGTGCTTTCAAATACCTTAGGTAATGTTATAAACATAAGTCCCGGTCCCTTGTTAAGTGCCGCAGGATCGCCGTTTGAGAAAGCGAATACTGCCGGGATAATCATAAGACCTGCAAGGATTGCAATTGCAGTATCGAAGATTTCGATTCTTGAAACGCTCTTTTCGAGGTTACTCTCTTTTGGAAGATATGAACCGTATGTAATCATAATACCCATAGCAAGTGAAAGTGAGTAGAACATCTGTCCCATTGCTGCAAGAACGCCCTGAAGTGAGAAATTTTCAAGCTTGGGTACGAATAAATACTCAAGTCCCTTTATTGCTCCCGGAAGTGTTACTGAGTAGATTGAAATTCCTATTGCAAGGAATAAAAGAACAGGCATAAGAATTTTTGAAATTCTTTCAATACCTTTCTGAACACCACAAAGAATAATTATAGTGTTAGCTAATATGTAGATGTATAAAGCTATCAGAAGCTTTGTCGGATTGCCTACCATTGTTTCAAAGAATGTGAGACCGTTATAATCAGCTGCCAGACCTGCTGCATTTCCTGAAAGGTACTCAACAGCAAAGTTGATTACCCAACCGCCGATTACATTGTAATAGGGAAGAATTACAGCCGGTACAATTGTTGCAATAACACCTAAGAATTTCCATTTCTTGCTGAGCTCTCCAAAAGCACATAATGCACTCTTACCTGTCTTACGTCCGATAGCATTCTCGGCAAGCATGAGTGTGAATCCGAATGTGATAACAAGTAAGATATAAACGAGCAGGAAAGCACCGCCGCCGTACTTTGCAGCAAGATACGGGAAACGCCAGATGTTACCCAAACCGATGGCAGAGCTTGCTGCTGCTAAGATGAAGCCTAAGCTTCCTGTGAAAGTTGATCTTTTTTCCATGATTTTTTTTCCTTTCGTTCTGAAAAATATTATAGTAACAACTCCATTATACACTATTTTTTTTGTTTTGTAAACAAAAATTTTACAAATTATTAAAAAATATCCTAAGTACTTGCTTTTTTGTGGGGGATGAAGTATAATATAATTGTATTAGTATAATCGGAAATAAGGTGATATTTTGAAAGAATGTAAAAATATACTGTTATCTTTGCAGCAGCTTACAATAGGTGGTGCGGAAACGCATGTGGTCGAGCTTGCAAAGGAATTAAAGCGCAGAGGACATAATATAGTGGTAACCTCCAAAGGTGGAGTCTATGAAAAGGAGCTTGAAGCAGAGGGAATAAAGCATTATTATGTACCGCTGCATACAAAGAATCCGGTACAGATGATAAAAGCGGCAAGAACTCTTGCAAATGTCATAAAGAAAGAAAAAATAGACATAGTTCATTCTCATGCGAGAATATCTTCATTTATATTAGGTAAGCTTCATAAAATAATGAAGTTCCCGTATGTAACGACAGCACATTGGGTGTTCACTACCAGGTACGGCTTGAAATACATTACAGACTGGGGCGAGAAATGTGTTGCGGTATCTGAGGATATCAAGACATATTTAATGGATAACTATAAAATTCCGGCCCGTGATATACAGGTTACAATAAACGGTATAGATACGGGAAAGTTTTCGCCGGATACTGATTGCAGTGATATCTGTGCAGAGTTTGGGTTAAATCCTGAAAAGGAAAATATCATATCTTATGTAAGCCGTATGGATGAGTCACGAAGTCTTGTGGCAAAACAGCTTATTGAGATTGCACCGCAGCTCAATAAGAGAATTGATAATCTTAAAATATTAATTGTCGGCAGTGGTGATGATTTTGAAAATGTAAAGAGAAAAGCTAAAGCGGCAAATGCAGAGTGCGGTTCAGAGGTTATTGTACTTACAGGCGGAAGAACCGATATAAATAAGCTTGTATCACCGTGTAAGCTTTTCGTAGGCGTAAGCCGTGCAGCATTAGAGGCAATGGCGGCGGCTAAGCCTGTTATTATATCGGGTAACGAGGGATATATAGGCTTGTTTGAAGAATCGAAGTTGCAAGTGGGAATTGATACGAATTTCTGCTGTCGTGGCTGTGATGAGCCTACAGCGGGGGCACTGCTCCATGACATACTTCGCTTCTTTGATATGGATAAGGCACAAAAGGACAAGCTTGGGAATTACGGGCGTGAGCTTATAAAAAGAGAATATTCGGTTGCACGAATGGCACAGGACTGTCTGAAAGTATATGATTGGGCTTTGTCGAAGCATGATGAAATACTTATATCGGGATATTACGGCTTCAAGAACAGTGGAGATGATGCACTTCTGACAGCAATGATTAACGATATCAGTAAATATAAGGAAAGCCCCAATATTGTGGTATTGAGTAAAAATCCGAGAGAGACTGAAAAGCTATACCGCGTAAAGTCAATTAACCGATTCAATTTCCCGTCAATATTAAAGCATATGAGAAAGGCTGATATGCTTATAAGTGGCGGCGGTACACTGATGCAGGACGGTACAAGTACAAAGTCATTGATTTATTATCTTACGGTTATAAATCTGGCATTAAAATGCGGACTGAAAGTAATGCTCTATTCAAACGGTATAGGACCGCTTAATCATGCGGGAAGCCGGGAGAGAACAAGGGATGTTCTGAATAAGGTTGATCTTATAACTCTGAGAGATAAGGCATCGGAACAATTACTAAAGGAAATTGGAGTAAATAAGCCGGGTATTCTTGTTACGGCAGACCCTGCATTAGGACTTGACTGTATAGATAAGGATGCAGGAAGAAAGGTACTTGAAGAATATGAAGTACCGGAGGGCAGAAAGCTCATAGGAATCTCGGTAAGACGCTGGGCAGAAAACTGCCGTGATTTTGAGCAGGTGCTTGCATCTGTATGCGATTATATCTCCGAGAAATACGGAATGTATCCGGTATTTATTCCTATGCAGATAGAAAGAGACCTCGTTATATCTCAGAGCATTGCCGCAAGAATGAAAACAGAAGCGGCGGTTATAAATAAGCGTTATTCGGTGCAGGAAATAATGAGCGTTGTGGCAAATATGGAGATGTGCATCGGAATGCGTCTGCACAGTCTTATATATGCGGCGGTATCTTCTATTCCGCTTATCGGACTTGTATATGATCCTAAGGTATCAAGCTTTATGGAGCATACACATCAGACATTATTTGCAGGTGTAAGAGAGCTTGACGAAAAAATGCTGAAGTCTCTTGTGGATAAATGTATAGAAAAACGTGATGAAATAGCGGAGGACTTAAAGGCAAATCAAAAGGAGCTTAAGGCTCAGGCGCTGCTTAATGCAGAGCTTGCGGTAGAGCTTTATGAAAAGGGGAGTGTAAGCGTTGAGTAAGAATGCAGGTAAAAAGATGCTCTTAACCGCTGCATTTATGGCAATGGCAACACTGCTCTCAAAGGTTTTGGGACTTGTCCGTGATTCCATGCTTACGGCTTATTTCGGTTCGGGCATGGAAAGTGATGCGTTTCTCACAGCATCAACCATTCCCACAATGCTTTTTGATGTTGTTATAGGAGGCGTAATTTCAGCAACCTTTATCCCGGTTTTTAATGATATAGTCGCAAAGAAAAACCGTGATGAGGCGATGAAATTTGTAAATAAATTTATTACCCTCATACTAACTGTATCTGTGGTAATTGCTGTTGCGGGAATAATATTTGCATCACCGCTGGTTACACTGCAGGCACCGAACTATGACAGTGCAAAGCATGCACTGACGGCAAATCTGACTGCAATAATGTTCCCGATGATAATATTTACGGGACTTGCATTTTCATGTGTTGGATTATTACAGTCATTTGGTGAGTACAATATTCCGTCAATAATAAGCCTGATATCGAATATAGCGATAATTATTTACTATGTAATTTTCGGCAAAAAATTCGGTGTATATGGTCTTGCGGTTACAATGGTAGTTGCATGGAGTCTGCAGCTTATAATTCAGCTTCCGTATCTGAAAAGATTCGGTGTGAAATACAGACCGGATTTCAGATTTAAAGACAGCTCAATAAAGCAGGCACTTATGCTTGCAGGACCGATGCTGATATCCACATGGGTACAGCCGCTGTATTCGCTTGTGAATCAACGACTGGCATCAAATATTGATTCAGCTGTGACATATATTCAGCAGTCAAGCAGGCTGTATATAATAGTGACGGGAGTGTTCAGCTTTGTGGTTACAAATCTGATATTTCCAAAGCTTTCACAGGCGGTTGCAAACAATAACAGAGAAGAAGCAAATTCGCTTATAGTAACATCAATGAAAGCGATTTTTCTTGTAATATTGCCGATTATGGGAATGTTTATGGTGCTTGCACAGCCGATAACCAACATAATATACGGCTATGGCAAGATGGACGCAGAAAGCGTGGATGCAATCAGCGGACTTCTTCAGTGCTACAGCATAGGTATGATTGCATTGGCGGTGAACGAGGTGCTTTCAAAAGCGTTTTTCTCGATGCAGGATTCAAAGCCGCCGATGCGTAATTCAATTATCAGTATGATAGTAAATATCATACTTGCGTATGTGCTGTATAACTTCATTTCAACTCCGGGACTTGCACTTGCAACAGTATGCGGCTCGGTGGTGAATGCACTTTTGAACTATATCTGTATGACAAGAAAATATCCGGGTATGTTCAAAAAGGCGGACGGAGTACAGATAATAAAGATAATAATAAACGCAGTAATTATGTATGTATTGCTTTATTTCTTGTATAATACGGTAACGGGAATTGTTGACGAATCGACGGTTATCGGAAGTATAGCAGTAGCCGTAATAAGCGGCGGAGCATCTGTGTTGGTATATCTCGTGATGTGCTTTGTATTAAGGGTTGATGTGGTAACGGATGCAATAAACAGCTTAAAAAGGAGGTAAAAGGCTTGAACAGTATGATAATAACCTCAGTAATTGATTTTTTTAAGAGCTTTGGTGAAAAGTTTACTCAGACAGGAATATTTGCACTGATTATGGCGGTCTATACCGCAATATCACGCTCGTGGAAGAACAGCATTATTATGACGCTGTTCCGTAAAAATTCACGCGAGGGAATGGTTGAAAAAAGTCTTATATGGAAGATTTGTCGCTTTCCGTTTACAGTTGTTGAGTGGATTGGCAGAATAGTGAAAAAGCCGCTTGCCAATGCGGTTGAAAACAGTGTTTTCTGTGCGTGGGGCAGGAGCTATATCCAGAACTTTATGGCGGTAAATTCACGCTTCTTTGGAATTATGCTCTTATGTGCGGCTCTGTCGGCATTTGCACTGAAGCTTTTGATTGACGGATATGTTATGAAATGGCTTCTGATAGCAGCAGCACTCGGAGCGGTATTTATGATTTTTAACTACAATTTTATGGCATTTTTAAATCCGTCATGGCTTGTGAAATTAATAAAATGCTGTGCCGGTTTCCGTGAGCTTAATTTTGAGTTTTTTGATGAAAATGAGACAAAGGGAAGAGCAAGGCTTGTGCTTGCGGGACTTATCGGTATTGTGACCGGAGCAGCGGTAATTCTTGTGTCACCGCTTACAGGAGCAGTAATTCCGTTTGCAGTATTCGGAATGCTTGCGGTGCTTTGGAAGCCGATAATCGGCGTATATGCGGCGGTTGTAATTGCTCCGATAGTTCCTACAATGCTTCTTGCAGGTGTATGTATCTGGACGGCAATGTCGCTTGTGATTTATTCATGGATAAATGACGGCTTTAAATGGAAGCTTGATGGCGTAGGCTTGGGAGTAATCCTGCTTTTGGCGGTGCTTTTTGTATCAAGTGCATTGTCATTTGCAATGCTCGGAAGTATTAAGGTATGGGCGATGTATCTTGTTCTCTCAGGCTTTTATATCGTGATTATAAATACGGTCGATACCAAAGAGGGATTGTACGGACTTTTAAGATTATTTGTAATTTCAGGTGCACTTGTGGCACTTTACGGTATATGCCAGTATATCTTCGGATGGACAACGACCAATGCGTGGATTGATGAGGAGATGTTTGAGGAAGAAACCATGCGAGTGTATTCAACACTCGGCAATCCGAATGTATTGGGTGAGTTCCTTTTGCTGGTACTTCCGGTATCGGCAGTGTTCATGCTAAAGGATGCATGGAAGCACAGCTCAAAGTATATCTATGCCGGAATGTTTGCACTGCTTTTTGTATGTCTTATCCTTACACAGTCAAGAGGCTGCTGGATAGGCTTTATGCTTGCAGCGGTAATATTTGTGACGTTCTATGAGGGCAGATGGTGGAGCATATTGCCGATAGTAATATTGCTTTTACCGCTTGTGGTACCGGATACGATAGTTGACAGAATGATGTCGGTAGGTAATATGGAGGACTCATCAACCTCATATCGTGTATATATCTGGATGGCGACACTCGGAATGTTAAAGACCTATTGGCTTGGCGGAATAGGTATGGGTGAGGCGGCATTCAATGAGGTATATCCGTTCTACTCATATAACGCAATAGTAGCACCGCATTCACATAATACATTCCTGCAGCTGACTGTTGAGGCAGGAGTGGGAGCTTTATTAGTATTTATAGTGATGCAGGTGGTATTTGCACAGAAGATGCAGTCGGTGTATAAGCTTAACGATAAAAAGAGCCTTGACAGCTCAATGGCTCTGGCGATAGGTGCAGGAGTTATAGGCTTCCTTGCACAGAGTATGTTTGACTATACATTCTACAACTACAGAGTTATGTGTATATTCTTCATGGTAATGGCTATGGGAATGGCATTAAAGTATGCAGTTGAGAAAAACGGAGGTGCGGCGGATGAAATATAAAATTATCGAGGTTTCATCGGACACCAATATAGGCGGTGCAGGAAAATGTCTGCTGACGTTACTTGAGAACTTTGATTATGAAAAGTTTGAAGTAAAGGCAGTACTTCCCCAAAACAGCCTTTTAAAGCCTTATATTGATAAAATGGGTATAGAGGTTATTGAGGTTGACGGTATAGCGGACAAGTCGCTGGATGCGAAAGCGATAGGAAAATTAAAGAAGATATTCAAGGAAGAAAAGCCTGATCTGGTGCATACGCATGCGAGTATGTCGGCAAGAATTGCGGCACGCATGGCAGGTGCAAAGGTGGTATATACCCGTCACAGCGTATTCCCACCGTCAAAGAAAATATCACAGGGCATAGGTAAGGTCATAAACGGAGCTGTCAACAATTACCTTGCAGACGGAATAATTGCGGTTGCTGAGGCAGCAAAGGATAATCTGACAGATACCGGAGTGGATGAAAAGAAAATCCGTGTTATTTTAAACGGTGTTGACGGACTTGATAAGAAGACAGAGTCTGAAAAGGCGGCAATCAGAGAAAGATTTGGCGTAAAAAACGGCGAAAAAGTAATTTCAATCGTTGCACGTTTAGAGGATATTAAGGGTCATGAATACTTTATTGAGGCGGCAAAAACACTTTTGGACAAGGGTATAAACGCAAGATTTTTTATTGCCGGAACGGGTTCGTATGAAGCTACACTGAAAAAGAAAGTACAGGAATTGGGCGTTGGCGATAAGGTGATTTTTACAGGCTTTATTTCAGATGTTGATGCACTTATGAGTATAACCGATATTCAGGCGAATGCATCCTACGGAACAGAGGCGACAAGTCTTTCGTTGCTTGAGGGAATGAGCATAGGTATTCCGGCTGTGGTATCGGATTTCGGAGGAAATCCGGGCGTGATAAAGGACGGCGTGAACGGGTTCGTAGTAAAAAAACAGGACTCGCAGGCTCTGGCGTGCGGTTTGGGAAAGCTGCTTTGTGACGAGGTTCTTTATGAAAAAATGAGCAAGGGTGCGGTAGAAATTTTTAATCAAACCTTTACGGCACAGGCAATGACAAGAAATACCGAAAATTATTATAAAGAGGTTTTGGGAGGTTAATCAGATGAAATCAAAGAAATGGACATTGATAGATACGTTTATAGTGCTTATCGCAGTGATTGCTGTGGCGGCAGGGATTGTAATGCTCAAGCCGTCAATGGGTACGGATACGGAGAATAAGACTGTAGAGTTTACGGTACTTATCCAGAATAAGGAGCAGGAGCTTGCAGATGCGATTACTCCCGGAGCAAAGGCTACTTTGAGTCTTACTGAAAAGGACGGAGGAATTGTCAAGGATGTAAGAAGTGAGACCGCTACACAGATGACCTACAACTCAATCGACGGAACATATACCAATACAGAGGCAGAGGGTAAGGTTGATATCTATGTAACGGTGGAAGCAGATTGTACAATTACAGATAAGGCTATAAAAACCGGCGGCACAGCAATTAAGGTTGGTGCAGAGATCCCGGTAAGAGGCAAGGGCTTTGCTACAAGCGGATTTGTAATTGATATTGTGGATTAAGGAGGTGCTTTTAAGATGGATAAAAACGGAAAAATCTTTGGTAAAATCAGCATAATAGACGTATTTGCAATTATACTTGTTTTAGCGGTTGTTATCGGAATCGGAGTGAGATACGGTGCAAAGGCAACTATGGCAGTTCAGTCATCAGAGCAGTTTGAATGTGTTGTCGAGGTTGCGAATGTGCGTGAGTTTACGGTAAAAGCACTTGAAAAAGGCGGTATAATTACCGACAAGAAAAGTGAAATCGAGCTTGGTGAAATTATAAGTGTTGAAACACAGCAGGCAGACTTCCAGTCAACTACTGCTGACGGAAGAATTATAACAACAATGCTTCCGGAGCGTTACAATTGTATTGTAAAAATCAAGGCAAACGGTAAGGTATCGGACGATGCATATATTATGGATGACAGCAATGAGCTTTCGGTAGGAAGAACAATAGAACTGTATTCAAAGTATGTAAAGACCAGCGGTGAAATAAAGAGTGTAAAGATGCTTGAAAAATAAAGTGAAATCCGGAATGTGCATACGTTCCGGATTTTTTTGCATTATAAGTGTAAAAATATTGTGAATACTTGGTGTTAAATATTGACAATAAAAAGTCAAAATGATATAATTAATTTATCTATTATATAAACGAAGGGAGAAAAAAACATGAAAAAGCTTATAAGCATTATTTCAGCAGCTGCGATGTTGGGTACAATGTGCATTGCACCGGTACAGGCGGAGGCTGAAAAAACAACGCTTTATTACGGCGGAGCATCTGTGGATGTAATAGAGGATCCTACGGATTCGGGCAAGGGAAATGTTTTCTATGTAAACGGTTATGAGACCTCAAGAGGCTATGACGTTGAAAAGGGAAATAACCCGTATATTGAAATTTCGAATGAGTACCTTTATGATTTTGCGGACGGAAAATACACATTGAAGGAGGATTTCAGCATTTCATTTGATATGTATCTGAAATCATATGGCTTCCGTTACTGCTTCTATACAGGCTCTGATGGTTATCAGGGAAGCTCGGTAAACGGTACATACGGAATGTATCTTATTCCGGATACCGGCTCGGGTAACTATATCGAGGGTCTTATTATTGACGAGTGGATGATGAAGACATATCCGACGGAGTATGCTCCTTTGAAGCAGGCTTGGCATAATGTTGAGATTACAAGAGAGGGAACAACCTACACAGTATATCTTGACGGAGAGAAGTGGATTGAGGCTTTGGATTCGCCGTATGATTATGAATCGGAAAGAGTTCCGAACATAAGAATCGGTTACACACCGTATTCAGCAGACGGCGGTGCTAATGCATACTTTGATAACATCACAATAAAGAACGGTGATAAAGAGGTATATAGCGACAGTGCCGACGGTGAATATAATATAGTTGAGGGTAGCAAGAGTGCGGCTCCGGAAGCAAGAGAAATTATTGTAAACGAAATTTCAGACGGCACTGAAAATCAGGCACTTATCGATGCAAGCTATAACAATGCTCCGAGAAGAATGGACTATCTTGATCGCGGTCTTGTTGCAGTAAATGCAGGTGATTACGGCTTCATTTCATGGAGATGGCTTGGTACTGAAAGTGCAGCAACAATGTATAATCTCTACAAGAATGGTGAGATGATTGCAGAGTCACTTAATTCAACAAACTATGTTGATTACACAGCAAAGTCAGGAGATGTTTATACAGTTGCAGCGGTTATTGACGGTGCAGAGGGCGAGAAGTGCGCTGAGGTTGCATATAACGAAAATTCATACTATGAGATTGCACTTGATGTACCGCAGGGCGGAACAGTTACTTTGTCGGACGGCAAAGAAGAAGCATTTACATACAGTGCAAACGATGCTGCAATAGGCGATGTTGATGGTGACGGTGTGTATGAGATAATCTTAAAGTGGGAGCCGTCAAACAACCGTGACTCAAGCCACAAAGGTGCAACAGGCAATACCTTGATTGATGCGTACAAGCTTGACGGCACAAAGCTCTGGAGAATTGATTTGGGTGTAAATGTCCGTTCAGGTCCGCATGACACACAGTTTGTTGTGGGCGACTTCAATCTTGACGGCAAAGCAGAGGTTGCAATGCGTACAGCAGACGGCACAATTGCAGGCGACGGCACAGTAATCGGTGACGGCGAAAAGGACTGGAGAGATGCGAACGGCAAGAATCTCCAGGGTCCGTTATTTATGACAGTATTTAATGGCGAGACAGGTGAAATAATTGACTCGGTTGACTATGCTCCGGCATCGCAGGGCGAGTACGACGGTAAGGCATGGGATATAGCATCATGGGGCGATGACTGGGGTAACCGTTCAGAGCGTTTCCTTGCGGGCGTAGGTTATTTCGACGGCGAAAGACCGTCAATGTTGTTCTGCCGAGGCTATTATGACAGAACTGCACTTTGTGCATGGATTTTAAATGACGAAAACAAGCTTGAGCAGCAGTGGATCTATGATACATATATGTACGACAACGAAACAAGTAAGCCGTACAGAGGTCAGGGTAACCACTCATTGGCAATTGCAGATGTTGACTATGACGGCAAGGATGAAGTGATTTACGGTGCGATGAATCTTGACAATGACGGAACTCCGATGTACTCGTTAAGATACGGTCACGGTGATGCTCAGCATGTAACAGACCTTGTTCCGTCACGTCCGGGACTTGAAGTGTTCTCTGTATATGAGGGCGGAAGTCAGGGCTTTAGTATGCGTGATGCAAGAACAGGCGAGGTTTTATGGACAATCAAGCGTGGCTCGACAGACGTAGGTCGTGGTGCATCAGCTGACGTTGACCCGTACTACGAGGGTGCAGAGAGCTGGTCATCAGACGAAAAACTTGTAGCAGCTGACGGAACTCTTATAACAGCACAGTACAGTGCTCCGGCAAACTTCCTTGTTTACTGGGACGGTGATTTAGGCCGTGAGGTGCAGGACAGCGTAAATATCTATAAGTGGAATCACTTCACAAATAAGGTTGAAACAATCTTTACAGCAGAGGGCTGTCATTCAAATAATGCGGCAAAGTCAAACCCGACATTGACAGCGGATATCTTGGGTGACTGGAGAGAGGAAGTGATTTATCCGACAGAGGATAACAGCGCGTTAAGAATTTTCACAACAACAATTCCGACAGCATATAAGATTCCGACACTTATGCATGATGCACGCTATAATGCACAGGTTGCAACACAGAATATCTGCTACAACCAGCCTACACATGTTGGTTATAATTTAAGCTACACAACAGCATCAGTCCCGGTGCCGAACATTTCGGTAAACGGTGCCACAAATCCGGACTTATCAAAGAAAGCATGGAGCATTGACGAGCTTTACACAGGTGATAAGGTTGAGATGGTAATCGACACGAATAAGGCGTTCGTAAACGGTGCTACAAAGCTTATCGACTCTATGAATGCTGACGTTGTTCCGTTTATCAGAAGCGACCGCACAATGGTGCCGATAAGATTTATTTCAGAGGCATTCGGTGCACATGTTGAATGGAATGCTGACACAAGAGAGGTTACGGTTATCAACCCGACAACAGAAATTAAGCTCACAATTGATGCGGCAGACTACACTGTAAACGGCGAGACAAAGACAATGGATGCTCCGGCGTTTATCGAGAACGACAGAACCTATATACCGCTTCGTGCAGTGGCAGAGGGTCTTGGATATAATGTATATTGGAATGATGGTGCGATTGTGATTTCGGATAAGGAAGCTAATCTTGATGACGCATACCGCAGCACACTTTATGCAGATATTGAGTCGGCAAAGACTCCTGCAGTTGCAGTTGTAGGCAGTGTGGCGAAGGGCGAGAAGTTTGTCCCGGCACAGGGAACATTACTCAGTGCAAAGGCTACATTTGACGGAGTTGAAAAGGCAACAGACTGTGATTTTGATACATATGTTGAGGCAACGGGAAGACAGATTATCCAGCTTGAGCTTGAATATCCGACAGCTGTAAGTGCGGTATCGGTTGCATTTGCAGACGGACAGAGCCACGATTTCAGAGTGTTCGCTAAGTGGAGCCTGGATCGCTATGATGAGGATCTTGAAAATATGGATGGCTGGGCAAAGGCGATCTATACAAAGCGTTTCGGTACATCGAATGATGCAGAATTATACATATTCCCGGTACCGAAGTACGGACAGTATATAAAGATTATCGTTGATCCGACAAATACAGGTGACACAGCGCAGATTACAGAGGTTGCGGCTGTACTTGTTAAATAACCATAAAAAAGAGACTTCGGTCTCTTTTTTTGGTGCATAAATTCAAGGGCAGTCCTATTGACTTTTTAGTGGATTTATGCTATAATTATACAGATACTGGATAGGTGTAACTAAAATCAGAAAAGTCGCAGTATCACTACAAAAAAAGAGGAGTGATAATCATGCTCAGAAGTATGACCGGATATGGCAGGCAGGAAACTGTCATTGACGGAAAAAAGATTCTTGTAGAGCTGAAGTCGGTTAATCACCGTTTTGCAGACTACAATATCAAGGTACCGAGACATCTTGGTTTCCTTGAAGACAGAGTGAAGAAGCTTGCATCGGAAAATATCACACGAGGTAAGGTTGATATTTATGTGGCGGTGGAAAGCGGAGAAAGTGCGGACAAGGATATTATCCTGAATGCGGAGCTTGCAAAGAGCTATATTGATGCTTTATATGAGCTTCGTGATAAGTTTGGCTTAAAGGATGACATCAGTGTATCGAGCGTTGCACGATATACCGAGATATTTAAGAGCGAAAGAAAAGAAGAGGACGAGGAAGCACTGTGGCAGTCAGTGAGTGCAGTGATGAAAGAGGCACTTGAGGCATTTGTTGCAATGCGTGAGCGTGAGGGCGAAAGGATAGAAGCTGACCTTGTTGCAAGAATAAACTATATGAAAGAGCTTGCAAAGAGGGTAGATGAGCGTTCTCCCGAAACAGTAAAGGAGTACAGCGACAGACTCTATGCACGAATCCGCGAGGTTCTTGAGGACAGAACAATAGACGAGGGTAGAGTACTCACAGAGGTTGCGATATTTGCCGACAAGGTTGCGGTTAATGAAGAAACAGTGAGACTTGCGAGTCATTTTGAGGAATTTAATGAGATTATTACAAGCGGTGAGCCGGCAGGCAGAAGACTTGATTTCCTTATTCAGGAAATCAACCGTGAGGTTAATACAATAGGCTCAAAGGCACAGGATATCGAAATTGCAAAGATTGTTGTAACCTTAAAGGGTGAAATTGAGAAATTAAGAGAGCAGATTCAAAATATTGAATAAGGTGATAATATGAAATTCATCAATATAGGCTTCGGAAATATGGTTGCGGCAAACAGGGTTATTGCAGTTGTATCGCCTGATTCATCACCGATAAAGCGTGTGATACGCGAATCGGAGGATAAGGGACTTCTGATAAATGCAACCTACGGAAGACGTACAAGAGCGGTAGTAGTAATGGATTCGGAGCATGTTGTTCTGAGTGCGATTTTACCGGAAACAATAACAAAGCGCCTTGAGGGAGAGGAGGTGGAGGATAAATATGAAGAAAGCGAATAAGGGAAGACTTTTTGTAATGTCGGGTCCGTCCGGAACAGGAAAGGGAACCATATGCAAGGAGCTTTTAAAGCGTGAGGATATTTATCTTTCAATTTCAAATACAACAAGAGAAAGACGTGATGGAGAGGTAGAGAATGAAACCTATTACTACACCTCCAGAGACGAGTTTGAACGAATGATTGCCGATGGCGAAATGCTTGAATATGCACAGTATAACGGAAATTATTACGGTACAAACAAGAAGAGAGTGCTTGAGGCACTTGAGTCGGGCAGAAATGTTCTGCTTGAGATTGAGCCGCAGGGAGCAATACAGATAAACAAGGTTTTTCCGGAGGCGGTATTAATATTCGTGCTTCCGCCGAGTATGGCGGAGCTGAAAAAACGTCTTGTGGAAAGAGGACGTGAAAGTGCGGAGCTTATTGAAGAAAGACTTAATGCTTCAAGGTGGGAAATAGAGCAGAGTGCAAAGTATGACTTCTGCGTGGTAAATGACAACCTTGAAGAATGTGTTCAGGAAGTATGCAATATCTTCCGCAGAAAAGTAGAAGAACAAAGAACAGCCGAAAGGCTTCTTGCCGAAATGGCGTTATAATTAAATTTGGAGGTAAAATATTATGATGGTAGAACCGGGAATTACACAGTTAGATAAGTGCGTAGATAGCAGATATACATTGGTTGCAATGGCTGCAAAGCGTGCAAGAATGATAGGAACAGAGCAGGCACAGGCAAAGGAAGGCAAGGAGCCCAAGGATGTTAAGGATATGCACTTTGAAAAGCCGGTATCGCTTGCAGTTGAAGAAATAGCAAACGGTAAGGTGGGCTATGTACGTTCAGAAAGCGTTACAAATGCAAGCCACTATGAAGACGATACCAACATGGCTGAAAACGGCGAGGCAAATGAGGACGGTGTTGTATTCGGTGAGGATATAGTAGAACACGAGTTCTGTGATGATGTAGAATAATTGCAGTATCTATTCTGTAAAATACAGGCATATATTTAATATAATCGGGAGATATTATTTTGGTTATAGATGTTATTATAAGCAATACGTCAAAAGCGGTTGACAAAGCATTTTCATATGCAGTTCCCTCAGAGCTTCATTCGGAAATTGAAATAGGCAGGCGTGTTATTGTACCTTTTGCAAGGGGTAACCGTGAAATAGAGGGATACTGCGTAGGCATACATGAAAATAAGTCTGAAAAGGGACTTAAAAGTGTTATGTACGTTGCTGACGAAAGACCTGCGTTTGACGAAAAGCTGCTTGAAACAATTGAATATATGCATGAAAGATATCTGTGCAGCTATTGTGATATAATTAATGCAGTTGTTCCGGCGGGTACGGGTATAAAAATGCATGAGTACCTGATTCTCAATAATACGGATGAGGAGCTTCTGGGTGTAAGAGCCAATATAGCAAAGGAGCTTGAAAAGCACGGCGGCGAGATGGAGCGTCACGAGCTGTGCGGATGCTTTGAAAACTCAATAGCATCAACACTGCTGTCGATGCTGAAATCAGGAGAGCTGAGAAGAGAATTTCGCCCTGAAAGGGAGATAAAGGAACGCATTGTGAAAGGGGTACGTCCGATTGACACCTCGGACGAGGTGATGGATAACTTGATTCGTGTAGCCCCTGCACAGGCACGGATATTGGAATATTTAAAAAACAACGGAGAAACAGAACTGTCAGAGGTTCTTAAGGCAACTGCTGCTTCAAGAGGTTCGGTATTGCCTCTTGAGAGCAAGGGTCTGGTTGAAATTGTTGAGATTATAAAGGACAGAGACCCGTTTGCAGATATGCAGCTTGAGAAAACGGAGCCGATGGTGCCTACTGTTCAGCAAGGCAGTGCAATAGAAAGGCTTACGCAATGTATGGATAACGGCGGCGGTACTATTTTGCTTCACGGAGTTACGGGAAGCGGTAAAACCGAGGTATTTCTTCAGGCTATAGCCCATGCACTGAGTATCGGAAAAACAGCACTTGTGCTTGTTCCGGAGATATCACTTACTCCGCAGATGGTGTCAAGGTTCCTTGCAAGATTTTCGTCAAGGGTGGCTGTAATTCACAGCGGACTTTCAAAGGGTGAGAGATTTGACCAGTGGCGTAGAATTTATAACGGTGAGGCTGATATTGTAATAGGCGCAAGGAGTGCAGTGTTTGCTCCGCTTGATAATATAGGCATTATAATAATGGATGAGGAGCATTCGGAAAGCTATAAATCCGATATGTCGCCAAGATATCATGCAAGAGAGATTGCACAGTTCCGTGCGAAGCAGTACGGTGCGGCTGTTGTACTGGCATCGGCAACTCCGCTTGTGGAAAGCTATTATAAGGCTGCGAACGGAGAATATGAGCTTGTTGAAATGACAAAGCGAATAAACGAAGCGAAGCTTCCTCCGATTCATATCGCAGATATGCGTGATGAGCTTGCGGAGGGGAACAAAAGTATGTTTTCCAGAAGCCTTTATCGTGAGATGAAGAAAAATATTGAAAACGGTGAACAGACAATTCTTTTCCTTAACAGAAGAGGTTTTTCGACATTTGTCTCGTGCAGAAGCTGCGGATATACAGTACAGTGTCCGCAATGCAGTATTTCGCTTACATATCACAAGTACGACAATATGCTTAAATGTCATTACTGCGGATATGTACGGGAAAATTACAGCATATGCCCCGAGTGCGGAAGCAGATATATAAGATTTTTCGGTGGCGGTACTCAAAGAGTAGAGGAAGAGGTTCATAGGCTGTTGCCGGGTGCATCCACTATAAGAATGGATGTTGATACAACGGGAAAAAAGCAATCGCATGAAAAGCTTCTTGAGAAATTTGACAAGGAAAAGGTAGATGTTCTTGTAGGAACACAAATGATAGCAAAGGGTCTTGATTTTGAAAATGTCACATTGGTGGGTGCAGTCAGCGCAGACACAATGCTGCATATGAACGATTTCCGTTCCTCGGAAAGAACATTTTCAATGCTGGAGCAGGTTACGGGCAGAGCAGGCAGAGGTAAAAAAGCCGGAAGAGCAGTTATTCAGACATATAATCCCGAAGCGGAAGCAATAACCCGTGTGGCAGTACATGATTATTATAACTTCTATAAGGGAGAAATAGAACAGCGAAAGCTTATGGGTTATCCGCCGTTCGCAAAGATGATAGTGATTTTGTTTTCGGGAACGGTTGCAAAAAACGTAAGCTGGTGTGCATCGTATTTCAGAAAGAGTCTTGGAGAATTAAAAGAGCTTGATGAAACGGTTCAGATACTCGGACCTGTTGCATCGTCATTATCAAGAATAAATAATAAATATCGTTATCAGATGATTATTAAATGCTTGGATGACGATATATTTAATGTGAAATTGAAAAAAGCGATGGATGCTTGCCGAAAGCATGAGGATTATAAGCAGGTATCGATTGTTATAGATAAAAATCCGAATATGATTGGTTAAGGTGATATTATGGCAATAAGAGAAATCAGATTAGAGGGCGATGAAATACTTGCAGAGGTATGCAAGCCTGTCAAGGTTTTTGACCGCAAGCTTCATATATTGCTTGATGATATGTATGAAACAATGACAAAGCAGGATGGAGTAGGTCTTGCGGCACCGCAGGTGGGAATTTTAAAGCGTGCGGTGATTATAGATGTCGGAGACGGAGTTATTGAGATGATTAACCCCGAAATACTTGAAACTGACGGAGTGCAGAACGGTCCTGAGGGTTGTCTCAGTGTTCCGGGTGTTTTCGGTGAGGTTGAGCGTCCGATGTATGTTAAAGCAAAGGCTCAGGACAGAGACGGAAATTGGTTTGAAATAGAGGGCGAGGAGCTTCTTGCAAGAGCAATCTGCCACGAATGTGAGCATCTTGAAGGAAAGTTATTCAGAGAAAGAGTAACAGTTTATCTGGAAAAGGAGTAATATGCGTATATTATTTATGGGTACGCCGGACTTTGCGGCGGCGGTACTTAATTCAATGGTAAGTGCCGGATTCAATGTGGTAGGAGCTGTATCACAGCCTGATAAGCCAAAGGGCAGAGGTCATAAGATGGTTCCGACCGATGTAAAGGTTGCGGCAGAGGCGGCAAACATTCCTGTATATCAGCCTGAAACGCTGAAAAACGGTGAGCTTAAGCCGATACTTGATGAGCTTGTACCGGATGTTATAGTGGTAGCGGCATACGGTAAAATTTTACCTCCGTATATTATAGAATATCCCAAATACGGCTGTCTTAATGTCCACGCATCGCTGCTTCCTAAGTACAGAGGTGCAGCACCCATTCAGCGTGCGATTATAAGCGGAGATAAAACAACGGGTGTTACTATCATGCAGATGGATAATGGTCTTGATACGGGCGATATGCTGTTAAAGACAGAAACAGAAATTGGAGTATATGAGACTGCGGAGCAGCTGTTTGAGCGTCTGTCCGTGATGGGTGGCGAGCTGCTTAATGAGGCAATAAGAAATATAGATTCGCTTGTTCCTGAAAAGCAGAATGAGGCTGAAGCTACCTATGCACCCAAAATCGGGCGTGAAGACGGAAAAATAGACTGGTCAAAAAGTGCAGATGAAATCTCAAAGCTTATCTGCGGAATGTATTCATGGCCTTTGGCATATACTCTTTACAAGGGTGAAGTTTTAAAAATTGCCGAGGCGGTGAAGTACGAGACTTCGGGTGAACCGGGCAAAATAATAGAGCTTCGCAAGAATGAGGGACTTCTGGTTGCCTGCGGTGAGGGTGCTATATGCATAAAAACAGCACAGTTTGCCGGTAGCCGAAGAATGAACGTAGAGGATTATGCAAGGGGACACGAGATAGAAATCGGTGTCGTTTTAGGTGACTAAGGAGGTACGTTATGTACTATTATTATGATTATACCTATATTTTAGTTATTATTGGATTCGTATTGACATTATTTGCATCATTCGGAGTAAATGCGACCTTTAATAAATATAAGGACGTGACGAACAGGCACGGAATGACAGGTGCAATGGCGGCAAGAAGAATACTTGACGCAAACGGACTTCATCATGTACAGATTGTAAGAATTGCAGGAAATCTTACGGATAACTATAATCCGTCAACAAAGATAGTAAGTCTTTCAGATGCAACATATGATTCAACCTCGGTTGCGGCAATAGGTGTTGCCGCACACGAGTGCGGACATGCTGTTCAGCATCAGACGGGCTATGCACCTATAAAGGTGAGAAACGGAATATATCCTGTTGTAAGAATAGGAAATATGTTTTCAATGCCGTTATTCATTATAGGATTGTTCCTTGGCTTGGGAGACCTTGCAATGCTTGGTGCGCTTCTCTTCGGACTTGTGCTTGTATTCCAGGTGGTTACACTTCCGGTAGAGTTTAACGCAAGCTCAAGAGCGATAAGAACTCTTGAGGGAATGTATATGCTTGACGAGGATGAAATAAAGGGTGCAAAAAAGGTATTAAAAGCGGCGGCTATGACATATGTAGCGGCAGCTGCCTCGACAGCATTGCAGTTTATGAGACTTGTAATGCTTGCAAACCGCAGACGTGATTAAATTGAAAAAGGAGAGAATAAGCTTTGAATGTACGGGAGTTGGCTGTAAAGACACTGTATGAAATTGAATATAACGGTGCTTTTTCAAATATTGCCGTAAAAGATGCTCTGTCGGCAAATGCTCTGACAAAGCAGGAAAAAGATTTCTTTACGCACCTTGTATATGGTACTATCGACAAAAAAATTACACTTGATTATGTTATCGGCAGGCTTTCAAAGGTAAAGCTTAAGAAAATATCAAAGTTTATTCTCATAATTTTACGGCTTGGCATATATCAGCTGAAATTTATGGATTCAGTTCCTGAAAGTGCAGCAG
This sequence comes from Clostridia bacterium, assembly GCA_045542415.1. Lineage (GTDB taxonomy): Bacteria > Bacillota > Clostridia > UBA1381 > UBA1381 > UMGS1958. Next base: position 31,005 of record JAZQKZ010000003.1, read on the forward strand.
TGAACGAGAGTGTGAAGCTTGCAAGGCGTTACGGACATAGTGCGTCGGCGGGTTTTGTGAACGGATTGCTGCGTAATTCATCAAAAACAGAAATATTATATCCTGAGGACAAGACAGAGTACTTGTCCGTAAGATATTCATTTCCGTTGTATATGTGTGATAAATGGATAAAGGATTTCGGGTTTGAATTTACTGAGAATATGATGATGGCGTTTGAAAAGCCGGCAAGTCTTATTTTAAGGGCAAATATTCTTAAAACAACTCCTGAAGAGCTTGTGAAGCTGCTTGCTGAAAAGGGGATTGAAGCAACGGTAAATGACGGAGCAGTGATATCAGGTGGCTTTGATATTGCCGCTGATGAGCTGTATAAAAAAGGCTATTACACTGTTCAGGATAAAGCCGCAATGCAGCCGGCGTTAATAATTGCTCCGAATGCCGGAGAAAAAGTCATAGATATGTGTGCAGCTCCGGGCGGTAAAACAACGCATATGGCAGAGCTTATGAATAACAGCGGTAAAATCACGGCGTTTGATATTTATGAGCATAAAATTGAACTGATAAGAAAGAATGCCGCAAGACTTGGCATTGATATAATAGACGCACAGGTTAATGATGCGTCGGTGTATTGTGAGGAATATGCACAAACAGCTGATAAGGTGTTGTGTGATGTGCCTTGTACGGGAACGGGAATAATCGGCAGAAAACCGGATATAAAGCATAACCGCCGTGAGGACGGTGAAATAACTGTTATACAGAAAAAAATTCTTGAAAACGGTGCGAAATATCTGAAAAATGGCGGCGAACTGTTATATTCAACCTGTTCTGTTGAAAAGGAAGAAAATGAAGCGGTCGTTAATGCATTTTTAGCAGAAAACGGCGGATTTAATAAGGTATATGAAAAGACATATTATCCCCATATTGACGGATGTGACGGATTTTATGTGTGTAAGTTAAAGAAAACTGAATAAATTTCCGCAACTCGCTATTTTTCAAGGCTCGGAGTACCACCGTACGCCGTCACCTTTCAAAACAGAAATCTGCGAAAATTTCTTTTGGTTTTAAGTGGAAGATAGAAATGATTGATTTAAAGGATTTTGAGTATAGTGAGCTTATAGCATATTTAAAGGAGCTTGGTGAGCCAAAGTTCCGTGCAGAGCAGATATTTTCATGGCTTCATAAGGGCGTGGAGAGCTATGATGAGATGACAAATCTCTCAAAAGCTACCCGTGAAAAGCTTAGTGAAGTTAGCTATGTTTCGACGCTTAAAATTCGGGAAAAGCTTGTTTCAAAGCTTGACGGAACAGTGAAATATCTGTTTGAGCTTCCCGACGGAAATTGCATTGAAAGTGTCGTGATGAGATATCATCACGGACTTACAATATGTATATCATCACAGGTGGGATGCAGAATGGGCTGTAAGTTCTGTGCGTCAACTATTGGCGGATTAAACCGTTCATTGACGGCAGGAGAGATACTTAATCAGGTGATATTTGCACAAAAGGATGTAGGTGAGCGTATTTCCAATATTGTAATAATGGGAATAGGAGAGCCTATGGATAATTACGATAATATAATTAAATTTCTCCATAATGTAAATCATGAAAAGGGTCTTAACATAGGCTATAGGCATATTACGCTTTCAAGCTGCGGTGTTGTTCCGGGAATAAAAAAGCTTGCAGAGGAGAAATTACCCATTACACTGGCGATTTCACTTCACGCACCTAATGATGAGATTCGTGATTCTATAATGCCGGTAAACAGAAAATGGAAGATTAAGGAGCTTATGGAGGTATGTCGGGAGTATGTAAATACTACCGGTAGGAGAATAACCTTTGAGTATTCACTTATTCACGGAGTAAACGATTCTCCGGAGCAGGCAAGAGAGCTTGCAAAGCTTATACGCCCGATTCACGGTCATGTGAACCTTATACCGGTAAATAAGGTGGAGGAGCGTGACTATCATAAGGGAAGTGCAGAGGAGATTCGTGCTTTTTGTGAGCTGTTAGGCTCGCTGGGCATAAATGCGTCGGTAAGACGTGAGCTGGGCAGTGACATCAGTGCGTCCTGCGGACAGCTCAGAAAGAAAGTTATAGATAAAGGGTAGGTGACAGGAAATGCAGTACGGTGCAGTTAGTGACATCGGAAAAATACGAAAAATTAACGAAGACAATTATTACATAGGAACAAATGCAGAATTTCCGTACGTTATTGTTGCCGACGGAATGGGAGGACATCAGGCAGGCGAGGTTGCCAGCATGATGGCTGTGGATATAATAAGTAATAATCTTGCCAACAATCTGGATACCCGACTTGATTATGTAGAGGTTTCAGAAGTTATACGCAAGGCATTTATCAGTGCAAACAGTATAATATACAGCTACTCCGACCAGAATTATAAACGTGCGGTTATGGGAACTACAGCAACATTGGCAATGGTATATGACGGCAAGCTTATAACAGCACATGTGGGCGATTCGAGAGCCTATAAAATAGATGAATATTCAATTGACCAGATTACGCGTGACCACTCCTATGTACAGGAGCTGGTAAACATGGGGAAGCTTACGCCGTATGAGGCTAAGCATAACCCCAAGAAAAATTATATCATGCGTGCAATGGGAGCAGAGGAGACTATAAAGGTAGATATAGGAATAATACCCTATAACGGTGAAAAGCTTCTTTTATGTTCAGACGGACTTTCAAATCTGGTAGAGGATGATGAAATATTTAATTATGTAAAATACTCAGACGATTTGCAGACAGCAGTGCAGAAGCTGGTTGATCTGGCAAATCTGCGAGGCGGTACAGATAATATAACGGCAGCAGTAATCGAGTGCTGAAATATGGCATAAGCCGGAAAGGAATACTAAATTATGAACAGTGATAATCTCATTGGAAATATACTAAGCGGAAGATATGATGTTATCGAGAAAATCGGTGCAGGCGGAATGGCTTCCGTATATAAAGCGAAAGATACACTTCTCAATCGTTACGTTGCCGTAAAGGTACTTCGCGAATCTCTTGAGGGTGAGAAAAATATAGTAACAAACTTCATTAAAGAGGCACAGTCGGCCGCGAGTCTTACTCACGGAAATATCGTATCGGTATTTGATGTTGGCGAGGATGACGGTGTAAATTACATGGTCATGGAGCTGGTTGACGGACGAACCTTAAAGGAATACATAAAGGAAAAGGGCGCACTTCCCTGGCAGGAGGCATGCGATTACTGTATTCAGATAGGTCAGGGTCTTAATGAAGCGCATACGAATAATATAATTCACAGGGACATAAAGCCGCAGAATATTATAATGACGCAGGATAAGACCATGAAGGTAACAGACTTCGGTATTGCGAAGGCGCTCAGCTCAGACACAACAATTGTCGGCGGTACTGCACTCGGCTCGGTTCACTATATATCACCTGAACAGGCAAGAGGCGGATTTACTGACGCACGTTCGGATATTTATTCTTTGGGTATAGTACTCTATGAGCTTCTTACCGGTAAGGTTCCGTTTGACGGTGATACAGCCGTTTCGGTAGCACTTATGCATCTTGAAAAGGAGCCTATCAATGTAAAGTGCGTCAATATAGATATTCCGCAGGATCTTGCATATGTAACTATGAAAGCGATTGCAAAGGAGCAGGCAAAGCGTTATCAGACGGTGGCACAGATGCTTGAGGATCTTCACGCGGTTCTGGCAGACGAGCCGTTAGTAAGTAAGGATGCCATGAAAGCACCGGATAAGGTGATAGGTGAAGAGGATGAATACGGAGCTTTATCATATGATGATTATGACGAAGACGATTACGCGGACGAATATGTTGATGACTATGCGGACGAGTATGATGACGACTACGAAGAAGCAGTGAGCCGTAAATCAAAAAAGAAAGCCAAGAAAACAAAAAAGGAAAAGAAAAACAAGAAATCAAAGAAGAATAAAAAGACTCCTCAGCAGAAAAAAGCTGACAGACTTGCAACTCTTCTTGCACTTGCAACCGTATTATTATTTGTAATAGCGGCAATAGGAACATATTTCATAATGAATATGGCAAGAGATGTTTCGATTCCGGATGTAACCAATATGACTCTTGAAGAAGCAACGGATGAGATTGTAGAGAAAGGGTTAAAGGTTGCGGATGAAATCGAATATTCAATTTCTGACTCTACAGAGGAGGGAAGAGTAATAACACAAAGTCCGGAAGCCGGTAAGAGAATCAGAAAAGGCGATGACGTATCGCTTGTAGTTTCAATCGGAACATCCGGCGGTGATATTTCTGTTCCTGATGTAACAAAGATGACCTTTGAAGAGGCTATTAATAAGATTTCAGATAAGGGACTAAACTATGCAGTCCTTGAAGAGTATTCGGACGATATAGAAGAGGGAAAGGTTATAAGACAAACTCCGCTTAAGGGAACAAAGCTTAATGAGGATGACATAGTAACTCTTCATATCAGTAAGGGCAAGGAGACTGTTCAGGCAACTAAGGTACCGGAGGCTGCAAAGGTTGAGGTTCCGTCGCTTAACGGTGAGGGAAAAGAAGGAGCTGAGGCAAAGCTTCAGGCTGTAGGACTTACAATTGGCGGTGTAACATATAAGCCGTCAGGTGCAGCGGAGGGACTTATTATTTCGCAGAGTCCGCAGGCAGGCAAAATGGTAGAGCGTGGCGGTGTTGTAAACATAGTAATTTCACGCGGTCAGAGTGAGGCAACTACTGAGCCTGAAAATAATACAGATACAGCGGAAACTGAGAAACCTAAAGCAGATAACGGAACGGCTCCGGAGGCTGATATAGAAGACACACAAAGCAGTGGTACAACGTCAGCAAATACAGGAGCAAAGAGCTTTACTGTAAAGATTCCTGATGCAGCGGGTGACACAGTAAATGTTGAAATAGTAGCAAACGGAAGAACCATCCATAATGCTCTTCATAATAAGAGTGAGGGTTCGGTGACTGTTGAAATAAACGGAACAGGCACTGTATCGGTACAGGCATATATAGACGGTTCGAAGGTATCAGATAAGACGGTGGAATTTGAATAATGACCGGAACAATAATTAAGGGCATCGGCGGATTGTACTATGTAGAAGCCGACGGTGCTGTATATGAATGCAAAGCGAGAGGAATATTCCGCAAGCAAAAAATCACACCTGCAATTGGTGACAGGGTGGAAATTGAAGTAAAAAACGGAAAGGGTTCCATTGTAGATATTGAGCCGAGAAAGACGCACTTATTGCGTCCTGCAGTTGCAAATGTCGATATGCTTATGCTTGTAATTGCGGCGGCATCACCGGCACCTAATCTGTTTTTAGCAGATAAAATGCTTATAAATGCAGAAACAAACGGTATTGAGCCTATGATATGCATCAATAAAACAGACCTTGCAGATTATGAAGAGATTGAGAAAATCTATAGAAATGCAGGATATGAGGTAGTGTGCGTAAGTGCTGAAAGTAAAGAGGGAGCAGAGCCGCTGAGAAAGTACTTAAAAGGCAGAACAACTGCATTTGCGGGACTTTCGGGAGTAGGCAAGTCAACTATTTTATCGCAGATTATTGGTGACGCTCTTGAGACGGGCGAGGTGTCCGAGAAAATACAGCGAGGCAAGCATACTACCAGACACGTTGAATTGTTCAGTCTGCCGGAGGGCGGATATGTACTTGATACGCCGGGATTTTCTTCGCTGGAAATAACAGATGTGAGTGATATTACGGCAGATGAACTGAAAGGATATTTTCCGGAGATGTCCGGAGTATCAGATTGCAGGTTCAGAGGCTGTTCGCATATCAATGAGCCGGACTGTTCAGTAAAGGCGATGCTTGCTGAGGGTAAAATTGCTCAGTCAAGATATGATAGCTATGTTGCGTTATATGAAATACTAAAAAATGTAAAGAAGTATTAAGGTAGTTGTTATGGGTAGAAAGATGATTTTATCACCCTCTATATTGGGTGCGGATTTTGGAAATCTGGCAAAGCAGGTAAAGGAAGCAGAGAATGCAGGCGCACAGTGGTTGCATCTTGATGTGATGGACGGCGTATTTGTGCCGAATATCAGCTTCGGAATCCCTGTTATACAGTCGCTGAGAAAGCATACAGATATGTTTTTTGATGCACACTTAATGATAGGTGAGCCGGAAAAATATATTGAACGCTTTATTGAAGCTGGTGCAGACGGTGTGACCTTTCATATTGAGGCAACAAAGGAGCCGGAAAAATGTATTGAGCTTATAAAAAAGCACGGCAAAAAGGCGGCGGTATCACTTAATCCTGATACTTCGCTTGACAGTATAAAAGGGCTTTTGGACAAGCTTGATATGGTCTTGTTAATGACTGTTTTTCCGGGCTATGGAGGTCAGAAATATATTGATAGCGTAAATGACAAAATCCGTGAGCTTCGTGAAATAATGGGTGAAGATTTTGATATTCAGGTTGACGGTGGGGTTAATCAGGATAATATTTCAGATATACTCAATGTAGGTGCAAATGTTATAGTTGCCGGAACGGCAGTGTTTAATGATGATATAACCGGTTCGGTAAAGAGGTTGATGTCATGCGGGCAGTAATATTCGGTAACGGTGATATTGCCGATTACAGCCGTGTACTCAAATATATGTCAGCTTCGGATTTTATTATCTGTGCTGACGGCGGAATACGTCATGCAAAGGCTTTGGATATAGTTCCTGATATACTGATAGGAGATTTTGATTCGTCAAAGCCGGAGGAAAATGCGGTAAAGCGGATTGAATATCCGTCGCGAAAGGACTTTACTGACGGAGAGCTGTGTGTAAAGTATGCAGTTGAACATGGGTATGAAGAAATAGTACTGATGGGAATGCGTGGCACTCGTACCGATCATACACTTACTAATATGCTGTTGCTGTCGCAGTGCAGCTGCGGCATGATGATTGACGATAATAATGAAATTTATTATCTCAAAGACAGATTATCAATAAAAAATAAAAAGGGCAAAACTCTTTCAATAATTCCCGTAAAGGGTGATATGTGCGGTATAACTACTGCGGGACTTGATTATCCGCTTGATAACGAAACGCTGTATTTCGGTGAGAGCAGAGGTAACAGCAATGTAGTTATAGCTGATGTATGTGAAATAAAGGTCAGCAGCGGAGAGGGATTTGTAATAATAAACGATGGAGAATAAGATGATATATCTTGACAATGCAGCCACAACAAAGCCGTCATCGGCAGCAGTTGAGGCGATGTGTAAGGCGGCGGAGTGTTTTGGGAATCCGTCGTCGCTTTACGGTTTGGGGCTTGAAGCAGAAAAACTGATTAATGCGGCAAAGGCAGATATTGTAGCAAAGCTGAGTATAGATGCAGGATGTATATATTTCACATCCGGAGGTACGGAGGCGAATAATACGGCTGTATTCGGTACGGCATATGCAAAGCAAAAGCTCGGTAAGCGTGTTATAACAACATCAATTGAACATCCCTCGGTATTGGAGGCTTTTAAGAAGCTTGAGGAAGAGGGCTTTGATGTTGTGTATTTGGGAGTTGACGGTGAGTGCAGAATAAATCTTGAGGAGCTTGAAGAGGAGCTTACAGAGGATACGGTGCTTGTCAGCGTTATGCATGTAAATAATGAAACGGGTGTAATTCAGCCTGTTGATAAAATAAAGGCATTGATGAAGAAAAAATCGCCCAAGGCATTACTGCATTGTGACTGTGTGCAGTCGTTCGGCAAGCTACCGGTACAGCCGAAAAAATGGGGGGCTGACCTTATAACAATCAGTGCCCACAAGATACACGGCTTCAAAGGATGCGGTGCATTGTGCGTAATTGACGGAAGATTAAAGCCGATGATTTACGGTGGTGAACAGCAAAAGGGATTCCGTCCAGGTACAGAGAATGTCGGAGGAATAATGGCGTTCGGAGCAGCGGCTAAGGAATGCGGCTGTGATAATGCGTACTTGACTTCTTTAAGAAATAAAATGAAGAGCCTGTTAAGTGAAAAAATAGCTAATATAAAATTCAACGGCTCGGATGAGTTCAATGCCGGAAGTGTTTTAAATGTTTCATTTTTAGGCACAAGAGCAGAGATTTTGCTGCATTCGATGGAAGCAAAGGGGATATATATTTCGACCGGCTCAGCCTGTTCAAGTCATAAACCACAGCCCTCGCATGTGCTTACGGCAATGGGGCTGGAGCATAAGGAAATTGATTCAGCTGTACGAATAAGCTTTGACAGCACAACAACAATGGAGGAAATTGAAGCGGCGGTGGAAGTGTTTGAAAAGGAAGTAGCACAGATACGCCGATTTGTCAGATAAAGGAGAATTTACGATGAAAGAAATGATACTTGGTAAGTACGGTGAATTAATCTTAAAGGGCGGCAACCGTCCGAGATTTGAGAGCATACTTATAAATAATATAAATAACTCATTAAAAAAGGTTGCCAAAACAAAGGTAAGAATTATACAGGCGACTGTATATGTAGATGTTGAAGATCCGGAAAAGCTTGATATCGTAATGGATAGAATGTCAAAGATTTTCGGACTTGTTTCCGTTACAAAGGCGGCAGTTTGTGAAAAGGATATTGAAGCAATCAAAGCTTGTGCAAAAGAATACCTTGCAGATGAGCTTGTTGAGGGTGTAAAGTTCAAGGTAGAAGCAAAGAGATCAGATAAGACGTTCCCATTTAATTCTCCCGGAATATGCCAGGAGGTCGGCGGATTTTTAGATGATGAATTCCCGATTACCGTTGATGTGCATAACCCGGATAAGACCGTAAAGGTCGAAGTAAGAGAATTTGGTGCATTCGTTTATATCATGGAGAACAAGGTAAAGGGTCAGGGTGGTATGCCTATCGGTACAGGATCAAAGGCTACTCTGTTGCTTTCGGGTGGTATTGACAGCCCGGTTGCAGGACATATGATTTCAAAGCGTGGTGTTGAGATTGATGCGATAAACTTCTTCTCGTTCCCATATACGAGCGAAAGAGCAAAGGAAAAGGTTATTTCACTTGCAAAGATAATCGCACAATATACATCAAAAATCAATCTTTATATTGTTCCGTTTACCGAGATTCAGTTGCAGATTCGTGACAACTGTCCTGAGGAGCATATGACTCTTATTATGAGACGTTTCATGATGCGAATTGCAGAGCGAATTGCCCGAAAGAACAAGTCAATTGCCCTTGTGACGGGTGAAAGTGTAGGTCAGGTTGCAAGCCAGACGCTTGCGGCACTTGATGTTACCAATGCAGTTGTTGATATGCCTATATTGCAGCCGCTTATCGGTATGGATAAGATTGAAATTACAGACAGAGCAAGAGAGATTGGTACATTTGAAACCTCTATTCTCCCGTATGAGGATTGTTGTACGGTATTCACACCGAAGCACCCGACAGTAAATCCAAAGCGTTCAAATATCGAAAAGACAGAGATGGCATTGAATGTAAATGAGCTTATAGAAGCTGCATTGCAGGGTGTTGAAAAGCTTGAAATTTTTCCGGAATAATAAGGTATTAGCGGTATGTTCACAAAACATACCGCTAATTTTGTGAGTTGTTGTCACTTTTGTAACAAAAAGAATAAAAATTCAAAAATCACTTGAAAAAATACAGGGAATATAGTATAATTGTTATAATTGTTTTGTTTAAGGAGTGAATAAAAATGCAGTTGACAGGCTCGCAGATTATTATAGAATGTTTAAAGGAACAGGGAGTAGATACAATTTTCGGTTATCCCGGCGGTGCTATTTTAAATGTATATGATGAATTGTACAAGCATTCGGATGAAATCAAGCATATACTGACTTCACATGAACAGGGTGCATCTCACGCAGCTGACGGTTACGCAAGAGCAACAGGTAAGGTTGGTGTAGTATTTGCGACATCAGGTCCCGGTTCGACCAATATTGTAACAGGCATTGCGACGGCAAATATCGACTCGGTTCCGATGGTTGCAATTACTTGTACTGTGGGAACGGGACTTCTCGGAAAGGACAGCTTCCAGGAAGTAAATATTACTGATGTAACAAAGTCAATCACAAAGAAAAATTACATAGTAATGGATGTAAATGACCTTGCAGATACAATTCGTGAGGCGTTTAAAATTGCACAGACAGGCCGTCCCGGACCAGTACTTATAGATATCCCTAAGGATGTAACGGCAAATAAGGCTGAATATACGCCTTATGCTCCGGAAGAGATTTTACCGATAACAGACGGAATCAAAGAAGAGGATATCGCAAACGCAGTCGAGATGATAAAGGCGGCAAAGAAGCCGTTCATATTTGTCGGCGGCGGTGCGGTTATTTCGGGTGCAGCAGACGAGCTTTACAAGTTTGCACATCTCATTGATTCGCCGGTATGTGATTCTCTTATGGGTAAGGGTGCGTTTCCTGGTACAGACAGGCTCTATGCAGGTATGCTTGGCATGCACGGTACAAAGACAGCAAATTTCGGTGTGAGTGAGAGCGATTTACTTATTGCAATTGGCACACGTTTTTCAGATAGAGTATATGGTAACGCAAACAATTTTGCACCGAACGCAAAGAAGCTTCAGATAGATATTGATCCGAAAGAGATTAATAAAAACGTTGCAGTTGATGCAACTGTTATGGGCGATGTTAAAGAGGTATTAAAGCTTCTTAACGAAAGACTTGAACAGCAGAACCATGCGGAGTGGATTACAGAGATTGAGGCTAACAAGGAAAAATATCCGTTAAGCTACAGAAAGGATATGTTATCGGGTCCGGCAGTTATAAACTCGGTTTATAAGCTGACAAAGGGTGATGCAATTATAACAACAGAGGTTGGTCAGCATCAGATGTGGGCGGCACAGTATTATTATTATGACAAGCCCAGACACTTCCTTACCTCAGGCGGACTTGGAACAATGGGCTACGGCTTGGGTGCAGCTATGGGTGCAAAGTGTGCATGTCCTGATAAGACTGTTGTAAACATTGCAGGTGACGGCGGATTCAGAATGAACCTTAATGAGATTGCATCGGCTGTAAGAAACAACATTCCATTTGTTGAGGTTGTTATCAATAACCACGTTTTAGGAATGGTACGTCAGTGGCAGAACTTATTCTACGGAGAAAGATACTCACATACAATTCTTGATGATGCAACGGATTTTGCAAAGGTAGCAGAAGCTATGGGTGCAGTTGGTATGACAGTAACAACTGTTGAGGAATTTGAAGAAGCGTTTACAAAGGCAGTGGAGTTAAATTGTCCTGTTGTAATTAACTGTCTCATCGATAGAGATGATAAGGTGTGGCCGATGGTTGCTCCGGGTGAGTCGATCAGTAAGGCTTTTGATGAGAGTGATATGTAAATAATAAAACCTCCTATGGTTATCATAGGAGGTTTTATTGTGCAAAAAATACGGAAATTATAATAGAAATTATTTAAATAGAGTGATTGGTTAAAATAACTGAAATTTTTAAGGATAACAAAGGTGAAAATACGGTTTTTTAGGATAAATTTAATAAAAAGCCGTTTTTTTGACCTCAAAAATGGCAAAAAAACAGGCATCACTACGTTTATTTAGTGGAAAAATTTCAGTGGAAATTGGTACGGGTGACAGTGCTGAAATTGGCACTATACAAATAATAATGCCTGTGCTATATTATGTATAACGAATTAACAATAAATGCAGATGTGGAAAGGAGATTTTAGTAATAATTAACAAAGGTTAAAAAGGTTTTTAGTAAAAAGTACCAAGTTGTATTTACCGCAGTGCAATTTGGTTGTTAAAAAATGCGGAGTTAAAGAAAGGAAAGAAAGACAATGAAAAAGAGATCAAAGTTTATTGCGGCATTCATTTCAGTAGTAATGATGATCGCATCATTAATGATACAGATGCCTGTATCAGCAGCAAGCTACGAGTATCCGGCACAGCTTGTAAGAATTTCAACAAGTGACAATTCAAGAAATATTAACATTTCATCGACGGGAGATGGTTCAGCGCTTAATACATGGACGACAAACGGTGCGCAGAACGAAAACTGGAGATTTGATTACAAGAATGGATTATTTAAGCTGGTAAATCAGGGAACAGGCTATGTACTTACACCGGAGGGTGGTTCACCTACAAGCGGTGCTAAGTGTGTAATAGCAGGTGACAGCGATAAGAATTATCAGTATTGGGTAGTAACAGCAGTTTCAAATGATTCACTCGGAAACGGACTTTACTATAAGATTACAAACTATGAAAACCAGTCATTGGCGCTTACATACAACTCAAGCAGCAATACAATTACATTAAGCTCATACACAGGAGCATCAAACCAGAAGTTCTTGCTTAACAGTGCAGGTCTTACAGGCTTTGCGGGCTATGCAACAACTCCGGACGGTAATGTAAAGGCTTCAACAATCGGTGGTTTACTTGGTGAAACAGTATATGTCGACACATATGACGAGCTTAAGACTGCTTGTAGCGATTCAACACCGAGAACAATCGTAATCACAAGCGATATTTCAAAGACAGGTTCATATACAACATCCAGCAATGGAAGATATGTGTTCACTGATGCCAGACTCTATATTTACCCGAATAAGACAATCATCGGTAGCTACAGCGGAAACTCATTATACAATGTATTATTCCGTACATACCAGGGTAACTGGGGACAGGGAAACAACATCATTATCAAGAACATTGAGATTTCACACGATAAGGAATTAAACAGCGATAACATCTGGGAATTCTCATACGGCTGGAACTTCTGGATTGACCACTGTACATTCGTAGGTCACTCAGCTGTAAATACAGCATCAACAGGTTTGGATGACTGGGATAAGTTCTTAAGCTTCTCAGGAACAACTGATTATGTAACAATTTCAGACAATAAGTTCGGATTACATGAGTATGCAGTATTAATGGGATATCCGGCAGATACACAGGATACATACAACACATACAACGGTCAGCCGTGTGTAACACTCGCAAACAACTACTATAAGGATGCTGTTACAAGAGCACCGGGCTTAATGAGATATGGTTACTTCCACTCATTAAACAACTATGTTCTTAACTTTGATATGGGTTACACAATCTATACAGCAGCAAAGTTATATTCAGAGAAGAACTACTATGATGGCGGAACAGGTAAGGGTTCGGTTGTAAATGATACAACATCATCATCGGATATTTCATCTACATATCCGGGTGTATATACAGACAGCGGTTCAACACTTGTAAATTCAAACTATTCACTTACATCAAGTAATTCAAAGGCTTGCTCATGGAGACCGAGTACAAACTATACATATACTGCAATGACAGCAAGCGAGGCTAAGAGCTACTGTACATCATACAGCGGTTCACAGACATCAAGAAGCAATATGAAATATGCAGCATTTGCTGCAACGGGTGTACCGAGTGCAAGCTATATTACAACATCTTCATCAAGCTCAAGCAGCTCAAGCTCATCAAGTTCATCATCAAGCAGCAGCTCATCATCAAGCTCATCAACAACATACAGCTGTGATTTATCAGACGGTATCTATGTAATCAAGAACGTCAACAGCGGACTTTGCCTTGATGTAGCAGGCGCATCGGCTTCAAACGGAGCAAATGTACAGCAGTGGGGCTATGGTGGCGGAAACTGGCAGCAGTGGAAGCTTGTAGCAAACAGTGACGGAAGTTACAAGATCTATTCACAAGTAGGCGATGGAAACACATATTTACTTGACCTTGCAGACGGAAGTACAGCAAGTGGTACAAATATCCAGATCTGGCAGAACACAAGCAGTGACGCTCAGAATTTCATAATCAGCAAGAATTCAGACGGAACATATGCAATTCTTACAAAGTCAACAAGTGGTAAGTCAGGACTTGACGTTGCATCAGGTTCAAAGTCGAGCGGAGCAAACGTACAGCAGTGGGGCTACAGTGGTGGTGCTTGGCAGAAGTGGACATTCGAAAAGGTTGACGGAATCGTTGACGGCGGAATTTATGTAATCAAGAATGCAAACAGCGGTCTTGCACTTGACGTAGCAGGAGCAGCAGCTGCAAACGGAACAAACGTACAGCAGTGGGGCTATGGCGGCGGCAACTGGCAGAAATGGAAGCTCGTTTCAAACGGTGACGGAAGTTACAAGATTTATTCACAGTTAGGTGATGGCAATACATACTTACTTGACGTTGCAGACGGAAGCACAGGAAGCGGAACAAATATCCGTATCTGGCAGAACACAAGCAGTGATGCTCAGAGCTTCATCCTCCAGGAAAATTCAGACGGAACATATGCAATTCTGACAAAGGTAACAAGCGGAAAGTCAGGACTCGACGTTGCATCAGGTTCAAAGTCAAGCGGAGCAAATATACAGCAGTGGGGCTACAGCGGCGGTGCTTGGCAGAATTGGATACTTGAATATGTAGGATAAACATTAATATGATAAAATAGTGCAGGTGATGTAAAAATCACCTGCACTATTTTTTGTTGTTAATAAAACACAGCAATGGAAAAATAACAGTAATCCAATACGGATAATTTTACGAACATAGGATTTTTTTGCCATAGTCCATAAAAACAAATCATATATTATTGATATAAAACATTGTTTGCTGTGATGAAAATGTCGGTTTTATCCTGAAATGACATAATTTATCGGCAAAAAAACAAGGATTTATTGTGTTTTTGGTAAAAATAGTAAAAAAATATTGACAATAAAGAAAAAAGATGATATATTATCACCATAAAGAACAGATTGCATGAATATGTGCAAAATTAACAAGCAAATTTGTGCAAAATGACAAAAAGTAAAGAGAGAATTTTATGAAAAAGGAGGAGAGAATACTAAATAACGCGAATTGTAAAATGGAAACGAGATCAGACAGGACGGAAAGAATAAGATCTAAAATCAGAAAAGGAGATTGATTGAAATGAGAAAAGGATTCAGAGTAATAGCCGCATTTATTGCGACTGTAATGACAATTGCATCATTGATGATTCAGCTGCCGATGACAGCTTCAGCAGCAAGTGTTGACTATCCGGCACAGCTGGCAAGAATTTCAATAAGCGACAATTCAAGAAATATAAATATTTCTTCAACAGGAAACGGTTCAGCACTCAACACATGGACAACAAACGGTGCACAGAACGAAAACTGGAGATTTGACTATAAGAACGGATTATTCAAGATTGTAAACCAGGGAACAGGCTATGCAATGACACCGTCAGGTGGTTCGCCGACAAGCGGTGCATCGGTAGTTATTGCAGGAGACGAGGATAAAAATTATCAGTATTGGGTAGTATCGGCTGTTTCAACTGATTCACTCGGAAACGGACTTTACTATAAGATTACAAACTATGAAGACCAGTCATTGGCTCTTACATACAACTCAAGCAGCAATACAATTACATTAAGCTCATACACAGGAGCATCAAACCAGAAGTTCTTGCTTAACAGTGCAGGTCTTACAGGCTTTGCAGGTTATGCAACAACTCCGGACGGTAATGTAAAGGCTTCAACAATCGGTGGCTTACTTGGTGAAACAGTATATGTTGATACATTTGACGAGCTGAAGAGTGCTTGTAGCGATTCAACACCGAGAACGATCGTAATTTCGGGTGACATTTCAAAGACAGGTACATACACAGCTGACAGCAACGGCAGATACCGTTTCAGTGATGCAAGAATTTATATGTATCCGAACAAGACAATTATTGGTAGCTACAGTGCCAATTCATTATACAATGTATATTTCCAGACTTATGAGGGTAATTATGGTCAGGGAAATAACATTATTTTAAGAAATATTGAAATTTCACACGATAAGGAATTAAACAACGACAATATATGGGAGTTTGCATATGGTTGGAACTTCTGGGTTGACCATTGTACATTTGTAGGTCATTCATCAGTTAACGGTGCATCAACAGGCACAGATGACTGGGATAAGTTCTTGAACTTCAAGGGAACATCAGACTATGTAACAATTTCAGACTGTGAGTTCGGCTTACACGAGTATGGTGTATTATTAGGATATCCGACAGATACACAGGAAACATATAATACATACAACGGTCAGCCGTGTGTAACACTCGCAAACAACTATTTCAATAATACAATCACAAGAGCACCGGGCTTAATGAGATATGGTTACTTCCATGCATTAAACAACTACGTTTATAAGTTCGATATGGGTTACACAATCTATACAGCTTGTAAGCTGTACTCAGAGAGCAACTACTATGACGGTGGTGGATACAAGGGTTCAGTTGTAAATGACTCAACATCTTCATCGGATATTTCATCAACATATCCGGGTGTATATACAGACAGCGGTTCAACACTTGTAAATTCAAATTATTCGCTTACAGCAAGCAATGCAAAGGCATGCTCATGGAGACCGAGTTCAAACTATAGCTATACAGCAAAGTCAGCAAGCGATGCTAAGAGCTACTGTACATCATACAGCGGTTCACAGACATCAAGAAGCAATATGACATATGCGGCTTTTGCTTCAACAGGCGTGCCGAGTGCAACATATTCAACATCAGGTTCAAGCAGTTCATCAAGCTCAAGCAGCAGTTCATCAAGCAGCAGCTCATCATCAACAGTATCACCGTCAACAACAGTTGCGGGTTTAGCAGACGGCGTTTACATGATTAAGAATGTAAACTCAGGTCTTTACCTTGACGTAGCAGACGGTGTAGCTGCAAACGGAACAAATGTACAGCAGTGGGCAGGTACATATCCGGGTGCAAGCTATAACACATGGAAGCTTGTAAATCAGGGCAATGGCTATTATACAATCTACTCAATGGTAGGCGGCGGCAGTGCGTATGCGCTTGACGTAACAGCAAATAAGGCTGATAACAATACTAATATTGAGATTTATACAAGCAAGGGCAATACAGCTCAGACATTCAAGATTGTTAAGAATACAGACGGAACATATACTATTCTTACAAAGTCATCAGGTTGTGCATCAGCAATTGATGTTGCATCAAAGTCGAAGTCAAACGGCGGAAATGTAATTCAGTACGCGTACAACGGTGGAAACAATCAGAAGTGGACATTTGAAGCAGTAGAGAAGATTGTTGACGGCGGTATCTATGTAATCAAGAACGCAAACAGCGGACTCGCACTTGACGTAGCAGGTGCAAAGGCTGCAAACGGAACTAATGTATTACAATATACATATGGTGGCAAGAATAATCAGAAGTGGAAGTTAGTTAAGAACAGCGACGGAAGCTATAAGATTTACTCACAGTTAGGTGATGGAAACACATACTTGCTTGACCTTGCAAACGGTTCAACAGCAAGCGGAACAAATATCCAGATTTGGCAGAATACAAGCAGTGATGCTCAGAGCTTCATTCTTCAGGAGAATTCGGACGGAACATATGCAATTCTTACAAAGTCAACTAACGGTGCATCAGGACTTGATGTAGCAGGTGGCTCAACATCAAATGGTGCAAACGTACAGCAGTGGGGCTACAGCGGCGGTGCTTGGCAGAACTGGACACTTGAATATGTAGGTTAATAACGGGAACAGTGCAGATTTTAGTCTGCACTGTTTTTTTGGGGGGAAATAAAAAATATAGCAATAAAATACGGGGCGTGTAAAACGCCCCGTGAAGCTTATTCAAAATAATATGTAAGAATACCCTCTTCTACTGAAGAAAGACTACGCATGCCGTTTTCTTCATCCCATGTGAATGCCTTATAGCTGAAAGGAAGTCCCTTGGAGGCTACCCATTCACCTGTGTTCCACCATTCGTCGAGATCCCAGTATGAGTATGAATATTCTAAAGCGAAATCTGCTCTTGTTGCTGTTGAATTGATGTTCTCTTCTGTACATACAGCGGAAACAGTTCCGCAGAATCGGTTGTCGATATCATACAATGCCACATACACTTTTTGTCCCACTCCGGGATTCTCAAGAGAAACGTTGAAATGCATTTTTGTTTCTGTGATTTCTCTGACGCTGTTTATAGCATTTGAATTTACTGTATGCTGCAGAACAGGACCGTTCGGAGTCATAGCCCATACAGAAGTAAAGTTCAACTCTGCAAAGGTTGAGCGAAGGGCTGCACTCTCGTTCGTTACAGCGGTAATTCCCTCTACAGATTCTACTTTTGAAACGTCTGTGTTGAGGTATGAGCGCGTGGTTGCATACTTAGCCGTCTCGGCAATTGAAATTGGATGGCTGACTTCTCCTAACATTTCAGGAGTAAAGTAAGACATGTTTATTGTGTTGTCTGAATTTGAATATTCATATACAGCACCTGCATTTGAGGTGCTTGTTAAATATGCACTGACCATACAATTTTCAATAGCTGTTGAACCTGCACGTCCTGCAATACCACCTGCACCGACAGCACCTGATATGTTGGCTCCCTCGAGAACATCGGTCTTAATGGCAGCCGAACGCTGAATTATGATGTTATATGCATCACCGACAATACCACCGCCGATATTTGTACACTTTATATGCTTTTCAGAAGTACACTTAGAAATAAATCCCTCGCCGTCACCGGTGATTATTGATTTCTCGTTATTAAGCTCAGCACGTCCGGCAATACCTCCCGCATAGGAAAGTGGACCTGATACTAACGCACTGCCCCTGCCGATACAACGACGTAGTCTGCCATATGCCTCGCCGGAAATACCGCCGTAGTAAATAAGTGCGGTGGGGGAATCTGACCTTATGGATGCATTATTCGATGAAGTAATGCAGTCGCTTACAGTGTTATAAGAAACACCTGCAATACCTCCGGCACTTACTGATACGCTTGTTACTATATTAAGCTTCACATCCGAGCTACAGCTGTCTGTTACGCCGTATGTCACGCCCGAAATTCCTCCTGCACATATTCTGTGCAGTGATGATGTAACATTGACTGTACCGTGTGATTCGCAATCGGTAACAGTTACGGCTGCATTTTTACACATTCCCACAATACCACCGATATTACGCTTTATTGCTGCATCAACTGTGATATCGGATTCATTTAAAAGACAGTCTGTAATAATTGCCTCAGAAATGATTTCACCGTCTTCGGTAAGTTCTCCGGCACTTATACCGGCAATGCCTCCTATATTCAGCTGTGAATTATCGTCATTATTAGATATGCTTAAAGATATATTCTCTGAATGCGCACTATATTCAATTATTCCTTTGTTGTATCCGACAATACCTCCGACATTTGCATAGTTATCATCATATACTGATACTTGCTTGGTGATTAAAAAATTACCTGTTGCTGATGAACCGGAAATCGAGCCTGAGTTTCCGCCTGCGACAGCACCTGCTGACGGATTTGCGGAAGAAACCGAAATTTTACCCGAAGCCTCTGTTGCGGTAGAACGGTTTGGAGGCCAGTCAAGATTTATTCCTGAATCAATCCAGATACCGCCAAGCTTACCTGTATTAAAGCCGGCAATACCGCCGACATATGCTTCATCTGTGCCGTTGGAATTATCGCTTTGTACGGATATGTCAGCTTCGCTTATATTTCTGTACAGCTCACCGCCGCTGTTCATACCGACAATGCCGCCGACATAATATGCTTCACCGTACGAATTGCTTACAGTCAGCGAGCCTTTTACAATGCAGTCCTCAATCACACCGACATAATCCTTGGTATTGTAATCAAAATTTCTTGCATCGAGTGAACCGGCAAGAATACCGATACCATTTTTAGTGCTGTTACTTCCTGACGGTGTGACATGTCTTGAGGTTGTAATGCCGCCATCAGTTGTTTCCACACCCAAATTTGAAATAGTACCGATTACACATCCGAACAGACCGCCATGAGTATATGAGGAGGCATCAAAGGTAAAATTGTAAACTGAAAATCCGTTACCGTTAACCGTGCCTGCAAACGGAGTCTCGTAGCTGCATCCGATGGGAGTCCAGTTAAAACCGTTAAGGTTAATATCCGCTTCAATCGAAATCACGCAATCCGACATACCGCCTTTGTCCGGTGTGTTCACCTGTTCGGCAATCCATGCCAGCTGTGCACCGTTATAAATATGATATACTCCGTCAACCTCTTCCACAGGAGCAATTGTAGTTCCGTCCCAGGGAAGAGAGTCTCCTAATAAAAGAGCTTCTTCATGATATATGCTGTCATCAACAAAGTTGACATTAAAAATACTGTCAACAAATTCAACGCATTCATCATCAAAATCCTCAGCAAAGGTATTTGCAGGATAAGATGCAAGCAGAGCTGTGATAATTAAGAATAATTTTAATTTCATGATAAATCACTCCGAACATTATAATTATTTAAATTATATCATAAACGGTAAAAAATAGCAAGGATTTTTGGTGTTCTGTAAAAGAATTGTTATGGACAGGGAGGAGATAAAATAATATATCATAAATATTGACAATTAATTGGATTTATGATATAATTGTAATGTTAGCATAATTTGATTATAAGGAGAAAAAACAATGAACATTTTAGATTTAGTAACAATTCCGGGTGCAACAGTTGCATACGCGGAAGAGGCAGCAACTACACAGGTTGTAGCAGAGGGACCGCAGGGTGAGGTAAGCCCGGTTATGTCAGGTATCGTAACATTCCTTCCGATGATTTTCGTTATCGTATTACTTTACTTTATGATGATCAGACCGCAGAAGAAGCGTGAAAAGGAAATGAAGGATATGATTAACGCCTTAAAGGTAGGCGATAAGGTAGTTACAATCGGCGGTATCTGTGGTAAGGTAACAAAGATTAAGGATGAATTTGTAATCCTTGAGACAGGTAATGTAGGCACACCGACAGAGAAGTCATATATCAAGATGGAGCGTGACAGCATAAAGTCTGTTGAAAAGAAAGAAACAGTATAATTCAGTAATAAAAAAATAACCTTCGCAATATACTTTTAGTAAGTATATTACGGAGGTTTTTTTATGAGATTAAGATGGATTGTAGCAGGAACACTGCTCTCGGTACTGCTTATTTTTGCGTTTTTGTTTCTGATTGCGGCGGCGGAATATTTTACGGCTCTTGGTGAGAATACAGCAGGAATACTTGTGTATATTACAACGGCAATAGCGGTATTTATCGGGGCAATATTTGCTGTTCGCAAATCAGGGACAAAGGCACTTTTTCATGCAATGGCTGTGGCACTTATTCTTATTCTTGCCATAGCAGTTGTATCTGTATCGGTAAACGGGAGAGTGAACACTGATATACACTGTATAAGCATGATTACAGGGATATTGCTTTCATCATTTCTTGCAGCAGTGGTTGGAAGAAACTGAAAATAAAGCCTTAAAACATGTTGCGTGTTTTAAGGCTTTAGTATTATTCAATATTTCCGTTATAATATATCCTGTATTCTTCATTGTCCTGGATGAAATTGAAATATTTGGATTTATATGTATAGTACGGTGTATAGTCAGATACGACCATTCCTGCATAGTCAGCTGCAATTAATTTAGCTGATTCAAGTGTGAATGCCTGGATTTTGTCAAGCTCAACACCTGTCTTTTTGGTATCACTTGCAATTGAACCTGAGATTTTAACGGTGCTTGTTTCGCCGTCCCAGTTAACTGTTGCACCGTATTCCTCGGAAATCATTCTAAGTGGAATATATGTTGTTCCGTCAAGGATTATCGGCTGCTTCTGAGAGATATCAATTACTGTTTTATCACGGTTAGCTGTATTGACTGTTGCACTTACCCATTTGGTAAGCGTCCAGGGGGCATAGCCTATTCCGGTGTCGAAACGCTTAAACTGTATTATTGTATCGTTTCGTGCAGTTGTAATAAGCTGTGTATGCTCGTTGTCGCTTGTGTAGTCATCCCAATATACATTAAGATTCATGGCATCAAGGATGCCGCGAAGAGGAACATATGTAGTTCCGTTTATAATAAAGGGCTTCTTGTCAAAGCTCTGTAATTTTCCGTTTAAAGCTATTGATACATTATATGAATACGGGGAAGAATAGGGATTGAAATTATCAACGGTGGGGTACATGGCATTGTCATAGAATTTTATGTCATCGTTGCTGTATGCACTGACCCATATGTTGTCAATAAACCACCGCATTTTTATATACCCCGGCTTTGTGGTACCATATTCATCGGTATATTCAAATATAATATGAGCAGAGTTATCATCGACTGTTGCGGTGTATTCCTTGAAGTCAAACAATTCTTCTCCGTTGGTGATCTGTCTGAAATCTACCTGAATTGTTTCATCATCACAGTAGTTTATATAAAGCTCTGTACTGTTTGTTTCAGTATTGCTTTTAGATACCCATTTTCCGATATATGAACTGTTGTTGTATGTAGTTGCCTGTACAGTCAAGCCTGTAAGCGTAAGTAGTGAAAGCACTAAAAAAATGAGTTTTTTCATTTTATTCTCCCAAAGTAAAATTGAGGAGCCGAAACAGCAGTTCCGGCTCCGCTTATTATATTCAAGCTTTGTTTACTGAGCCAAATAATTCCATCTTTTCTTTAACAATTACCTTGATTGCCTCAGCACCCGGTGCTAAAAGCTTTCTCGGGTCAAAGCCCTTACCCTCTAAGTCCTTACCGGCTTCAATATACTTTCTTGTAGCCTCCTGGAAATAGAGCTGACACTCAGTGTTAACATTAATCTTAGCAACGCCTAAAGAAATTGCTTTCTTTATCATATCCTCCGGAATGCCTGTACCTCCGTGAAGAACTAACGGTAAGTCGCCGATAAGAGCCTTTGTTTTTGCGAGTGCGTCAAAGTCAAGACCGGCCCAGTTTGCCGGGTACTTGCCGTGAATGTTACCAATGCCTGCAGCAAGAAAATCTACGCCTAAATCTGCAATCTTCTTGCACTCTTCAGGATCTGCGATTTCGCCTGTACCTACAACGCCGTCCTCTTCGCCGCCGATTGAACCAACCTCGGCTTCGATTGAAAGTCCCATCGCGTGAGCAACCTTAACAAGCTCTGATGTCTTTGCGATATTCTCCTCAATTTCAAAGTGTGAGCCGTCAAACATGATTGATGAGAAGCCTGCCTTGATACACTTGTAGCAGCCCTCGTATGAGCCGTGATCAAGGTGAAGAGCAACCGGAACAGTGATATTTAATTCCTCAATCATTGCCTTTACCATTGCAGCAACAGTCTTATAGCCTGTCATATACTTACCTGCACCCTCTGAAACACCGAGAATTACCGGTGAGTTGCACTCCTGTGCAGTTAAAAGGATTGACTTTGTCCACTCTAAATTGTTAATGTTGAACTGTCCGACCGCATATTTTCCCTCTACGGCCTTTTTAAGCATTTCTGTAGCTGAAACTAACATATTGATTTTCCTCCTTATATAAAAGCGTATAACGCTTAATTAACTGTTGAATATAAACGGAGCACTGTCCGAAAGAATATGTAAAAGCTCTTCGGAAGGCTCTATGACTTTTATGCTCTTGCAATGTGAGCATTTAAATCCTATCTTATTATCGATAACTGTAAAGCTGACTTTGTGGTTGCCGCATTTACAGTGTATTTCATTAATTTCGCTGAGAATGGAAAGCAGCTCAGCGGCTGCACAAAGGTTTTCGGCAAGCTCATCATCCTCCGTATCGGGGTCAAGGTCATCAAAGAAACATTCGTCCTGCATTTCAAGAGCTTCTATTTCATGCCTGAAAGTGTTCCATGCCGCTTTGATTTTGTCCGGCTCGCCTACAAACATCATATTGATGCTGGAATCGTCACACTTTATTGCGGTAAGTGGCTCATTCCAGAAAGCTCCCTTGCTTACCGTTTTTGAATGAATACAGCCGCATATGCTGCAATTTGCCTCGATTATATATGCACCCTTTTTTTCTTTGATAGAGGCACACTTTGTTTCGCAGAATTTTGTAGGGCAATGCACAGCGATTGCCTTTGCACCGGAAAATACAAAAGGGTTAATACTCCGTGTAGTAACCGAATTGCATAGCGGGCAGATATATGAAATATGACGTTCGTGTTTAGTAATCATTTATTCTCTCAAAACCTCTGAAAAATATTCATATGCCTATCTTGTTTTCTCTTGCATAGAAGAACAGATACTGCTGTGCAAATCCACCTAAAATGCCGAATTTATCTGAGGCAAAATCAGAAATGGTCTTAATCGGCTGTTCTGAGTTGAAATAGCAATATTCCATTATTCTTTTTATCCATACGTCAACCGGAAACGAATCTGCACGGCTAAGACCAAAAAGCAGAATACAGTCAGAAACCTTGTTTCCGATTCCTTTGATACTCATAAGCTTTTTCTTGCTATCAGATGTAGGCATGGAATTTAGTCCGGAAATAGAAAGCTCTCCGGAAACAACTGCCTCTGCCGCTGCCTTAATGTATTTATCACGGAAGCCTGCGCGTATAACCGATAAATCTTCAAGCGAAAGTGAATTTATCTTTTTGGGAGAGGGGAATGAATAATATGTTTTATCCCCATATACAATCTCATCGCCAAAGGCTTCGCATAAGCGCTCAATAATTCCCTTTATACGGGGGATATTATTCGTCTGCGAAATGATAAAAGAAACTATTGTTTCCCATGTATCCTGTTGAAGAATGCGAATACCCTCGCCGCATTTTATTGCCTCACGCATAATCTCGTCATTGCAGGAAAGTGCGGATTTAATTTCTCCGTAGCTGCGGTTTAAATCCAGAAAATCACACCAGATGTTTTCATAGTCGGACGGGGTTGTATTATAAAGAATAACACTGTCTCCAATCTGCTCAATGTCAAGCACCTTGCCGAACGCAACACCGATATAGTGATTGTCGGAAACGGGGTTAAAGCGGAAGCACTGTCCACAGTCAAAAATGTGTATAATATTAAAATCCTCCACGGATTCTAAAATTACATTATTGTTTTCAATTCTTACATTCATAACGATTATATTATAACATATATAAACCGCTTAATCAAGGAATGAAAATAACTTTGTTAAAAAAATATAGACATTTGGTGCAATGTGTGATATAATATAGGTAATTATGACGTATATGTTAAAAAAATATCAAAGGAGAGCAATGACGGCATGACAGATAA
Organism: Clostridia bacterium; assembly: GCA_045542415.1. Taxonomy (GTDB): domain Bacteria; phylum Bacillota; class Clostridia; order UBA1381; family UBA1381; genus UMGS1958. The sequence goes on from JAZQKZ010000003.1 coordinate 55,972, forward strand.
GGAATTGTTTGAGGATTTATCATACAAGAGAAAGAACGTATATGAGGCACTTGACGATGCGGCAAAAGCAGAGATGTTTGAGCTGTGTGAGAGCTATAAGGAATTTTTGGATAGGGGAAAAACAGAACGTGAGTGTGTTGTTGAGGCTGTTAAGATGGCAGAAGCAAACGGTTTTGTTCCTATGGAGACTAAGGCTGAATTAAAGCCCGGAGATAAGGTTTATGTTGTAAACAGAAAGAAGAACATTTTCCTTGCAGTAATAGGTAGTGAGGATATAGAAAAAGGTATAAATATAGTAGGTGCACATATTGATTCACCGAGACTTGATTTGAAGCAGAATCCGTTATACGAAAAGACAGATATGGCATTGCTAAAGACGCATTACTACGGCGGAATAAAGAAATATCAGTGGACGGCACTGCCGCTTGCAATTCACGGTGTGGTAGTAACAGAGGACGGAGTAAAGGAAATTACGATAGGTGAAGACCCGAAAGATCCGGTATTCTGTATTACAGATTTGCTTCCGCATTTAGCAAAGGATCAGATGTCAAAGAAAATGACAGAGGGCATTGAGGGTGAGAACATGAATGTTCTCATTGCAGGAATGCCGGCAGTTGCTGAGGATGTGCAGAGTAAGGTTAAATTAGCGGTATTAAAGCTTTTAAATGAAAAGTACGGAATGAAAGAAAAGGATTTTCAGACAGCGGAAATTGAGATTGTTCCGTCAGGTAATGCAAGAGATGTTGGACTTGACAGAAGCTTTGTAGGTGCATATGGTCAGGATGACAGAGTGTGTGCATATACAACATTAAAGGCAATTTTTGATATTGAAGCACCGAAAAAGACAGCGGTTGCTTTTCTTGCAGACAAGGAAGAGATCGGCTCAATGGGCAACACAGGCTCACAGAGTGCATTCATGTCAATGACAATCGCAGAAATGATTGAAAAGATGACAGGAAATTGCAGTGTTGTAAAGCTCAACCGTACAATAACGAATACAGCATGTATGTCATCGGACGTAAATGCGGCGGTTGACCCGAACTATGAGAGTGTACACGAGCCGATGAATGCAACCTATGCAGGCTACGGCGTAGCGATTACGAAATATACAGGAGCAAGAGGAAAGTACGATTCTTCGGACGCAAGTGCAGAGTTTGTGTATGAAATGCGTAAGCTTATGGACGATAACAGTGTAATCTGGCAGACCGGTGAGCTTGGAAAGATAGACCAGGGTGGCGGCGGAACTATTGCACAGTATGTAGCAAACCTGAATATGGATGTAATCGATGTGGGTGTGCCTGTATTATCAATGCACGCACCGTTTGAGGTGACTGCAAAGAGCGATGTATATATGGCATACCGTGCTTATGTGGCGTTTTATAATAACCGATAAAATAAAGGTGTTGCATCTGCAACACCTTTATTTTACCTGTTCATATTCTTCATAGTACGATCCATATTACGTTTAGCGTCACGCTTAGCGATATCCTCACGCTTGTCATAAAGCTTTTTACCCTTGCATAAGCCGATTTCAACCTTAACACGCGAGCCTTTAAGATAAACCGATAGCGGAATTAATGCATAGCCCTGTGTTTTAAGCTGCCCGAACAGCTTCATAATTTCCTTTTTATGCATTAAAAGCTTCTTGTGACGAAGCGGATCACGGTTAAAGATATTACCCTGCTCAAAAGGTGAAATATTCATGCCCTTGACAAATACTTCGCCGTTGTCAACCGATGCATATGCATCGGTGATATTAACCTTACCCTGACGGATGGATTTTACCTCTGTACCAAAAAGCTCAATTCCGCACTCGTATCTCTCCAATATAAAATACTCATGCGATGCTTTTTTATTTCTCGCAATTACTTTTATGCTGTCTTTTTTATCTGCCATTATTTATTCTCCTTACGCTTGCCCTTATTACGGTGTGATTCATAGCGACGCTGTCCCTCAAAGTACAGCAATCGTATATACGGTTCGCTGCTGAACTCTATAGGTTCAACGGGTGTAGGCTTGCCGTTTTCATCTACTGCTACCATTGTAAAAAATGCAGTTAATGCAATTTTAACCTTACCGGTTAAAAGATTTTCAGACTCAACTGTTACAAATACCTCCATTGATGACCGTCCGGTATATACAACGTGAGCTGTGCATGTGACATGCTCACCGACATGAATGGGATGCTTGAACTGGATTTCATCGACTCTTGCCGTTACTACGGCAGAGCGTGAATATTTCATTGCTGACACTCCTGCGGTAGAATCCATAAGCTTCATTATTTCTCCGCCGTGTATATTTCCGGCAGGGTTTGTCTGTGCCGGAAGAACCATTTGTGCAAGTACGGCTTCCGAGTCATAATATGTTTTGAGTTTACTGTTTCCCATTTTATACTCCTTAAATGTATCATTATAAGTATTATACCACGTTTTGGCATTTTTTGCAACATAAGATTGACTTTTTTTATGCGGTATGATAAAATGTATATAATAAAATCCTATGGAGGAACGCACATGAAAAAATATATTTTAACAGTAGTATTTATACTTTTTCTTTCGTTGAATGCATATGCACAGACTGAAAAAGACTATGTTTTGGGTGATACCTGTCATACAATGATGACAAAATGGTTTGGTGAAGAAGCTGTGCTTATGTCAGAAGACCCTGAGATTGATAAGGTTATTTCAGATTATATGGAGCTGAGACTTGAATCATTGACAGATAATAAGCCGATTGAGGCAGAGTATCTTTCGGAGATTGTTCTTGAAAATGAAAATATCAGAAGAATGGCAATTGTTGATATGGAGAATGATGTGCGTATGGACATAACCGACGCAGCTATTCATTATACATGGAATCTGACTGACGACGGAACGGTTGAGGTGCGTGAGTGGATATTCTATGACTATGACGACCTTGATGTTGATGGAGTAGGTTTGAATGTATCAGGCTTTGGTACAACGCATTATATTACACTTTCAAATGGTGAAAACGGATACATAATCGTGAGTGACGAATATGACGAAACGCCGACCACAGGAATGAATACACTTTCAGAAGAACGCAAGGCGGAAACGGCACAGCTTTCAGAGGAAGAAATTCCGGAGGAGGAATATGCAACCTTAAACTATACACATTATCCGAGCTATGATGTAACTGCGGCGGTAGCATATTCGGATAAATATGCATTAAATTATAACAGTGCATATTACAATTTCGCAAGCCTTGGAGGTGACTGTGCAAACTTCACCTCGCAGTGCATCAATGCCGGAGGTATGCCGCAGGTGACCGGCACGAATTACGGCACAAACGGCTGGTTCTATGTAAAGTCAAATAACAGAAGTGCGACCTGGACAGGTGCAAATCAGCTTTGTAACTGGATGGCAAATAACAGGGGTAACAAAATAGTAAAGGCTTCATCAGCACAGATTTTCAAGGGAAGCCCGGTATTCTTTGACTGGGAGAATGACGGAAAGTGGAATCACGCAACCTTCTGCGTAGGAAGAAACAGTGAAGGCTCGCCGATTATTAACGGTCACACATCAGACCAGTACCATGCAAAGGTTGATATGTCACAGCAGTACTGTGTAGTTCAGCTTACCTCAAGTGATATGGGTAATATTATGGACGAGGGTACTGATATGATTAAGGGACTGTATGGTCCGGGATACAACGAGATAGTGACTTATGAGAATGGTGGAGTAGAGAAGGCTTGGCATGATTACAATTATTATGATGAATTTTATCATTTTATGCGTTTATCAAACGGTGCATATACCATTCGTTCAACACGATTCGGAACGTATCTTACGGCTGATTCAGACGGTGTGGTGCGTGCAAAAGCATATACCGGAGCGGCAAATCAGCAGTGGTATTTCTATGATTCATACTATACGGATAAGCTTTATATAAAATCAGCTGCATATGAAAACGGATATATGTATGCACCAAGCGGAAATACATGGGATATACCTTTAAAAATCGGTGCGTTCGTGGAGGCTTATGAAAATTCTTTTGAATTAGGTGGTTCGCCGTTGCCGGATCATTTCAGCTTTGAAGCAGATACCGAATACGGAAACGGACAAACAAAGCTTACATGGATTGCAAGAAACAAGGATGATGCCCGCTTGCTGTGGGCAGGCGGAAACGGATATACGCTTGAGGTTTACAAAGACAATGCATTATACAATACATATGATCTTGGAGTAGCGGCTACCGCAGTCAACGAAATAGTGCTTGACCTTGAGCCGGGAGATTACAGCGCAATTGCAAAGATGAAGTTTTACGGACGAAATGTAAGTACGCAGGTAATTACATTTACGGTGAAGCACAGTCTGTATCCGGTAAAAATAACAGCAACAGCGGCACACGCAGAAACAACCTCAGGATATCTTATTCCAAATATGTTTGATACAAGTTATGAGATTTCGGGCATTAAAGAGGGCGAAGAAAAGAGAATTATAGAAGCATTATACGATGAGGACGGCAGATTATTAAGAGCATATACAAATATAGCAGACTCTTATTTTAACAGTGCAATGTCGTCGGTAATCGTGAATGATTATGTGAAAACATTCAAGTATATGGTATTTGAGAGCTTAGATGATATAAAGCCGCTCGCAGTACCTGTAACAATTTCAGTACAGTAAATTTATACCCGATAGGCTATGCTTATCGGGTATATTTATAATAAGAAGAAAATTTTTCTTGAATATTCCAAAAAACTGTGTTATAATCGGAATGATTAAATATATTAGTATGGGGAAACGCATATGATACAGATAACATCATCATCAAACGCGGCGTATAAGCATATAAAATCGTTACAGGATAAGAAATACCGTAAGAAGCATAGCGAATATACGGTAGAGGGAATTAAGTCCGTGCGTGATGCGATTGCTTCGGGAAGAAAAGTAAAGAAAGTTATAATATCGGACAGCTTCGAACAGGAATTTGACTATCCGGAAAATACAGAAGTTATACAGATGAGCGAAAGCCTGTTCAATAAGCTATGTGATACACAGACACCGCAGGGGATAATGGCAGTGATTGCAATGGAGGATTTTGCCGGCTTTATTCCCGATAAGGACAAGGCATATATATACTGTGACGGGGTGAATGATCCGGGAAATCTGGGAACAATAATCCGAACGGCAGATGCAGCAGGCTTTGGCGGTGTGCTGTTATCAAAAGGTGCGGTTGATCTCTACAGTCCCAAAACAGTGCGTGCAAGCATGGGTTCGTTTTTTAATATACAGGTTGTAACAGGACTTGATATTGATGATTTAAAAGCATATAAGGCTGATGGCTTTGAGCTTTACGGCGGTGCATTGGGAGAGAATACAATTGATTATCGCAGTGCAGATATGAAAAAACCAACTATTATAATAGTAGGAAATGAAGCAAACGGAATAACGTCTGAAGTACAGGAGTTGTGCCAATGTGTAAAAATTCCGATACTTGGCAAGGCAGAATCGCTTAATGTTTCAATAGCGGCGGCAATACTGATGTATGAATTAGTTGCTCAGAGGTCTTGACAATTTAAAAAAATTGTAGTATTGTATAGAGTAATGATGTTAAAAAGGGGTGTAATAAATGGATGACAGATTGCTTTGGGTGTGGCTTACAGTGAAGTTTAAAGTGGCATCCGGAAAGGTTACCGATCTGCTTTTGCACTATGGAAGTGCGAAAGCGGTTTATGAGGCACAGGATTATAAAAATCTGAATTTCCTTACCCCTAAAGAAATAAAGCAGCTTGAAGATAAAAGCCTTGATAAGGCATACGAGGTATGTGAAAAGGTAAAGGCAGCAGGAGCGAGAATTTTAGTCTATGATGATGTTAAGTATCCGGATGTCCTGCGTCATATAGATAATCCGCCGTATGTGCTGTATGTAAAGGGTAAAATTCCGGTATGGGATAAATATCTCTTTATAGGTGTAATAGGTACAAGAAAACCTACGCAGTACGGTTTTCAGGTGACAAGAAAGCTTGCAGGAGAGCTTGCACAGGCGGGTGTGGTAGTAGTAACGGGACTTGCAAGAGGTCTCGATACAGCTGCAACGGAGGAGTCAATAAGGCGTAATGTATTTACGGTCGGAGTAATCGGCAGTGGTATTGATGTTGTGTATCCTCCGGAAAATGCACATATATTCAAGCATATATCGGAGAATGGGCTTTTGATAACGGAATGTCCGCCGGGTGATGCTCCGGAAGGATGGCATTTTCCGCTGAGAAACAGAATAATAGCAGGCATTTCAAGGGGAGTGCTTGTGACACAGGCATCGGGACACAGCGGTACAAGTATAACGGCAAGGCAGGCTATGGAAAATGGCAGGGATGTATATGCCGTGCCGGGAAATATTTTTGAGGTAAATCAGCTCGGAACCAACAGGCTGATACAAAGCGGTGCAAAATGCGTATGGACTGCAAAGGACATAATAGCGGAATATCCGTATGAGCGTGCGATTTTGAAGGCTCCGGCGTTAAAGGTGTTTACGGATACTGAGCCTGAAATCGAGGTTGATGAGGCTGAGGTTATTGAAGAGATAAAGCCTGAGAAGAAAAAAACAAAAAAGAAGAAGAGTTCTATTAAGAAGCTATTCAAAAAAGAAAAAGATAAAAAAGAGGAAGAGGAAAAAAAGTCTTTTGTGATTCCTGACGGACTCAGTGACAATGAAAAGAAAATCGTTGAAGTACTTATCAACGGAGAGAGTCATAAGGATGATATTACAAGAAAAAGCGGAATTGACGCCGGGACGGTTGGCACAACTCTGATAATGCTTGAAATGCAGGGGATAGTGGCAACACTTCCGGGTAATAAATATAAATTGAAGTAAATCCGGGGATGTTTTTCCCGGCAGGAGGAAAATTAAATGGCAGTAAAAAAGCTGTTGATAGTAGAGTCACCTGCAAAAGCAGGAACTATAAAAAAATATCTCGGAAAAGATTATACGGTAATGGCATCGATGGGACATATAATCGATTTACCTAAAAGTCAGCTCGGAGTTGATACTGATAATCATTTCACTCCCAAGTATATAACCATACGCGGCAAGGGTGAATTGTTGTCAAGCCTCAAGAAAGAGGCAGCAAAAGCGGATATTGTATATCTCGCAACTGACCCGGACCGTGAGGGTGAAGCAATAAGCTGGCATCTGGCGAATGCACTTGGAATAGATGTAAATTCAAAGTGCCGTGTTACGTTCAATGAGATTACAAAGACAGCAGTAAAGGCGGCAATAAAGAATCCGAGAAGCATAGATATGAGTCTTGTGGATGCGCAGCAGGCAAGACGTGTTCTTGACAGAATAGTGGGATACAAGATAAGTCCTATTCTGTGGGATAAGGTAAAGAAAGGTCTCAGTGCAGGCAGAGTTCAGTCGGTAGCAACCCGACTTATATGTGACCGGGAGGAAGAGATTATAAACTTTGTTCCGCAGGAGTTCTGGACGATCGAAGCACTTATGAACGATCCGAAATCAAAAAAGGATTTTACGGCTAAGTATTACGGCGAAAATGGTAAGGAAAAAAAGCTTGAAGCCGGTGAAGCTGCTCAGAAAATTCTTGATGATATAAAAGGGTTGGAGCCTGTGGTGGAAAAGGTTAAAAGAGGTGAGCTCAGACGCAAGCCGCAGCCGCCATTTACAACATCGACTCTGCAGCAGGATGCATCAAGAAAGTATAACTATCAGGCGGCAAAGACAATGCAGATTGCACAGGGCTTGTATGAGGGTGTGAATCTTGGCGGAAAAATCGGCAGCATCGGTCTGATAACTTATATGAGAACCGATTCATTGAGAATTGCTGATGACGCACAGAAAGAAGCTGTTGACTATCTTACAAATACCTATGGTAGTGAATATGTAACAGCAAGACAGTATAATACAAAGAAAAATGCACAGGATGCACACGAGGCAATCAGACCGACTTCAATTAATATAAAGCCGGACGATATAAAAGCAAAGCTTACTCCTGAGCAGTATAAGATTTATAAGCTTATATGGGAAAGATTTGCGGCAAGTCAGATGTCGGATGCTGTATATGATACAATGAATGTAAGTCTTGATGTAAAGGGGCATACATTCCGTGCAAGTGGTTCAAGTATAAAATTCAAGGGCTATATGGCAGTATATGTAGAAGCTACAGACAAGAAAGAAGAGAAAATCAAAATGCTGCCGCCGCTTGAGGAGAATCAGACTGTAAAAATCAAGGATATTGATTCAAAACAGCATTTCACACAGCCGCCGCCCAGATTTACTGATGCGACACTTATCCGTGAGCTTGAGGAAAACGGCATAGGCAGACCGTCAACATACGCTCCGACAATTTCAACGATTGTTGCGAGAGGTTATGTTATAAGAAGCAAAAAGCAGCTTGTTCCTACAGAGCTTGGTGAAGTTACAACAGAAATTATGAAGAATAATTTCAAGGATATCGTAGATGTTGAATTTACAGCGGCAATGGAACAGGATCTGGATAATGTAGAGATCGGAAATATAAACTGGGTAGATATTTTAGAAGCATTTTATCCGTCATTCAAAGAGAACCTTGACAAAGCAATAGAAAATGTCGCAAAGATAAAGATTAAGGATGAGGAATCAGATGTAGTCTGTGAAAAGTGCGGCAGAAAAATGGTTTATAAGCTCAGTAAGTTCGGAAAGTTCCTTGCATGTCCCGGTTATCCGGAGTGTAGGAACGCAAAGTCAATCCGTGAGGGAACAGGAGCAATGTGTCCGAAATGCGGCGGCGAGATTTTAGTTAAAAAATCGCGTAAGGGAAAGGTTTATTATGGCTGTGAACACAGCACAAAATGCGATTTCATGGCATGGGATGAGCCTGTAAAGGACGAGAAATGTCCGCAGTGCGGCGGGCTTCTTATGAAGAAGAACGGAAGAGCAAAGAAGATTTATTGCTATAGTGAAAATTGTAAGTATGAACGTAAATTGACAGCTAAGGAGAGTAAGGCAGATGAAAGTTAAAGTAATCGGAGCCGGACTTGCCGGCTGTGAGGCTGTATGGCAGCTTGTGCGTGAGGGAATAGAGGTAGAGCTGTATGAGATGAAGCCGAAAAAATATTCTCCGGCACATTCAATGGAGGGCTTTGCAGAGCTTGTGTGTTCTAATTCACTCAAGGCTGACAGAATAGAAAATGCCTGCGGTCTTTTAAAAGAGGAAATGCGTTTCTTTGATTCTGTAATGATGCAGGCAGCTGATAAAGCAAAGGTTCCTGCCGGAGGTGCATTGGCGGTTGACCGTGAGGTGTTCTCGGAATATATCACTCAAAAGCTCAGGAATCATCCGTTAGTAACTGTAGTAAATGAAGAAGTAGTGCAGATAAATCCGGATGAATATACAATAATTGCAACAGGACCGCTTACTTCTGATGCACTTGCAGAGGCAATCAGTGAGCTTACAGGCAAGGAATCAATGTATTTCTATGATGCTGCTGCTCCGATTGTGACAGAGGAAAGTATTGATAAAAGCAAGGTATTTAAAGCGGCAAGATATGATAAGGGTACAGCAGATTATATCAACTGTCCTATGACAAAGGACGAATATACAGCATTCTATAACGCTCTTACAGAGGCTGAAACGGCACCCTTGAAATCCTTTGAAAATCAAAAGGTATTTGAGGGATGCATGCCGGTAGAGGTTATGGCAAAGCGTGGTTTTGAGACGCTTGTGTTCGGACCGTTGAAGCCGGTCGGACTTGTAAATCCCGCAACAGGTAAGGATGATGCATATGCAGTAGTGCAGCTGCGTCAGGATAATATGGAGGGTACTCTGTATAATCTGGTAGGATTCCAGACCAATCTTAAATGGGGAGAGCAGAAAAAAGTGTTCTCAATGATTCCGGGACTTGAAAATGCAGAGTTTGTGCGTTATGGTGTCATGCACAGAAACACATATCTTAATTCTCCCAGCTTACTTAATAAGTATTATCAGATGATAGCTCATCCGAAAATATTCTTTGCAGGACAGATTACGGGTGTTGAGGGATATGTAGAAAGTGCATCAAGCGGAATTTTAGCAGGCTATAATATGGCAAGAATGCTAAAGGGTGAACCTATGTATGAGCCGGATGTGCGCACATCGATAGGTGCTTTGGTTCTGTATATTTCAAACAGTGCAGCTGATAAGCTTCAGCCGATGAATGCAAATTTCGGCATAATAGAAGGACTGAATGAGCGCATCCGCAAGAAAGCAGACCGCTATAACAAAATTGCTTTAAGAGCATTAGACATAGTAAAAAAACAATTAAAAGTGGAGGAAGAAAATAATGGAGAAGAAGAATAAGATTATATTAGCTGCAATCATAGCAGTGGCAGTGGTTGCGATTATTATTGCCGCAATGGTAAGCTCAAAGCCGGCAGATGACGGTTCGGCAGTAGTTAATAATAGTACAGCAACAACACAGAATGCAACAGAGGCACCGAAGGTGACTCCGACATTTGTATATTTCGTATCAAAGAATGATGCGGCATATGCGTCATTTACAGAGACAGTGGAAAAGCTCAAGACAGAGTATGAGGGTCAGATTAACTTTGACCTGAGAGATATAGATGCAGATCCGACAATTGCAGAAAACTTTGCGTTTGTAGTTGGTAATACACCGGCACTTATTATGCTTAATACATCAAATGATATTTCAGCGATAGAGCTTGCAAATCCGGATGAGGCGAAGTTAAGAGCGGCAATTGAAGCGGCGTTAGCAGAGTAAGGAGTTCATCATGGGTGGTATAATTTTATATATCTACTTTTTAGTAATAGGCTTTTTGTACGCAAATGAGCTGTTTCGCTCAAAGAATATATATTTCCGTACATGGATGGGCGGAGTATTCGGAAATGTAATATTAATGGCAGGAATTATAATTCCGTCACTGATCTTTGATTTTACGATTTTGAGTCATACTGTTCTGGCAGTTCTGGCGGCTACTCCGTATGTGTGGATTGCGATGAACAAAAAGGACAAGATGAGTATAAAAGACAGACTCATAACTGACAATGCTTCAACGCAAGTGATGATGGACACTAAGGTATTTGTATGTCTTATTTTACCGCTTACGCTTGTTATGGGAGTGCTTTTTACAAATCATATTTTAGCACCCTACGGAGACGGAGCATATGCAAGCGGTCAGTGTACTTACGGAGATCTGCAGATGCATTTAAGTTTTATAACAAGTATCGCAGAGCAGAAGTCTTTCCCGCCTGAATACAGTCTCCTTGCAGGAACAAAGCTCAACTATCCGTTCTTTGTGGATATGTTATCATCAAGTTTGTATCTGTTCGGTACACCGTTAAGATGGGCAGTGTTGATTCCGAGCTATGTAATATCAATGCTTCTTGCAATGGGCTTCTATATCGTTGCATATACTCTTACAAAAAGAAAGTCGGCAGCAGTCTTGGCAACAGTGTTCTTTTTCCTGAACGGCGGACTTGGCTTTGCGTATTTCTTTGAGGGTTCAAAGGCAGATATAAAGGCATTTACAGAAATATTTACAGGCTATTATCATACACCGACAAATTATAATGAGCATAATATCCGTTGGGCAAATACAATCTGTGATATGATAATTCCGCAGAGAACAACAATGGCAGGCTGGTGTACGGTGCTTCCGGCACTGTGGATGCTGATTGAGGCAATAAAGACAAATTCGAGAAAAATATTCGTGGTACTTGGTGCATTTGCAGGGTGCATGCCGATGATACATACGCACAGCTTCCTGGCATTGGGATTAATAAGTGCTGTTATGTTCTTTATGTACCTTGGCGGCAAAACGAATGAAGAAAGAAAGAATTATCTGATTAACTGGGTTATATACGGAGCCATTGCAATTGGCATGGCGATGCCGCAACTGTTTTACTGGACATTTACCCAGACAACAGGTAATGAATCATTTTTAAGATATCAGTTTAATTGGGTGAACCACAACGACCCGTATTTCTGGTTCTATTTAAAGAATTGGGGAATAACAGCACTGTTTGCAGTACCTGCAATCATGTGGGCGGATAAGGATAATAAAAAGCTTTTGGCAGGCTGTGCATTTATATTTGTACTTGCCGAGTTTATATTGTTCCAGCCTAACGAATACGATAATAATAAGCTTTTCTTTATTGTATATATGATACTCATAATGATGGTAAGCGGCTGGCTTGTGAGCATGTGGGACAAGTTAAAGGGAGTAAAGGGAAGAGGATACCTGGCAGTTGTAATAATAATTGCCGGAACCTTGTCCGGAACGCTTACAATCGGCAGAGAATATCACAGCGGAGCAATGTATCAGACTTTCTCAAAGGATGCAATTGCAATGTCAGAGTATATCAAGGAAAATACTCCGGCAAATGCAGTGTTCTTAACAGGTGCCCACCATACTAATCCTGTATGTACTCTTGCGGGAAGAACGATTTATCTCGGTTCATCTCTTTATGTATATTATCACGGTATGGGTGATGAGTATTATGCAAGAAAGAGTGCAATGGAAAAGGCATATAAAGGCTCATATGAAGATATGATAAAGTTCTGTAACGGGAACGGAATTGAATATGTTTATGTGGGTGCAAGCGAAAAGAACGAAATAAAGCCTGATAGTGCAATGCTGTCAAAGCTTGAAAAGGTTCACAGTATCGGTACAGAAACATTGTATAAGGTAAATTAATATGAGGGAGGTGTTAAGACTGCACCTCCTTTTTTGTCGGGAAAACAATGGTTTTATACCTGATTTTCGTATTGATTTTCTTCACGGTGTATGATACAATAAAATAAATATAAATCAGTAAGGGAGAGAAAATCTGATGAAAAAAAGAATTATTGCATCACTAATTTCGACGGCTATGCTTATGCCGGGAGTGGTGTTTGCAGAAGAAATTGGGTCAAAGGATTGGACAGAAAAGCTTGATCGAGGTCTTAGGGCAGTGCAGACCGATGAGGGAGTGTATCTTAGCTGGAGACTGCATGAGGATGAAGATAAGGTGCTTGGAACGGCGAATGGGAATGTATCATTTGATATTTACCGTGACGGAGTACTGATAGCAACAGAGAGTGAAACCACAAACTATATTGATGCTGACGGAAAAATTGACAGTAAGTATATAGTAGTGCCGGAGGGTGAGGCATTTGAGGTGGCAAAGGTTGCACAGAATGATGAAATAAAGGTTTATGCGGCAGCCTACGGTGATGAGGGAAGACTGGAGAGCGTTGCGGTATTTGCATCGGAAGAAGATGCGGAGAATGCGGGGTTTGAAGCAGACAAGGTATTCGTATGGAAAGGTATGGAGCCGGTTGAGGTGACGGATATGCCGGATAGTACAACGGCAGAAACTGCGGTGACGGCAGAGAGCTATCTTACAATTCCGCTTCAAAAGCCTGCAGATGTAACACTGGCAGACGGTAATACATACAGCTATAGTGCAAACGATGCATCTTGCGGAGATCTTGATGGAGACGGTGAGTATGAAATCATTCTGAAGTGGGACTGTAACGGACAGGATAACTCAAACAGCGGATATACGGGAAATGTATTATTGGATGCATATAAGCTTGACGGTACGTTCATGTGGAGAATTGATCTGGGTCAGAATATCCGTGCAGGTGCCCACTATACACAGTTTATGGTATATGACCTTGACGGAGACGGAAAGGCAGAAATAGGTGCAAAAACAGCTCCGGGATCAAAGGACTCAACAGGTACATATGTAACAAAGGGCAGTCATCTTGCTCCACTGAAAAGAGTGTCTGACGCAACCAATGAAACAAGCTATGTTGACGAGGGCGGAAGAGTTTTAACAGGAGCTGAATACTATACGGTTTTTGACGGAGAAGGAAAAACAATAGATACAATATCATATCCGTTTGCAAGAGGAGATCTCAACGATTGGGGAGATAATTACGGAAACAGGGGCGACAGATTCTTAGGTGCAATAGCATATCTTGACGGAGTTAATCCGTCGATAATTGCTGTAAGAGGATATTATGCCAAGACAACTGTAGCATCAATCCGTCTTAAAGGCGGTATATTATCGGTAGAGCATACCTTTACAACAGACGACGAAGAAAACAGCATATATACAGGACAGGGAAATCATAATATCACAGTAGCGGACGTTGATGATGACGGAAAGGATGAGGTAATTTCCGGTTCGATCTGCTGGGATGATGATTTATCACTTCTGTGGTGTTCGGGAAGAGGTCACGGCGATGCGTTGCATATAGGAGACTATGACCCGACACATGATGGTCTGGAGTATTTTTCTGTACATGAAAGCGGTGGCTATGAAATAAGTAATTCAACCACATCTTCACAGGGCAAGGAAGGAAACTACGGCATGACTGTATATGATGCAGCAACCGGTGAAGAGTTGTATCACAGATCGGCAAGCAGTGATACAGGAAGAGGCATGATGGCAAATATCGGCTCAGGTGGATTTTATCAGATTGCCGGTTCAGCTAATGTTACAGCAACAGGTAACGGAGAGTTTGAGGATAAGAATATAGGTCTGGGTACAAACTTCCGCATTTTCTGGGACGGGGATTTGTATGATGAACTGCTTAACGGAACGTCAGTGTCAAACTGGAACGGAAGCAAGATAGCAAATACGTTTACGGCTGACGGATGTACAAGTGTAAACGGTTCGAAATCCAATCCGTCACTTCAGGCAGACCTTTTAGGTGACTGGAGAGAGGAAATAGTATATCCGACAAGTGACAGCAGTGCGTTGAGAGTATATATGACGACCGAATATACAGGGTATAAGATGAAGTCACTCATGTATGATAAGGTTTACCGTGAGGGTGTTGCTGCAGAGCAGACGGCATATAATCAACCGCCGCATGTAAGCTTCTATCTTGCAGATGATGTGTTCTACGGTAAGCTTGCGGATATTGAAATTGATAATACGAATGCAAAGACAACATATTATGTTGGTGAGGAATTTGATAAGTCAGGTCTTGTTGTAACAGGAAAGTATATCGATAATGATGACAGAGTGATTTCGGATTACAGTGTGACAGGATATGATTCCTCAAAGTCAGGTATTCAGACAGTAACAATAAGCTATCTCGGCATATCAAAGACATATGATGTGACAGTGATAGGTGAGTCGGGAATAAGCGTTGTATGTGCAGATAATACATTTGAAATCGGTTCAGAAATTTCAAAGAGTGATTTTGAAATAAGGATACTGTATGAAGACGGCACAGAAGCAGAAACAACTGACTATAGAATATCAGAGTATAATAATCTTGCAGCAGGAAGTCAGATAATAACAATTACCTATGCAGGAGAAGAGAAGACATTTACAGAAGAGGTTGAAGTTATATTTGAAAGTGACCTTGTAATTGAAGACGGTGTGATTACAGGCTATAACGGAAGTGCGGAAGAGGTTGTGTTACCTCTTATGGACGGTGAAACAGTAATTACCGGAGTTTCTGACGGTGTATTTGCTGATACTACTGTAAAGAAAGTATATATCTATAGTGAGGATATCGTATTTGATGGAGATAATATATTCCCGGATAATGTAACGATTGCTTGTATTGAGGGTTCGACAGCTCATGAATATGCAACAAATGCAGGCCTTACGGTTGAGCTTATCAGTATAGGTGATGAGGTTACATTCGAAGAGGAGTTTTATTCGCAGTATATCGGAAAGGATATGCTTATGCAAAGTAATAGTGCTGATGGAACGCTTGCAGATGAATTTATTACATATAAGACGCTTGCACACAGATTCTTTAGCGGATATGGATTTGGTATAAGGAATGAAAACGGTAATAATTATTTACATATAAATTCCGGAATTTATGATCAGTGGACACGCACTAACCAGGTATATATACAGATTAATGAAACTGTTGAAATTAGTGAAAAACAGACAGTGGCATTTGATATGATGTTCCCATCAAACAGCGGCACACCGTATATTGAAATGTTGAATGATACCGAAACAGTAATTGATACAATTTCAGTTGCAGCTCTTGGACTTTCAACTGACGAGTGGTACAGATATGAATTGGTTTATGACGGTTCATCCTATACTGCGAATCTGTATGATTCGGCGGGTGTATTAATAAGCAGTCGTAATCTCGGTGTATCAGCAGGCACAAAGGTTTTATCTAAGATTGCATTCAAGCAGGATCTTGATTTCGGTTCGTTTGGAAGTACACAGAAAGGAATTGTTTATATTGATAATATGCTGATTAACTGAAAAAAATGGCGGACATTTAAGTCCGCCATTTTCTGTTGTTATCTTACATAACTTGATACAGCACCAATTGCATTTAATACAAGACCGAACATCATCGGCAGCATACAAAGTCTGATAGCCTTTGAATTCTTTGGAATTGCCAACGCAATAACAGCAAATGCAAACGGAAGTGCATCGCATGGATATCGGTTGCCGAAATGCGCACCGCCCATTGTCTTGTGCAGTGTAAGGAACAGTAAATGTACTATAACAAGGGTAAATACCGTGATGTATAGCGATCTGTGCCTTCCTGCATCAGACATTATACCGTAAATAGTTGCAATAATAAACACAAGAAATACCGGGCTTGAAATAAATATATTAAATCCCTCAGCAGCGGGGAACTGCCAAATTCCGTTCTTTATTTCAGGGATTCTGAAGAGCTTGGGGATGTTGGCTTCCAAATATGCAATATTGAACTGACCTGTCTGTACTCTGGTAAACTCCGGCAGATAATTATGCCCGAACTCGGCAATACTTCCGAAACGTGCGTAGTTTAAAATCATGTATGAAAGTGCGATTATAAATACCGGAATACCGCACATCCATTTTGATGCAATAATCTCCTTTAATGTTATATCCGGCTGGTCCTGTCTGAACTTGTTAAAAAGAAGATAAGCAAGAACAAATATGTATATAACACTGAACGGCCGACAGCCTACCGCACATCCCCAGAAAGCAAGTGAAAGACCTGCTTTGCCGCACATGGCATAATAAACAGACATAAGAGAAAACGTAAAAGCGAGGTTCTGTGCAATAAACCATACCCATGCATTCTGAGATATATATAACCAGTTGGAGCCAACGGTAAGAAGTAAGGTAAGTACAATTGCACTCATGCCGTGCTTATCGCACTTGTGAAGAATCTTCATGGCATAAACAACACCTGTGAGAGCAGATATCAAAGCGATTGTTCCGTCACAGCTGTTCCATCCCAAAGCAACGAACGGAAGCATCAGGTATGAGGGGAAAGGAGGGAAGCTTACAAAATATTTCCCATCCACTATCGCAAGCTCAAGATATGGGTAATCCTTGCCTAAGTGCAACCTGCCCTCAAGCCATGACTGTGCCTGAAGAATATATGAATTATACGGCTGAGCCTTAAAAAACCACTGTCCCGTGAACATCCATAAAGCAATCAGAATCATAAATACCGAGCCGACTGCTATAAGAATATCAATAGCCGCATCACTTAATCTGAATTTTGGCAACTTCATAAATAAGCTCCTTTCATTAAAAGCAGGGGCGGATTCAATGTCCGCCCGTGTGTGTTTATTTGATATATTCTTTAGTGTTCTCAATCATTTCGTCAAAAAGCTTCTTTGCATCTGCATAAGAGCATGTCACAAGCGGATCGTTTATGAATGCAGTAAATGCAGCGTCCGTGTCATGGTTTGCTGAAGCGTACATAACAGTTCTGTGATTATGTATATGACGGCTTACCATTGCACAGATTTCATTTGACATTGTGCCTGCACATACAGGAGTAACTGTATCATGACGGAAAACAGCGTTTGTTTCTACCACTGCACCGAGCGGTAAATCCGGACACTGTCCGATATTTGGGATATTTACATTTGATACGAACTCCTTATAGCCTGCAAGAGCCTGCATCATATTGACACCCTCTTCGCCGGTATTACGGAGCTTAAAATCCTCTTCGCCGCTGACTAATCTCGCACTCTTTGCAAGACGTTCCTTTAAATCATTTTTTCTCCACGAAACCTTGGTAAGATTAAATTTCCAGTTTTTAACTGTTTCAGGATCGGCAAGATACATCTTTCCCGGCATAAATTCTGCTAAATGTCTGTCGCCTGCGGCGGCAATTGAGCCATAGCGTCGGAATAAATCAAACTTTACCTTGTGAGCACAGCTGAAAGAGGAATTCATCCAGTGGTCTTTTTCGTCAAGAGCTTCATAGCCGTTTATGTAATACTTATCTACAAACTCGCTGTAAAGCTCAACGAGATTGATGTTTCTGTAGTGTCCCGATGAGAGCCATGTGAAGTGGTTGATGCCCTGGACATTTACATTAATATCTTTACGTTCAACACCTTTTATTCCTCTTAACTCCTCAAGAGCTGTTGATAAAAGCTTCTGCGTTGAAAATACTTCATGACAGCATCCGAAAGCTTTTATTTTCGGGAAATAGTGATAAAGAGCCGTTACGCATAAGGACATCGGATTTGTGTAGTTGATTACCCATGCTTCGGGGGAGTAATCACGAATTGCCTCTGCAATAGGCTTGTACATAGGTATTGTTCTTAAGGCTCTGATGATACCGCCCGGACCGGCAGTGTCGCCGACGGACTGATATATTCCGTATTTCTCCGGTGTGTGAACATCAGATTCCATTTCATCAAATGTTCCCGGCAATATCGAAATAACAACAAAATCTGCCCCTGTAAGAGCGGATTGTAATGAGTCGCAAGCGACATAGTCCCATACACTCTTTGCTCCCTCGACGTTGCGTACTCTGTTACCGATAATCTCATTGGCATGTGCGGCTTCGTGGTCAATATCATAAAGACGCACTGTACCCGAAAGCACATCCTGCGATGCAAGGTCGCTCATAAGTCCCCATGCCCAGCCGCGTGAGCCTCCGCCGATATATGCAATTACAACATCCTCGGCATGATTTTCGTAATATTTCATAATATTTTTACCTCTTATACGTTAAATCTGAAGAGAACAATATCGCCATCTTTCATGACGTATTCCTTACCCTCGCTGCGTACTAAGCCTTTTTCCTTTGCAGCAGCCATAGTACCGCATTCCATAAGATCATCATAGTGAACAACCTCAGCACGGATAAAGCCACGCTCGAAGTCGCTGTGAATTTTACCTGCTGCCTGCGGTGCCTTGGTTCCCTTGGTGATAGTCCATGCTCGTACCTCCGGCTCACCTGCTGTAAGATAGCTGATAAGTCCGAGTAATGAATAGCTTGCTTTTACAAGTCGGTCAAGACCTGACTCACTTATTCCAAGCTCTTCTAAGAACATAGCCTTTTCTTCACCGTCAAGCTGTGCGATTTCTTCTTCAATTCTTGCCGAAACAGGCATAACCTGTGAATTTTCCTTTGCGGCAAACTCTTTTACAGCATTTACATACTTGTTGTTTTCAATGCCCTCTGCAAAGTCTGTTTCTGCGACATTTGCAGCATAAATTACCGGCTTCATTGTAATGAGAAATACTTCTTTCATGATAGCAAGCTCTTCATCTGTGTAATCAAGTGAGCGTGCCGGCATCTCGTTTTCAAGTGTTGACTTTACTCTTTCAAGTAATTCTAATTCCTTGGCAAGGCTCTTGTCGCCTTTCATGGCTTTTTTCGTGCGGTCAATTCGTCTGTCTATCATTTCGATATCCGAGAAAATAAGCTCAAGATTTATTATTTCGATATCACGCACGGGGTCAACTGAACCATCAACATGAGTGATGTTGCTGTCCTCAAAGCAACGTACAACATGAACAATAGCATCGCATTCACGGATGTTTGCAAGGAACTTGTTGCCAAGACCCTCGCCCTTTGATGCACCCTTTACGAGACCTGCGATATCAACAAATTCAATAAAAGCATGAGTGAGTTTTTTTGGATTATACATCTCAGCGAGCTTGTCAAGTCTTTCGTCCGGTACATCAACAATACCTACGTTAGGCTCAATTGTACAGAACGGATAATTGGCACTTTCGGCACCTGCCTGTGTTATAGCGTTAAAAAGGGTTGATTTTCCGACATTCGGAAGACCCACTATTCCTAATTTCATTTTTTTTCTACATCTCCTTTATTTATGCGGTTTTTCGGGCGAAGTAACGTTGTTGCTTCGCAATTAATACACCATTTTTTCGAATTATGTGTTTTAAATTGTGCTACGACTTTTTTGTTGAGAAAAAGCCAATAATACATAAATATTATATCACATGGGCTGTGATTTTTCAATAGTTATATTTTAAATAATATAACTTTTGTGTTAATCAACTGAATTTTTTTGTGTTTGGATTGAACTTTGGAGCAAAGTATGATAAAATAAAAAATATAAAGACTAGTCTGAATTTTTTTGTTGATTCGGCATGAGATAAAAAACACTAAAAAGGAGCAAATTATGAATATATATAAAATAGCAGAGGGTGATTTTTCGACTCTTGGAGGAATGAACGGAGGCATGCTTGAAAGTCCTGATTCAAGCCGGTTGGTATATGCACGAAAAAAGGATCTGACTGTGAGTAGCGGAATGGAAATATGGGTATGCGATCGTAACGGCACAAACCACCGCCATATTTTTACGGTGAACTGCATGAACCATAACGGACCGTCAGCGACATTTATTAATAATACGGATATAGTGTTCCGTGACTCGCAGGATGGTTTGCCTGTTTTCAGGATTATGAATATTGATACCGGAGAAATCCGTCATAAAATTTTTGCAAAGGAAAGTCACTGTGCAGAGAACGGATTGTATCCGTTTTCATTATCAGCTGAATTTGAGGGAAAAAATCCTGCTTATCCGCAGATAAGCGGCAGCGGAATTTACATACTTGATACTGATACGGATACAATAAAAAAAGTGGCAAGTGACAATGATATTTTAAATATCGTAAAATCAGCCGGACTGACACCGACTGAATATACAGCCTCGGTCAGCCATGTGCAGCTTAATCCGTCGGGAACCTCGGTGATGATGAGATTGAGCGTAAGTGAATGTCCCGTGTTTGGTGCGTTGGGAGCGATTGATTTAAAAACCGGTAAAACTCATCTTATCCCTGATAAGCCGGTACATCAGCTTTGGTATGATGACGATACCTATATGGCAACACGACAGTTCAATCGCGGCAGGCATATTGAGATGGAAACAAGCTATCTTGCGAGATTTGATAAGGATGGTAAAGAGATAGAGGTTCTCGGAGGGATAGGCAATCATATGGACGGAAATAAGGACAGAACCTTGTTTGCAGGAGACAGGTGCTATCCGGGATATTCGCCCGATGTCTATTTATATGAAAAGGGTAATAAAAAGCCTTCGGAAGTTTTTGAAATAGGTGATTTTCAGGATATAGTGTGGAAGCTGCAGGTGCATCCTAACCCGTCTTTTTCGCGTGACGGTAGGCGTCTTTATTTCAACCGTCCTGTAAGCAATGAGAAAACAGAGCTTGTTTTTGCTGAAATCTGAGGTTTACAAAATTTTACAAAATTTTACATTTTTTGGTCTTTATCTATTGACAATGCTGCTTTTGGTATGATACAATGAGGGTGTCAGATTGGCTGGGTTTCAATCTATAAGAAAAGGAAAGTAGAGGTTAAAAATGGGACGTACTGAAAAATGGACATTATCCGAACAGGAGAAGGATAATTACATATCAAATCTTACGGCTGAATTGCCTGCATTAAGGGCAAAGCTTGGAATATCACAGGGGGATTTGGCAAGACTTATAGGCATTTCCAGACAGACCTTGAGTGCAATCGAAAGAGATGAGAGAAAGATGTCATGGGATACTTATTTGTCAATGATGTTCTTTTTTGACTATAATAAGCTGACGCATCCGACAATCAGAGATGTTGATATATTCCCTGAAACGATGCTCAGAAGATTTAACAAAGGCGATAAGACAACATCGCTTGGCTGGGAGTCGCTTATAGATTCTTCATTTGAGGGTATAATTGATAAGCTCGACGATAAGGCAATGAATACCTTAAAGACAACATTGCTTGTCGAGTATGCAAGATGTACCAATGCATCAACAGAGACTCTTATAAAGGCATTTAATGAGCTTAAAATAGAAAAGCCGGTGCCTGTAGAAAAGACTTCAAGAAGAGGCAGAAAAAAGAGTAAATAGTGAAAAGGTATCCGTATCATGCGATACGGATGCCTTAGACCGACGACAAATTGGTCAGACCACGCATAATGGTTTGATAAAAATAAAAATCAAAAATTTATTTTCTTTTGCGAACGGCGGGCGTCCCATCGAGGAACGCCCGCCGTTATGCGTTTTTTACGAAAAGAAACTCTAACGTACCCATGTACGCCTACGAGTTCCTTTTCGCAAAATCTGCCCTAAT
>JAZQKZ010000004.1:0-4406 GCA_045542415.1 Clostridia bacterium
GACTGTCCTCTGTCGGGGAAGTTACCGTCAGGTCTTTGCGTTTGACTGTTTTGTTTATCGATGCTTTCACCACCGCTGAATTCAGGTGACATGCCACCGAAATCACCGGGCATCTGCGGTCTTGAGTTGCTGCTACCGTTATTATTTTCTGCCGGGTCATATTCATCTGAAGATGTTTCTGCAGAGGCTTCACTGTTGGTACTGCTGTCGGAGCTGCTCTGCGGTCTTTGCATATTACCATCGAATCCGCCTTTGCCGCCGCCCATAGAGCCCATATCACTTGTATTAATATGACTTGCATCAATGAGTGTTTCTTCCTTTTGTGTTGCAGATGTTGAGCCGATTGTACCGTTAAGCTGACCCTTTACGCTCTCAGCACGTAACAGACAGAATTCCTTAAGAGTTGCTACACCTTTTTCAAATTCTTCGTATGTGCAGAATTTCGTAGGATCCTTTTCAACATAAGGTGAAATCATCGACGTTACACCGTCAATCATCTCTGTATAGTAACCACTGTTAAAATACTTTTCAATAAACTCACCGAAAATCTGATGATAAAGCTCAGTATATTCTTCATTACTGAAAATCCAGTCAATCATAGGTCTGTCGCCTGAACCGCTGACTGATAAAGGTGTATCAATAGGGTCATTGACTGAGCTTGTTGCACTGCCCATTGACATAAAGCTGCCGAAAGCAAGATTGTAGTCCCAAGGAATCATCTGCAGCTGGCCGTCATTTTCATAGAGATAGTAGTTGTGAATCATTGAACCTGTGTAGCTGTCGGAGTTGACAACAAAGTTGTGTACAACAAAGTAGCGGATAACTGCTTCAACATCAACTGTAGTTTCTAATTCTTCACCGTTACTCAGATTTTTAAGAGCCTCTATAAGACGTGTTTTGTCCGCCTTGGTGATATCCGTTTTTGCGTTACCGAATATATTAGAATAGCTATCTGCATCATCGTCAATGTATTGAAGCTTGACATCTGATGAGCCCATTCCGTCAAAGCCACCTTTGCCGCCACCAAACATATCGCTGGAATTTTCAGGCATCTGAAGGTTTCCGTTTTCATCTGTTGGTGGAGTCATTCCTTCAGGCATTTGAGAGAAATCAGGCGTTTCGCTACCAAATGGATTTTCACCGCTGAAATCAGGTGGTGTCATACCCTCAGGCATTTCATCACCGAATGGATTTTCTCCGTTAAAATCGGGTAGTGTCATTCCGCTTCTTGATGAATCATCCTGAGAGTTGTCAGAGCTTGTTTTACTCACACTACTTACAGACGGAGCAGAACCTTCAGGCATCTGACCGCCAAACGGATTACCGCCGCCAAAATCGGGTGGTGTCATACCTTCAGGCATCTGTCCACCAAAAGGATTACCACTACCACCAAAGTCGGGTGGTGTCATACCTTCAGGCATTTGTCCGCCAAAACCCGGAACTGTCTGCTCACTTTTATTTGTTGTGGTTTCTGTTGGTGGCTGTGTGGCTGTTTCGTTGGTATTATTGTTCTGTGAACTATTATCACCTGTATCGGAATCCTGCATAAACTCGTCCATGTCGAACTTTTCACCGTTACCACGGCCACCGCCCATATTCATACTATCGGGCTTATACAAATCACCGTAATCCTTACCGTAATTACGCTGTAAGAATGATTCTTCAATACCCTCAACTGCAAGATAAAGTCCCCAATCCTCACCGTTTACCGTAATGTAAGCATAACTGCAAAGGGGAGCCGCTACACCCATATCATTCATCATTGTGTATGTCAGATAATCCTTCATATAGGTGTTATCCTGAATAACATTGTTGAGTGCAAGCTTATCAAGTCCGTAGTAGGTGCTTGTGCTGTCGTAATGGTCAAACTCTATTTTATAGCTGTATCGGTCATTGGTGACTTGACTGAGTGAAGTATTACCTTTACCTCGGATTGCAACATTTTTAAAGGCTTCTCCGTCTATTACAACACTGCAGGTGTAATATTCTTCACTTCGTGCATTGGCTGTAAACTCATCCCAATCATCCATAACAATATCAATGGTATGAACTTTCGTGTTATCAAATAGAGTGCTTTCATATTTCATTACTGTTGAAGACTTTTTTATGCCTAAATTTTCACCGTTCATAAACAGCACAGTAATAACAAGAGTCAGAGCAAGGACAACACAGCATATTTTATCAAAATGTTTATGTGTTGACATATTTTCACCTTAACCCATATATTCGCCGTTATAGCTTACAAGCACCGCGCTTCTTACGCCCTTGATATTGGCAATTACATTTACAAAATCTGTGTTGTCATCCTTAAGACGGACATCGAGGTTGAGTTCAACAAGATCCTTCTGTGCTGTTTTGCTCTTGACAACACACTTCTGAACGCTGTCATTAAGAAATCTCTTTACTGCCTCTTCGCTTTCATAACCGTCACACTGTACAACCACAATGTAAGGGTTGCAATGCGATTTTTTGTTTACGAAAACAAGAAGAATAACACCGATGATGATACTGCCTATCACTGCAAGAGGAATCATACCTGCCGCAAGAACAATACCCACAGCGATTGACCAGAATAAGAATGCAATATCAAGAGGCTCTTTGATTGCCGTACGGAAACGGACAATTGAAAGAGCACCGACCATACCGAGAGAAAGAACTACGTTTGATGTTACTGCAAGAATAACAACTGTAGTAATCATTGTAAGAGCAACAAGAGTTGTACCGAATGAGGATGAATACATTACACCCTGATATGTCTTTTTGTAAACGAGGAAGATAAACATACCGATACCGAAGGCAAGAGCAAGAGCTATTGCCATATCAAGTACGCTTACGCTTGTGATGTTTTCGAGAAAGCTTGATTTGAAAATGTCGTTGAAAGTCATAATAAAAACTCCTTTTAATTAAATAGTTTAACCGTAAATTCTGCATACGGCATATTTTGAATAAGTGCCTGTGCGGCAAGAGGGAAGCTGTATTGCATCACGGACAATATCCGGCAGATACTCGTCCCATTTCACTTCGAGGATAATGGTGTCACCTGTAGGAGCCGTGACGCAATCGGGGTTCAGAAAATCCGTGCAATTAATCCCCGTTCTGATGTTATAGTCAAGAGTAACACGCACATTACCTGCCGGAAAGATAAAGGGCTCACGCACATAATCCACAATAGTTTTCGGTCTTAACCCCTGACTCATTATCTTGCTGTAAAGCTCCTGAATCAAGGACTCACCGCTATCCATCATCCAACTGTAGTCACCGTCCACAATAGCCTGAGCCATTTCCTTTGTAAGAAACGTACTCTCTTTAAGACACAGACCGTTTATCTTGCTTTTCTTTTCAAGATGTATAACTGAGGTGTCGTAGTTATAATAGCGGATACGGAACTTTTCACGGATATTTACACCATTTATTTTTTCCGTCAATGCTTTATCCTGAGCATTATCAAAGTAAAGACTTCGGATAAAATACTTGCCGTTTATAGCATGAATATCTTTTTTCATCACGGCAGAAAGCCGACTGCGAAGCACCAGCATATCACTTTTACTTATTTCGTGCTTGTATTCGTGACGGTATTTCATTCTCTCACCCCTTTACTCATTGATTTGTACATAAAAAAAGACCTCCTGTACTATGATGGCATCATTGTACGGGAGGTAGATTGAAGTTTGATTGAAGTTACCTTAAACTTTACTTAAAGGTAATGTTACCTTGAACTCTACAAGGGAATTATAGCAAAAAACTTCTATATGTCCATTGTGTGATTCAGCGATTGATTTTGCAATGGCAAGTCCGAGACCATAGTGCTTGTCTTCACCGTTTCTTGCCGTATCCACACGGTAAAATCGCTCAAATATCTGACTGCGGTGTTCTTCGGGGATTTCTTCACCCTTATTGATAACCGAAAGAACCGCATAGCCGTGTTCTTTTGTAAGTCTGAGATTTACGGTATCGCCATTTATACTGTGGCGTATTCCGTTATCGAGCAATATGGATACCAACTGTTTAAGTTGAGAGCTATTACCTTCAACTGTTATATCGTTTTCTGCGTCACAGATAAGCCTCAGACCTTTTTCAAAGGCTACGCTTTCAAATGGAAGTGCCTCACCTTGAGTAAGACGGCTGAAGTCAATGTGTTCCATCTGTGGTGTAACACTTTCTGTGCGGGCGAGCTCAAGAAGCTGACCGACAAGCATACCCATTCTTTCGTTCTCATAAAGAATGTTATTTAACCATTGGTTTTCACCTATTTCACGGGAAAGAATCTCTGCATTTGCACTGACAACAGAAACAGGAGTTTTCAGCTCGTGACCTGCATCGGAAATGAATTGCTTTTGCTTTTTATAGCTTTTCTCAAGGGGCTCCACAATTTTTCTTGCGAGGAATACAGATAAAAAGTAAAACGC
>JAZQKZ010000005.1:0-2152 GCA_045542415.1 Clostridia bacterium
CAGGCTTGTCGGTTGCCTTTTCTGTCTGCATAGCCATACTGTAGGCATAGTACGGCAGCTTTTCAAGGTTTGATGTAATGAAGTCCCAATTTGTGCAACCGAAGTATTTTGCCATCTTCTGTGCTTTTGTAGGCTCATACCATTCTGCAGTATCACCTTGGTCAAAAATATCCTTGTATTTCAAGAAACGGCTTCTTTTTATATTCCTTGCTTCAAGATACGCTGACAAATCAGGCTTGATACCGCTTTTGGCAGAATCTATTTCAAGACCTGTCAGAATTGCAAGAGTTTCAACCTCTTCAAGAACAGCTTTTCTTTCTTCGTCGGTAATGCTTTCGTCATAAGCAATAACACCTCTGCTGAGAGCCGCATTACTTATCTGACCTACACGGGAAGAGAAGGTAGCTTTAACCGTAGCAAATCTTGCTTCCCAATCATTTGCATCTGATATTAAAGGCTCGGCAGTAGGTATTTTAAGCACGGGAAGTACTGTACTGCTCCTTTTTACACAAGCATTTACAAGAGGGTCTGCAACAGTTTTAATCATATCTCCGTCATAATCAGCACCGCCAAGGCGTTCGGGGATAAGGGAACGTGAGTCAACCATAATTACATAGTGAAGATGGGAAAGATACTTTTTTCGTATTTCTCCAACATCCTTTAAAGGTATTGCAATAACCTCTTCATTTCTTGCTATGTGCGGACTACGAAGAAGAGTATAGATATCATTTTCTTTGTACGTGGGTATAGGTGCATACATCAAATTATCGTAAAGCTGCTCTTTTTCGAGTCTGTTATATGCAGTTGTTTCACCCTCGGAGGAGTGAACTATATGTGCAAGAAGCTTCATAAGGTCATCGGAAAGATAACGGTTATCACCGTACACTAAAAGTTTACCCATAGAGTATTTGTCAGCTATGCTTTCAGCTTTATCCGAAAGCTCTGACTGAAACATAGGTTCACCCATGAAAAGAGGATTTTTGCAGATGATGTCCGAATAAATATCACCTTTTCCGAGAAGATAATCTTTCCGTGTTTCTCTGTTACCGATGAAGCTGAAATATGCATTTTCCGTTGTTTTGGTAATCCAGTTTTGTTTTTCTGATTCAGGAGCATCTTTCCATCCCAAAGGTAAATCGGCAGGACGGAACTCATCATTCATTATTGCAAGAGTATTAAGGAACTGATAATTAAGCTCAATAGTGTCGGGAGTATATTCTCTGTCCTTGCCTGAAACATAAAGGGCATGCTTATACTTTTTACAGCGATGCATATACTCTGCCCAGGAAAGACCGTTTTCTGTCATCCATCCGAAGCCCTTGAACATACTTTTGGTAAGAATAATATCAACATCTGCAGGGTTGTGCTTAACTCCGAAAATATCCGTGATAAACGGTATATCGAGCTCGCTGAAAAGTGAAGCAAAATCCACCTCGTGAACTACACCCTTTATATACGGCAGACGAATCTGAAATGAGTGGTGTCCTTCTTCAAGCTTTTCTGCGAGCCTTGGTGAAATCAGACCCTCACCGTCAAACTCCGTTATCTTGACATCTGTTTTCTTCTGTACTCTTGTGTACGTGCGTACAGGGTTATTTGTGCCGTCATCAGCTACAGTAATAATGTCAACATCTTTTACAACAGATTCGGGATTGTCAATAACAATAATTCTCTTTTCGGAAAGGATATCTTCATCGTTATATCTTTTGCCGCTTGTAAAAAGCAGAGCGTTATATGCATAAAGCTTACTGAGCTGACATTTGCCGATAGTCATACCCAGCATCATTCTTTCCTTAAGTGCCTCATAAATATCCGAGCGTACAAATGAAAGTCTGTTATCACGGCTCATAGATGCAGAGCGTTCAAAAGCGATATATGTCATATCCTCTTTGCCGAAATTAATCTTTATACCTTTCGGCTTGAACATCTCTTTTGCAAGCTCTTGTAATTCAAGGATTCTGCCAACAGGCATACGGTTAAATATACTCGAGAAATCTACATATACAAAAACATCACGAAGAGCCTCACACAGAAGCTCACTGTTGCGGAAATCATCACCGTAAAGGATACACATAGCCTGATGAAAAATCGGGCAGTCATCCTGCAGAGTATTTTCTGTGCGATATTCATTCGGGATAGATGTTGAATCAAA
>JAZQKZ010000006.1:0-1840 GCA_045542415.1 Clostridia bacterium
CTTGTATCCGAGCATTGCACATTTGTATAAGAAAATCGGCGACACCTGCTATCACGTAGATACAGAACACTGCTTTGAGGGCGATCCCGATTGTCCTAACATCGGATTTAATATTTCGGAGCCGTCAGGCGGTTTTGATTATGTAAAACCCGAACCCAAACAACAGGGCTTCGGCGGAATAAAAGATTTATTCGGATTTTAAGGAGGTTATGAAGATATGAAAAAATTACTTGCGATTATATTGGCGGCAACAATGACCGTCACAATGCTGGCATCCACAGCATTTGCAGCTTCGGATGCTGAGAATGGAGATTGGAGTCAGAAAACGGTTGTGTTAAAAAACACAAATGAAGCAGAGTTGATGGTTCGCTCCGGTGATATAGATGCACTTAATGATAAAAATGCTATCGCAAATGGTTACAGTCCTTTCACAGCGAAAAATCAGAGACCGCACAGCTATCAGGGCGGTTGGACTGAAGAAGCAAACGAACCAAGCGGTACAGACAGAATGTATGTAGGTTCTGCGTGGACAGGGAAAGAAGCAGACGGTTATGCGGAAAACTACACCGATTGGAAAAACGGTCAGCTTCCCGGTAAAGCATTTGGCGAAGGTGCTCTCGTAATCAATATGAATTATGATGCAAGCGGTATAAATGTTAAAAGCGCACTTTTACAGCTCTGTATAGATGATTTTCAGCCGCTTACATGGAAAAGTAACTTCACAGTAAAGCTAAACGGCAAGGATGCTCCGTTTATAGCAGAACTTCTGAATCAGGTAGATCAGACAGGACCCGTTTCTTATATGGTTTCAGCAGTTATCCCTTCCGGCTTCTTTGCTGACATTGCATCGGGTAAGCTTACCGTAACCATTGACGAAACAACAGGCGTAGGTGACGGATTTGCAATAGACTTTGCAAAGCTTCTTGTAAATTATAATGAATCCTTATTTACAGGAGAGTTCCACGGAACAACAGAACCGGGCGCAACGGTTAGACTTCTTGGAACAAGCACCACAGTAACTGCATCAAACAACGGTGGTTTCAGTTTTGAAGCAATTCCCGGTCTTAATGCGGTAAGAGCATCCAAAGACGGATTCAAGGAAAATTATGAATTCGGTATAGTTCTTTCATCCGACACAGAATGGGAACCCAATATAAGACTTTCACAAGGTACAGGAAATCCTGATATTGATTTCTCTCAGTTCGGAACAACAGATGCTTGGGCAGATGCATCCGATTGGGCAACAGCAGAGCTTGAAAAAGCAGATGAGCTTGGTCTTATTCCTGCATCACTCTACGGCAAGGATATGACTCAGCCAATCACAAGAGCAGAATTTGCGGCAGTATCGGTTAAAGCATACGAAGTTTTAGCAAACACAAAGGCACTTCCTGTTGTGAATAATCCTTTCACAGACACAAAGGATGCAGAAGTGTTAAAAGCATATAATGTGGGTATTACAACAGGTGTATCGGAAAATACATTTGAACCTGATACACTCTTAAACAGAGAACAGGCAGCAACAATGCTTACCCGTGTATTTAAAAGAGCAACGCTTGACGGATGGACAATTCAGACAGACAGTCAGTTCAAGCTCGACTACACAAAGCCTGCACTCTTTGCAGACGATGCAGACATCTCCGATTGGGCGAAAGAAAGCGTGTACTTTATGGCGGCAAACAACATTATAAACGGTGTTGGTAATAACAAATTTGCTCCTAAGAACATCACAACCGAAGAACAGGCACAGGGCTATGCAAACGCAACCCGTGAACAGGCTCTCATTATCGCAATGAGAATGGTTGAAAATTTGAAATAAATTAACCCCCAACTCATAAATGCC
>JAZQKZ010000007.1:0-2571 GCA_045542415.1 Clostridia bacterium
TCTTCTCGGCACAAATGCAGAGCAGTTTATTTCTCCCGATGCCACAAGAATGACAAATCCGCACGGTGTATCATACGTAGGCACACAGACCGTAGATGATTTTACAGAAAGCCTTGAAATTGCTCGTCCCTACGTGGATTCCTTGTTCTGTTTTGCCTATCCGCATCACTATTCACCATATAACGCTATGCCCGAATTTCACGAGAATTTCATGCATTATCTTGAAACAGGGGACATTGAAAAAGAACCTCCAACTCCTCCAACAGCCGTGAAAACAGAGATTGTAACAGCAGAAAATGCACCGCATCTGAAATTTTCAATTTACGGAATGGCAGATAATACGGCAGTTGCACAGACAAATATTTACAAAAACGGTAAGTTATACGACTACCTTGTAGCAGGAGTCGTAACAGGCGGCTCAGGCTCTAATACAACGCAGAATGAGTGGATTGATTACGAATTTGACATTAACAGCGAAACAGCTGTGTATGAATTTGAGTGTATCGACGTATGCGGAAATATTTCGCCAAAAAGCAGTTATAAGGTAACTCCCGATAATACAAATAACCTTGCAGATGAAAATTCAAACAATGCAGAAAAGCCTGTAAACTGGGAGTTTACAGACCTTGTCCACATTGAATATACCGTATCAGGTGACAGTATCAGAATAACAGACTTTGACAATACCATTGAAAATCTTGTTATTCCCGATAAAATCGAGGGATTGCCAGTTACAGTAATTGACTGGTATGCCTTTGAAAACTGCTATAATCTGAAATCGGTTACAATTCCCGATACAGTTACCCATATCAGCCGATTTGCTTTTGCTCATTGTACAGCACTTGAAAATGTAAATATGCCGAAATCATTGTATTCAATTGAACAGTATGCATTTTTTAATTGTCCGAAGCTGAAAGGTATAAATCTACCTGAAAATCTTGCAGTTATCGAACAAAGAGCGTTCAGCGGCTGTAAATCTATAACAAAGATTACAATTCCGAAGGCTTGCACAAGCGTAGGGGAGTATGCTTTTCTGAATTGCGATTCAATGAATACAATTACTGTAAACGGCGAAAATACGATATTTGATACTCGTTCAATTGGTTATAGCTATAACAATGGCTATGGCATAAAAAGCGGATTTTCAATTGATTCCGCCAATGGTACAGCGGTTGAATATGCGAAAGAAAATAATATCCGTCTAAAATCAAATTTTATCAAAGGCGATGTAAATGCAGACAGCCAATTTACCATAGCTGACCTTGTAATGCTTGAAAAATTTCTACTTGGTGCAGGAACACTAACAGATTGGCAGGCAGGGGACTTATACAATGACGGAAAAATTGATGTTTTTGATATGATTGAAATGAGAAAAATGATTGTTTAAATTATTTGATTGTAAAATTGATTATGTTTGATGACAACAAGAATGACATAGATATGCCCTTAAGTGTTGTGATGGCGATTTTGTTTGTGGAACTTTTTTTCAGCCTGATAACAGAGATGATGAACCATATATACGAATAGCAACAGGAAATTATTTGACGGACCTGGAGAAATATGGACGTGATGAAGCTTTAGCCTTAATATTAGAAACTATTTCACATGAACTGACACATTATTTTCAGTGGATAAATAATATAAAGCTAACTGAAATTGGTTATGAAAGGCAAGCATCTGCCTATTCAGGTTACATATTAGATGAATATGCAGATATGGTTGAGAGTCCTTAATATTTGCATAACAAACAACGGCAGCCCGAATTAGGCTGCCGTTAAATATTATGACTAATGCTATATCGTTTTTATAAATTTTGTGAAAGCATTCTTCCCCTCATCATTTCTCTTGAACACCCCAGCATCCTCAAGCACTTCGAGGAACACCTTACCAATCTCCTGTTCCAGAATCACCCTCGCATTTTCCTTACAGAAATCAGGGTATCGTTTCAGGATTTCGTCCGCCCATTCTGTATGGTGTGTGAGTTCGGGACAGGCATAGAGATTCTCGCCATTCAGCATTGCATCTTCCAGCAATGAAATTTCCTTTGCAAGTCTTGCAGGAAGTACGGCAAGTCCCATGACTTCAATCAAACCTATATTCTCTTTCTTGATATGATGAAGTAACGGATTGGGGTGGAATACACCTAATCTTTAACCTCTAATCTATTGAAATTTGCGGTGGAGTATGATATAATATAGGAAAAGATTCTCTCAGGGAGATGCAGCATATGATATGCCGCTTAACCTGACAGAATTGGAAAAAATCGGAATGATTAAAGAAGTGCCTAAAGATCAATATTAAGCGAGGTAATGGCGATGGCGAAGACGATGACGAAAAAAGAACTGTTAGAGTGGTATTACTCAATACCCAAAAGAGGACTGCTCGATTACATAGAGGCAGATGACGCAAATGTTTGGCAATTGTATGTGGATGGCGAATGGCGAAATAGACTTTATGTTTGGACTCTCATTTTTGATGGACAAAAGTGGAAATATGCAGAGATAGATGACGAACGAGGATATGTTTGTCATTCAGAAACATTTGAAACAGAATCTGCTGCAGTTGAGTACA
>JAZQKZ010000008.1:0-149422 GCA_045542415.1 Clostridia bacterium
ATATGGCCTGTCATGAGTGATTGATATACGAAACGTTGTAATCAAAAAATATAATTTAAACGAAACACGCTAAATAAAATGATATACATAATAAGTAAAGTGAGCTGTTGCAAATACAGCAGGCTTAAAAGTGATTTAATACAAAATAAACAAGAACCGAATTTGTTAAAAAAATCAATTTAACAAATTCGGTTCTTTTAATCTTTAATGCGAAAATTGACAGATTATCAGAAAATAACAGGAAAAACGTAGGATTGTGTGTTTTTATGACATATAATCCTACGTTTTTTTATTTCTATACAGCATCAAACATAACAATTCAAAAATATTTTATTTCAGACAGAGAAAAATCTTGTAATAAAAGGAATTTAGTTGATTATTGCAAGATTGAATTTCATTCTTGGGAATCCCCTCCAATTCGGTATCCATAGCCTTTGGCTTTCAACGCAAAATATAGAAAGTCAGAGGTTAAAAGCTATGGAAACAAAAAAAGTTGAAAATATTTTTTTAATCCTTAAGAGCAGCTTAGGGATTAAGGTTTATAATAAAAACATAGAGAGGAGGTGCGGATCTTGAAAGAGGATTTCACAACCTTTGAAAGACGTATGGAAATACTCTCTATGCTTTTGAATCACAAGCAAATTTCACAGATAGAATTAGCGAGAAGATTTTCGGTTTCAGATGTCACAATATACAGTGATGTCAATGCGTTGAGTAGATTCGCACCCATATGCAGTCGTCTGGGAAGATACGGCGGTATTTACCTGATGGACGGTTTTTCATTAAGAAAAGCATATCTTTCTCGTGATGAAGAAGAGCTTCTAAAAGAACTATCAAAGGGGCTTACCGGAAAACGAAAAATGCTTCTTCAGACAATTATACATAAATTTGCGATGCCTAAATAAGCCAATTATCCAAAACGGCATTTGGTATATAATTTACCCCAACATAATCAAAGGCGTATTGCCGTTTTTGCGCCTTTGGTTGCTTCCAAGTTGTCAATCTGATAAAGCACATTTTCAAGTGTGTTTTATCAGGCGGATAACGTCTGTATTTACAAAGAAAGCTTTGGAAGATAACGCCAGAGCAGTATAAAGAGCAAACGAATACTTTCCTATATGGCAGAGCCACTGATTGAATGCGCCATGACGATGTAAAGCTTCTACCCATAAATAAGATGCATCAGAGCGAGAAACATTTACAATCTAAATCAACTTTGCAAGTTGAAAGGCGATGACGTTATATAGGCATAATGATACTTCTGCTGAGTCCTGCTGCACAAGTGTAGCAAAGTCCGAGCGTTAAGAGCGTCGCAGGCAAGACAGCAGTCCGGGCGGATGCCGGGAAGGTGGAACTCCTATGGAGCAGTTAAGCAAACTGCCATTCGTTGGCTTAGATAAATCTTGATGATAGAGATTAGATAAAATTTAATCTGTGTCATGAAGATATAAAAGTGACCAAGCTATAAAACATTACATATTATGTACAGACATAATTATGATAAGGGAGGTGTTTTGCGATGAAAGAAAATAAAGATGTGATTTTTATCGTTAAAAACGTATTTAAAACAAAAGAGATGGCAGATAAAGATAGATTTAATAAACAATACGAACAATACATAAATTTCTGTGAGAACAAAATTTGATTGATATATGAGCATGTGCTATAATGAATATGGTCATATATCAATTCCTCGGAAAGGAGGAAATCTGAATGAGGAATTTAACAGATATATATGTAAGACTGTCAGATGAGGACAGAGATAAGAGGTGTGCAACAGATGAAAGCGAAAGTATTCAGAATCAGAAGTCTATGCTGATAAATTACTGTATTGAGCAGGGCTGGCAGATTCATAACATTTACTGCGATGAGGATTACAGCGGAGCGGACAGGAACCGACCTGCATTCAATCAGATGCTTAAAGATTGTGAGGAAGGAAAAGTTGACATTGTTCTGTGCAAAACACAGTCGAGATTTTCGCGTGATATGGAAATCGTAGAACGCTATATTCATGGAAAGTTTCTTGAATGGAATGTGCGTTTCGTTAGTATTGTTGACCATGCAGATACAAGCGTAGCGGGCAACAAAAAGGCACGACAGATAAACGGACTTATCAATGAATGGTATCTTGAAGATTTATCTGATAACATAAGAAAAACCTTATATCATAAAAAGATTAAGGGCGAATATTGTTGTCCCTATGCACCGTACGGTTACAAACTTGATCCGGAGGATAAGCATCACTTTGTGGTTGATCCGCCTGCGGCAGAGGTAGTGAAGAGCATTTTTGAAATGTACAAAAGCGGTATGGGGTATATAAGAATTGCAAAGGCATTAAATGAGAAAAAAATTCCGCCGCCCGGAGTATATAAAGAAATGCAGGGATTAAACTATAAAAATCCATATGCAAATCTTGTTACAACACAATATTGGCGTGATAACACCATATATTACATACTTCGCCAGGAAGTATATACGGGAGCCGTTGTTCAGGGTAAAACTAAGAATTTGTCTTATAAGAGCAAAAAACGTATTAAAATACCTCGTAGCGAGTGGATTGTAGTGCCTGATATGCATGAACCTATCATTGATGAAAAGCTGTGGGCAAGTGTACAGGAGCTTATAAGAAGTCGTCCGGGTAAAGACAGAGCATTTAAAGCAAAAGAAGGGGCTGAAATAAATCCGTTGCGAGGCGTGATGCGTTGTAAGGAATGCGGAGCCAATATGTGGAGAATGAGCTATCAATGTGCTCATGAACGGTATAAATATTATCGTTGCCGTACTGTGAAGAACAGTAAAGATGCCTGCAGTAATGTTGACAGTGTACGTCAGATTGATGTTGAAGAGGTTGTTTTGAAGGAATTAAAGATGCTGATCGATAATTGCTTTGAACCTGATAAGATTGATTTGAAAAAGGCTGATTCCTTATCAGGCAGAGTTGATTCTATGGAAACGGAGAAAAAGCAGCTTGAAAATAAGATTTCAAAGATTCAAAAAGATTCAGTTAATCTTTACCGAGATAAGCTCAGCGGATTATTGAATGATGAGCAGTTCAAAATGTTGAATGAAAGCTTTAACAATGAAATTCGTCAGTATCAGGAGAGGGTTGCATTACTTGGAAATGAAATTGTTCGTATATCAGATGAAAAAGAATTGAAACTTTCAAAAGAAGAGATTCTTGAGAAATATCATGATGTTAATAAGCTCACATTTGAACTGGTGCACGAGCTTATTTCGTGCATAAACATAGGAAAATTGAATAGGGATACTAAAAAACGAGAAATAGAAATAATTTGGAAATTTTAGGGACATTTTGGCTGTTTTTAAGCGTAATTTGAGCTGCTTTTAAAGCATAATACTGATGTGCGATGTCCGGCATCAATTAGTATCACCGGAGGGGAGGAATGTGAAAATGCAGGTAGGATAGCACTTATCTGAATGATCATTCCGGCAATAAGTCCTATTGAAAGAAAAACAGAAAATAAAACAGAGAATTTTATACGCATAAAAAATACCTCGCATAAATATGATGTTTTATATTTATGCGAGGTGTAAATAAATTATTATAAGGATATATCAGCATTGTGGCTGTCGGTATTTAGTATCGCTTGCCTTAACGGCAATATCATATTCGGTGTGACAGAAAGCTCGTCAATGTCCATAGCCAAAAATGTCGGAGTAAGTGAAATATCCGCAGCCAGTTCACCGCAAATTCCGACCCATATACCGTTTTTATGTGCATTATCTGTGACCGTTTTAATAAGCCGCATAACAGCAGGGTGATGGTCGTCGCAGAACATGCCGATTTCGCTGTTTTGTCTGTCTGCAGCAAGGGTATATTGTATCAGGTCGTTGGTGCCGATTGAGAAGAAATCCAGGTGTGGTGCAAGTGTATCGGAAATAATTGCAGCGGCAGGTGTTTCAATCATACATCCCAGCTCTACGCTGTCCGAATATGGAATATTTTCACAATCAAGCTCCTGTTTTACTGTTTGAATTATTTCAAGGATTTTGGTTATTTCCCATTCGGATGTAATCATGGGGAACATTATTGCAAGAGAGCCGAACGCAGAAGCACGGTAGAGCGCACGCAGTTGCGTCTTAAAAATATCCGGACGTTTCAGACACAGACGTATGGCTCGGATGCCGAGTGCGGGATTTTCCTCCGATGGCATATTAAAATATTCAGCTTGCTTATCCGCACCTATATCAAGTGTGCGTATTATCACACGCTTACCTGACATTTTTGCAAGAACATCCTTATATATAGCAAACTGCTCGTCCTCGGTGGGATATGTGTCAGATTCAAGATAAATAAATTCGCTTCTAAAGAGACCGATGCCCTCCGCATCGTTATTTATTACAGCAGCTAAGTCTGACGGATTTGAGATATTTGCGTAAATTTCAAGCTTTTTGCCGTCTTTTGAGATGCTTTTTACTCCTTTGAGAGCAGACAAAAGCTCACGCTGTTTTGTTGCGGCTTCGGATTTCTGATGCATAAGAGCTGATGTATCAGAGTCGGGGTCAATGTATATCACTCCTTCAAAACCGTCTATAATAACGTCCTTGTTGTGATGCTCCGGGTCAAGGATACCCTTGGCAGATATAACTGCGGGAATATCAAGCATTCGTGCAAGTATTGCAGTGTGAGAGCTTGGAGAGCCGCCCTCTGTTATAAAGGCAAGCAGCTCTGACTTGTCAAACTGAACAGTTTCGCTTGGTGCCAGATCATCTGCAGCGATAATCATGGGCTTGCCGCAGGGGATAGTATTTCCGGATGAACCGGATAAAATTCTTATAACACGCTCAGATACATCCTTTATATCGGCTGCACGTTCTCTCATATAGCTGTCACTCATGGAATTAAAAATCTGAACAAAATTATCGCATGTTTGTGCAATTGCTGTTTCTGCGTTAATTTTCTGTTCGGAAATTATATTTTTTATTGCGCTGATATAATCGTCGTCTTCAAGCATCATCTGATGTATTCGGAAAATCATGGCATTTTCTTCGCCGACCTTTGTCAATGCCTTGCTGTAAAGCTCCTCAAGTTCGGTTGCGGCACATTTGATGGCGTCATCAAAGCGTAAAAGCTCTTTTTCGGTGTTTTCGGTATGGTATCTTTTGATGCGGCTTTCTTCACGAGAGTATATATATAATTTTCCGAATGCAATTCCGCTGCATACGGATTTTCCGGTTAATGTAATCATAGTGCATACTCCTTACTTGTTTCCGTTTAATAATTATTATCGGTTTATATTCTTATTATACTATGTAATAAAAGAAAAATCAAAGTTTATTTATGGAAATAAAAAACTCCTGCGTTGCAGGAGAAAAATAAATAACCCCGGAATAACCGTGTAATGAAAGCCAAAATTCTACCTGCCTATGCAGGTGGGTCGTTTCCCGGCTGCTTTATATGTCCACTGGCAGTCCCGAAAGGGAAAGGAGGCGTATATGCCACATCCGGAGAGAACATCCCTTTTATGAAGTGTTGGTAAAAAAGAGGCGATCGTAACGTGAAATCCCAGGGTATTAAATTGTTTACTGTAGTTATGATACCACAATCATTGTGAAAATACAAGTGTTAAATATTGTATATTCAATTACATTTTTGTTACAGATAATAAGCTTTATTCAGCTGTATCCTCGCCGGCAAGCTCCAGGAACTTGTTGTAAGCGGTTTCAAGCTCTGCATCGTCCATAATCGGTGTAAGGTCAAGCATTTCCTTTGTTTCATCAACAAATTTAGCTTCAAGAATGATTACATCATCACTCTCAACGCCTGCATCGTCAACCTCAACAAATGCACAGTACATTTTTCCGCCCTCTTCAACCTCAAATGTACCTAAAGCAACGCAACGGATAATTCCGCCCTCGCTGTCCTCAAGCTCAACGATTTCAATTTCTTCGTTTTCAAATCTTTCATTTTCAGCCATTGTTAATTATTTCCTTTCAATTTGATAATTATATTTTAATATAAAACGTGTCAAATGTCAACAGATTTTCCATAAAAACGTTATACTTTATTTCTCATCATGTATGTTTCCAATATCAGACATGCCGAGACAGTGTCAATAACGTCCTTTCTTTTCTTGCCGCGAGTGTTCGTTTCATTAAGAAATACTGAAGCCCCCATAGTGGTAAGACGTTCATCTATGAAAACTATTTCTCCCGTATATATGCTTTTTAAGTCCTCCGCAAATTTATAAGTTGCTTCGGAGCGAAATCCCTCTGTTCCGTCCATGTTCTTTGGGAGTCCCAGAACTATTTTTTCGGGATTGTATTGCTTTATAATTTTATCAAGCTCTTCAAGCAATATCTTACGGCTTTTATTTTTTATTGTGCCTACACCCTGGGCAGTAATGCCCAAAAGGTCATTGACAGCTACTCCGACTCTTGCATCGCCGTAGTCTATTCCAATTATACGCATTTTTAGCCTCCTTTATTACATTAAAAATTTATTAATATTATATTCCAAACAGCGGAATATGTCAAGAAGAGTTTGGAAATACTTATCAATAAGCAAATAAAAAACAGGAGGAAAAAATGGTTAATCTTGTAATAAGAACACTCATTCTGTATCTTACGGTAATAGCGGCATTGAGAATAATGGGAAAGCGTCAGATGGGCGAGCTTCAGCCGTCCGAGCTTGTAGTTGCAATTATGATTTCAGACCTTGCATCTGTACCGATGCAGGATATAAGCCTGCCTTTGTTTTCGGGAATAGTGCCGGCTATAACTTTAATAGCGGCAGAGGTCTTGCTTTCATTTTTGTGTCTTAAAAGCAATACAATGCGGAAATTTATAAGCGGTTCTCCATCGGTAGTGGTATGCGAGGGACATATAAATGAAAAGGAGCTTAACAGACTGCGTTTTAATGTAAGCGACTTATTGGAAGAACTGCGTATAAACGGATATTATGACATAAATGATGTCCAGACAGCTATTGTAGAGACAAGCGGAAAGGTGAGTGTTATTCCCAAAGACCGCTCAAGAACGGTTACGGTTGATGACATGGGAATAAAGCATCCGGACAGAGAGGGATTGCCGTACGTTATAATAACTGACGGCAGTATAAATGAGTCAGAGTTAAAGAGGTCGGGAAAAAGCAGAGACTGGCTCAACAAGGAGCTTAAACAAAGAGGAGTAACGGTAAAAAGGGTATTTTTATTTTCTCTTGACATTACCGGTGAGGTGTATATGCAGACAAAGGGGGATAATGAATGAAAAGTATGATTATAGCAGCGATTTTGTTGGCTGGTGTTTTATTCGGAGGTGCGGCATATACTAAAAAGCTGACAGTAGTATCAATTGAGCTTATGAAAATTAACAAAGAAATACAGCTTGAGCTGGAAGCCGAAAATTATGAAAATGCAAAAGACAAAATAGGGGAGATGTCAGAGTATCTTACAGAGAATGAGCCGGTGTTGTCGGCAATGGGAAATCACGAGGAGATAGATAAGATGCAGATGAATATAGCCGAACTGTACCGCTATTCAAACGGTGAAATGCAGGTAGATGCATTATCAAAAAGCGAGGTTCTGGATTTTTTGTATCTGCATTTGCCTAAGAATTACAGATTGAAATTAGAGAATATATTTTAATACAAGAAAAAAGCGTTGTTAAAATGCACAAAAATACCTGTTATTTTTAACGAAATGTGGTAATTCTTCTTGAAAAACTGCGATAAATATAGTATTATATAATAAAAAGTACAAGGAGGATATAATATGCCTAGCTTAAACACTTTAAAATATGAGACGAAACGTAAAAATTTGTTTTTGCGTGTTGCCAAAGGACATTTTGCAACGAATGACCGCCACAGTAACTATTACATAGATGTGGTGGTACAGAAAGCACGTCTGTCAGAGGCAAAAGCGGTTGCAGAGGAACTGAGTTCATACTTTTATCATTCCACCGTTGTAGATACGATTCTTTGCCTTGACGGTACAGAGGTTATAGGTGCATGTCTGGCTGATCAGCTGACAAAAGCAAATTTTGTCGGAATGAATACACATCAGACAATTTATGTAGTAACACCTGAAACAACCAATTCAAGTCAGCTGTTGTTCAGAGATAACACTGTTCCGATGATAAAGGGTAAGCACGTCATGGTGCTTGCAGTATCATATTCGTCAGGTAAGACTGTCGAGGCGGCAATTGATGCTGTCAAGTATTACGGCGGTAATGTTACGGGTGTTTCGGCTATATTCTCGAATGTTGAAAAGAGTAAGGGTAATATCCCTGTATATTCCTGCTTTGATCCGAAGTTCATAGGCGATTACCACAGCTACCCGGCTCATGAATGTCCGATGTGCAAGGAAGGACAGAA
Source organism: Clostridia bacterium (assembly GCA_045542415.1). GTDB lineage: Bacteria > Bacillota > Clostridia > UBA1381 > UBA1381 > UMGS1958. The sequence goes on from JAZQKZ010000008.1 coordinate 8,336, forward strand.
GATTGATGCATTAATCAACGGTCACGGATATTCGGCACTGAGATGATTTTTGTGAATATAAGCCATCGGTTTAACCGGTGGCTTTTTTTATCTGTTAACTGAATAAATGCATACTCTGTACTTGACAAAACGATTTATCTGCGGTAAAATAGAAAAAGAAAAAAATAAAGGAGCAAAGACAAATGAAACAGTTTGACGGATATACATATATTGACGGCGGAGTATGTGCCGCTAAAGGCTATAGAGCAAACGGACTGAACTGCGGACTTAACCCGACAAAGGAGAAGTTTGACCTTGCGTTGGTGGCATCAGATACAGTATGTAATGCAGCAGGTGTTTATACTACCAACAAAGTAAAGGCAGCACCGGTAAGAGTGACAAAAATGCATATTGAGGCAAACGGTGGTAAGGCACAGGCAGTTATTGCAAACTCAAAAAATGCAAATGCCTGCAATGCAGACGGCAATGAAAAGGCACAGGCGATGTGTGAGTGTGCGGCGAAGGAACTTGGAATTGACCCGTCAATGGTGCTTGTGGCATCAACAGGTGTAATAGGTCAGCCGTTGCCGATTGAGCCTATCAGAGATAGTGCAAAGGCTCTTGCAGACGGACTTACCTATGATGGTGGCGGACGTGCTGCATATGCAATCATGACAACCGATACAGTACAAAAAGAGGTTGCGGTTGAATTTGAATTAAACGGTAAAAAGTGTCATTTGGGCGGTATGGCAAAGGGAAGTGGTATGATTCATCCGAACATGGCGACAACTCTGAATTTTATTACAACAGATGCAGCAGTTGCTTCCGGTATGCTTCAGAAAGCATTGGATGAAATTGTAAAGATTACATATAACTGTCTTAGTGTAGATGGCGATACATCAACAAATGATATGGTTATACTTCTTGCAAATGGTATGGCAGAAAATGCAGAAATTACGGAAGTGAATGCAGATTATGAAATCTTTAAGCAGGCACTTTATATTGTAATGATGAACCTTACAAGAATGCTCGCAGCAGATGGAGAGGGTGCAACAAAGCTGCTTGAGTGCAGTGTAGTCAATGCACCTGATGTCGATACGGCAATTATTGTTGCAAAGAGTATTATCAGATCGCCTCTGACAAAGTGTGCAATGTTTGGTGAAGATGCAAACTGGGGAAGAATCCTGTGTGCAATCGGATATGCTGAGGCAGAGTTTGATATTGATAAGATTGAGGTAGAGCTTGCATCAGCGGCAGGCAGTGTAAAGGTATGCGAAAACGGCTCAGGTATTCCTTTCAGTGAAGAAGAGGCAGCAAAGGTACTCCATGAAAAGGAAATATATATCAATGTTTCTCTTGGCTTGGGAAATGCACAGGCAAAGGCTTGGGGCTGCGATCTTACATATGACTATGTAAAAATTAACGGAGACTACCGTTCATAATAATAAAACAACGTCCTTGTAAAAACAGGGACGTTGTTTTATTGTATCCTAATCATTTTCTTCTTTTAAGAATTTGTTGATATTATTCTTATATTCCTTGGGAGTCATATTATATGTGGCCTTAAACATTCGGTTAAAGGTGCGGATGCTTGAAAAGCCTGCCATTCGGCTTATTGTTGTCAGAGTCTCATTGGTTGTGCGTATTAGTCCTGCAGCGTATTCCGTCCGTATAAGTCCGAGATAATTTCTTAAATTCATCTTGAATTTTTTTGAAAAAATCTTTGAAATGTAAAATTCGCTGACATTGAATGTATGAGCCAGACTGTCACGGGTTATATCTTGCGTAAAATTCTCTTCAATATAACTGATTATCTTGTAAGTGATGTCTGTTACAGGAGTGCTACTGCGATGCTCAAGATTTATGATTTTCAATATGTACGACATTATGACGCATGCCCATGAAAAACGTACATCAAAGCTATCACTTAGCGAAATTGCATTAAACGCAAATTTGAGCTGTTCACAAATTGACGTGTCAGATATTTTCGGAAGACTTACGCTGAAGTTGTTCAAATCAGGGAAGAGGTTGCCGAAAAGCTTCGGGTGGCACATAAGAATAAGTACTTCACTGTTCCCTTGACCAAGAGACTTGAATGAATGAAGCGTATCGGGGAACACTGCTGCTGCACAGCCTTTTTCGAGCCTGTAGGCTTCACCCTCAATTTCAATTCCCTGACAACCCTCGTAAACATATACTATCTCGATATATTTATGCATATGCTCAGGATAGCTCAGTTCATAATTATTATGCTTGACAGTAAGATCGCTTTTTCGTATTTCATATATCGGAAGCATAAAAACACCGCCTTTTAACAGTACACTTTTTGACTATATTTATATCTCTTGTGACTTTTATTATAACACTGACTATGCTATAATGCAAGTATAAAATAAAAAATCGGAGGAGAAAAAAATGAAAAAGTTATTATCCATGACGGTTTTAACAGCAATGCTTGCATCGCTTGTTCCGCAAACAGCAGTAGTGGCACAGACATTACCGTATCAGGATACCACGCTTTCGTTTGAAGAGCGTGCGGCAGATCTGGTATCTCGCATGACTCTGGAGGAAAAAGTAGCTCAGACAGGCAGAAGTGCCCCTGCAATCAGCCGCTTAGGACTTTCTAAGTATAACTACTGGCGTGAGGGTATTCACGGAGTAGCACGTCAGGGACAGGCAACAAGCTTCCCGTCCAGTCTTGCGATGTCTAATACATGGGATACAAAGCTCATTCAGGAGGCAATGGATATCACATCAACTGAGGCAAGAGGAAAAAATAACAGATATGACTTATCATACTGGAATCCTACAATTAATATGGCAAGAGACCCAAGATGGGGAAGAAATGAAGAGTCATACGGAGAAGATCCGTATTTAACATCACAAATAGGTGAAGCAGCTGTCAAGGGTATGCAGGGCGATGACGAAAAATATTTAAAGGTTATCTCAACTCTGAAGCACTATGCAGCAAATAACTGTGAGGGAGAAAGGCAGACCGGTTCTTCTGTTATGAATGAAAGAACTCTCAGAGAATATTATACAAAGGCATTCGGAGATATTGTGGAGAGCAGTGCTCCGGCATCGGTAATGAGTTCGTATAATGCGATTACAATGAAGCGTAACGGCGAAACAGTAATTGATTACATAGCATCAAGTGCTAATGAATATTTGCTGACTGATGTATTAAGAAGAACCTATGGCTTCAGCGGTTATGTTGTAGGTGACTGCGGTGCGTTTGAAAATCTTTATGGTCGTCAGTCTCTTCGTCAGAAGCTTTTTCCGGACCGGAATTTAGATGATATTACAGGAGCAATGGCAGTTTCGACAGCCTTTAATGCAGGTGCAGAGCTTGACTGCGGTTCAAGAGCACAGATGAGTGCATATGAGGCGGTAACAGAGGGCTGGATGAGTGAGGATACTCTTGACGTTGCGGTATATCGTCTTATGCTCCAGAGAATGAGAACGGGTGAGTTTGATGATGGGGCAAAGTATCAGGATATCACATCAGATGTTATAGAGACAGATGCGCATGTTGCTAAGGCGTTAGAGGCAGGCGAAAAGTCATGGGTACTTCTTGAAAACCGTGACAATACACTTCCTCTGAAGTCAGATGTTACAAATATTGCAGTAGTAGGAAATCTGGCCACAGAAGTGACACTGGGTGACTATTCGGGAGAGCCGACAAAGACATCAACTCCGTATGACGGTATCAAGGCGGCAGTTGAAGATATAAATCCTGCTGCCAATGTTGAGATGATAGGCAATGTAAAGGATTCAACACCGTTATTTGATATAAATAAAATTACACTTGTAAAGAATGATAATACAGAAAAAACAGTTGATATTTCAAAGGCTGAGAATGTAAGAAATATGTCTCTTGACACAGATGAATTGCGTGATATCACAAAGTCAGGTATGGCAGTTATTCCGGGTGTTGATTTTTCGGATGTAAAGGAAGTAAAAATAAGTGCTTTATCACTTCCGGGAATGCCGAAAGTAAGTGTAAATATCGGCTACAGCAACTCAACACAGACTGTTGCAGTTGTTGATATAGCAACCACCGCATCGGGCAGCTATACTGTAAATACAGGTGAATATACAGGAGCATCGGGTGGTTATAACGAAGTTGCGGATATGTATATAACTGTTAATGCAAGTACAGAATTTTCGGTAGAGAACTTTAAAGATTCTCTTGACAAGGCGGATTACATTATAGCGTATGCAGGAACAACAGTTGCAGATTCAAGTGAGTCAAATGACAGAGAGTCGATTGATTTACCGATTACACAGACTCATGTAGCTGAAATCTGCGGAGCATATCCCGAAAAGGCAATTGTTGTATTATCAACAGTAGGTCAGGTTAATGTGGAAGAGTTTAAGGATAACTGTAAGGCGATGCTTTGGAACTCATACAACGGTCAGGCACAAGGCGAAGCTCTGGGGAATATTTTAACAGGCAAAGCGGTTCCGTCGGGTAAGCTTACAACTACATGGTATAAAGCGTCAGACCTTGATTTAATGCCTATTGGTTCACCGAGAGAGTCAATTAACGGTGTGTATTATAATAATACAGACTATGAAATAAATCAGCATAATTCACAGCCCGGCAGAACTTATCAGTATTACAGCGGAGAAGCGGTATATCCGTTTGGTTACGGTAAGAGCTACAGTGAGTTTGATTATTCAAATATTACAGTAGATAAGACAGAGGCTGATGCTAATGATACAATCAATATAAAGGTTGATATCACAAATATGGGCGAGTATGACGGTGCTGAGGTTGCACAGCTGTATGTAACAGTACCGGGAGCAGACGGAGTGAATTTACCGTATAAGCAGTTAAAGGGCTTTGACCGTGTAGAAATTGCGGCAGGTCAGACACAGACGGCAGAGTTTGAATTAAATATTGCAGACGTAACATTCTTTGACGAATCAACGCAGTCGGAGTATGTAGTAGAGGGAGATTACACAATTGCAGTAGGAAAGAATGCAAATGATATTGAAGAGCTTGTTACCGTAAAGGTAAGCGGCAAGCTTTCGGATGAAATAAAGCGTGCATACACAGTTCCGACAGGCATTAAGCTTGTTGCGGCAGTGAATGCAGACGGTGCAACACCGGTTAATGAAATCAGTGCAGATGCAAGTATTGTACTTGAAAATAATGCAGTTATAACAGACCTTTCTTCATATGAAGTTGTTTATACAAGTTCGAATGAAAGTGTAGCCACTGTTGATGAAAACGGTATCGTAAAAGCAGGTGATTCAGCAGGAGTGGCAACAATTACCTTAACAGTAACAGAGGGTGATAACACAGTATCGGCAGAATTCCCGGTTGTAACCGAATTAAAGGACAGAGTTGCGGATGAGATTATAAATGAATACCTTGAAAAGCTTGATTCAGTATTTGCTATATATTCAGAAGCCGCGTTTACAGCAGAAAACTGGGAAAAAGTTACAAAGCTCTACAACGACTACCGTGAGGCGTTGGCAGCAACTCTTCTTGAAGAGGATTTAGCACCGCTTTATGAAGAGGCAGTTGCAGAAATTGAAGCGGTAGAAAAGGTTGCACTTGAAGCTGTATATATGATTGATTCACAGAATAAATGGATTGTTTCAAGAAACAGTATAAACTACAGTGCAGAAGGAATTGGTGAGCACATTGCCGACGAGAGTTCAATCACAGGCACAGTTACAAAGGATAATCCGGTAAAGATTGCACTTGAGGTATTTGATGAGGACATCAAGATAGAAGCATCAAAGCTTGCATGGACAGTTGAGAAGCTTGACACATCATCAAGAGTTGCTGCTGAGATTAACAGTTCAACAGGTGAGCTTACACTTTTTGAGAACGGAATATTCAAGGTGACAGCAAATAACTACACTGATATGAAGTGCGGTGAAATCATTATTCACGCAAATCTTCAGATAGAAGCCGAGAGTGCAGATGACGGTACAGGCAGTGTGGTAGATACGAAGTCAGGAGCATCCGGTAATGCAGGTGCAGGAAGAATGTCAACAACATGGCTGCGCTATGACGGAGTTAAGCTCGACAAGCTCACAGGAATTACATTCCGTGCATCGCAGGCAGGAAATGATAGTGAAATTCTGGTATCTCTGGGTTCGAGTGATGACAGAATGATTGCAAGTGCGAAAATAGCGTCAACCGGCGATTGGGAGAAGTGGACAGCAGCAAGTGCAGTTGTTAACCGCGATGAGATTGCAAAGCTCAATCTTGACGAAAATGGCTGTGGAACGATATATGTAAAGACTAATACAGCGTGTCTTGACTATTTACAGCTTGATTATCTGGCGGGTGATTTTGAAGTGGCAAATGAAAAGGACGGAAAAATCAAGCTTACAATTCCGTATAAAAACGGTGTAATCGCCGAGTCGAAGTATGATAAGGGCAGACTTGTATCGGTTAAGACAACGGAATTTAATGCGGCAGGTGAATATACATTAGAGGGCTACAGTGACGGTGATGAAGTGACCGTTGCATTATGGGACGGCATCAATACAATGAAGCCGTTAGATAATCCGGTTAATCATATTTATGTAACACCGATTGTAAAAACGCTTACTATTTATAGATTTGACGATCCGGCATTTACTTCGTTCTATAATACATCAGACGGAAAATTACTCGCAAGCGGAACCGGAATGGACGGTATCGGCGGATGGGCTTCGCAGGATAAGAACAGAACGGCAATCTATAACGGTGTAAGCTACACATTTACAAAGGGACTCAAGGGTGGACGTGGAAGCACTACGGGCAAGTGCGTTTATTTCACTCCCGAAGAGGACGGAGTAATTACAGTCTTCTTTGAAGCGAATACAGAACGTTATATTGTAGCAAATCAGAATGGCGAAGAGATCATGCAGACATACGGCATAGGTGACGGAGTACTTACTACCCTGGAGACACCGGTTAAGGGCGGTTCACCGGTATATATTTACGGGGGCGGCTCTAACAAGTCGATTTTCGCAGTATTCTTTGATACAGAAAAAGAATATGTGGCGGCTACTCCAACGCCGGAGCCGACAGCAACACCGACGCCGGAACCGTTACCGGAAACATCATATTCAGCAAAGACTGAGTTTGAGGATTATACAAACTGCTGGACAAATAGCGGTATGACAAAGAGTGCTGTTTCAGGTGCAAGCAACAGCTATGTAATCGACAATACAAGAGATAAGGACACTTTCTATTTCGGAGAGGTTGATATGACTGATTTGAAAGTGATTGAGCTTGTAGCAGGTACAAAGGAAACAGGAATTGTAACGGTTGAGTTCTTTGCAATAGATGTATCGGGACTTGACTTGTCGTCAATGTCACAGAGCCAGATTGAGTCTCTTATGATTGCAGAGGCAAGTCTGGGATCAACAACTCTTATTGCAAGCACGAAGAACTGGAATGATTTTAAGAGCAACAATATTGTTGTGAAAAATGAAAAGACAGGTACAATGGGACTGTTTATGAAGTCAACCACAACAGGCAAGTATTGCGGTAATTTTGATTATTTCAATCTCATGTACAAATAAGAAAAAAATCTCCGGAGAAATGAATCTCCGGAGATTTTTTTATATGAAAAGCTTATTGTTTTTATTCGGGGATATATTCAATAATATCTTCAGTCTTGCAAGCCAATATATTACACAGGTCATTTATAGTAACAGTGCTTATCGGCAGGTTGTGTCTGAGACGGTGTATGAGGCTGCTGCTGATATTATGCTTGTTTATAAGTGAATAAGTAGATATGTTTTTCTGCTTCAGTGTGTTCCAAAACGGCTCATAGGTTATCATAGCTTTCCTCCGATTATTTGATATTTTTATTATAAATTATGGTTTATATCTTGACAATTATCGATAAAAAGAGTATAATCTGTATATAGACTACAAAATGTGCATTAAGTCTAATTTTAATAAAAAAATGGAGGAATAAAAGTGAAAAAAGTTATAGTAATAATTAGTATGTTGATACTATGCATGTGTTGCTCATGTGGTAATACTAATTATGTAGAACAAGGAACATATGGAGAAAATATAAAGTGGACTCTTGATGATGAAGGAGTATTATTGATTAACGGAAAAGGTCAAATGTTAGAATATGAGCAAGCGAAAGATATTCCTTGGGATAAAATTCGTGCAAATATCAAGTCTGTAATTATCAAAAAAGGAATTACTAATATCAGTAGCAATGCGTTTTCTGAATGTGGAAATTTGACAAGTATAGATATTCCTAATAGTGTAATCAATATTGGTGAAGAGGCATTTTATATGTGTAAAAATTTAACCTATATTAAGCTTCATAACGAAATAGAAAGTATTGGAAAAAGTGCATTTCAAGGTTGTCAAAAAATAGAACAAGTAAATATACCAACTAAATTAGAAGTTATTGAAAAAGGGACTTTTTCTTCATATGGATTAAAAGAGATTGTTATTCCAGATGGTGTAGTAAGCATTAAAGAGCGTGCCATTGAAGGAGATAATCTATTAGATGTATATATTCCCAAAAGTGTAGAAAGTATGTATGAAAATTCATTTGGTGTATTTCCTAATATAAAAAACATCTACTATTCTGGTAGTGAAAATGAGTGGAAATCTATTGAAATCAAAGATTCAATGAGTGGATATGCTTCATCGGGTGTATTAAATCTTTCAAAAGAAACAAAAATTCATTATAATAGTAAGCGATAAAAATAAAATGCTCCCGATTGGAAATCCAATCGGGAGTGATTTTTTATCTCAATACAGCACCAAGTGCGCTTTCGAGCTTCTTTACAATCTTATCATGTAAGTTGTCAGCCTCTTCGCCGGTGAGTGATCGGTCGTCTGCACGGAATGCAGCCTTGTACATTACCGACTTCTTGCCCTCCGGAATCTGATGTCCTTCATAGACATCTGAAAGCTGGAGTGAAACGAGCAGTTTACCTGCTGACTTCTTCATAACCTTTTCTATTTCAGCAACCGGAGTTTCCTTATCAAGTAAGATTGAGAAGTCACGGGTGAGTGCAGGGTATTTCGGTAAGTGAGTGTATTTAACATTGTTGTTTGCAGCCTTGATCATTTCTGCAAGCTTTAACTCGCCGACATAGCACTCTGTATCAATACCGAACTTCTTTGCAACTGACGGTAAAATCTGACCGATTGTACCGATAACCTTGTTGCCTGCCTTGACTACTGCACAGCGTCCCGGATGATATGTCGGGTTTTCGCTTGTAGCCTCATAGCTTACATTTGAAATGTGAAGTCCCTCAAAGAGTGATTCACAGATACCCTTTAAGTCAAAGAAATCAACATTTCCATACATACCCATTGTGACAATAACCGGCTCATCCGGTAACTGTCCCTGACCATTCGGGATAAATATCTTACCTGCCTCAAACATCTTTACATCAGCATTTCTGTAATTGTAGTTTCTTGCAAGTGTTTCAAGCATACTTGCGATTGTTGTTGTACGCATTACAGAGGTGTCCTCGCCAAGCGGATTTGTAATTTTAACAACATTTCTTAACTCGCTGTCTGCTGCGATATTTAACTTATCAAAGATTGACGGACTTACAAATGTGTATGTGTAAATCTCGCTCATACCCTGAGCAGTTAAGATTTCGTTAATCTTATCCTGTGTTTTCTGTTCAATAGTCTTCATACCTCTTGTTGCTTCGCCGCTGAGGAGTGTAGTCGGAATTACATCATAACCGTAGAAACGGGCAATTTCCTCTGCAATATCAGCCTCTGAGAGTAAATCCGGACGGAAAGACGGGGGAACGAGAGTCATATTATCTGTATCAACCTTAACCTCTAATGCTGTTAAGATTCTTACCATTTCATCAGTTGAAACGTCAGTACCTAAGAAGTTATTTATTTTCTCCGGTCTGAATGAAAGTGTCGGCTGTGACGGTGTGTTACCCATAACGTCAATCATACCGCCTACCACTTCACCGCAGCCTAATTCCTCAACGAGCTGACAAGCTCGCTCTAAAGCCGGAACAGTGTTGTTATAGTCAAGACCCTTTTCGTATCTTGATGAAGCTTCCGTTCTTAAGCCTACACGCTGAGCTGTAAGTCTGACTGAAGCACCGTCAAATGTAGCTGACTCAAATACAACAGTTTCGGTATCTTCTTTGATTTCACTGTTGAAGCCGCCCATTACACCTGCGATTGCAACTGCCTTTGTAGCGTCTGAAATTACAAGGTCATCTGTTGTTAATACTCTGTCCTGATCGTCAAGAGTCTTAATAACTTCACCATCAGTTGCACGGCGGACAACAATCTTACCGCCGTCAAGGTCTCTTAAATCGAAAGCGTGCATCGGCTGACCGTACTCTAAGAGTACATAATTTGTGATGTCAACCATGTTGTTGATTGAACGAACACCGCAAGCCTCAAGTCTCTCACGCATCCACTTCGGTGACGGACCAATCTTAACGTTCTTTATAACCCTTGACGAGTATCTCTGGCACTTGTCCTTATCAGCAATCTCAATTGAAACGATGTCATTGATATTGTCACTGTTCTCGCTGAACTTAATTTCCGGGATATTAAACGGCTTGTTGAATGAAACAGCAGTTTCTCTTGCAAGACCGATAATTGAGAAACAGTCCGGACGGTTTGACGTGATTTCAAACTCAACAACGTTTTCATCAAGACCGTATAAGGCCTTGACGTCACTACCGATTACTGCGTCTTCGGGAAGTACAAGAATGCCGTACTCTGGCTCGTAGCCTAAGAGTGACGGCTCAATGCCCATTTCCTCGTGTGAGCAAATCATACCGTTTGACTCTACACCGCGAAGCTTGCCTTTTTTAATCTTGATTCCGCCGGGGAGTATAGCACCGTTTAAAGCAACGGGAACCTTTTGTCCGGCGGCAACGTTGGGAGCACCACACACAATCTGAATCGGAGCCTCTTCACCAACGTTTACCATACATACATGGAGGTGGTCGCTGTCGGGATGCATTTCGCAAGTCAATACTTCACCGACTACTACCTTTTCAAGCTCTTCGCCGAGGTTTTCAACACCCTCAACCTTCGAGCCTGTCATAGTTAATTTATCTGCATATTCCTTCGGAGAAATACCACTAATATCAGTATAATCCGAAAGCCAGCTCATAGGTAATTTCATTATATATTCATTCCTTTCGATAATTTATCAAGAAAATCCTTAACCTGTCCGGGACGCTTAAAAATATAAATCTTTTTCTCATCCCCAAAAGTTCTGCGGATTTCCTCTAATTCACGGTAGAATTTGGGACGCTTTTTTCGTCCGTCATAAACTACCCATTTCAAAAATTCAAAATCAATTTTCTCATTACATCCCTGTGTCATATCAGGGCGTGATTTTCCATGCCACATAATTCTGCGTTTTATTACCCGTGCAAGGCAACGAAAACGGTTAAAGTCCATGAAAATTATTGTGTCAGCTTTTTTGATTCTTTCTTTATAAAGTATCTGACGGTACGAGCCGTCAATAACCCATTTATCACGTTCAAGAATTGGTGAAAGCTTTTCACGTTTATACTCTCTTGAAGTTTCAACCCAACCGGGAAAGAAATTGAGAGTATCCATATATGTCGGCTCTGTTCCGATGATTTTTGCAATCTGCCCTGCAAGGGTAGATTTGCCGGAACCTGAAAAGCCGATAATCATAACACGGTTCATCAGAACTGGTCTAAGAATCTCTGGTCGTTCTCGAAGAATAAACGCAGGTCGTCGATGTCATACTTACCCATTGCAATTCTCTCAAGACCTACACCGAACGCAAAGCCCGAATATTCCTCCGGATCAATGCCGCAGTTTGCAAGCACCTTCGGGTGAACCATACCGCAGCCTAAAATTTCAATCCAGCCTTCGCCCTTACATACGCCACAGCCCTTGCCGCCGCATACAAAGCAGCTAACATCCATTTCGGCTGACGGCTCTGTGAACGGGAAGTGGTGCGGACGGAAACGTACCTTTGATTCCTCACCGTAAAGTGACTTCACAAACATTTCAAGAGTACCCTTAAGGTCAGCCATTGTTACGTTCTTATCTACAACAAGACCCTCGATCTGGTGGAAAACAGGTGAGTGAGTAGCATCAACGCTGTCGCTTCGATAAACTCTACCCGGTGCAATAACTCTTACCGGCGGCTTTGTCTTTTCCATTACACGAATCTGCATCGGTGATGTCTGTGTTCTTAATACGATGTTGTCTTCGATATAGAACGTATCCTGAGTATCACGAGCAGGATGGTTTTTAGGTATGTTTAAAGCCTCAAAGTTGTAGTAATCATACTCAACCTCAGGGCCGTCTGCAATCTGGAAGCCCATACCGATAAAGATATCTTTAATCTCGTTCATTACCTTTGTAAGAGGGTGAAGCTTGCCGGCATTGCTCTTTTTACCCGGCATTGTTACGTCAATAACTTCCGCCTTTAATTTCTCGGCTTCAAGCTTTTCGCTTATCTGAGCTTTCTTTTCGTCAAGCTCATTTTCAAGAGCTGACTTGACCTCGTTTACAAGTGCGCCGATAACAGGACGCTCTTCGGGAGAAAGCTTGCCCATGCCCTTTAAAACAGCGGTAAGCTCGCCCTTTTTGCCTAAATACTTGATACGGATATTTTCAAGAGTATCAAGATCAGTGGCAGTGGCTAATATTGCTTCGACATCAGCCTTAATCTGTTGAATCTGTTCTTTCATGTTTTTCTTCCTTTCAAAAAATACAATAAAAATGCTCCGTCACTAAGGAAATACTTCCATAGGGACGAAGCGCATAATTTACAAAGCTCCGCGGTACCACCCGACTTCCGGCATATGCCGGCACCTTAATTAAAAGCGTATAACGCCGCTACACGTCATTTCCTACACATCATCAGACTTCAGAAACACAGCTCCAAAACGAAATTTCAATATATCCCTTACCGCACAGGCTCACAGCTCAATAACCCATACTCTCTTATGGCGGAAATATATCTACTGGATTTTTTCATCGCCTTTTATTCAATTACCATATATTATAGTACATAAAGATAGTTTTGTCAAGAACTTTTTGAGAAAAAATACAGTAACTATCAAAGAAAACGGGAGTTTTTGAATTGACACCTTAAATGTGTGTATGTTATAATTCAAGTATAAATCAAGAAAAGGGAATAAAGCTATGAAAAAACTTGAGATTTTTGATTTACGCACACAAGCACTTATAAATCCGATTGGAATTGATGAAAGACCGATTTTTTCGTATAAGCTCAGAAGTACAGAAAATAATGTTTTACAGACAAGCTACCGCATTAAGATAAGCAAAAGTCCTGACTTCACAAGCCTTGTATGGGATGAGGAGGTAAGAAGCGGTGAAAGCATAGCAATTACATATGATGGCATGGCGCTTGAAGCAATGACACGCTATTACTGGAAAGTAAGTGTGATAACCGACAATGCAGGCGAAGCGGAAAGTGATATTGCATACTTTGAAACAGGGCTTATGGGTAATAACGAATCTGTATGGGGCGGTGCAAAGTGGATTTCAAATGTTGGTGATACCATAAATACGGACGGACTTACTGAATATGCACTGGATGCAGATTTCACTTTTGACGGTGAAAAGGCAGGTTTTGTAATCGGCGCAAGGGATAAGGATAACTATACTTTAATTGAGCTTAGTGCAGATAAAATCAATGTATATGAATACAGTGACAATGCATGGGATGACGGAGTGAGTACAACGGTACTTATGGAAAGTTCTTGTGCTTATTTGGAAAACTCGAATCATATCCGTATAGAAATGAAAAAAGGGATAGGAACAGTTATTTTAAACGGTGAAGCTGTAATCGAGAATAAGCGTCTTATAAATCCTGAAAAGAGACATCATCCCAGACAGCTTACACTTATGAATTTCGGGTTCAAGGCGGCAGGTAGCCTTGCGGTGAAAAATCTTATCATATCATCTCCTGACGGTAAAAGTATATATTTAAACGAAGCATTTAATGCCGATAGCTATTTGTCAATGCTCGGAAGAGTAGAGAACAATACACTGATTATAGAAAACGAATTTACAATAACAACTGCTTCACCAACGCTCAATTTCAGAAAAGAATTTGAGGTAGAGCATGAAATTATAAGTGCGAGACTGTATTCTTCAGCACGAGGCTTTTATGACGTGTATATAAACGGTGAAAGGGTGAATACAAGCTTTTATAATCCCGGATTTACCGATTACAGAAAACGTATTTATTATCAGACCTTCGATGTGACTGACAAGATAAAAAACGGAATAAATACAATTGGTGCAACGGTTGCAAAGGGCTATTACACAGGATATCTTGCGTACAACGCATTTCCTATGATATACGGCAAAAAAAATTCATTTATTGCAAAACTTGTGATAACTTATAAAAACGGTGAAACTCAAACAATCACAACAAATGGGGATTGGAAATATACAACTAAGGGACATGTAATTAATTCTGATTATCTGCAAGGTGAATTCTGGGATATGAAAAATGCCATTGACTGGAATAATCTTAGTGATACACGCTGGAAAAATTGCAGCGTTGAAGTATGGTCAGAGCCGGTTGTGCCTACAAATGGAGAACGTGATGGCTTGAAATTTGAGCTTGTTTCACAGGTGGGAAGCTTAGCTGAAATTGAGCGTGAAATAGAAGCGAAATTCATCGGCGAAAATCCTGAGGGACACCAAATCTATGATTTAGGACAGAATATTGTCGGAAGTATAAGAGTAAAAATAAAGGGTGGAAAAGGACAAGCAATAAAAATTCGTTACGGTGAAATGTGTTGCCGTGATGGAAGAATTTATCTTGCAAATCTGCGTAATGCCGCTAATACGGATATGTTTATTCTTGCAGGCAATGAAGAGGGTGAAATCTTTTTCCCGACTTTTACCTCGCATGGTTATCGCTATATAGAAATAACAGGCTGTGAGCTTTCGCAGATTATAGAGGTTACAGGTATAGTAATTACCAACACGACCGAGGTCACAGGCGATTTTAAGTGCTCAAATCCGCTTATAAATCAGCTTCAGAGCAATATTCAATGGGGGCAGCGTGATAATTCGCTGCTTGTATTTACCGACTGTCCACAGCGTAACGAGCGTATGGGTTGGACGGGCGATGCTCAGGTATTTGCGGCGACTGCTGCATATAATATGGATATAAAAGCATTTATGAATAAGTGGCTGATTGATGTGCGTGATGCACAGATTATGTATAACCGCAAGGGTGCGGTTCCAGATACAGCACCGCTTGGCGGAGATAACCGTCCTATGGGAGGGTGTGCCGGCTGGGGTGATGCGGCGGTGATTGTACCTTGGGAAATGTATAGGGCATACGGTGATATAAATATTCTTCGTGATAATTACGAAATGATGCGTGAATGGGTAGAATATCAGTCATTGCCGGAACGTCAGAATTGTGGCGAGAGAACTGTTGACGGTGAAAAGGCTGTGTCGGATTTGTCGAATGAGCCGTATATTCAGGTACAGCAGTCACGAGGTGATCATCTTACCTTTGATGAATCGACACCGTTTATATTGTCGGCAACTGCATATGCGGCATATGTTGCGAAGCTGCTGTCGAAGATAGCCCAAATACTGGGTCATGAAAATGATGCGAAAAAATATTATACAAGATATGAGGCGGTAAAAAAAGCCTTTAATGAAGCGTGGGTATGTGAGGATGGTTCAATTGCATATCGGGGCGAACAGAGCAAGGACGGAATAAATAAAACCTATTACAGTGAAAATGATGAAAATCGCCCGTCGCAGACTGCCTATGCACTTGCGATTGATTTTGAATTAATTCCTGAAGAAAAGCTATCACATACAAGAGAATGTTTCAGACGTTCCATAGAGGAACGTGACAACTGCTTATCTGTAGGATTTTTGGGCATATCTCATCTTGCTCCGGCACTTGAAAAGGTAGGATTGACGGATATGGCATTTGCATTGCTTGAACAGGAAAAGTTTCCGGGCTGGTTATACAGTGTTAAAAACGGTGCAACAACAATATGGGAGCGTTGGAATTCGTATGTTGCTCAAACGGATACATTCGGTGATATAGCAATGAATTCATTCAACCATTATTCTTATGGAGCAATCGGTGAATGGTTGTTCAAATCGGTTGCGGGAATACAGAGTGAATGTGCAGGTTATAAAAAGATCATTCTTTCGCCTGTAGTCGGAGGAAATCTGTCATATGTAAAATGCAGTTATAATTCACCGTATGGAATGATACGCTCCGAATGGAGAAAAGAGCACGGTAGAGTTTATTATAAATTTACAGTCCCGGCAAATACTACAGCGACAATCAGCCTTAACGGTATGGATGAGCTTGAAGTGGGCAGCGGTGAGTATGAATTTATTATATAAATCTTGATGTAAACATAAAAAATCTTAATCAGGCATAAAAAAGAAATTCGCAGGCGGCGGATTTCTTTTTGCTTGGTTGACAATAATAATGTATTTAAAACACAAAATATATTTATAAAAACACATGAAATCTATTGATTTTTTTTTGCAAATATTATATAATATAGATAGATAAAAATGGAGGTTGCGTTTATGTTTGATGATTTTAGTTCGGTTCTTCGTGCATCTAATACAGGTTGCTGGAAAGTAATAGAAAGTCTTACAACACGAGAATCGGAAATGTATCTTGATAAAGTAGCCTCTGAGCTTTTTAAAGTACCTGTCGGACTGACACCTAAAGAGGTATATGAATATTGGTACAAGAATGTAAATGACGAGTATAAGAAGTCAATAAATAACTTTATTGAAAACTTAGAACTTGAGGGAGTGAACTTTGAAAAGCAATATATATGGAATGTTCCTGTATCGGGAGAGGTTCTTATAAGATTTTCGGGGTCAATACTCAAAAAGGAAGAAAATACAGTTGTTTACGGAGGGATTTTAACCAATATAACATCTGTAAATAACACCAACGGACTTGCATATTCAGAGTCGAAGAGTGTAGAAAGACTTACATATTACCTCCACAGTCAGAATGCAGGTCTGATAGAGGCTCTTGGTGAAGTGGTGGAATTCAGAAATATGGAACCGGGGACGCATATTCATTGTGTAAAGCTTCTTACTCAGATTCTTGCAAATTATATTGCACGGAATTATCCGGAGTATGGAATAACAGCCAATCAGGCAAGGCTGATTACAAATGCGGCTCCGTTACATGATATAGGAAAGATAGCTATTTCAGACATGGTATTATTGAAGCCTGGTCGGCTTACGAGGCAAGAGTTTGAATTGATGAAAACGCATTCGGAGTTGGGTCTTGAAATTATAAACTCACTCTCTGCACTTGAAGAGGGAAGTTACAAGCAGTACTGCCGTGAAATTGCACTTTCGCATCATGAACGCTATGACGGTCGTGGATATCCGCAAGGACTTGTCGGTGATGAAATACCGATTGCTGCACAGATAGTATCATTGGCTGACGTATATGATTCGCTGACTACACCTAGGGTTTACAAAGAGGGTTTTACAACCAAGCAGGCATATAATATGATTATGCAGGGTGAATGCGGCGAATTTAATCCTAAGCTTTTGGTAGCTTTTGAAGCGGTTAAGGATGAATTTGAAGCGGTTGCAGAAAAATATAAATAAAGGAAAGTAAGGATATGACAGAAGAAATAAAGCAGGAGCTTATTGCAAGTGGTGTTGATTACGCTGCATTAGTCAAGCGTTTTATGAATATGGACAAGATGGCAGAGAAGTTTTTAATTAAGTTCCTGACAGATGAGACTATGGATTCATACGCCGCAGCGGTAGAATTGAACGATGCAGATGCACTGTTTAAGGCTACTCACACATTAAAGGGTGTGTGTGGGAATTTATGCATTAATTGCATACTTGATATTATCACACCGGAAGTTGAAGTCTATCGCGGCGGAAGCAGTGATGGTGCATCAGAGGTCTATGCACGGGTAAAAACTGAATATGATAAAGTGTGTGAAGTAATTAAAAAAATTGCATAACTTCATTGCTCGTTACATCTCAATCCGGGCAAGACAAGGGTAGATTGTTACTGCCGCCCGAATCTTGTCCGGTGAGATTTGCAAAGAAATTCCGGTTCTTTTATGAGCCGGTTTTTTTTTGTGTGGAAAAGTTTCGCAAATCTGTATTAAGCTTTTAGATATAAGTCATTAAATTAAAAATAGTAGTCAAATAATGCACACTTTGCTTAGGTTAATTGACAAACACAAATAATAATGATAAAATCGATATAACAATTCAAACAAAAATGAAAGGAAATAAAATGAACAGAGAAGAAGCAAGAGCAAAGGCAAAAGAGCTTGTGAGCAAGATGACAGTTGAAGAAATTGCATCACAGCTTCGCTATGATGCGTTTGAAATAGAAAGACTGGGAGTTCCGGCATACAACTGGTGGAACGAAGCTTTGCACGGTGTTGCAAGAGAGGGTACAGCAACCTCATTTCCCCAGGAAATAGCAATGGGTGCAACCTTTGATGAAGAGTTACTGAATAAAATCGGTACGGCGTGTGCCTTGGAGGGCAGAGCGAAGTATAATGCATATTCAGCGGACGGAAATCGTCACCGCTATAAGGGTGTAACATTCTGGTCGCCGAATATAAATATATTCCGTGATCCGAGATGGGGCAGAGGTCAGGAGACCTACGGTGAGGACCCATATCTGACTTCAAGGCTCGGCTGTGCTTTTATTAAGGGTATGCAGATTGAGCGTGACGGCTACATGATGGCGGCGGCATGTGCGAAGCATTATGCGGTGCATTCGGGTCCTGAGGCACTTCGCCACGAGTTTGATGCAATTGCAACAAAAAAGGACATGTGGGAAACATATCTTCCGGCATTTGAGGCTTGTGTAAAGGAAGCAAAGGTTGAGTCAGTGATGGGGGCTTATAACCGCACTAACGGTGAGGTTTGCTGTGCAAGCGAAACGCTTATGGATATTTTAAGAAATCAGTGGGAGTTTGAGGGACACTTTGTTTCTGACTGCTGGGCAGTAAGAGATTTCCATGAAAATCACAAGGTGACAGCAACTCCGGAGGAGTCGGTAACAAAGGCGATAAAGGCAGGCTGTGATGTGAACTGCGGCTGTACATATCAGAGGATAATGGACGCATATGCGGCGGATATGATTACAAGAGAAGAGCTTGAAGAATGTGCGGTAAGAGCGTTTACTTCAAGATATCTTTTAGGCTTGTTCGATAAATCAGAGCTTGACGAAATCCCATATGACGTGGTAGCGTGTGATGAACACAGGGCGCTTGCGTACAGAACAGCGGTTGAAAGTTGTGTACTGTTAAAGAATAACGGAATACTTCCGCTTGATGAAAAGAAGTATAAAGCTATTGCTGTTATGGGACCGAATGCAGACAGCAGAATTGCATTGATAGGCAATTACTACGGAACACCGAACCGATACATAACACTTCTTGACGGTATTACAGACGAGTGCGAAAAGCGTGGTATCCGTTTGCATTACAGTGAGGGCTGTCATTTGTTTGATAAGCGTCCCGAAAAGGATAAGACAGACCGCTACAGATTAGGTGAAGCAAAGGCGGCGGCTAATTGCTCTGACCTTGTTATACTTTGCCTGGGACTTGACTCTACCTTAGAGGGTGAGCAGGGAGATGTGAGTAACGTATTTGCAAGCGGTGACAAGCTTGATTTACTGTTGCCGGAGAGCCAGAGAGAGCTGTTTGAAATAATAAAGGAAACAGGTAAGCCGTTTATAGTATTAAATGCTACAGGCAGTGCGATTGATCTGTCGTTTGCCGAGGAACATGCTGGGGCAGTTATGCAGGTATGGTATCCGGGAGCAGAGGGCGGAAAAGCAATTGCAGATATGCTCTTCGGAAAGGTATCACCGGGAGGAAAGCTGCCGGTGACATTCTATCACAATACAGACCCTATACCGGAATTTACCGACTACACAATGAAAGGAAGAACGTACCGTTACATTGATTATAAGCCGCTTTATGAGTTTGGCTATGGCTTGAATTACGGTGATGTGAGGCTGACAAAGGCAGAATGTGAAGATACATATAGCAATGCAAAGGAAAACGGTACAGAGGTTATGGTGGGTCTCAGAAATGACGGTAAATACGAGGTTAGCGAGGTTGTGCAGATTTATGTAAAGGTGAAGAGTGAAAACGAGGTACCAAACCGCAAGCTTGCGGCATTCAAGCGAGTTGCGATAAAGCCGGGTGAGAGCGTAAGTGTGAAACTGACGGTTGATAAGGCGGCTTTTACAACGGTAAATGACAATGGTGAAAGAATTGCCGACGGTAGCGGGGCGATTATTTATATCGGCACAAATCCGTCAGAGTTTATTGAGATTGAGATATAATTGGGTCAATGGCATATACACTTGCGTATATGCCATTGATTTTGTTGGGGAATTGTGGTATTATGGAACTATCAAAAAGATTTATATTGTCAAACGAACGAATTTGTGATATAATAATACAATAAATGGTTATAAAAGGGGGAACATGTGATGACATTTAGCAGACTATGGGAAATAATCAGTTGCGTATTAATGCTTACACTTTTTGTGTGCTGGATGATTGTTATTATAAAATTTCTGTGCCGTGGGAAGTCGCCTGTTAAAACAGTCGATGCCGTAGTGGTCGAGAAATATAAGCATAAACATGTTTCAAAGTATCAAAGCACATTTAGCAATGAAAGCTGTGTGGTTGTATTCTCAGTAAACGGAAAGAAGAAATCCTTTACGGTTTCGGAATTTACATATGATGGATACAAAATTAAAGAAAAAGGTAAATTGAAGTATAAAGGTGATAAAATAATAGATTTTAGCTAATAACGGATATCTATATTATGAACTGAAAATTACGAACAATCGAAAGGAAGAAAAACAAAATGAAATTCACGCACCTACACACGCATACCGAATACAGCCTTCTTGGCGGCGAAGCGTCAATAGGCAAGCTTGTATCTCAGGTTAAGGAACTGGGAATGGATAGCTGTGCCATAACAGATCACGGCAGTATGTACGGCGTCGCGGATTTCTGGCGTGAGTGCAAGAAGCAAGGTATAAAGCCTGTTATCGGCTGTGAGGTGTATGTAGCACCAAGAACAAGGTTCGATAAGGTGCATGATATAGATAATAAAAACTACCATCTGATTTTGCTTGCTGAAAATCAGATAGGCTACAAAAATCTGATGTACCTTGTAAGTAAGGCGAATATTGAGGGTTTTTATTACCGACCGAGAGTAGATTTTGATTTGCTTCGTGAGCGTCATGAGGGAATAATTGCACTTTCGGCATGCCTTGCGGGCGAGATTCCGAGAACTCTCCTTAATGTCGATTATGAAAGTGCCAAGGAGGTTGCTCAAAAGTATATTGATGTATTCGGTAAGGAAAACTATTTTATAGAAATACAGGATCATGGACTTGCAGATCAGAAAAAAATAATTCCCAATCTCATCAAGCTTGCAAATGAGCTTGGTGTTGGTTTGGTTGCAACAAATGATATTCACTATCTCAAAAAAGAGGATGCAAGATATCAGGATGTACTGATGTGCATTCAGATGGAAAAGAAGATAAATGACCCCGACAGAATGGGATTTGAATCGGAGGAGTTTTATATCAAGTCTCCGGAGGAAATGGCAGAACTGTTTTCCTATGCTCCGGAGGCGATTGAAAATACAGCAAAGATCGCAGACAGATGCAATGTAGAGCTTGACTTTGGTGCACAGCATCTTCCTAAATTTGATGTGCCGGACGGTATGGAAGCATTTGAATATCTGCATAAGCTGTGCAGTGACGGTCTTGCGGAAAGGTATGACACAATCACTCCGGAACTTACAGAGAGACTTGAGTATGAATTAGGTGTAATAAAGAGCATGGGTTTTGTGGACTACTTCCTGATAGTGCGAGACTTCGTGCATTATGCAAAAACTCACGGCGTGCCGGTGGGACCGGGAAGAGGTTCGGCGGCAGGTTCAATTGTTGCTTATACTTTGGGAATAACCAATATTGACCCGATAAAATACAACCTGATTTTTGAACGTTTTTTAAATCCCGAGCGTGTAAGTATGCCGGATATTGATATAGACTTTGAACCCAAGGGCAGGCAGAAGGTTATTGACTATGTTCTTGAACGTTACGGAGAAGAGCAGGTTGCTCAAATTATAACATTCGGTACAATGAAAGCAAGGCTTGCAATCCGTGATGTTGCAAGGGCGTTGGATGTACCGTACTCGGATGCCGATAAAGTTGCAAAGCTTATCCCGAGAGATTTGAAAATGACGATTGAAAAGGCTCTGGATGTATCAACAGAGCTAAAGGCGCTATATGATTCGAATCCGCAGATAAAGGAATTGATAGATACTTCAAAAGCACTTGAGGGACTTCCCAGACATGCTTCAACACATGCAGCGGGTGTTGTTATTACAAGTGAGCCGCTTGTGGATTATATTCCTCTGACCTTAAATAAGGACGGATTCAGAACTACGCAGTTCACAAAAGATACTGTTGAAAGTCTCGGACTTCTTAAAATGGACTTCCTGGGTCTGAAAAACCTGACAGTAATTGAAAATGCGGTAAGACTTATCAAGGAAACAAAGGGTGTTGATATAGATATTGACCGATTACCGCTCGACTGTCCGGAGGTATTTGAGCTTGTTTCATCAGGTAATACAGACGGTGTGTTCCAGCTTGAAAGCGGCGGAATGCAGGGCGTAATGATGGAGCTGAAGCCGGATAATATAGAGGACATTGTGGCAGGAATTGCACTTTACCGTCCGGGTCCGATGGAGCATATTCCGAGATATATTGCAAATAAAAGAAATCCGGAACGGGTAACATATAAGCATCCGCTTTTAAAGGATATCCTTGAGGTAACATACGGTTGTATGGTGTATCAGGAGCAGGTAATGGATATAGTCCGTGTGCTTGCGGGATATTCAATGGGAAAAGCGGATCAGATGAGACGTATCATCAGTAAGAAAAAGCTTGATCAGATGGAGATTGAGCGTAAGAATTTTATATACGGCTCGGATGACGGCGAGATAAAGGGCTGTGTGGCAAATGGAATTGATGAAGATACTGCAAGAGCAATATTTGATGAAATAGACGCATTTGCTTCGTATGCGTTCAATAAATCGCATGCCGCTGCATATGCTATTATTACTTATCAGACAGCGTACTTAAAGACGTTCTATCCGGTCGAATTCATGGCTTCGCTTATTTCAAGTGAAGAGGATACGGATAAAATCAATCACTATATTATAAACTGCAAAAAAATGGGAATAGAGGTGCTTGCACCTGACGTAAACTATTCAAAGGATACTTTCACCGTTGAGGGAAATGCGGTGAGGTTTGGTTTGAGTGCAGTTAAAAATGTGGGTACCGCTGTGATACAGAACATTGTAAAAGAAAGGCAAAGTGGCGGAAAGTTCAGGACATTTTCAGAGTTTCTTGACAGGACTGCCGGACTTGATGTTAATAAACGTGCGTTGGAAGGACTGATAATGTGCGGTGCATTTGATTCACTTGGTGTAAAACGTTCGCAGCTGTATGCGGTTTTTGAAAAAGCACTTGAGGGAAGTACAAGAAATATAAAGGATAATATAGCGGGTCAGCTTACGCTGTTTGATGATGCACCGGACGAAAGTGAAATGCAACTGCCGGATATTCCTGAGTTTGATAAAATGAAGCTGCTTCGTCTTGAAAAGCAGTCAACCGGAATGTATTTTTCCGGACATCCGATGGATAGCTACAGTGAAAAAGTTGCGAAGCTGACAGATGTTAATATCGGTACAATACTGCTAAGTGGTGAAAATGAAGAAGAGATAGCGACAGGCACAAAAGAACTGTATGACGGAGACAATGTTATAATCTGCGGACTTATTGATTCGCGTAAAAATAAAATCACGAGAAGTAATTCCCAGATGGCATTTGTCAATTTGGCAGATGTATATGGTACAATTGAATGTCTGGTTTTTCCGGCGGTTCTACAAAGATATTCGGCAGTTTTAAGAGAAAATGAGATTGTATGCATAAGCGGAAGAGTAAGCATGCGTGAAGATGAAGCTCCGAAAATTCTCTGTGAAACTGTTGAACCAATAGAAGAAGCACTTCTTCATGCATCGGCACCGGACAGAAGCTTAAAAAATGCCAATACCGCAAAGGCTCCGTCTCGTATTTTATATATCAGACTTGAAAGCAGAACAAAGGAAATTCTTGACAAGGTAAGCGAATCACTTAACCCGTACAGCGGAGATATTGAGGTAAGACTGTTCTTTGAGGATACAAAACAGATGACAGTAGTGCCGAGACGGCTGTTCTTTAATGGCTCTCCGGGTGCATTAAGAGAGCTTAGTGAAATCTTTGGAGAGGATAATGTAAAGCTTAAATAGCGGTTATTTTGCGGTTTTCGTAAAAAATACACAAAAATCAATAAAATCATCCGAAAAAAATCGGAGTGTTAATGTTATGTTTTTGTCAATAAATACTTGAATTTTTTTGGGAAATAGAGTAAAATTAATAGGTAGAGTATATTGGTATATACAGTGGAGGTAAGAATGGAAGAATATGCAAACGGAAGCTATATTGTCGTAAAAGCTCTGGAAAACGGAGTCAGTATAATCGGTCTTACAAGAGGAAAAGACACTCGCTTTCATCATACAGAGAAGCTTGATATAGGTGAGGTTTATATATCACAGTTCACAGAGACTACCTCTGCAATAAAGGTAAAAGGTAAGGCAGAAATCTCGACTGTTTACGGAAAGGTTTTATCAGGCGGGGAATAAGCTGGATATATTACACGCAGGTGTATTTACGAAATTATTCTTGGGAGGAATAGATATGGAAAAGAACATCAGAACTATCGGCGTGCTGACCAGTGGCGGCGATGCTCCGGGTATGAATGCGGCAATTCGTGCCGTTGTCAGAGTCGGTGCATACCATGGGTTAAAGGTTATGGGTGTGAGACGTGGTTATGACGGTCTTATAAAGGGCGAGCTTGAAGAGATGACAGCACGTTCGGTAAGTGAAACGCTTCAGCGAGGCGGTACAGTTCTTCAGACTGCAAGATGTCCTGAGTTCAGAACTCTTGAGGGACAGAAGAAGGGTGCAAGCATAGCTAAGGTTTTTGGTATTGACGGTCTTGTAGTAATCGGTGGAGACGGTTCATTCAAGGGTGCGCAGGCTCTTTGCAATCAGGGTATTCCTACAATTGCAATGCCGGGTACAATTGATAATGATATCAGCTGTTCGGAATATACAGTAGGTTACGATACTTGTCTCAATACGGTTAAGGATGCAGTCGATAAAATTCGTGATACAGCACAGAGCCATGACCGTTGCTCAATTATCGAGGTAATGGGTCGTGCTGCCGGATATATTGCACTTGAGGCAGGTATTGCCTGCGGTGCTGAGGTTATTTTGGTGCCGGAAAGAGAATGGAATTTTGATGAGGATGTGCTTCGTCCGATTCTTGAGTCAAAGCAGAGAGGAAAGAAGCATGCTATCGTAGTTGTTGCTGAGGGTATCGGCGGCGTTATCGAGATGGCAAAGGAAATTGAAGAGAAGACAGGTATTGAGTCAAGAGCTACAATTCTCGGTCACGTTCAGAGAGGTGGTAGCCCGACAGTCCGTGACAGAGTTATCGCTTCCCAGATGGGCGGAAGAGCTGTTGAGCTTCTTTTAGAGGGTAAACAGAACAGAATAGTTTGTATGCAGAACTCAAAAATTGTTGATATTGATATTGAAGATGGACTGGCGATGGAGAAAACATTGCCTGACGAACTCGTTATGCTTGCTAAAAAGCTTTCGGTATAATTTGAAATTATTTTGGGCGATTGTGAAAACGGGAGAGGTTTACAATCGCCTGATATTTACCCGGAGGATATTATGAGAAAGACAAAGATTATATGTACAATAGGTCCTGCTACAGATAATGAAAAAATGCTTCGTGAGCTGATGCTTAACGGCATGGATGTAGCAAGAATCAACTTTTCACACGGTACTCACGAGGCGGTGAAAGAAACTGTTAAGAGAATTAAAAAGGTAAGAAAAGAGCTTGGCTTACCGGTAGCTTTGCTCCTTGATACAAAGGGACCTGAAATCCGTATAAAGGATTTTAAGGACGGCAAGGTTACACTTGTTGAGGGGCAGGAGTTTACTCTTTGCACAGACGATGTTGAGGGCGATGAAACAAAGGTCTCGATTACATATAAGGACCTTGTAAAGGATGTGTATGCAGGAGCACACATTCTTATTGATGACGGACTTATTGAGCTTGAGGTTGTATCGATAAAAAGCGGTCGCATTGTATGTAAGGTTAAAAACGGAGGCGTTATCAGCAATAAAAAGGGTGTCAACGTTCCTAATATATCATTGTCAATGCCGTATATGAGCGATAAGGACAGAGAGGATATAATTTTCGGTATAGAACAGGATTTTGACTTTGTTGCAGCATCATTCTGCCGTAACGCATCGGATGTAATTGAGGTTAAGCATATACTTGAAAAGCACAACGGTGCCCATATCGGAATTATTGCAAAGATTGAAAATGCCGAGGGTGTTGAAAATATTGATGATATAATTGACGTTTCCTATGGTATAATGATTGCCAGAGGTGATATGGGTGTTGAAATCGACATGCAGGATCTTCCGGTAATCCAGAAGAAAATAATTAAGAAAACATATAGAGCAGGTAAGGTAGTAATAACAGCTACACAGATGCTCGATTCAATGACAAAGAATCCGAGACCGACAAGAGCAGAAACAACAGACGTTGCGAATGCTATTTATGACGGAACCTCTGCAATCATGCTTTCAGGTGAGACTGCTATGGGTAAGTACCCGATTGAGGCAGTAAAGACAATGGCTCAGATAGCAGAGCGTACAGAAAAGGATATTGACTATGTACAAAGACTTGAGAGATGGAAGTTTGATACCCGTATGGATGTTTCGAATGCTATCTCGCATGCTACATGTACAACGGCTCATGATTTAAGAGCAGCAGCTATTATAGCTCTGACATATTCGGGCGGTACAGCAAGACAGATTTCAAGATTCCGTCCATTATGCCCGATTATTGCACCTACATTATCGGAAAGTGCAAGAAGAAGATTAAATCTTTCATGGGGTGTTATTCCGATAATGAGTGAGGCAAGAGCAAATACAGACGAGCTGTTTGACCATGCAATCGAATGTGCCCAGACAACCGGACTTGTAAAGGACGGAGACCTTGTTGTAATTACCGGTGGTGCGCCTATAGGTGTATCGGGTACAACAAATGTAATGAAGGTTCATCTGGTCGGACATGTTCTTGTAAGCGGAACAGGAATTTCAAAGCATGTCACAACAGGTAATGTGTGTGTAGCAAGAGGAATTTCGGAGCTTGCAGCAAACTTCAATGAGGGAGATATAGTTGTTACAGATAATGTGACACAGGATATGATACCTATTCTCAAACAGGCATCGGGTATTATAACAGAGGAACAGGGCGAAGCAAGGAATTCAAGAATACTTGCAATGGCGCTTGATATTCCTGTAATAATCAAAGCTGCAGGTGCATGCGGAATATTGAAGAGTGGAACAACGATTACGCTTGATGCAACACATGGACGTATATATGCAGGAACAGAGAATATAGACGGATAAATATGCGTTGCTATTTGAAACGGAGACAGAGAAATGGTTACTGAGACACATCTTACTGTGCGTTATGCAGAGACAGACATGATGGGAATAGTGCATCATTCGCGGTACTATCCCTGGTTTGAGGTTGCCCGTACTGAGTTTATTAAAATGAGTGGTATATCATATAGCGAAATGGAAAAAATGGGTATATTACTTCCTCTTACCCAGACCGGATGTGATTATCTTCACGGTTTGAGGTATGAGGATGAGGTTGCCATTGCATGTAAACTGTCTGAATTATCAGTTGTACGATGCAGATTTGAGTATGAGGTGTATAAGCTTCCTGAAAGAAAACTCATGTCAAAGGGACATACTTCACACGGTTTTGTAAATAAGGATTTAAGACCTATTAATATGAAGAAAATGCATCCGGATATCTGGAATAAGCTCAGTGAATTAGCGGAGGGTTAATTATGAAGATAGCAGTGCTTGACTCAGCTACATTAGGTGATGATATTACTCATACAGAAATTCTTGATTTGTTTTCATCTGTTGGTGAGGTGTTTGTATATGCCGCGAGCAATAGAGAAATGGTCATGGAGCGTATAAAAGACGCTGATATTATTATTTTGAATAAATGTAAAATTGATGCTGAAGTTTTAGAATGTGCAAAGCGTCTGAAGCTGATTTGCTTATGTGCAACCGGATATGACAATGTCGATACGCAGACTTGTGCAGAAAAGGGGATTGCAGTATGCAACCTGAAAGGCTACAGTACTGATTCAGTAGCTCAGGTGACGGTTTCACTCGTGCTTACGCTTGTTAATCACCTGTGGTCGTATGACAGATATGTTCATACAGGTGTGTATGCGAGAAGCGGCAAGCCGAATCATCTTTTGCCGGTATATCATGAAATTTCTTCAATGACATGGGGAATTGTCGGATGCGGTGCTATTGGTAGGAAAGTAGCAGAGATTGCAAAGGCTTTTGGGGCAAAGGTTATAGTGCATACAAGAAGTGAATCTTATGGTTATGAAAATGTAGGAATAGACGAGCTGTGCGAAAGAGCTGATATAATCAGTCTTCATGTTCCGCTTAATGATGCAACGAGACATCTTATAAATGCACGAAATATCGGTCTGATGAAGAAAAATGCAATACTTGTAAATGTCGCAAGAGGAGCTGTTGTTGATGAAGAAGCGGTTGTAAATGCTTTAATTCAGGGAAAGCTTGGCGGTATCGGTATAGATGTATATGACGGTGAACCTGTAGCATTGAATAGTCCGTATTCAAGGCTGTACGGAATGAATAATGCAATACTCACTCCGCATATGGCATGGGGTTCATACGAAGCAAGAATGCGTGCATTAATATATGTTAAGAAAAATATAGAAGCGTTTCTTAAAGGTGAAAAGCTCAATAGAATAGTGTGACGAAAAAGGGGCTGCTGATTAAGCAGCCCCTTAGTTCATGGACGTGATTTTAACATTTTTATCGACTTTAAGTTTTTCGCCCTCGCTGATTGCAAGGGTAAATTCATTGCCGTCAAGTGTTTCGAGATTTTTGCTCACTCGTATTGAATTGGAAATATCATACAGAAGTATGTTTCCGCTTTCTCCGGTGATTTTATATGTGCCGGGCTTGATTGCTCCGGGGCATCGGTAATCTCCGGCTTTAAGCGCTTTTGTGGCACCGGGAGTGATGCTTGTGATTGAATTTACTTGAGAGCTTGTTTGTTTTTTTGTTTCAAGCTGCTTATCAAGTGAAACCGATAAGGCTTCAGCTTCAGTGATTGCTGCATTAAGACCGGCTATAGTTTCTTCATTTTCTTTCATGCGTATATTTACGTCACCGTTTTCAGCAGAATTCTGTTCAAGCTTTTTGATATCTGATACAAGATCATCACGAACTACTGTCAGCTCACGATATTCCTTTTCTTTTATGCTTATTTCCTCATTTAAGCGTTCCCTGGCTAATGAATTGATACCGGCAGTATCGCCAAGCCTATGCATGGGAACGCACGCAATTGCAGTGATGATTGCCACTGTTGTAAGAAAAACTGAATGCCATTTATGTCGGAGGAAAAAATTCCATACTCGCTCTATAAAGGTTAATTGCCGTGAATTTTTTTGTTGCTCCTCCATTTCGGCAAGGATTTCTTTTTCATAATCCTGATTGGTCATCAAAAGTCCTCCTTTCAGTTGGCGGGCGAGAATTTTGCTCGCGTATCCAATTGTATTTTATCCATGTCATCAAGCGTTATACTCACACCGTCGGCTGTAAGAATTGTATTAAGCTTTACGCTTCCCTTTGATGAGGAAACCAAAATGCTTCCGCTTCCGGTTATTGTGTATTTTCCTGCAGCTATATTTTCGCCAACAGTATAAATTCCGGGCGGAAGATTCATTATAGCTGATATTTTTTCGGAAATATCGGTTGTGAGTGAATCGATTTCAGCTTGTTTTTTTGCATTTTCGATATTAAGAGTATCAAGCCTTGACTGAAGTGCCGCTATTTCGTCGGTTACAGCTCCCTCGTTGTCCCGGTAAGCAATGAGTGCATCATATTCGGACTGCTTCAGATCACGCTCGTGACTGTAGTCCTCAATTTCCACATTTATAGAGGATATCTGCTTGATTAAATCGTTATACTTTGAACTGCTTTGAAGCAGCTCAAGATATTTGCTTTCCACAAGTGCTTCGGATTTCATACCCATAGAGCCAAGCTGAAACGAAAACATCAAAACCGCCATAGCCACAACAAGAACAGCGGCGATAAAAGCGATATCAGCGATAAGGTTGCCGCTGTAACGATGTCTGGTGAATGCCGGGGTATATCCCTCGTTGGCGTAGGCATCCGGGTCTGAAATTATAGTGCGTTTTGGAATTTCAACATTTTCCTCTTCGTGGGAATCCATATTCTTATAATAATCTGCAATATCCTCAAAGCTGTCTCCGGCAGTAGCTTCAATTGTTTCATTTGTAAGGTTTTCTTTGTTTTCCACCACAAATCACCGCCTTAGTAAATCAGATTGTTTCTGTAAGAAATACGTCCTTATATTGCAATGCAAAGCTGTCATGCGATTGCTTGGCTTTACTGTAATCGTCAAATATGCCGAAAACTGTGGGTCCGGAGCCGCTCATCAAAGCCCCTAAAGCACCGTTCATCAGCATTTTTTGCTTTATTCCTCCAATCACCGGACATTCCTTTGCTGTTACACTTTCCATTACATTGCAAAGGTTATGTGCGATTGCGTTAATGTCTCTGTCTTCAATTGCCTTTATCATAGCCTGAGTATCGGGATGCTTTTCTACAGGTGCGGAATCAATCGCCTCATATATTGAAGCGGTTGAAATGCTTATCGGCGGCTTTACCATAAGTATGCAGCATGGCTGTATTTTTTGTATGGGTGTAAGAATTTCGCCTATTCCGGAAGCAAGCATTGTTCCGCCTATGATACAGTAGGGAACATCAGCACCGAGGGCAGCACCTATTTCGCAGAGTTGCTCCACTGACAGATTAGTATTATAAAGCTTGTCAAGCGCGCATAAAACAGCAGCTGCATTTCCGCTGCCGCCTGCAAGACCGGCTGCCACCGGTATGTTTTTGTGTATCATGATTTTTGCTCCACCCTTAATGTGGGTGTAATTAAAAAATGCCTGTGCCGCCTTGAATGCTATATTTTTATCGTTGTTGGGCAAATAGTGAAGATTGGTTTTCACTGAAATGCTTCCCATGCATTTGTCAACGAGGATCAGGTCAAACAGAGATACTGTCTGCATAATCATTTCTACATCATGATAACCGTTTTCACGCCTGCCCAACACATCAAGAGTAAGGTTGATTTTAGCGTAAGAACGTGCCATTGCACGTTTTCCGTTGATTACAATTTCATCTGAAAGCATGATTAATCCTCCTTATAAAACTTCATGAGAGCTGTCAACAATCCTTGTAATCTCATCATCGCTTATGCTTTCGCCACTGTCTGATTTTTTGAGATATGCAAGGTATTCAATATTTCCCTCCGGTCCCTTGATGGGTGAGAACGTAAGTCCCAAAACTGCGAAGCCTGCTTCGTGAGCGATTGCAAGTGTGTTTCTTACTACTTCATAATGAACTTTAATATCACGCACAACGCCCTTTTTGCCGACTTGCTCGCGTCCCGCTTCAAACTGCGGCTTGATTAATGCCGCAACCTCACCGCCGTCATTTAAAAGCTCATAAACTACGGGTAAAACCAGCTTCAGGGATATAAATGATACATCAATAGAAGCGAAGTCAAGTCCTTCACCTATCTGCTCTCGTGTTACATGGCGTATATTGGTACGCTCCATGTTAACAACGCGCTCGTCCTGACGGAGCTTCCACGCAAACTGACCGTAGCCGACATCGACGGCAAATACCTTTTTTGCACCGTTTTGCAACATACAGTCGGTAAAGCCACCGGTTGAAGCACCGATATCCATAGCAACCTTGCCCTCAAGGGTAATGGGGAACTGTGCCATTGCTTTTTCGAGCTTCAAACCACCTCGGCTTACATATTTAAGAGTTTCGCCTCTGACCTCGACATCAGTACTTTCTTCGTCAATCATAAGTCCTGCCTTGTCGCATTTCTGATTGTCCTTATATACCTGTCCTGCCATGATTATTGCTTTTGCTTTTTCACGGCTGGGTGCAAGACCTTTATTTACCATAAAAACATCGAGTCTTATTTTAGCCATTTATAAACCTCCACTGCGATGGTTGATGCGTCAAGTCCGTACTTTTTGTCAAGCTCATCCACTGAGCCGTGTATAATCGGAGTGTCGGGGAACGCATATATTTTAAATTTTGTGTTAATTTCTTTTTCTGCTATTATCTGAGCAACTGCAGAACCTAAACCGCCGCTTTTTACGCCGTCCTCTATAGTTATAACCCTTTTACATTTCATTGCTGCTCCGATAACAGCAGCTGTATCTATCGGTTTTATTGTAGGCAGTGCAAGTATTTCACAGGTTAAAGCATCTGACCTCAATATTCTTGCTACTTCCTGCGCACGTTTTATCATTCTGCCGCTGCAGATGATTGTAAGATCTTTGCCCTCGCTTACCTTTACAGCCTTGCCGTAAGTAAAGCTCTCGTGCTCATACTGTGCTTCCTCTCCGCCGCGAGGATAGCGGATTGCAATAGGACCGTCATGAGTGTTGACCGCATAATCAAGCATTTCCTCAAGCTCTTCAAAGCATGATGGTGAAAGGATAGCCATGTTAGGCATGTGCGAGAGATATGCAATGTCATACAGCCCCTGGTGGGTTTCGCCGTCAGCACCGACTATTCCGGCGCGGTCAATCGGGAATACCACATGAAGATTTTGCAGGCAAACGTCATGTAATGCCTGGTCGTATGCCCTTTGAAGGAATGTTGAATATAAGGGGATAACAGGAATGTATCCACCTGCGGCAAGACCGGCAGCGAGAGTGACTCCGTGCTGCTCTGCTATACCAACATCAAAGAAACGGTTTTTATATTTTTTTGCAAATTCATCAAGTCCGGTGCCGTTAGGCATAGCACCGGTTATTGCTGTGATTTTTTTGTTCTGTGCAGCAAGCTTTACGAGAGCACGCCCGAAAACAGCACTGTAGTTATCACTGCCCTCGCCGCAATCGCCGGTATCCGGGTCGAATTTGCCTATTCCGTGAAATTTACTCGGGTTGGTTTCTGCCGGAGAATAACCGCGTCCTTTTTTTGTCTGAATATGGAGTAAAACAGGAGTATTCTCCGCTTTTACAAGCTCAAATGCTGAGATAAGAGCATCGATATCATGACCGTTGACTGGACCAAAGTATTTTATGCCTAACGCGTCAAAGAAATTATTTGATAATACAAGTCGGCGTATGGCGGTTTTTATAAAACGTACAAATCGGATTATCGGATCGCCAATCAGCGGAATATGTCTTAAAAAGCCCTCTACAGCATTCTTTGAACGTGAATAAATAGGATGCATGCGGAGGTTACGGAGATGTCGGGGGATAGCACCGACATTTTTTGAAATAGACATAGCATTGTCATTAAGCACGAGAATAAGCGGCACTCTTGAATGTCCCGCATCGTTCATTGCTTCATACATCATTCCACCGGTGAGAGCACCGTCACCGAATAATGCGATTACCTTGCTGTGAACTCCGTTTAACGAATTGGCTCTTGCCATGCCTAGTGCGGCAGAAATAGAAGTCGAGCTGTGTCCTGTGTCAAATACATCATATTCCGATTCACTTCGCTTGGGGAATCCGGAAATGCCGTTAAATTGACGCAGAGTATGGAAAGAATCACGTCTGCCTGTCAGTAGCTTATGAACATAAGCCTGGTGTCCTACATCAAAAACAATCTTATCTTGTGGTAAATCAAAAACCTTGTGCATAGCAACTGTCAATTCAACAACACCAAGATTGGATGCAAGATGACCTCCGGTTTTAGATACGTTCTCAATAAGAAAGCTTCGTATTTCCGCACAAAGAGCTTTAAGCTCTGTAGTATTCAATTTTTTTAAATCATCAGGTGAATTTATATTTTCAAGTAAACTCAACCGTATCACTTCCTCAAAATCATTTGTGAATTTAAAAAATAAAGTGCAGGGCGTAGAGTTATTGAAATAACCCCTCACTCCACACTTAAAATTCATATTATCCTTTTTTTCTACAATATATTATATCATTATCAGGAGGAAAAGTCAACTGTATTTTTGTGCTATGATATGTTTTGAACGGTACTATATAATACTTGATTTTGAATGTAAAATATGATAAAATTAAGAAAAAACATATAAAGTGGGGCTAACAGTATGAGTTACACATTAATAACGGGTGCAAGCAGCGGAATCGGATATGAGCTTGCAAAGATATTTGCAAAAGAGGGAAACAATCTTATACTTGTTGCCCGCACGGTGTCCAAGCTTGAAGAAATTAAAAAAGAGCTTGAAACTGAATATGTGGTGGATGTAAAGGTAATTGCCGCTGATTTGAGTAAGGATGGGGCAGCAAGTGAAATATATAATGGCACTCAAGGCATGGAGGTTGAAAATCTTATAAACAATGCCGGATTCGGAGACTGCAGTGCATTTCTTTTATCAGATTTGGAACGTCAGCGTAGCATGATTACAGTTAATGTAACGGCATTGATGGAGCTGACATACTTGTATGGAAATGACATGAAAAATCGTGGTAAAGGAAGAATTTTAAATGTTGCATCGATAGCCGCAGTGTGTGCAGGACCGTATATGTCTGTGTATTATGCAAGCAAGAGCTGTGTGCTGTCATTTTCACAGGCGATAGCGGAGGAGTTGAAAGGGACAGGAGTGACGGTTACGGCAATTTGTCCCGGTCCGGTTGAAACAGGCTTTGAAAAGGCGGCAAATCTGGAAAATTCAAAAATGTTCACATATTTTAAGCCGGCAGAAGCTGTTGATGTGGCAAAGCATGGATATGATGCAATGATGAAAGGCAGAGTTGTGGTATTTCATGGAATAACGGTAAAATTGATAAATATAACATCCAAGCTATTTCCGAGACTCCTTGCGAGAAAGGTCACACGTTCGGTTAATATAAGGAGAGATAAGGGGTATGGTAATTAAAACGAATAATTAGCATTTGAAAGCGAGGTGAAATTGGTTGTTAC
The DNA here is from genome assembly GCA_045542415.1 of Clostridia bacterium. Taxonomy (GTDB): domain Bacteria; phylum Bacillota; class Clostridia; order UBA1381; family UBA1381; genus UMGS1958. The sequence continues at coordinate 43,570 of JAZQKZ010000008.1, forward strand.
ATAATATGAAATTGCAGGCAATGCCGTTTGAAAGAATTGAGAATGGAAGTAAGACAATTGAATTACGGTTATATGATGATAAAAGAAAGTTACTGAATGTCGGTGATATAATAGAGTTTCTTAATATACAGGATACAACCCAAAAAATCAGGGTAGAAATCGTAGCGTTGCACAAGTTTGAGAGTTTTGCTCAATTGTATCAAAGCTTGCCATTGGAGAAATGTGGTTACAATCAAGAAGAATTGATAACGGCACATTCAAGTGATATGAATTCCTATTATTCAATTGAAGAACAGAAAAAATACGGTGTTATTGGAATTGAAATCAGAATGTTAGATTGGGAATGCCCGGAGTTCATGCATTAAAAAGCTAAACGATATCTTTTAACGAAAGTATGAATTTATAAAATGGAGGGATGAAATGAAAAAATTAATTAGTCTTTTTATGGCAATGATTATTATATTTGCAGGAATGACGAGAATATTAGTCTTTGCCGATGAAGAAATAGCAGATACAATATGGCAGCCGGAGCTTGCTATTCTGGATGCACGATTATCCGGCGAGGTGCTTAGTGTAAGAATTGAGGATATTGATTTTAAGTCTGATTCAGCACTGAATGTTGCGTGCTTTTTCAACGAATCCGGAATTATAAGGATTACAAGCAGTGAGATAGAAGAAATAAATGAAACACATAAGATTGACTATGATGTAAAAGGTCTGGAATTTGATGAGGTGAAGCTGTTTAACTGGAGTGATTTCACTTCAATGATACCTCTGAGCTATAGCGTGTTATATACAATAGCAGATTTGACAGCAACACCGACCCCGGAGCCGACGGCAACCCCGAAACCGACAGCAACTCCGACGCCTGAACCGACGGCAACCCCTGAACCGACAGTGACTCCGACACCTGAGCCGACGGCAACCCCTGAACCGACGGCGACACCGACCCCGGAGCCAACGGCAACACCTGAACCGACAGCGACTCCGACGCCGGAACCAACAGAGGATCCGTATTCGCACGAGCCGGCATATGCTGATATTCCGGTTGTGACGTTGACAGGTGATATAACAGGAATCTCAAGAGATGATTATAAGGACGTAGTTCTTACATATAAGAGTAGTACGGAAGAATTTACATCATATGCACAGATTAAGTGGCAGGGACGCTCAAGTGTAACGCAGGGTTATCCTAAGTATAATTATAATCTGAAGATGTATAAGGATGAAATACATGATTCAAAGCTTAAACTGCAATTTAAAGAATGGCCCAAGGCACACAACTATTGTTTAAAGGCAAACTGGATAGACTCAACACATGCAAGAAATATAGTAAGTGCGAGATTAGCTACAAAAATTCAGAAAAATCCGCTTCCGTCAGGGGAAACAGGACTTATCGACGGATTCCCGATTCATGTTTATCTCAACGGAGAGGATCAAGGAATCTATACATGGAATGTTCCTAAAAAGGACTGGACTTTCGGTATAGATACGGATAATCTCGACCATATAGCAATCGGTGCAGAACAGCAGAAAGGTGCGTGCCTCTTCCAGAGCTTGTCATCAAGCGACAGTGATTGGGAGATAATTGAGCCGGAGGATTATCCGGATCAGGCAAGAGAGAAATTCAACAGAATGGTTGCGTTTGTGAAAGATTCCACGGTTGAAGAATTTAAGGCGAATTTTAACCAATATCTTGATATGGATGCAATGCTCAATTATTATGTAATGGCACATATAATAGGTCACACTGACGGCTATGCAAAGAATATGATTATGGTGACCTTTGACGGACAGGTGTGGTATCCGAGCCTGTATGATATGGACAGTACATATGGACTATACTGGACAGGAAAGAAGATAATAGGTGCAGATGCACTGTTTAACGAAAACTCATCAGACTGGGCAATGTATAGAACAAGCAGACTGTGGAGCAAGTTCGAGTTGGCATTTGGAAATGAGATTTATGAACGCTATGCAGAATTGAGGGCAAATGAGCTTTCGGATGAAAGTATCATAGCAGAATTTGAGTACTTCATCAATGGAGTAGGTCAGGAATTATATGACTTGGACGAAAGTGTTTGGGAAGGTGTGAGCTCGAAGCATAAGTATATTCCGAGCCGTGATTTCAGATTAGAGCAGATACAGACATACTTAAAGGACAGACAGCCGTATCTTGAGGATTTTATGCAGAGTTTAAGAACTGAATAAATGCTAAGACCGACGCAAATGCGTCGGTCTTTTGGATTATTCTTCAACTGTCAGGAAGAAAGACTCTGCTTTTTTTATTGCCTTTTCAACAACTTCCTTTGCAGGACCGCCGATAACCTTTCGGTCATTTACGCAGGTTTCCATGCTTATTGCGTCATAAATATCTTCATCAATAATGGGTGAGAACTCTTTGAATTCCTTAATGCTTAACTGATCAAGGGCAATATCATGCTCAATGCAGTAGAATACCATCTGACCAATAATTGCATGTGCTTCACGGAAAGGAAGTCCTTTCTTTACAAGATAATCAGCGGCGTCAGTTGCATTGGTAAATCCGCCCTTTGATCCCTGAAGCATGTTATCCTTGCGAACTTTCATTGTAGCAAGCATATCGCAGAATACAGGTATGCAAAGCTTGACGGTATCAATTGCATCAAATATCGGCTCCTTGTCCTCCTGCATATCCTTGTTATATGCAAGCGGCAAGCCTTTCATTGTAGTTAAAAGTCCCATTAAGTGGCCGTAAACTCTGCCTGTCTTGCCTCGGATAAGCTCCGCAACATCCGGGTTCTTCTTCTGCGGCATAATTGATGAGCCTGTTGAATATGCATCATCCATCTCGACAAAAGAGAACTCGTGTGATGACCAGAGAATAAGTTCCTCGCAAAGACGGCTCATATGCATCATTATAAGTGATAAATCTGATGCTAATTCAATTACGAAGTCACGGTCTGAAACTCCGTCGAGAGAGTTTAAAGTTACACTGTCAAAACCTAACTGGTCAGCTACAAACTGACGGTCGAGCGGGTAGGTAGTACCTGCAAGTGCGCCCGAGCCGAGCGGCATAACATTAGTACGTCTGCGACAGTCCATAAGTCTGTCAAGGTCACGCTTGAACATCTCGTAATATGCCATCATATGATGTGCAAATGTAATCGGCTGTGCTTTCTGTAAATGTGTATAGCCGGGCATGATTGTAGTGGTGTGTTCCTTTGCAAGCTCGACAAGAGTGTGAAGAATAGCAATAATCATTTCTTCAATCTCTGCTGTTTCGTCCATAAGATACATTCTTATATCCAATGCAACCTGGTCATTACGGCTTCTTCCGGTATGTAATCTCTTGCCGGGTTCGCCGATTCGGTCTGTGAGGATTTTTTCGATGTTCATATGAATATCTTCGGCATCGATAAGGAATTCAACCTTGCCATCCTCAATATCTGTGAGAATATTCTTTAATTCAGCAACAATTTTATCGCTGTCTTCTTTGGGGATAATACCCTGCTTGCCGAGCATATTTGCATGAGCAATTGAGCCTCGGATATCCTGCTTGTACATTCTTTGGTCAAAGCGGATTGATGAATTAAAATCATCTACCTTTTTGTCGGTGCTTTTCTGGAAGCGACCGCCCCATAATTTATCTGCCATGTTTATATTTCCTTTCATAATGTCATATTTATTCAATATACATTATACTACAACAAAATTGCGGTGTCAAGAGATAAGGCAAAAAAACACCCTGTCAAGCAAAGCCTGACAGGGTAGAATAAGCAAATTAGTCCTCGATACCGTTTGCCTTCTTCATCATTGCACGAACTTTTAACGGTAAGCCGAAGAGGTTGATAAAGCCCTCAGCATCCTTGTGGCTGTAAAGCTCCTGGCTGTCGCCAAATGATGCGATTGTCTCGTTGTATAATGAGTACGGTGATTTAGCACCTGCCGGTGAGCATACGCCCTTGTAGAGCTTAACTCTTACTTCACCTGTAACGTACTTATCCATCTCATCATACATAGCACTCATAGCCTCGCGGAGCGGTGTGAACCACTTACCGTCATATACGAGCTGTGAGAACTGAGTCTGGCTCATTCTCTTAAATGCCTGTGTGTCACGGTCTAAGCAAAGGTACTCTAACTCCTGAATAGCAGTGTAGAGGATAGTGCCGCCCGGTGTCTCATATACACCACGACTCTTCATACCAACAAGTCTGTCCTCACAGATGTCAGCGATACCAACGCCGTTTGCACCGCCTAATTCATTTAACTTCTCTAAAAGCGGTCTCGGGTCCATCTTAACACCGTCTAATGATACCGGTTCACCTGCTTCAAAACCGATTGTAACATATGTAGCCTCATCCGGTGCCTGCTCCGGTGATACACCGAGCTTTAAAAGACTGTCAAGCTGCGGCTCGTTCCACGGATCCTCTAAATCCATACCCTCATGGCTGATGTGCCAGATGTTACGGTCGCGTGAATAAAGATCTGACTTTGTTACCGGAACCTCGATGCCGCGAGCCTCTGCATAATCAACAGCATCTTCTCTTGACTTGATATCCCAAATTCTCCACGGAGCAATAATCTTTAATGACGGGTCAAGAGCCTTGATACCAAGCTCAAAACGTACCTGGTCATTACCCTTACCTGTAGCACCATGACAGATAGCAACCGCACCCTCCTGCTGAGCGATTTCAACAAGTCTCTTTGCGATAATCGGACGGGCATGTGATGTACCTAAAAGATACTTGCCCTCATACATAGCACCTGACTTTAATGTCGGGAAGATGAAATCCTTAACGTACTCGTCGCGTAAATCCTCGATGTAGCACTTTAAAGCGCCTGAACGGATAGCTCTTTCCTCAAGACCGTCAGTTTCCTTGCCCTGACCAACGTCACCGCATACGCATACTACATCGTAATCATAGTTTTCCTTTAACCAGCTGATAATGATTGAAGTATCAAGACCGCCGGAATATGCCAATACAACTTTATCCTTAGCCATTGTTGCATTTCCTCCTGAAATATGTTATAATAATATTGTGAGTAAAATCTCATTAACCAATATTATACTACACTTGACAAAAATATTCAATAGTTAATTAAAAGAAATTTCAACAAATTTGAAAAATATATTGAATTTATATTCATCAAAGTGTATAATATACAGAAACGGAGAATGAAAATGATAATTTTGGGAGTAGATCCGGGATATGCGATAGTCGGTATAGGGGTAGTGGAATATGTAGGAAATAAATTCCGACCGATAACCTATACAGCAATAACAACACCGGCAAAGATGAATACGGTTGACAGATTAAAAAAGATATATGATGATTTGACGGAAATTATTGAGACCTACAAGCCGGACGCAATGGCGATTGAGGAGCTGTTTTTCAATTCAAATCAGAAAACTGCAATAAACGTGGCACAGGCGAGGGGAGTACTCCTGACCGCTGCAGCTAATAAAGGGGTACCGATAAGCGAATATACACCGTTGCAGGTAAAGCAGAGCGTAACGGGATACGGCAGAGCGGACAAAAAGCAGGTTCAGGAAATGGTTAAGATGATATTGCACTTAAATGCAATTCCGAAGCCCGACGATGCGGCAGACGGACTTGCGCTGGCGATTTGTCACGCACATTCAAGCAAGATGAATAATATGTTAAATATCAATGGTGTAAGATAAAATACTTGCATAAACGGATTGGATATGTTATAATAAATATGTGGGTGAATGCCCTGAAAGGAGACCTGTTATGAAAGTAGCAATAACACATGAAAACGGAGAGGTCTATGGACATTTCGGACATTGTAAAGAATTTAAGATATATGAAATAGAAAACGGCGAGGTTGTTTCGAGTGAGGTTGTGAGTGCACCGGGTAACGGTCATTCATCAACTGTGCAGTTCCTCGTTGATAATAATGTATATGCACTTATCTGCGGCGGAATAGGTCCGGCGGCGAAAGTCGCTTTAATGGATCAGTTTATAGAGGTTTTTGGCGGATGCAATGGTAAGTGCGATGATAAAATAGCAGAATTTTTAGGAAATAGCTTGAGCTACAATGAAAATCCGCAATGTGCGGGACATGATTCTCTTGAGCATTCATGCGGAGGAAGCTGTGGCGGCAGTTGTGGAAGCTGTCATTAAAAAGGAGAAAGTTATGATAAGAAATATACAGGATGAAATTCTAAGACTTAAAAAAGAAAAAGATATATGCATTTTGGCACACAGTTATCAGGGACATGAAATTCTTGAGGTAGCAGACTTTACGGGTGATTCATATGCCCTCAGTATAAAGGCGGCACAGGTTCCTAACAAGAATGTAATTATGTGCGGTGTGCGTTTTATGGCAGAAACCGTAAAGGTACTTTCACCGGACAAGCGTGTATATCTTGCACACCCGGATGCAGGCTGTGAAATGGCAGATCAGATGGATAAAGAATTTATCTCTGAGGTAAAGAAAAAGTATCCCGACTACACAGTAGTTGCGTATATCAACACAACCTCGGAGTTAAAGACAATCTGTGATGTGTGTGTAACATCATCATCAGCTCCGCAGATTGTTAAGAATATTGAGAATGATAAGATATTGTTTATACCGGATTGCAACCTTGGTGCATGGGTGGCGGCACAGGTACCGGATAAGGATATAAAGCTTTTAAGCGGCGGATGTCCGGTTCATGCGGCGATAAGAGCCGAAGCAGTTATAAAGGCACGCGAGGCACATCCTGATGCACTGGTTCTCGTACACCCGGAATGTACTCCGGCAGTTGTGGAGCTTTCGGATTATGCAGGTTCAACAGCAGGCATTATGGACTATGCAAAGGCTTCTGATGCAAAGGAATTTATAATCGGAACAGAGACAAGCATAGTAGAGCATTTACAATTTGAATGTCCTGACAAGAAGTTCTATTGTCTCGACAGCGGACTTGTATGTAAAAATATGAAGCTCACAACCCTTGTTGATTTATACAACTGCGTAAAGGGTGAGGGCGGTGAAGAAATTATATTAAGTGACGATGTCATCAAGGGTGCGAAGCACTGTATTGATGAAATGATTAGATTAAACCATGAATAAGAAAGCAATGATAGCTATGAGCGGCGGAGTTGACAGCTCCGTCGTTGCATATTTAATGAAGCAACAAGGCTATGATGCAATGGGTGTCACTCTGAGGCTTTGTGATAACAAAAAGGGCGGTTCTGACGAAGACGTAAGAGATGCGGCAAGTGTAGCAAACCGACTGGGAATGGAGCATATCGCAATAAGTCTTTACGATGAATTTAAAAAAGAGGTCATTGACAGATTTATTGCAGCATATGAAAATGGCGAAACGCCAAACCCGTGCATTGAATGTAACAGATATATCAAATTTGGTATATTACTTGCAGAAGCTCAGAAGCGTGGCTATGATAAGGTAGTGACCGGGCATTACGCACGGATTGAGGAAGAAAACGGACGTTTCCTCTTAAAAAAGGGATTTGACCACACAAAGGATCAGAGCTATGTGCTGTATTCGTTGACACAGGAGCAGCTAAAGCATACAATATTACCGCTTGGTGGCATGAGCAAGGCACAGGTGCGTGAAATTGCCGAAGCTAACGGTTTTATAAATGCACATAAACGTGACAGCCAGGATATCTGTTTTGTACCGGACGGCGATTATGCCGGATTTATAGAGAGATATAGCGGAAAAACTTATCCCAACGGCGACTTTGTTGATTTTGAGGGTAATGTATTAGGTGAGCATAAAGGAATTATCCGCTATACAAGAGGACAGCGAAAGGGCTTGGGTCTTGCGCTTCCGCAGCCTATGTATGTATGTCGTACAGATTTGCTTGAAAATAAGGTAATATTAGGATTAAATGATGACTTGTTTTCAAAGGAGCTTGAAGCAGATGATATTAATCTTATTGCATGTGACAAGATAGATACACCGATAAGAGTTGAAGCAAAAGTACGCTACAGTCAGTTGGCACAGAGTGCAACAGTATGGCAGACAGGTGAAGACAGACTGCATATCGAATTTGATGAGCCGCAGCGAGCAATTACCAAGGGTCAGGCAGTAGTAATGTATGACGGTGACACGGTAGTCGGCGGCGGCAGAATAATGTAAACTTATCCCGGCATAGTTTGCCGGGTATTTTATTGTGTGTTATAGCAAAAATACAGTAAAAATGCACTGAAAAACAATCTTTTTGTGAAAGAGTGAATAAAAAAACAAAGGATATGTGTCTTATAAATAAGAGATAAGATTGAAACTGTATTGACAAAAGTACAATCAAATAGTAAAATAACCGCAAATGGAGGAACAGAAATGAAGAAAAAAATGTTTGCACTGTTGATGATAGCTATGGCAATGATTTCCTCGGCTGCGATAGTATCGGCAGAGAATGACATGACAGCAAATGAAGAAACAGCACAAGTACAGTCAGGTAATAAAATCGTAAGGGGTACTATAACAGTACCTGATGATTTTGAGGGTGAAATGCTTCTTAGGGTTGAGGAGGGTCTGGATTTTACAGACAGTGCGTTGATTTATATAGATAAACCCGGTGAGTACAGCTATGAAATTAGGTCATATGATTCCGATGCTGATCTGAGCGTTTATTTCTATGAAGAGTATATAAGCAATTATTATTCGGGAGGACGGCTGTATTATTCGGATGGAAAGCTAACGCACAGATATAAAGATGCTACTATTGTCAATGCTGAGGGAGATGTGACGGAAAATATAGATTTCACAATACTTGGAGCGACTATTATTGAGGGAAGACTTTTATTTGAAGAGGGTGCTTTTGCGGCAAATACAAAGGATATAACAATAACAGCAGAGAATGAGTCTTATACAAAGGATTGGGAATGTGATATAACTACAGCAGATCCCATTGATTACAGACTGTGTATTCCTGAAACGGTTGAGGGTGACTTGACTTTATCATTTGAGATAAGTGACGGTATATGGTGGTATGACAGATATATACAGGATAACATTTATTCGGCAAAATACTATTATACCGGCGCAGAAGCTCTGACTATGGATGAAACACAGGCTGTGCCGTTGGAGATTGGTGAAGATTATAATCAGGATGTTATTATACCTGCTGCATACTCAGTTAAGGGAAAGCTTATCTTTCCGGAGAATACTATAGGTGAAGCAGAAATTGAAGAAGCATTTGTATTAAGATATACAGATGAAAATGATTATGAATACCATTACTGTACGGTATATAGGGATGACGATGATAATATAGAATTCTATCTGCCGCCTATGGAGAGCGACTATAAATTCAGAATAGAGCCTGGAGAAATATCGGCATATTCAAATATTTTAGGAGTATCGTGTTCTTATGTGAGTGCGGAGGAATCAACAAATTCTCAAGGAAAAGCAACAAAGGTCAATATAACAGGTGATACAGAGAATATCAACTTTATCATGAAGACAGGAAATACCATAAGCGGAAAAATTATTCTTCCCGACGGTATTGAAATAAAGGATGGAATGGAGGTTGATATTACAGTAGATGATGCAGATTATATAGGTGATTATGACTCTACATTCACATCCGATAAAAGGACTGTTAAAATTACAGGCAGGGAAACGGAGTACATGATAGCACCAAGCGGTAATGGTGATCAGGCAATAAAATACAATCCGGCGTTCGGAGATTGCTATACCTATGATTTGTATTATTCATCAGACGGTCCGGTGATGTATCCGGACAAAGGCTCAGCACTTAATACTACATTTAAAAATGAAGAAAATGTAGATATTGTAATTGCCGGTAACGGTGTTGAAATAACGGCATTTCCGGTAAGAATAGGTTCTGCAACAGATAATAATGCATTTTATTCCGATAAAATTGCTTTGGAAATAGGAGAGAATATATTAATTGAAAGAACATGTGAAATTTCAGATAAGACAATGCAGGGAGAGCCTGTGACAATTGTTTTGCCGGATATTGAGTCGCTTGAAGAGTACAAAACATTCAGATTATGTTCTCTGACGGGAAACGGAATAAAAATATATGAGACTAAAAATCGCAATTTGACGAGAGATGCGGCAGCAGCTGTTGAATATCCGCTTGAACCGACTTATATAAACATATATACAATCAGTGATAATGCTGAATTGGGTGAATGGGTAGAAGACAAGGCACTTGAATATACTGTAACAGAGGCGTATGCATCAGTTGAGGACGGAAGAATCACTGTAAATGTTGATGTAGAAGATAAAACAGTTTTAGAGAATTATAGTCCTGTGTTATACATTGGTGTATATGACAGCAGTGGCAGGCTGGTTGACTTTTTTTCGAGAAACTATAAAATAGAATACAGAAATAAAGTATCAAACAGTATAACGATTGATACGCAGATTAATCCCGATTATACATATAAGCTTTTGCTTTGGGACAGCATTTATATGCGTACACCGTTGAATGATGCGGTAGAATTGGAAATGAGGTAAGGCTTCAGAGTACCGCAATGCGGTACTCTGTTTTGGTATTTACAAAAGATATATTTTATGGTAAAATAAAAGTATAAACAGAGGATTGGAGGGCTTTTTATGAAGAAAAATATAGTTGCCGGAACAGTAATAGTATTATCGTCATTATTACTTGGAGCAGGTATGGAAGATGATATACAGGTATATATAAACGGATTCGGGATTGACTGCGATGTTGCACCGATTATCGAAAATGACAGGACGCTGGTTCCGATAAGAGCGATTTCTGAAGCTGTAGGATTCGAGGTTGAGTGGATTGCGGTTGAAGAGCAGGTGAGAATAAAAGACGGTACGAATGAAATATGTCTTGATATTGACAGTAATAAATACTTGTTCAATAATGTTGAAAAAGAGCTTGAAGTATCGGCAAAGATAGTGAATGACAGAACAATGGTACCGCTCTCTTTGATTATGGATTGCTTTGGTTATGAGACATTTTGGAATGAAACAGAACGCCGGGTGGATGTATATATGAGATATGAAAGCGATTATGTAGATGACGGCTTTAAAACTCTTGTTGATTTGGGAATTATAGATGAAGCAGATATAAACAAGAGTGAGAATATACCCACAACAGAGGCACTCAGAGTCATTGCAAAAACAATGGATTGCGATAAAGAAACGACAAGAATTTCTTCGTGGTATTCAAACGATGAGCTTGAGCCGTTGGATTATCTTGACGACGATATAAAGCGGTTAGCACTGAATCTTAGTAGTGTAATGCTTACCGAGGATATTCTTACGACTGATTTTGAGGGTGATTTCACAGAGCTTGAGGCGGTAAAGTATGCTGTGAGAATGGTCAATGACACATATAGCTGCGTACATATTTCCGGTGAACCGATATTTGAAGAAAAGTCCGAATATTATGAGCTTGCATATATAAAGGGAATAATTGAATCGCTTGATGCATCAAATGCTGATATGCCGATATCCAGACATGATTTTTATGAGATTATAAACAAAACAATTTACGTCGAGTACTCTTCGGGCGGCTACGGTGGAGTAAGTACTGTCAGAATTATAGACCGCCATGAAAGACAACCGGTTGCGACTGAGGAGCCTAAAGAAAAAGAAACGATAAAGCTCGACATCACTCCTGTATTTTCAGATGATATGTCCGTATCGTGGGGGCTTCCTGAAGAATACAGTTTTTTAGAAAACGAAGGATACGGAACAGGAGTGTACGGATATAATGCCGAAGGAAATAGAGTTTCGGGTAAACATTATTCGGGTATAGTAAAAGATATTGATATCAAAGAAATAATAGAAGGATTTTCGTGGGATGAACAGAAGAATCCTCAATATTTTAGAATTACATATGATAAATACAAAGAAAATAAAGAGTATTATTTTGACCTTTATATGCCGGACATAAAGGTTGAATATATGGATTACACATTAACTCCGGGAGTATATACCAAGGCAAAAGGACAGTGGCCGCCGAAAACGATATCGTTATCAGGTGGAGATACCTTTAAAAAAGATGCTTATTATATACTTGTATCAAAGCAGAATAAATACAGGGTGGAAAAGTATAACACTACGTCACATTGGGTATTTAAGGTTGAGGAAGAAAGTGATACATTTGTGAATACACGGGGTGGAGGAATAGGCGGAACAATATATACTGATGAAATCCGCATAAGAGAGGTAAGAGTAGAGGGGGATGCAGAAAGTGGCTTTATTCTCTATATGACCCCTGACTCGGATATATTTGAGGTAGTTGATGTAGAATGAATATAAAAATAGCTGTCCGCTATATCAAGCGGACAGCTGTTTTAAAATGCAAATTATTTAGCAGCAATAGCTTCCTTAGCCTTTGCAACCATATTCTCAGCTGTCAAGCCGTACTTAACAAATAACTCAGCCGGCTTACCTGAACAACCGTAACGGTCTGTACCGATAATCTTAACCGGACACGGAGCATTTGCACATACTACCTCAGCTACAGCTGAACCTAAACCGCCCATGATGTAATGCTCTTCAGCAGTTACGATAGCACCTGTTTCCTTGGCAGCCTTTGTGATGATTTCTTCATCAATCGGCTTGATTGTGTGGATGTTGATTACTCTGGCATCAATACCCTCTTCAGCTAACATATCAGCAGCCTTTAAAGCTTCCTGAACCATTAAGCCTGTAGCAATGATTGAAACGTCTTTGCCGTCTCTTAACATTACACCCTTACCAAGCTCAAAGTTATAGTCAGCCGGGTTAACATCCTCAACAGCAAGACGGCCGAATCTCATATATACCGGACCGTCATGTTCGATTGCAGCCTTGACTGCGAGCTGAGCCTCGATATCGTCAGCAGGGTTGATTACTACCATGCCCGGGATTGAACGCATAAGAGCTAAATCCTCAAGACACTGATGTGATGCACCGTCCTCACCGACAGAAATACCTGCGTGAGTAGCACCGATTTTTACATTTAAGCCTGCATAGCCGATTGAGTTTCTTACCTGCTCAAAAGCTCTGCCTGCCGCAAACATTGCGAATGTTGAAGCGAATGCAATCTTACCGCATGAAGCAAGACCTGCTGCAACACACATCATGTTAGCTTCTGCGATACCGCAGTTAATAAATCTCTCAGGACAAACCTTTAAAAATGTATCTGTCTTTGTTGACTTTGAAAGGTCAGCGTCTAAAACGATTACGTTTTCATTCGGTACACCGTACTTAACTAACGCTTCGCCGTATGATACTCTTGTAGCTGTTTTTGCCATTACAGTCTCGCCTCCAATTCTGCTATTTTCTCGTCTAACTCGGCAATAGCCTGTGCATACTGCTCGTCATTCGGAGCAGCACCGTGCCAGCCTGCCTGGTTCTCCATAAATGATACGTTCTTACCCTTAGTTGACTTCATAATAACTGCTGTCGGCTTGTCCTTGCATGCCTTTGCAGCATTAACTGCATCTAAAAGCTCGTTATAGTTATGAGCATCAGCGATGATCACATTCCAGCCGAAAGCCTCGAATTTAGCGTCAATCGGAGTTGGGTTCATAACCTTTGTGATATCACCGTCAATCTGTAAGCCGTTGTTATCAACGAAGATTGTGAAATTATCAAGTTTGTAGTGAGCAGCAAACATAGCAGCTTCCCAGACCTGACCCTCTTCAAGCTCACCGTCACCGAGGATTGAATAAACTCTGTAATCTTTGTTGTCAAGCTTGGCAGCAAGTGCCATACCGCATGCGGTAGAAATACCCTGACCAAGTGAACCTGTTGACATATCAACGCCCGGAACCTTTGTCATATCAGGATGTCCCTGTAAGTAGCTGTCGATGTGTCTTAAACCGGCGATATCCTCAGCAGGGAAGTAGCCTCTTTCAGCTAATGTTCCGTAAAGTGCCGGAGCTGTGTGACCCTTTGAAAGTACAAAGCGGTCTCTCATCTCGTCCTTGGGGTTCTTGGGATCGTTCTTCATTACTTCAAAGTAGAGTAATGTAAGTACGTCTGCGATTGAAAGTGAGCCGCCCGGATGACCTGACTGTGCTGCGTGAACACCTGTTAAAGCGTGCTTGCGCACCTTGTTGGCAATAATGGAAAGCTCAATGACTCTTTTTTCGTCCATTTTTATGTCCTCCTTAAAAATTTACCATTGAAAATATATAGAAGCGAATTTAATCCGCTGCATCTATAACTGCTTTATATGCTGATTCCATCAGCTCGTTTAAACGCTCTTTGTCGCCGGTTAAATATACATAACCCAGAAGAGCCTCAAAGCCTGTTGCGTGACGGTAATCACGCAGGCTTGCATTTTTTGCTGTGGTATAGGATTTTGCATTACGACCACGCTTATAAGTACTCAGCTCATCCTCCGTAAGCTGTTCTTCAATAGCATGGATTGCGTTGCACTGTCCCTCAGCCTTGACGAATTTTACAACATGGCGATTAAGCTTATTTACAGGCATATCAGCATGCTCGTCAATAATTCGTGAACGTACATAAATTTCCCATACCGCATCACCGATATAAGCCAGCGTCAGCGGTGCGGCTAATCGGGGATTTGCGTTTTCAAATTTAAAATCAAACATTATTCGGCAATACTCCACTGAACACCGTTGGGAGTATCCTTTAAAACAATGTTCATTTCCTTTAATTTATCACGGATAGCATCCGCTTTTGCCCAGTCCTTTGCGGCACGGGCTGCGTTACGCTCTTCAATGAGTGCCTCTACCTCTTCATCAAGCGACTTGGCGGTTGACTTGTTGAATAAGCCTAAAACATCACCAAGTTCACGGATAAGATCAATTGTCTTTTGAATAACAGCCTTGGGCATTTCAGCGGTAATTTCAGTGTTTGCAAGATAAACTATATCGAATATAGCAGCAGTTGCACCCGCAGTGTTTAAGTCATCATCCATAGCGTCGATGTACTTCTGCTTATACTCGTCAAGCTTAGCCGAAACTGTACTGCACTTTTCGCACATATCCTTTTCCTCGGCACTCTTTAAAAGGAACTCAAGGTTTTCGATACAGGTATAAACTCTCTCAACCGAAGCTTTTGCCTGCTCCATTAATGTATCGGCAAAGTTGATCGGATTTCTGTAATGAGCGCTTAACATGAAGTAACGGATAACCTCGCTGTCATACTTCTCTCTGATGTCACGGACAGTAAAGAAGTTTCCGAGCGACTTGCTCATCTTCTTATTATCTATATTAATATAACCGTTATGCATCCAGTAGTTTGCAAATGGCTTGCAGTTGGCACATTCACTCTGGGCAATTTCATTCTCGTGGTGGGGGAAGATTAAGTCCTGACCGCCGCTGTGGAGATCTATTGTCTCGCCGAGATACTTATTTGCCATAGCACTGCATTCAATATGCCAGCCCGGACGGCCCATGCCCCAGGGACTTTCCCATGCAGGTTCTCCCGGTTTCTGTGATTTCCAGAGTGCGAAATCCATTGCATCACGCTTTTCGTCATTGACGTCAATTCTGGCACCTGCCTCAAGATCTTCTAAAGGCTGCTTTGAAAGCTTACCGTATTCAGCAAACTTCTTTGTTGAGAAATAAACATTGCCGTTAGTCTCATAAGCATAGCCGTTGTCAATGAGCTTTGAAACGATTTCAATAATAGCGTCAATGTTCTCCGTAGCTTTTGGGTGAATTGTAGCCTCGCGGATACCTAAAGCGTGAGAATCCTCAAAATACTCAGCAATAAAACGTTCGCCAAGTTCCTTGACGGTGATTCCCTCGGCGTTGGCACGCTTAATCATCTTATCGTCGATATCTGTAAAATTCTGAACGAATGTTACCTTGTAACCGCGATATTCAAGATAACGTCTCATTGTATCAAAAATAATAAACGGTCTTGCGTTACCAATATGGAAATAATCGTAAACAGTAGGACCGCATGAATACATCTTTACGTTGTTGGGATCCTGCGGAATAAACTCTTCCTTCTGTCTTGTCATTGTATTATATATTTTCATACTAACAGTTTATCCTTTCATAAAGCATTATTACATATCATTATACCTCATTTTGGAATAAAAAACAAGAGGTAAGAGCTAAAAAAGCTAATAATATTTTAGTAAAATACAGCTTTTTAAATATTAAAATCGATTAATTGTGAAAAACATCCAATAAAGAAATAAAAAGTTTGGATGTTTTGTATATCTTTTTTTTATGAAAAGCTTGACAAACGGCACAAAATACGATATACTAATGACTGTTAAGTGATTGACCTTTACAGAGGTGTTGATATGGCAAAGGATTTAACAATTTCCATGCTGATGGATTTTTACGGTCAGCTGTTAACTGATAAGCAGTTATCAGCATTGGACATGTATTATAACGAGGATTTATCACTGGCTGAGATAGCCGATGAATCCGGTATAAGCCGTCAGGGTGTGAGGGACAATATCAAGCGTGGCGAAAAGCAGTTGAGTGAATATGAAGAAAAGCTTGGACTTGCAAGACGTTTTCTGGATATAAGTGCCGGAATTGAAGAAATGAATGCTATAATTGACAGTCTTGAGGGAAATGAGGAAGAAATAAAAACGCTTAAGATTTTATCGGCGAAATTGTCCTCAGAAATCTGACCGGAAAGGAGCAAGTTAATAATGGCATTTGAAAGTCTTGGCGATAAGCTGCAGGGCGTATTCAAAAAAATGCGCGGTAAGGGTAAACTTACCGAAAAGGATATTAAGGACGCAATGCGTGAAATAAAGCTTGCTTTACTTGAGGCGGATGTTAACTTCAAGGTAGTAAAGGAATTTGTTGCGGTGATTTCAGAGAAGGCTCTGGGTGAGGAAATCATGGAATCGCTGACACCGGCACAGCAGCTTGTTAAAATCGTAAATGACGAGCTTACACAGATGATAGGCGGCGAGGTTGAACCGCTGAGATTTGCTGAAAGCGGTCCGACAGTCTTTATGATGTGCGGTTTGCAGGGTGCAGGTAAAACAACAGCAACAGCAAAGCTTGCATTAAATATTTCAAAAACTATGAAAAAGCGTCCGCTTATGGTTGCGTGTGACGTTTACAGACCGGCAGCTATAAAGCAGCTTGAGGTGCTTGGAAAGCAGATTGACATTCCGGTATTCTCAATGGGGACAGAGGTTGCCCCGCAGATTATTGCAAAAGAAGCTGTAAAATATGCGGTTGCACATGGTAATGATCCGGTAATCCTGGATACGGCAGGTCGTCTTCATATTGATGAAGAGCTGATGATTGAGCTTCAGCGAGTTAAGCTTGAGACCAATCCGACAGAGACTTTGTTGGTGGTTGATGCAATGACAGGTCAGGATGCTGTAACTGTTGCAAAAACATTTGATGAAAAGCTTAACGTTTCGGGTGTGATTCTTTCAAAGCTTGACGGTGATACACGAGGCGGTGCAGCGTTATCTGTAAAGCAGGTAACCGGCAAGCCGATAAAGTATGCGTCGGTGGGTGAGAAGCTTGGAGATTTAGAGCAGTTCCATCCGGACAGAATGGCATCAAGAATCCTCGGCATGGGTGATGTGCTGACTCTTATCGATAAGGCACAGGAGACTATCGACGAGAAAAAGGCGGCAGAGCTTGAGGCAAAGTTAAGAACACAGCAGTTTGACCTTGACGATTTCCTTGAGCAGATGAAGCAGATTAAGAAAATGGGTTCATTTTCTCAGATATTGGGAATGTTGCCGGGAATGGACAGAAAGCTCCTTGATCAGGTTGATACAGAGGAGAACGCAAAGAGAATGCTCCATATTGAGGCAATCATACAATCCATGACAAAGAAAGAAAGGCAGAATCCGAAAATTATCGGTGCAAGCCGAAAGGTGAGAATTGCAAAGGGAAGCGGTACGAGAGTACAGGATGTAAATCAGCTTTTAAAGCAGTTTGAACAAATGCAGAAAGTGATGAAGCAGCTCACGGGCGGAAAGCAGTCAAGAATGCTCAAGCACTTGCGAAAGAGAAGATAACTTAGTTATAAAAGCAAAAAAGCTTATTATATACACATGAAATTTTTATGGAGGTGAAATTAACATGGCAGTTAAGATCAGATTAAGAAGAATGGGTGCAAAGAAGGCTCCGTTCTACAGAGTAGTAGTAGCAGATTCAAGATATCCGAGAGACGGTAGATTTATCGAGGAAATCGGTACTTACAACCCGTTAACAGATCCGGCAACAGTAAACATCGATGCTGAGGCAGCTAAGAAGTGGATCAGCAACGGTGCACAGCCGACAGATACTGTAAAGGCTCTCTTAAAGAAGTCAAATATTATCTAATTGGAGGGCACTGTACAGATGAATGAAGTTTTGGAGATAATTGCCAAGGCTCTGGTTGACGATCCGGAACAGGTTTCTGTAAAGCAGATCGACAACGATGATGATACAATAACCTTAGAACTCAGAGTTGCCGAGGGTGACATGGGTAAGGTTATCGGAAAGCAGGGAAGAATTGCTAAGGCAATCAGAACTGTTGTCAAGGCTGCAGCAAGTAAGGAAAACAAGAAAGCTGCGGTTGAGATTTTATAAAATATAGGTCTGCATATGCAGACCTTTTTTGTTGATAAAAAATATGGGTAAGCTATATTGCCTACCTATATTTGTTAGTTGCCAATATCCTGTACCCATTTTAAATCTGTTGCCGGAATAGTAATATAATCATCCGTACCATCGCCAATTCTTAAAATAACATTATTTATGCCCGCCTGAATAATCATCCTTGCACATAATGGACATGGTTTCGCTCTGTGAATGGAATTATCAGACGGATTCACGCCTGTTAAGTATAAATCTGCACCAATCGTCTGCTGACGAGAGCAATTTAGTAAAGCATTAGCCTCCGCATGAACAGCACGGCATATTCCATATCCGTCGCCTTGGTGCATGTTTCGTTCAATTCGGGTGCATTTCCCTAAATCACAGCAATTATCAAATCCTCTGGGTGCGCCGTTATATCCGGTTGAAATGACAACATCATCTTTAACTATAACGGCACCGTATTTTCTCTTAATACAAGTGCTTCTGTATGCAAAAACCTCTGCACAATTTAAGTATGTATCTGTTTTGGAAATCCTTTTTCCATTTTGTGGTGTGACCATAAAAATACCTCTCATAAATTACAATTCCGAGCGTCTTATATATTCTTGAATTAAAATTGGTTGAATAAGCGGATATGTCCACGATGTTGGCAGTTCGTCAAATAATTCAATTTTTTCTATTTCACTATGAAGTTCCTGTTTAAATGACTTTATATCTGCAAAGTAGAGCATACCAAATAACTCATCTCCGGTTTCGTTAACTCTGTTTTTCCCTGTGACGGAATAGACGCAAACGGGTTTTATTTCAAATTCGATAGCTCCGGTTTCTTCGTGTAATTCCCTTTTGGCTGAGTCTAATATGCTTTCGTTATCTTCTCTGTGACCGCCGGGTACTTCGTATGTGTTTCTTTCTTTGTGCTTACAGAATACCCATTTTCCATTGGATTTTGAAATGATGACTGCAAATTTTAAAAAACTATCATCAGCCGATTCATAAAAATTTACTTTCATGGTGTTTGCCTCGCAAATTTTAATTTATTGATTTAATTATATCATACATCAGTTGAATTATCAAGTCGAAAAATACAAAAGGCAAAGCCAATGGCTTCGCCTTTTTGAAATACTTACGAATTAAGCTCCTTAGTATAGTTAAGAAGTCCGCCTGCATAGAGCATAGCTTTCTGTCTGTCTGAGAATGATACCGAGCAGTCGAAATCAAAGCCTTTTGTAACGTTAGTTACCTTGATTGTATCCGATTCAGCAATCTGCTTTGTGATGTTCTTGATCTCAAGCTCGTCATTCTGGTCAATTCTGTCATAGTCAGCCTCGTTTGCAAATGTCATCGGCACGATGCCTGCATTGATGAGGTTAGCCATATGAATACGGGCAAATGACTTTGTGATAACAGCCTTAACACCAAGGTATAACGGAGCGAGTGCGGCATGCTCTCTTGATGAACCCTGACCATAGTTAGAACCGCCTACGATAATGCTCTTGCCCATCTCTAAAGCTCTGTCATGGAAGCTCTCGTCACATACAGCGAAGCAGTACTTTGAAATCTCCGGAATATTTGAACGTAACGGAAGAATCTTTGCACCTGCCGGCATGATGTGGTCTGTTGTGATGTTGTCCTCAACCTTTAAGCTTACCTTTGCACTGATTGTTTCAGCTAACGGCTCCGATGTCGGGAACGGCTTGATGTTCGGACCTCTCAATATCTCCACACTATCCATGTCAGCCTCATCAACCGGAAGTGCAATCATGTTATCGTTGATTGTAAACTTCTCCGGCAACTCAAATTCCGGCATATCGCCCAATGTTCTTGGGTCTGTCAAAACACCTGTGATAGCTGAAGCGGCAGCTAATTCCGGTGATACAAGATAAATCTGACCGTCAGCAGTACCTGAACGTCCCTCAAAGTTACGGTTGAATGTTCTTAATGAAATACCGCCTGAGTTCGGTGACTGACCCATACCGATACACGGACCGCATGCACTCTCTAAAATTCTTGCACCTGCGTCAATCATATCAGCCAACGCACCGTTTTCTGCAAGCATGTTAAGTACCTGCTTTGAACCCGGAGCGATTGAAAGCTGTACATCAGGGTGAACTGTCTTGCCCTTTAAAATATGAGCTACCTTTAACATATCAAGAAGTGATGAATTTGTACATGAACCGATACAAACCTGATCGATCTTCATTGCACCAAGCTCCTCGCAGGTCTTGATGTTATCCGGTGAATGTGGACATGCAGCCTGCGGAACAAGCTCGCTCAAATTAATTTCAACAACCTCATCATATACAGCGTCATCGTCAGCCTTTAACTCAGTCCATACATCCTCACGACCCTGTGCCTTTAAGAATGAAAGAGTAATCTCATCTGACGGGAATATTGATGTTGTAGCACCAAGCTCTGCACCCATGTTAGTGATTGTAGCACGTTCGGGGACTGATAATGTTTTAACACCTTCGCCGCAGTACTCAATAACCTTGCCAACACCACCCTTTACGGATAATCTCTTTAATACCTCAAGAATTACGTCTTTAGCAGCAACCCAAGGTGAAAGCTTGCCTGTAAGGTTCACCTTAACAACTTTGGGACATGTAATATAGTATGTGCCGCCGCCCATTGCAACAGCAACGTCCATACCGCCAGCGCCGATAGCAATCATACCGATACCGCCGCCTGTCGGAGTGTGTGAATCCGAGCCGATAAGAGTCTTACCGGGTACACCAAAACGCTCTAAATGAACCTGATGACAGATTCCGTTACCCGGACGTGAGAAATAAATTCCGTGCTTTTTTGCAATTGAGCCTATAAAGCGGTGGTCGTCCATATTCATAAATCCGTTCTGAAGAGTGTTGTGGTCGATGTACGCTACCGAACGCTCAGTCTTTACTCTCGGAACTCCCATAGCCTCAAATTCAAGATACGCCATTGTACCTGTAGCATCCTGAGTAAGAGTCTGGTCAATACGGATACCTATTTCGCTGCCCTTGATCATCTCACCCTCGACAAGATGAGCTGATAATATTTTTTCAGTTAAAGTTAAACCCATAACATTTTTCCTCCTTATTGAGTCCATAAAATGAACCTTTTCCTGTTTATTATAGCATAATTATTCGCCTTGGTCAATATTTAACCGAAAAATATACAAACGTCATTTTTCATGAAAAAAGCGTCGTAAAAACAAAAAATTACAAAGCTATTGACAATATTGCATTAAAAGGTGTAAAATAGAACTAATAAAAACAGTGGGAGAAGTAAATATGTTCAGAATATTCTATCAGCCGGTGGAATGTATTCAGGCGGAATATAATACAAAAATTAAATCATGGGATATGCTTGGGCAACAGTATCATAACGGTTATGAGATATATATGCTCAGCGAGGGTGAGCGGATTTTTTATATAAGCGGCAAAGAAATATCGGTAAAGCCCGGTGAGTTGCTTATAATTAAGCCGTATTATACTCATTATTCAGTAACAAAAAGCGAAAGTATAACCAAATGTATTTTAAATGTTTCGCCGGAAAATCTGACAGGCTTATTGGACGAATCGGAAATACAGTATCTTTTTGATGGTATTCCCACCTGCTTAATCCGTCTTGAAGCAGCAGAAAGGAAAAGAGTTGCGGAATATTTTTTTGAGATATGCCGCTATAGTGAGCAGGTGTCTCCTGTATCGGAAAAATTGATGAAATTTTATATAGTACAATTTCTTGAGTATATTAAAGAACTGCTGCCAAAAGCATCTGTTGTTGTTGCATCGCAAACTCTGGTATTAAGACCTGAAATGCAGGCAGCGCTTAAATACATACATGCAAATTATTCGGATGAAAGCTTTGGTCTGGATGATGTAATTGAGCATGTACATATGAGTAAATCCAGATTTTGTGAGCTGTTTCGCTCAACAACCGGACAGACATTCTTAAAATATTTGAATATGATAAGAATAAGGACGGTCGAAAATAAATTAAAAACAACCAATAAATCACTGTCAAGGATAGCGGAGGAGCAAGGCTTTTCTTCGGTTGCACATATGACACGGATTTTTAAAGGGCTTTTCGGAATGTCACCGTCTGAATACAGACGTATGGGGGAGTAATTTGGTGAAAAAAGTTGTCAAAATCGTAGTTGCAGTATTGCTTGGATTTATAGCTCTGAATTTAGTTGTGTTTGTATCTTGCAGGCATGGCTGGCGATTGTTCGGTTTTTCAAAGTGTGAAAGCCCGCAGATACTGCATCCGCAAATCGTGTATGTTACAGATAATGATGTCAGAGTTATTGGGAGTATAGGAAACAGTGCATCGGCATATGTGGGAAATACCTACAAGATAAAGGATAATGTCATGTACATAGGCATAAAACAAAATCTTTTGGTGGGTTTTTATGAAAGAATAGGTGACTATGATTTCACCATAGAAGAAGATATGTCGCAGATTGAGAAGATTTATCTGACCAAAGGCAATTCGGAGACGGATAAGTGTATATGGGAATTAGAAGATGATAAGAAGTACATGCAAAGGATAAAGGCAGTCAGATTATACCGAAGTATTCAGGATAGTACGTCGCTTGATAAAATAGAAACAGCAAGCTACGAATATGCGGACGAGGAAATGCTTGAAAGAATGAGAAATCCTGAGCTTGACACTGATATGTATATCACAAAAGGGTATTATTACGGAATTGCAGAGCTTGAAAACGGAGAAGAATTAGTTTTGAGAATTGATAAACATTATGATTATTATGCAATACAGGGAATAAGAGGTAATTATAATTATTGACAGAAAAATCCGCCAAAGCGATGCTATGGCGGATTTTTGTTTGATACTGATTTTATGCTCTGGGATGAGCCTGATTATAGACGCTGCGAAGCTTTGAATCAATAAGCTGTGAATAAATCTGTGTTGATGAAATATCAGCATGTCCCATCATTTCTTTGATGCTGTTAAGGTCTGCACCGTTTTGTACAAGATGAGCAGCAAATGAGTGCCGGAGTATATGTGGAGTGATTTCTGATTCGATTTCAGAGATTGCCCCGTAATGCTTTATTATCTTCCAGAATCCCTGTCTTGTAAGACGTTCGCCGTTAATGTTTACGAACAGAGCTTGTTGAGTGTTGTTTTTAATCATATCACTCCGGGTTCGGCTGAGATATATTTCCATAGCTTTATTGGCTGCCTGTCCGATGGGTATGATTCGCTCTTTCTTGGCACTCTTGCACCTGATAAAGCTCATAGCAAGATTAATGTCACTAAGATTGAGATTAATAAGCTCGGATGTGCGGATTCCTGTAGCATACATCAGCTCAAGCATTGCCTTGTCCCGTATGCTCTTACTGTCGTCGGAGGCAGGAGCAGACAGTAATCTGTCAATTTCTGCAGCACTGAGGATTTGTGGCAGTTTTTTTTGTACCTTGGGCGGCTCAAGCTTATCGGTGGGGTCCAAAGTAACCGAGCCCTGACTTACAAGATAAATGTAAAATGATTTAAGTGATGCAAGTGCACGGGATACTGTTGAATCTGCCTTGCCACTTTTCTGTAGTGATATAAGATATGTAAGTACCGTTTTTTTTGTGGCGTCTGTGACCTTACAGAGGTTATTGGAATTAAGGTATGTTATGTATTGCATTATATCTCTGCGGTATGATTCTACTGTATTTTGTGACTTGTTGGCTACGTCCGTCATGAAAGCAGTATATTCATTGACGTATGCAATAGTATCCATTTGAATTGCTCCTTTATCCGTTGTTTTATCTTATGTACTATTATATCATATTTTTTTTAAAAGTAAATATATTTTTTTCTTTCAAAGTAAAACAATTTTTTACATTTTCGTTACGTTTATATCGGGGCAGATAAAAGCATCAGAAGAGGCGGCACAATGTATCCCTCTGTCAAAGCGGAAGCAAGAAAGGTTAAGGCACTTGTCAGCGAGAGTATCATATATGGGCGGATAATATACTTGTCTGTGCGTTCGGGTGTGAATGCAAGCGTGGCGGCGGCACTGCACATGAGTGTCAGGCTTGTCAGTGATATCATAAATGGAAGAGCGATAATAAATGCATCCAACACTCCTTTTGCTCCGTAATAAAACATAAACGAGGCTATTGAAAATGAACATATAAAGCATTTTCGTGCAGTGATAATCAGGGAAAGAATTACACCGGGTCTGAAAAATCCGCATACAGTCAGGGCAGCAAGTGTAAGATACCATTCTTTAAGTGAATTATGGAATATATTTTCGTAGTTTGAACTGCTTTTGATATTCCAAAGAAATTCGTTTAGATATGATTTGATTTCCTCCGACGGCATAATAGACATCAGAAAAAATGCCCCGGCAGCAGTTGAGATGATAACGGTTACGACTGTGAGTATAAAGAATGTTTTTTTCATTGTAACACCCTCCAAAAAAATATATAAAATATCTTTACAAATAACGGAGAATTTGATATAATATTATATAAGTATATTATAGGAAAATTAAAGATTATATTCCTTGAAAAACAAAAGAAAATAAATTTGGATATATAATTAAGGAGAGAGAAAATGAAAAGATTATCAAAGCGTGCAATTGCAGTTGTTACTGCGTTAAGTGCTGTAGCTTCGGTACTTCCTGTGGTAACGGCTGCACCGTCGGTAGAGGGGAAAATCCCTGTAATTTCATATACCTTTGACGGAAACGACACACATTCATATTCACTTATGAACGGTGCAGCTCTTGAGGAGAGAGATGAGGTAAACGGAAAGGCTGTAAAGCTCACACAGTCATCAAGCCAGTATGTAAAGCTTGCAGACAACCTCACAGCAGGACTTACGGGAGATTTCACTATTTCAGTAGATGTAAATCCTGCATCAGAAACCTGGTGGACAAGAGTGTTTGACCTTGCAAAGGGTGACGCAACATCAGCGGATTTTAAGAACATATTCCTGTCAAATAATGCATGGACACCGAAGTTTGACACAAATGCAGGTAACACCATTCAGACAACAACGGATGAGAGTGCAGATTATTTCAATCTTAATGAGTGGAATCATGCGGCAATCGTAAGAAGTGGCAACACTGCAAAGATGTACATAAACGGCGAATTGCGTGCTACGAATACAAACTTCACGCTTGACCTCGACTATACAGGTGAAAGTGACTGTAACTACTTAGGTAAATCAGCATATTCGGCAGACGCATATTATGACGGCATGATTGATAATTTCCAGATTTATAACTCTGCATTAACTGAGGATGAAATCGGCATTCTTGCAGATAAGACAGACAGAAATGATGCACTTATCGCACAGCACAACCGTTATTTCATTGAAACAAAGTTTATGGATGAGAACGGCAAGAAGATTTTTGCGGCTGCACCGGGACAGACTGTAACAGCGGAAATAGAGATAACAAATTATAAGCTTATTGATACGGAATTTCAGGCGGTTATAGCGATAAATAGTTCAAGTGGTGAATCGACGGAAAGTATTTCCTATGAAGAAGAACTCGGTGCGGTACGGGTGGCAAGCGGTGAAACTGCTATATATACAACAACCATAGATTCAAGTACTGTGCCGATTTACGGAGATATTTCTGTATTTTTGATTGATAAAAATACAGGTGAGAACCTTAATGCTGGTTCAATTCCTGTCGGAGCAGATGTACAATTCCCGACAGGAAAGGTTTACGAAAACGTAAATGACGACCCGACCTACGGTGCACATGACCCGACTATTTTCAGAGATCCGGTAAGTAAAAAGTATTATGCATATTCATCACATAACCTTATCTTTGAATCGGACGATTTGGTAAACTGGGTAAAGAAGGATTACAACGGTACAATCACAGTGCCGGAAAAGGCAAAGACCTTCCTTGAAACAAATTATTCAAATACAACAGCAAACGGTACATACTGGGCACCGGATTTACTTTATGTAGAGGGTGACGAGTACCCGTACTGGTTCTATTTATCTGTTTCATGCGGACTTGGCGGCAGAAACTCGGTAATTTCACTTGTCAAGGCAAAGTCACCGGGATTATGGGACGGAGAGTACCTTGACTGCGGCGTAGTGCTTGCATCAGTGGAAGCAACCGGCTACAAAACAAACGCAATTGATGCAAATATTTATAAGGAAAACGGCAAGGTGTATTTCATCTGGGGTTCGTTCTGGGAGGGTATTCACGGAGCGCAGCTTAACGCAGACGGAACAATTGCAGGTATTGATTACACATCAGATGCGACAATTCTTTCGAGTAGCAAGAACTTCGGTAAGAAGCTGTTTGAAACACCAAACGGTGTGATGGGACCGGAGGGACCATTCACCTTTAAGAATGTGAATGACGGATATACATATATGCTTACATCATACGGCTGGCTCGGTTCAAACTACAATGCGCGTATGGCAAGAACGGATGTTGCAATGGATGAGGTATTAGCAAGCAATTCTGACAGACGCTTTGTTGATGCAAACGGAAACAGAGTTGGTGTAACATATCTTGAGCAGTCAGACAGATCGGAACCTTGGGGCTATAAGCTTATCGGTTCATATAACCTGGGTTCAACAACCTATTACGGAAATGCACATAACTCTGTATTGCACGATGATGACGGCAACTGGTACTATGTACAGCATTCGAGAAAGATAATTGATGCAACTGCATACTTGCAGGTAAGAAAGATGCTCTGGACTTCATCAGGCTGGCCTGTAGTTTCACCGCTTGTATATGAGGGTGAAAAGGTGCAGACAATTCCTCAGCAAATGCTTTGCGGTACATGGAATCTCTGTTCAGTAGGTCATACTATAATGGACGGCTGTACAAAGGTTGATCAGGCAGAGGCGTACAGAGGTGCAGACGCTCCTGTTATGTCAAGTGAGGTTGTACTTTTAAGCGACGGCACAATCGGCGGAGAGAAAGGTACATGGGAGTTTGACGGCGACTATACAGTGACACTTAAATTTACAGCTGACGGCGATGAGGATAAGTACGAGTTCTACAAGGCAGGCGATACAATGGAAATGTTTGTATTGGCAGGCTTTGATGAGGATGAAAACGGCGGTGAAAAGGCACTTGTTATGACAGGTGTTGACAATAACTATAAGACGCAGTTTGCAAAGAAAATAAATCAGTGTGCTGCATATCTTGAATCATTACCGGCAGAGGCTACCGAGGCAGTAAAGATTACAAAGAGCGAAAACGGTAACCCAATTGCAGGCTTTGATGAAAAGGGTGCAATCACATATGGCGGCGACCCGTCAGTATTGGTTGACGGTGATACGGTATATCTCTATGTGGGGCACGATGTATCAACGAACGATTCATACAACATTCCCGAATATCTTTGCTATTCATCAAAGGATCTGGTCAACTGGGAATATCACGGATCGGTATTTAAGGTGAATAAGTCAACTGTATCATGGGCAGGCGGCTCGGATTCCGCATGGGCAGGTCAGGTGATGAAGTACAATGATAAATACTATTTATATTACTGTACCTGGGCAAACAGCACCTACGGCGGTTATCAGTGTATCGGTGTTGCAACGTCGGACAGCCCGACGGGACCGTTCACAAATGTAAGCGTAACACCGCTTATAAACGGTCAGACAATGACAACTGAAAACACAAGCACATGGAACGATATTGACCCGACCTTATGGATTGAAAAGGATGCAGACGGCAACGACCGAATCTATATGGCGTGGGGTAACAGTATCGCATATACCTGTGAGCTTAATCCAGATATGGTAAGTGTTAAGGATGTCAGCGGTGACGGCAAGATTACAAATGCTGATATCAAAACAGTAACTTTCAATAATCTTGAAGGAACATATACAGAAGCACCGTCGCTTTACAGACGAATGGACGAAAACGGTAACTATACGGGCAAGTATTATATGTTCTTTGCCAAGGACTGGAGAGAGCAGTGGGCATACGCTACAACAGATGATGTTATGAGCGGCAGCTGGGATTATGAAAATCTTATGATGAGTGCTAATGCTACTTCAAATACAAGTCACGGTATGGTATTTGACTTTAACGGAAAGACATACTTTATCTACCATAACGGTGCGCTTCCGGGAGGTTCAGGCTATAGAAGAGTTGCCAATATCCAGGAGGTTGTATTCAATGAAGACGGTACAATTGATACAATGGAAGAGCTTTCAACCGGTATCAGCGGAACTGCAACAATGATTACAACATATGACGGACTTTATTTAGGTCACGATGCTTTTGTAAATCCGCTTTCAGACGCATCATATCCGCTTGAAAGAGTGGTAAGAGTAGGCGAGCAGGATGGAACAAATACAGAGTGGGAAATAGTACAGGGCAAGGCAAGTGCAATTGATACAAGCTATGTATCATTGCAGGCATACAATAAGCCGGGCTTATACATCAAGGCTGACGGCACAGAGGTTGTTCTCACACAGGACTACGATAACACCGCTGCGTCAGCAATGACATTTATTACCCGTAAGGCATTAAACGGCAATGAAGCAATGATTTCATTCGAGAGCCTTACAGAAACGGGAATGTATCTTACTTATGTAGGAAACAAGCTGATGCTGACAAATGGTTCGGCGGCGGACAATGCTTCCTTTACAGTGGCAGATGTCGAAATATCACAGCCGGATCCTACTCCGATTCCTACTCCGGAACCGACACCGGAGCCGAGAAAGGTAATCGACTTCAACACCGAAACTCCCGAGGTTATCAGATACCTTCTGGCAAGCACACAGACCTCATATATTGATATAGACGGAATTGCAGTACATATCGGTGTAAGAGGCTCAGGTGCGGACTATTCAACAGGTGCGGCGATTGAATCGGGCAGCGGAGTAGATGGTTCACAGGCATTAAAGCTTATGAATGGTAAGTTTACATCATCAAACAGAGGTCCGAGAGTTGAGATTACAACTCCGACAGTTCCGGAGGGCGGCTCAGTTGAATTGACAATGCAGGTTAAGGCAGATTCAGCTAACGGACTTTTCGTAGGCAATACTACAACAGAGCAGGGAGCAACCTCGGCAAATATTACAGCTGACGGCTCAACCTGGAATACTGTTAAGGTGGTTATTGAGAGAACTGATAGCGGTTACACAAGAACTTTATCAACAAACGGTACACAGATATTTACCGATAATGCAGCAATGTTCCCGGTATTATGGGGCAGTGCCAATAACAATTCGGGTAATCTCTATATTGATGATATAGTTGTTGAAACAATAACTCCCGAAGATGATACAGTGCCTAAGCTCAGCGTAAAATACGGAAGCGGTGTTGCGGCAATTATCAAGTCGGAAAATGCACCTGAAAATGCGGTTATTTATGCGGTGGCATACGATGATAACGGCAGACTTGAGCAGGTAGAGTCATTTGATGCGGCACAGGGTAAGAGTATATTGTTTATGCCGGATAAGGTGTTCCTTTGGAACAGCAACGGACAGCCGCTTGACGTGTGGATGGCAGAATAAAGATACAAGGGACGGCCTTTCGGACGTCCCTTGAAAGTTCAAAGAGTAATTATGGATATAAATAATATAGTAAATAATCTTACAACCGAATACATCGGCAGAAATATCAGATGGTTCAAATCCCTCGATTCAACCAATTCCGAGGCAAAGCGAAATACAGATATGCCTGACGGCACGCTTTTCATTGCTGATACCCAGACCAACGGACGAGGCAGACTCGGACGTGAATGGGCTTCGCAAGAGGGTGAGGGGGTATTTATGTCACTGCTCTTAAAGCCTGATATAAAACCCGAAGAAGCATCAAAAGTAACGCTTATTGCAGGTATAGCCGCCGTGCGTGCCATAGGTATAGATTGCGGAATAAAGTGGCCTAATGACATTGTAATCGGCACAAAAAAGGTATGCGGAATACTCACGGAAATGTCAATGCGAAACATTATCTGTGGAATCGGAATAAACGTAAACAACCAATCTTTTGATGAGGATTTATCAGATAAAGCAACCTCAATGCGGCTTGAATCGGGAAAAGAGTTTAAAAGAGAGGATATTATCCGTAATTTTATAAACGAATTTGAGCCGCTGTATAAGCAGTTCCTTGAAAAGGGAATAGCCTCGGTAATGGATATGTACCGTGTTTTATGCGTGACAATCGGACGTGATGTGACGGTAATATATCCCGACAGAAAATTTGATGCAAAGGCAGTCGATGTAAACGAAAATGGTGAGCTTATCGTAGAGGTAAACGGTGAGAAAAAATCAGTTTCGTCAGGCGAGGTGAGTGTAAGAGGACTGTTCGGATACATCTGAGTTGTTAATGAAATGTAAATTATTAGCACTCTATGTTATAGAGTGCTAATTTTGTATTGACAAATGGGAAAAATTGTAGTAAGATAGCTATATTGAAAAAATTAAAAGAGGTGCATTTATAATGGCAAAAGGAAATATTTCAGTAGATTCGGAAAATCTGTTTCCGATAATTAAAAAATGGCTTTATTCAGACAAGGATATCTTTTTAAGAGAACTTGTTTCAAACGGCTGTGACGCTGTAACAAAGCTTAAAAAGCTTGTGGGAATAGGTGAAGCAAAGATTGAGGATGATCCGCATTATAAGGTTACGGTATCAATTTATAAAAACGCAAAGAAGCTTGTAATAAGCGATAACGGTATCGGTATGACAGCTGAAGAAATTGATAAGTACATCAATCAGATCGCATTCTCAGGAGCAAGTGACTTCCTTGCAAAGTATAAGGAGGAAGATAAGGAGAATGACGGCAATCAGATAATCGGTCATTTCGGATTAGGTTTTTACAGTGCATTCATGGTGGCAGACAGCGTAGAGATTGACTCACTTTCATATCAGGAGGGAGCAAAGGCTGCAAGCTGGAAGTGTGACGGTACAATGGAATATGAAATGGGTGAAGGTACACGAGAGGAAAGAGGTACAACAATAACTCTCAATATTGCCGAGGATTCGCTCGATTTCTTAGAAGAATATAAGGTACGTCAGATTTTAAATAAGTACTGCTCATTCTTGCCGACTGAGGTGTATGTTGAAATGCCGGAGGAAGTAAAGGAGCCGGAAAAGAATGAAGACGGTAGCGAGAAAGAGCCGGAGGCACCCAAGCCGATAAATACAACAACACCGCTTTGGTGCAAGAAGCCGTCAGAATGTACGGATGAGGAATACAAGGAGTTTTATCGTAACGTATTCATGGACTTCAATGAGCCGTTGTTCTGGATTCACTTGAATGTTGACTATCCGTTCAACTTAAAGGGTATTTTATATTTCCCGAGAATCAATCACGAATTTGCGGCGCAGGATGGCGAAATTAAGCTCTATAACAACCAGGTATTCGTTGCCGATAACGTTAAAGAAGTAATTCCTGAGTTTCTGCTCCTGTTAAAGGGCGTAATTGACTGTCCGGAATTACCGCTTAACGTATCAAGAAGCTTCTTGCAGAATGACGGCTATGTAAAAAAGATTTCTGCCCACATCACAAAAAAGGTTGCAGATAAATTAAAGAGCCTTTATAATAATGAGCGTGAGAATTATGAGAAGTATTGGGACGATATAAATGTATTCATTAAGTACGGCTGTCTGCGTGACGAGAAGTTTTACGATAAGGTAAAGGATTATATAATCTATAAAAACCTTGACGGCAAGTATATCACATTAGAGGATTATCTTGCAGGTAAGGAAAAGAAAGAGGTTTACTATGTAAGTAATGAAGAGCAGCAGTCACAGTATATTAATATGTTCAAAGAACAGGGTATTGATGCACTGATACTTCCTGCGATGATGGACACACATTTCATCAGCTTTGTTGAAATGAAGCAGGAGGGCATAAACTTCAAGAGAATTGACTCGTCATTATCAGAAACAGGTGACGAAAAGGCAAGTGAAGAAGAGCAGGACAAGAGTCTGGCTGAGGAAGTCAAGAAGCTGTTGGGAGACGAAAGCTTAAAGGTTGAAGTAAGGGCATTAAAGAGCAACGATATTCCGGCAGTAATTCTTCTTGGTGAGCAGATGAGAAGAATGCAGGAAATGTATCGAAGCTACGGTCAGCAGATGGCAGGAATGGCAGATATGTTCAAGGATGAGTTTACACTTGTATTGAACAAAAATAATGAACTCATTGCAAAGCTTAACGGACTTGACGGTGCTGACAGGACATTGCTTGTAGAGCATATTTATGACCTTGCAAGGATAAGTCACAGTCCGCTAACGGGTGAGCAGATGACAAAGTTTATCGACAGGTCAAATAAGCTCTTGGGAAGAATATTCTAAATAGAGAAAAAAGCAATCCGGTTACGGATTGCTTTTTTGTGTGAAAGTATTTGCATTTTAGGTGTAAAAGTAGTATAATAGAAGCAGAAAGAGGGTAAAAAAATGACACAGCAAACGAAAATAAAGGATTTTACAAGCGGAAACATAACTAAACAATTAACGTTTTTTGCACTGCCGCTATTAGCATCAAATTTGTTGCAGATAGTATATAATATGGTTGATATGGTTGTCGTGGGGCATGTTATGGGAAAGGTAGGATTGTCGGCAGTATCGGTCGGCGGTGATGTATCGGGATTTTTGACATTTGTTGCAATGGGCTTTTCTGCGGCAGGGCAAGTGATACTTTCGCAGTACATAGGAGCAGGACAGAGCGAAAAAATAGCGAGATTTGTAAATACGATGTTTATGTTTCTTATGCTTTGCGCATTGGTTATAAGCGTAGTATGCTTGTTTCTGCGTGAACCTATATTACATCTTATGAACGCACCGAAAGAAGCGTTTTCGGAGGCTCTTTCATATTCTACAATATCTATCGCAGGACTGATTTTTATATATGGATATAATATGGTAAGTGCAGTGTTAAGAGGCATGGGCGACTCAAAAAATCCGTTCATATTTATAAGCATTGCGGCAATTTTAAATCTAGTGTTAGATATTGTATTTGTAGCCGGGATGGATATGGGTGCAGGTGGTGCAGCTCTTGCAACAGTAATAAGTCAGGGTGTAAGCTTTGTGAGCTGTCTTGTTCTTCTTATAAGAAATAAAGAACAGTATGCACTTGATTTCAGAAAATTCTGGATAATGGATAAAAAAATGTTGTCTGCATTGGTAAAGCTTGGAACACCAATGGCAATAAAGAGTGCATCAATCCATTTCTCAAAGCTGTTTGTAAATTCGTGGATTAATTCTTACGGAGTGGCAGTGTCGGCGTTTGCCGGAATTGCAAACAAGTTCAGCTCTATAAGCAATCTTTTATCGAACGCATTAAATACCGCAGGCTCAAGCATGGTAGGGCAGAATATTGCGGCACGCAAGTATAAGAGAGTAATAAGCATTGTACTAAATATTTTTGCAATTACTTTTACAACAGCGTTTATCCTTTCGGTTGTGGTATGTGTATTCCCGATGCAGATATTCGGACTTTTTACAGGCGAAGCATCAGTTCTTACCCTTGTAAATGAGTATTTACCGGTTGTGGTACTGCTGTTCTTCGGAAGTGCGGCACGGTCGGGAATGAATGCACTGTTAAACGGTAGTGGCAACTACAAGGTAAACTTTGCAACTGCAATATTTGACGGGATTATAATGAGAATAGGCCTTGCGGCACTGTTCGGATTAGTGCTTGATATGAAGTATTTAGGATTCTGGTTAGGCGATGCACTTGCAGGATTTACTCCGTTTGTGATAGGTCTGGTATTCTATTTTACGGGCATATGGAAGAAGGGAAAGGCGGTGATACAATGAAAAAAATGACTGTTATACTGCTTTGCTTGCAAATGCTATTTTCTATGGCTGTTATTGCACAGGAGAATGATTTGATATACATAGACGAAGGATTTATTGCAGAAGCTGAGGACGGATGGGATGTTACAGAGTCTATGAACTGGAGCTATGTCGGAAGTGCGGCAACGGCAACGAAAAATATTATAAGCGAAAACAGTGAAAAATATCTTTCGCTCACTTCGGATGCACAGAAAAACGGTGGGTTTGGCGGTTCATATTGCCTGAATGCGACATATTATCCTGTAATGGGAGAAGGCAGTTTTCAGTTTGATATACGCATGCATAATGGGTTGATGTCCTTTGCAATGGGTGATGACAGTGACCGAAGTACATTGAATCACAGGGCGTTTATTATCGATTTTGATGCTGAAAAAGGAACTGTTTCTGCAGACGGAAATAATGCTGATTATAGCTTTGAAAAGTCGATCTGGTATAAGGTCGATATTGATTTTGATGTAAATAACAGCAGTTACAGTGTAAAATTTCTTGATGAAGCTGATGAAGTACTTGTACAGTTGAATGATATGGCATTTGAAGTACCTGAAATATTCTTTGTCTCAAACTTTACATTTACCATGACAGGTAAAATGGCATCGTCATTTGATATAAAAGACATCAGATATATAAACCACAATACCCCAAATTCAAGCGGCGGATTTATGAGTATCGATGAAAATAATATAATGCACAATACTTTTCCGTCATCGGCGATAAAAACTCAAGAGCTGATTGATAATCAGCCTGATATGTTAAGAAGAATGGAATATCTTGACCGGGGACTTATCGCAACAAAGCGCAGGGATGATGTGTATTTATCATGGAGATGGCTCGGAACTGAGGATGTTTCAACAGGCTATAACGTGTACCGTAACGGAGTTAAAATAAATGCTCAGCCGATTATGGAAAGTACGAATTTTGTTGACAACAACGGTGGTATGGATTCAAAGTATATAGTAAAAAGCGTTGTTGACGGAGTTGAAAAGGACGAAAGCAAAGAGGTAGGAGTCAATCCGCTGAGTGCGATAACGATTTCGCTCAAGCAGTACGAAAAGGGAGATTATTATGCTTCTGACGGTACGGTAGGTGACATTGACGGTGACGGCGAGTATGAGATTGTATTGTTCCGTATGCCTGAAAATGTATTTGAGGGGAATGATTATCCGTTGATTGAAGCATATAAGCTCAACGGCGAGCATTTATGGACAATGAATGCAGGACCGAATCTTCTCGGAACAACACCTCTGCTAGTATATGACATTAATGGCGACGGGAAAAGTGAGATTGTACTCTGTATAGGTGATGACTTTGTTGATGGTACGGGTGTAAGTGTCGGTGATATGGACGGCGACGGTGTTACAAATTACAGGGATAATATTTATGCCGATAGATTTTTTGAGAAAGGTCCCGAATATATTGCAGTATTTGAGGGTGAAAACGGTAAATTGATTGATAAAGTACCGATGGAGGGTACAATTAGCCGTGACCCGCTTATAAGCTGGGCAACAGGCACGGCAATAACGCACCGGCCCTGGTCTTTCCATATGACGCCGCTAAAGGTTGATGACGAAGAAACGGCATTTGTATTTTCGCGTGGTATTTACGGCAAGACGGGTATGCAGTGCTGGAAACTGGTTGACAATAAACTCAAAATGGTATGGGATTTTGATTCTAATAACTATTTCGCTTGTAAGGGTCAGGGAAATCATAATCTGACGGTTGGAGATGTGGATTTTGACGGCTATGATGAGATAATTTACGGCTCAATGGCAATCGACCATAATGGCGAGCTGCTGTATGCCACAGGGTTAGGACATGGTGATGCGATTCATATGAGCGATTTTGACCTCGAACGTCCGGGACTTGAGGTTATGAAAACGAATGAATATTCTACTGCATATGCAAACTGTTCGATGTTTGATGCAAGAACGGGTGAGGTTTTATGGGGCGAATTTGCAGGCAGAGACACCACACGAGTGCTCTGCGACGATATTGATCCGCGTTATAAAGGAGGAGAAACTCATACAAACGGCAAGACATTTGATGCATATGGAAATGTGATTGATTCACAGGGCGGCTTGAATTTTGCAATATACTGGGATGGTGATTTGCTTCGTGAAATGTATGATGATATAACGATTTCAAAATACATGGCTTTTGATGATACAGTAATTCCACTTTTAGTCGCAGATTATTGTAAATCAATAAACGGAACAAAGGCAAACTGCATAATCCAGGCGGATATTTTGGGTGATTGGAGAGAGGAGCTTGTTCTTCCGACATTTGACGATAAGTCATTACAGATATTTACAACAACCTGTCCAAGTACATATAAGCTTTATACCTTAATGCATGACCCGACATATCGTATGGCGATTGCGTGGCAGAATACAGGCTATAATCAACCGCCGCATCTTGGTTTTAACTGGGGCTATGATACAAAAGCTATACCCATACCAAAGATATTTACTGAGCACGACGGAATAATAAAGAACAGTCCATATACGGATAAAAACAAGGAATATGAATTTGCTGGTCCCGGTGAGGGATATTATGCCGGTGAAAACAATACTGTAATAATAAACGGATTTGCACATCTTAACGATGATACTTCTAAAGATAATAGTAAGTTTACAGCAGAAACCTCCTCACTTTTAGGACATATAATTAAATTTTATGATGTTGTGGTGGAATCGGGCGGCATGCTTGATTATGTGAGTTTGCCGAATACAACGATGTATCTGCCGCCACAGATACGTCTGGTGAGTGAAGAAGCATTTACCGTTACCGATATTAACGGCATACCGCTTGAAAGGGTTGCGAGCGGTGTTTATTATGACGCTGCAAGCGGCAATATAAGCGTGGATTCAGATAAGAGTGTATGGATCAGGGTACAGGGAGAAAGCTTTGAGCAGATTTTAAATATTCGGGGTGATGAATA
The DNA here is from genome assembly GCA_045542415.1 of Clostridia bacterium. Taxonomy (GTDB): domain Bacteria; phylum Bacillota; class Clostridia; order UBA1381; family UBA1381; genus UMGS1958. Next base: position 80,724 of record JAZQKZ010000008.1, read on the forward strand.
TATAGGTGAAAACACTTTTCTTCATGATACGCTTGATGAAAAAGCACTAGGATCGGGAAATGATTTCTTAAACGGAAGAATGAACATAAATGGCTGGAAGTTGAAAGGCGATTCGGAAAATGTGTTGGTAATAACTCATGCAGACGGCTCGTACAATCCTAAAAAACGTCTGGTAAGAGTGATTAACAATTCCGAAACAGAGGCAGTATTTTATCTGAACCGCGATAAGCTTGTAACTGAAAGTAAGATTGTTGCAGAATTTGAGATGCAGCTGCGTCAGGGTGAATCAGAGTTTGAGGGTGAGTTTATGATTTCGAGTGTAAAGGATGCGGATACTTCTAAAAAATCAATTGCACTCAAGCAAGTCGGAGATGATTTATATGTAGGAACAAATGGTGAGTACAAGCTTTTAGCGTCCGGTCTTAAAACAACGACAGGTAACAAAAGCATATATAAAATCGCTGCAATAATGGATTTTAATGCTAAATCCTCAGATATCGTACTGATGTATTACGATAATATAATTGCATCTATGTATTGTGTGGATTTCTACGACAAAAATGAAGACGGTATTGCATGTGTTATGCTTTCGTCAGCAGCGGGAAGTGATATTGGAGTAGATGATATATGGATTGAAGCGTATAGCGTTCCTGAAATAATTGCAACTCCCGAACCCACTTTAACTCCGGAGCCTACACCGACATCTCTTCCTACTGCTGAACCTACAGCACAACCGGCACCAACCAACACTCCCTCGCCTGAAAAAGAATGCGTAAAGATAACAGCACAATATAATGATAGCGGAGTGTTGATTGGGGTTATAACAGAGAGAATAACGACAACAGAAATTACAGTGGAGGATAATGAGGTGAATTGCAGGGTGTTTTACTGGGACTCGCTTGAAAGCATGGTTCCGCTGAATCTTCAATAAAAAAATGCAGCCTTAAGGCTGCATTTTTTTAAGCGGAAGACGAGATTCGAACTCGCGACGTTCACCTTGGCAAGGTGACGCTCTACCACTGAGCCACTCCCGCATATGTTTATTAAATAATATCACAAAATTTACTTTTTGTCAAGGTGTATTTTAGAAGAAAAAAAATATAAAAAAAGCCTAAAAAATTATAGATATTCTATTGATTGTAGATACAAAATATGATATAATAAGCGTAATATAGGCTAATTGTCTTTTGTGATCATTTGCGGAGGTGTAAGGCTTGACTACTGTTTATATTATACGTCATGGTGAAACGGACTCGAATATCCGGCACACATGCGTAGGTCATAAGGATGTAGAATTGAATGAAAACGGAAAAAAACAGGCAGAAGAATTGTGTGCGAGGCTTAGTAATATAAAGCTTGATGTGATTTATTCCAGTCCGTTAAGCCGTGCGATTTCAACGATAACGTCTTACGGCAAGGCTCCGGTTATAATGAACTATGCTTTGATTGAGCGTGATTATGGCGAGTGGGATGACATGACGTTTGAGGAAATAAAGGCGTCAGCTCCTGAAGCATATAAGGAATGGATTGATAATTGGATTGATTATACTGTTCCGGGCGGAGAAAGCTCAGCAAGCGTACAGAGCAGAGTAAATGATGTAATGGACAAGATTATAGCAAATCATAAAGGCGGCTCTGTTGCAGTGGTAACTCATCTTGGAACAGCAAGACACATTATATCACATTTGCTGGGACTGACGGCAGAGCAAAGCTGGTTGTTTACCTTTGAAAATGCACGGTATGCTGTGATTGAAATAGATGACAGCGGCAAGGGCTTGTTAAAGGGATTGAATCTGTAAATTATAAAATTACATATAATTTTTGAAAGGAAATTTTTGCAATGGAAAACGTAAGAAGAATTTATGTTGAAAAGAAAGCGGGTAATGACATTGAAGCTAAGTCAGTGCTTGGAGATTTAAGAGAAAATCTTTCGATGACGGGTTTAACAAATGTCAGAATTATTAACCGTTATGACGTTGAGGGAATCAGCGACAGTGAGTATGAGGCTGCAAGAGGTCTTATTTTCTCAGAGCCGCCGGTTGACAGTGCGTATGATGAGACGGTTGAAATTCCGGAGGGAAAGGTGTTTGCGGTAGAGTTTCTTCCGGGACAGTTTGACCAGAGAGCTGCTTCATGTGAAGAGTGTATCTCAATCTTAACAGCAAAGGAGCGTCCGAGAGTCCGTTATGCAAAGGTGTATGTCCTGATTGGTGATGTAAGTGATGAAGAGCTGGATAAAGCAAAGAAATACCTCATTAATCCGGTAGAGGCGCGTGAGGCTTCGCTTGAAAAGCCGGAGTCACTTGATATGAAAGTAGATTATCCCGCTGATGTAAAGACAGTTGATGGCTTTATCGATATGGATGAAGCGGCAATGGCAGACTTCCTTTCAGAAATGGGATTTGCAATGGATATTGATGACTTGAAATTCTGTCAGGAATACTTTGCAAAGACAGAGAACAGAAATCCGACTGTTACCGAGTTAAGAATGATTGACACATATTGGTCAGATCACTGCCGTCATACAACATTCTCAACAAAGATTAATAATGTAACAATTAATGAGGGTAAGTATGCGGATGTAATTGCTGCTGCATATGAGGAATACAAGGCTGCAAAGGCAGATTTATATTCACCGGACAGAAATATCTGTCTTATGAATATGGCTACAATTATTGTTAAGCAGTTAAAGAAGCAGGGACTCTTAAAGGAGATTGACGAGTCAGAGGAAATTAATGCTTGTTCAATCGTAATGCCGGTTGAGGTTAACGGTAAGGAAGAGGACTGGCTCATTATGTTCAAAAATGAGACCCATAATCATCCGACAGAGATTGAGCCGTTCGGCGGTGCAGCAACATGTCTTGGCGGTGCTATCCGTGACCCGCTTTCAGGTCGTTCGTATGTATATCAGGCTATGCGTGTAACGGGTGCAGGTGATCCGAGAAAGACACTTGATGAAACAATCCCGGGCAAGCTCATGCAGAGAACAATCGTTAAGCAGGCATCATCAGGATATAGCTCATACGGTAACCAGATTGGTCTTGCTACAGGTCAGGTACAGGAAATTTATGACGAGGGCTACGTTGCAAAGAGAATGGAAATCGGTGCGGTTATCGGTGCGGCGCCCAAGGCAAATGTAATCCGTGAGGTTCCCTCAGACGGAGATGTTATTATTCTTCTTGGCGGACGTACAGGTCGTGACGGTATCGGCGGTGCTACAGGTTCATCAAAGGCACATACAGAGGACTCGGTTGTAGAGTGCGGTTCAGAGGTACAGAAAGGTAATCCGCCGGTGGAGAGAAAGCTCCAGAGATTATTCCGTGATAATAAGGTAACAACACTCATCAAGCGTTGTAATGACTTTGGTGCAGGTGGAGTTTCTGTTGCTATTGGTGAATTGGCAGACGGCTTGAAGATTGACCTTGATATGGTACCGAAGAAGTACGAGGGACTTGACGGTACAGAACTTGCAATCAGCGAATCACAGGAGAGAATGGCTGTTGTAGTTCGTGCAAAGGATGCTGACACATTCATCAAGTACGCAAACGAAGAAAACTTAGAGGCAACAAAGGTTGCAGTTGTAACAGATGAAAACAGACTTGTCATGAACTGGAGAGGTAAGACAGTCTGTGATATTTCAAGAGATTTCTTAAATACAAACGGTGCAACAAAGAATACAGATATCGAGGTTGTACTTCCTGGCGAGTGCGTGATGAACGCTAAGGTTGTAACCGATGTAAAGGCTAAGTGGTTAGAGACACTTTCAGACCTCAATGTATGTTCACAGAAAGGCTTGTCAGAAAAGTTTGACTCAACAATCGGTGCAGGCTCAGTATTGATGCCGTTCGGCGGCAAGTATCAGCTTACACCGGCAGACGGTATGGCTGCAAAGGTTCCGGTACTTGAGGGTGAAACAAATTCGGCAACTGTTATGACATTTGGTTATAACCCGATAATTTCAAAGTGGAGTCCGTACCACGGCTCAACCTATGCAATTGTTGAATCAGTTTCAAAGGCAGTTGCATTAGGTGCAGATTATAAGACAATCTATCTCACATTCCAGGAGTATTTCGAGCGTTTAGGCACAGACCCGAAGCGTTGGGGCAAGCCGTTCGCAGCACTTCTTGGTGCATACAAGACACAGCTCGCATTAGGTATCGCTGCAATCGGTGGTAAGGACTCAATGTCAGGCTCATTCAATGAATTGGATGTTCCGCCGACACTGACATCATTTGCGGTAGCTCCGATGAAAGCTGATAAGGTTGTTTCACAGGAATTAAAGAAGGCAGGCTCAAAGCTTGTTATGTTCACAGTAAAGCGTGACGAAAACGACTTACCGGATTTCGATGCGTTAAAGGCAATGTATGATGCAATTTACAATCTCGTAAGTGAGGGTAAAGTATTATCAGCATCAACAGTAAAGGGATTCGGTCTTGCTGAAACAGTTTCAAAGATGGCATTCGGTAACAAGATTGGCGTAAAGCTCTATGATAACGTTACAAACGATATGTTATTCTACGCTCCGATCGGATCAATCGTATTAGAGGTTGAAGACGAAGTAGATGGTGCAGTAACAATAGGTGAAACAACAGCTGACGCTAAGTTAAGTGCTTGTGGAGTTGAGATTTCACTTGAAGAGGCTATTGATGCATGGAAAAAGCCGCTTGAAAAGGTATTCCCGACTAAGGCAGGAAGCTTCACTCAGGAGCCGGAGACTTACTCATATGATAAGAGAAGTATCACAGTTGCAACAGATAAGTTTGCAAAGCCGAGAGTATTCATTCCGGTATTCCCGGGTACAAACTGTGAGTACGACACTGCAAGAGTGTTCGAGAGAGCCGGTGCTGTAGCTGATGTATTCGTAGTGAGAAACCTCACAGGCGACGACGTTGCATACTCATTAGCTGAGATGAAGAAAAGAATCGACAATTCACAGATTGTAATGATTCCGGGCGGATTCTCGGGCGGTGACGAGCCGGAGGGGTCAGGTAAGTTCATTGCAACAGCATTCAGAAACCCGCAGGTTAAGGAAGCTGTAATGAACATGTTAAAGAACCGTGACGGACTTATGCTCGGTATCTGTAACGGTTTCCAGGCACTTATAAAGCTTGGTTTGGTACCGTACGGCGAAATCAGAGATATGGATGAAAATTCACCGACTCTGACTTTCAATACAATTGGTCGTCATATTTCAAGAATGGTATATACAAGAATTGCTTCAAACAAGAGTCCATGGCTTGCAAATGTTGAGACAGGCGATATGCACACAATTGCAGTATCACATGGTGAGGGTCGTTTTGTTGCAAGTCCTGAAATCATTGCACAGTTAGCGGCAAACGGTCAGATTGCAACACAGTATGTAAATCCGCAGGGAATCGCAACATACGATATCGACTGGAACCCGAACGGCTCAATGGCAGCAATCGAGGGTATCACATCACCGGACGGACGAGTTTTCGGTAAGATGGGACACAGCGAGAGATTGGGTCAGAACATTGCAGGTAACGTACCGGGCAATAAGGATCAGAAGATATTTGAAGCAGGCGTAAACTACTTTAAATAATAATTAGTCAAGCGGCAGCAAAAGCTGCCGCTTGATTTGAATAGATTTGTAAAATAAAAGAATACTAACTCTATAAGGAGGCAGAAAATATGTTTGATGCATTAAAGGTAAAAAATAAATGTGTGGAATGGATAAGAGATTTCTTTGAAAAGAACGGCAAGGACTGTAATGCAGTAATAGGAATTTCGGGTGGTAAGGACAGCTCAATTGCGGCAGCATTATGCGTGGAAGCATTAGGCAAGGACAGAGTAATCGGTGTTTTAATGCCTTGTGGAGAGCAGGCAGATATTGATTGTGCGAGATTGTTAGTAGAGCATCTTGGAATTAAGAATTACACAGTAAATGTAAAGGATGCAGTAGAGGGAGTAAAGAAAAATCTTCCGTCAGATTTGGAAATCAGTCCGCAGACGCTTACCAATTTACCGCCGAGAATCAGAATGTCAACGTTGTATGCAATCTCACAGAGCTGTAACGGCAGAGTGGTAAATACATGTAATTTGTCAGAGGACTGGGTAGGATATTCAACGAGATACGGTGATGCGGCAGGAGATTTCTCGCCGTTATCGGATATGACGGTTACGGAATTAAAGGAGATAGGTCATCTTTTGGGACTTCCTGCGGAATTGGTTGATAAAACTCCGATTGATGGCTTATGCGGTAAAACAGATGAGGAGAATCTTGGGTTCACCTATGCGATGCTTGATAAGTATATTCGTACAGGCGAGATTGAGGATATGGCAATCAAGGAGAGAATTGATACTTTACATGAGCGTAATAAGTTCAAGCTTGAGTTGATGCCGGGGTTTAAAATTAAATAAGATGTAGGGCAGGGGCTTGCTCCTGCCAAGTCATCTGTTTGAAAGGGGGACTATTACTATCTAAGCTATGGAATTCCCAAAGAACATTTTAATCAGGATATGTATTGATTGCAATAAAATGAGCGGCAATGCCGCTCATTTTGTTTATCTCTTCATAATCCTCAACGAATTTGCCACAGCAAGTAAGGCAACGCCGGTATCGGCAAAGATTGCAAGCCACATTCCCGAAATACCTAATGCACCTAAAAGCATAGCAGCAACCTTGACACCGATTGAAAGCACAATATTTTGCTTGATAATTGCCATTGTTTTCTTTGAAATATCAATAGCGCGCAGCAGCTTTGACGGTTCATCGGTCATAAGCACGACATCAGCAGCCTCAATTGCACCGGCACTTCCTGTTGCACCCATAGCAATACCGATGTCAGCAAGAGCAATAACAGGTGCGTCATTTATTCCGTCACCGACAAATGCACAGCTCTTTTTACTTTCTCGCATAATCTGCTCCATGCATGACACCTTGTCATTGGGGAGAAGTCCCGAATAAGTTTTGGTGATTCCTAAATGGTCGGAAACGCACTTTGCCGGAGCCTCGCTGTCGCCGGTAAGCATTGCTGTATCAATTCCTCTGGCTACCAAGCCTGAAACCGCAACAATGCTGTCACTGCGTTCTTCATCACAGATGAGAATATATCCGGCATAATCATTATCAACTGCAATATATACAACGGTACCGCTGTGGTCGCTGACATCATCGGCTTTAATTCCGTTGTCCCTCATCAAACGCATGTTTCCGGCAAGAATTGCTTTGCCGTCAAGCTTTGCAGAAATTCCTTTGCCGGCTATTTCCTTATAGTCTGAAATTCTTTCTTTATCAATTTCTTCAGAATATTCCTCAAGTATAGTTTTGGCAATAGGATGATTTGAATAGTACTCTGCATATGCGGCTATTTCAAGAAGATTGATATATTCAGCCTTTCTGTAAATTTCTTTGATATTAAAAACACCCTTTGTAAGAGTACCTGTTTTATCAAATACTACAGTTCCTACCTTAGATAAGCTTTCGATATAATTACCGCCCTTTATAAGGATTCCGTCCCTGGAGGCTCTGCCTATAGCAGAGAAGAATCCAAGCGGAATGGAAATAACCAATGCACAGGGACATGAAACTACAAGAAAAACAAGTCCTCGGTAAATCCATTTAGCAAAGTTTAATCCATCGAATAGGGGAGGGATTAACATGAGCAGTATTGCAGCGGTAACTACAATTGGAGTATAGTATCTTGCAAACTTTGTTATAAACTTCTCCGGAGCGGATTTTCTGCTCTGTGTATTTTCTGCAAGCTCCAGTATTTTTGCAACTGTGCAATCTTCGTATTCGTGAGTAACACGCATGTAAACAGGTGAACCCGCATTGATTGAGCCGCTTATTATCTCACTGCCGACCTTTGCTGAACGTGGAACGCTTTCTCCGGTTAATGCCCTGGTATCCATAAAGCTTTCACCATGAGTTACAATTCCGTCAAGGGGGACACGTTCGCCTGCTTTAATAACAATAATTTCACCGACTTTGACATCCTCCGGAGCAACAGTAATAATTTCGCCGCTTCTTTCAACATTGGCGTGGTCAGGACGAACATTCATTAAATCAGAAATTGACTTGCGGCTTTTATGAATCGCTTTATTCTGAAGATATTCGCCTACCTGATAAAACAGCATTACAGCTACTGCTTCGGGGTGTTCGCCTATTGCAAATGCACCTACAGAAGCAATTGACATAAGAAAATTTTCATCAAGAAATTTACCCTTAAAAATGCGTTTAATCGCTCCGATTACTATATCATATCCGATTACAATATATGCACAGATATAAGTAAGAGTTTTAAAAAATGCATTGTTAATAAGGAGTCCTGCGATAAAGAATAAAATCGCACCTATAGCAATACGCCATATAATTAAATTATCCTCTTCATGTGAGCCATGCTCATGACCGCATCCGCAACCGGACGTATTATGTTCATGATGACAGCTGCATTCTGAATGATTATGTGAAGAGCATTTGTTATGTTTATTCATAAATTCACCTCCAATAACATATGAATGATTGTTCATATGTTCATTATAACACTGTATAAATGCTTTGTCAATACTTTTTTTGAAAATTTTGGTTTCATATAAAAAGGGCTGCAAAAACAGCCCCTGAATTAAAATCCATATGAACGAACGCCTTTAAGCTTAATCTGAGAAGAAATATATTCTTCCTTAGCATCCCATTCCTTTGTGTAATCGGTAGAGAGATATTTCTTATTATCATCTGCAAATACCGTAACAACAGTAGAATCAGCTCCCAGACTATCCTGAAGCATAATTGAACCAATAAGGTTTGCACCTGATGAAATTCCGACTCCGATACCAAGCTCTCGTGAAAGCTTTTGTGCCATTATAATAGAATCGATGTCATCTACAGAAACGACCTCGTCAAGCTCGTCGAGCTTACATATACTGGGAATAAATTCATCGCTTATTCCTGCAATTCTGTGCTGACCCACTTTATAGCCGGTTGAAAGGGTGGGGGAGCTTGAGGGTTCCAAAGGACAGGCTTTACAGTTGGGATTAACTGCCTTAAAGGCTCTGCTTAGTCCCATAACCGTTCCTCCTGTTCCGACACCTGCCACAACACCATCGGGAGTGCGAGAAAGGTTTTCGAGCTGAGTAAGAATTTCTGCGCCCGTAGTACCGATGTGTGCAATTACATTGTCGGGATTAGAGAATTGACCGGGGAGGAATACTCCGCCCTGCTCTGCAAATTCTTCACTCTTTGCAATTGAACCCAAAAATCCGCCTTCTTCACGAGATACAAGTTCAACCTTTGCACCGTAGCTTTTCATAAGATTGATACGTTCTGTACTCATCCAGTCTGGCATGAATATAACGGTCGGATGTCCAAGGTACGCTGCCATTGCCGAGAAGGCAATTCCGGTGTTGCCGCTTGTTGCTTCGCATACTGTATCTCCCGGATTGATAGTACCGGTTTCGTATGCTTTTTTCATTATATAATAGGAAATTCTATCCTTTATCGAGCCGCTTAAATTAAAGTATTCTGCCTTCGCAAAAATACGTCTTTCACTACCTTTGTATTCAAAAATTATTTCAAGCAGCGGAGTGTTGCCGATCACATTTTTGATATTATCAAATCTATTCAACGAAAATACCTCTTTTCATTTATATACATCTTTTTAATTTTACTCTAAAATCACAATTTTGTCAACCCTGGATTTACAGATTTTTCATTTTCTCAAAAACATCTGCTTTTTTCAAAGGAGTTAAAATCTCATAATTGTACTCAACGAAATTCCATATATTATGATTTCTTATAAAATCATAATATGCAGAGGTTGATATTTTCGTACTTTCCCGGAAGCCTTCGGTCATGTTCACACAATACTGAAGCTTTTCCGGTATGTCAAAAGCTTTACTGATTTTCTCGTCTGTTTCATCAGGATCAATACCGATATCTTCGGCAACGAAAAACAGAATATCAGTACCCATAGCCGTAGCAAAGCCTGTAGAAAAATCCATGAGCTCCTGATACGCTATTGTGGAAATCATAGCTTCAAAGGCTTTTTCGGTGCTGTAGCCGCAGTACAAAGTCAGATAGTTGATAACGTATGCCATGTTGATATTAGCACTTATTTTAAGCTTTTTTGGTGTTAAATTCATTTTAGTCTCCTATAATTTCGCCGTAGGCAATGCCATCTTTTATATATGAAATATGCACGTTTCTGTATTGGCTGTGTAAATCTTTATCGGTTTTTACATAAACTGTGATATAATTTGAGGTTTTACCTTCAAAATATCCGTCTTTTGCGTTCTGCTCGAACAATACCTCCATATCGCGTCCGACGAATCTGCTTAAAAACTCATTGCGACTGTTCTGCGTGATTTCAATTATACGTTTTGAACGTTCTTCTTTTATTTCAGGATGAATCTGATCACTTCGGCGGGCGGCAGGAGTGCCTTTTCTTTGTGAGTACTGAAAAACATGAGCATCGGCAAATGCAATTTCGGAAGTGAAGCGGGCAGTTTTTTCGAATTCTTCATCAGTCTCGCCGGGGAAACCGGTCATAATATCAGTTGTGATTGCAACGTCCGGAAAGGCTTCACGCAAGCCGTTAACAATATCTGCATATTGAGCAGTTGTATATTTTCTGTTCATTCGCTTTAGTGTTTCATCGCAGCCTGACTGCAGTGAAATATGAAAATGAGGACAGATTTTAGTGCAGTTTTTTATAGCATCGACAAAATCACGGTTGAGGGTCATTGGCTCAATTGATGAAAGACGTATTCTTCGTACCCCCTCTATTTTATCGACTTTATTTATAAGCTGCTCAAGCGACGTACATTCAAGGTCACGGCCATATGAGGCAACATGAATGCCGGCTAAAATAAATTCCGTAAAGCCGTGAGAGGTAAGTGTGCGTATTTCATCTAAAATCTCGCTTTCCGTGCGGCTTCTTACAGGACCTCGTGCATAGGGGATAATACAGTATGAGCAGAACTGACTGCATCCGTCCTGAATTTTGATAAATGCACGGGTGCGATTATCATAGTGAGTAATATTAAGCTGCTCAAACTCATGCGTGTGCATAATGTCAAGCACATCATTTACCTTTATGTTGTCAGCAAGCTTTTCAACCTTTTCTACAATCTTGCTTTTTTCCTGATTGCCTACAACAAGATTTACTCCCTCGATTGCAAGTACTTCTTCGGGTGCGGTCTGAGCGTAACAGCCTGTTACGACAATAATAGCTTCGGGATTTGTTTTTCTTGCACGTCGAATCATACGTCTTGATTTGCTGTCGCCCATGCTTGTTACTGAGCATGTGTTTATTATATATATATCAGCAGGCTGTGAATAGGGAACAATTTCATAGCCGGAGGCAGAAAACAGTTCCTCCATAGCTTCAGTTTCATATTGGTTTACCTTACATCCCAAGGTACAAAATGCTGCGGTTTTCATGGTTTAACTCCTTTTCGAAAGGGATTTTTTTGTTGAGCATTGCCTATTTTAGCTCAATCGGAAAAATATTATTGTTCTAATCAGCTAAAAAATATTTTTTTGCTTGACTAAATACAAAAAAAGGGGTATTATAACGGTGTAATCAATGATTACATGAAAATACATACCAAAATTCAAGCACAAAAAAGTGCAAAAAAGTTGGGAGGAATGTAAAATGAAGACAGTTACATTATCATTGGATTCAAGCAATAACGTTAAGAGCTTTGTAAACATCGTAAGCAGATATGATTTTGATGTAGATTTAACATCAGGAAGATATCTGGTTGATGCAAAGTCAATTATGGGTATATTCAGCCTTGACTTATCGCAGCCGATAAAAGCAGAAATTCACAGTGATGAGTGTGATAAGCTTATCGAAGAGCTCAGACCCTTTATCGTTGAATAATCCGGAACATTGCGGAGCTTAAAGCTCCGCTTTTTTTTATTCTGGTTTTTCTAAAGTAATACGTCCTATTTTTGCACCTCTGAACTCGTCAAATAAGATATTTGCGGCTCGTTCCATATCTATTTCGCCTTTCGAGATAATAAAACCGCGTTTTTTGCCGATCATTTCAAGTATTTCATATCCTTCAAGGCTGTCAATGGAATCAAGCTTGTATCTTGCACATAAAAGCTCCGGATACATATCACGCAGATGTGTGCAGAAATCATATGCAAGAAGCTCTGTGTTCATGATTTCGTCCTTTACAGCTCCTGTATAGACAAGAAGCTTAGCTCTTTCCTGGTCTTCCATTTTCTGAGGAAGCATGCCGGGAATATCAAGCAGTTCAACATCACCCCTGACACGAACCCACTGTTTGCCTCTGGTAACACCTGCACGGTCGCCGGTTTTTGTGCTTGCTTTACCGACAAGTCGGTTAATAAGGCTTGATTTTCCTACATTCGGAATACCTGCCATCATCAATTTCAGTGTTCGAGTTCTGCCTTTTTCAGCATCACGGTCTATTTTATCCTGTATAAGTTTTTTTGCTTCGTTAAAGACCTTGTTAATTCCGGCACCTGTTGTACAGCTGACCGGCATTACTTTAACGCCTTGTTTTGCATATGCATTGATCCATGCTGATGTCATATCGGGATCGGCAAGGTCTGCTTTATTTAAAACAAGAAGTCTGGGTTTGTTTCTTAATATATCATCAAAGTCGCTGTTTCTGCCCGATAAGGGGATGCGGGCATCGATAATTTCGACTACTACATCAATCATTTTAAGGTTATCCATAATCATGCGGCGTGTTTTTGCCATATGTCCCGGATACCAGTGTATTATGTTTTCCATTATATTCTCCTGTCTGCTGTTAGTGCAGCAATGTCTTTTCTTATTAAATAAAGGGGATTGCTGAAATTCAGCAGTCCCCGTAATTCTTATCTTGTTAAGCCTATTGAAGTAAGCGGCCAGATTCTGAGCTGCGATTTTCCTAAAATAGCATCGAAAGGTACCTGTCCTAAATCAGAAGAACGGCTGTCCTTTGAATGGGGACGGTTATCGCCCATTACGAAAACCATATTATCTTCAACAGTCTGAGGAAACTGTGTACGAGAATCAATAGCTGAAGTAATACCTGTATAATATTCTTCTTCAAGCTTTGAGCCATCTACATAAACCTTGCCGTCGCGCAAATCAACAGTCTGACCGGGGAGGGCAATAATTCTTTTTACATAAAATCTCTTCTGAAGATCCTCCGGCAAATCAAAGCCTTCCATGAACTTACGGAAGGATGAAAGCTCATCAACTCCTTCTTCAGTGGCTAATCTATCAAAGTATTTCTCACGGTCCTTATAAAGACTGTCAAGAATTACAATATCTCCCTGTGCAGGCTCGTAGCCTAATTTGGTAACGATAAGTCTGTCATTATTTTCAAGGGTAGGGACCATACTTGAGCCATCTACCTTTACTATATCAAAGAGAAATCCTTTTATAAGGAAAGCGATCGCAACTGCAATGGCAATTGTATAAACCCATTCCCATATTTCTAAAAGTATTCTTTTTACGGTTGAGTCTGTGGCTGTCTGATTTTCAGTTGCCTCATGGTTTTCATATTCGTTATTTAAGTCTGACATAAAGATACTTCCTTTCAGCCTGTCGGTCATTTTTTTGATTTAAAAAAGGGGCACAAGGCCCCTTTTTTATCTTAAAGTCAAAGAAACTTAGATTCTTTCCTTAACCTTTGCAGCCTTACCTACTCTGTCACGGAGATAGAAAAGTCTTGCACGACGTACCTTACCACGTCTTACGATCTCAATCTTCTCAAGGTTCGGTGAATTTACCGGCCATGTCTTCTCAACACCTACACCGTATGAAACTCTTCTTACTGTGAAAGTCTTAGCGATACCGCCGCCCTGAACCTTAATGATTGTACCCTCGAACATCTGAGTTCTTGTTCTTGAACCCTCAACGATCTTCTGGTAAACCTTAACTGTTGAACCAACCTCTAACTCCGGAAGGTCTGTTCTGATCTGGTCTTTTGTAATAGCGTTAATGATTTCTACTGCGTTCATCATTAATTCCTCCTTATTTCTAAGACATTCGTGCCGACCAAGGCAGAGGAACATCCGTAATCCATTATAGTATAACATAAACCTATTGAAAAATCAAGACAATTATTTGAAAAATATTTGACATATTTTTGCACAAAATAACATAGGTTTGTTATGAATATAGTACAATATATTAATAAAAGGGCGGTAAGCGGGATGATAAAAAACAAAAAAAGAGTGACTGCTCTGATTACTCTTGCAGTGTTGGTGGCAGGAGTCTGTTTGGTGATTAAGTGGACGGAAAGAAACAGGGCAATTTCAGTTTTTAATGATGCGGGAGAGGATTATATACAGCTGCTGCGTGAGGGATTGCCGGACGAGCAGGCTGAAGAAAGTGGAATTAAGGAAACGATAAATTCACTGCTCGGCTTTGATACAAGTGAACCGCATACAATCATAAAAAGCAGCTCATCAATATTTAATGATGTTGAGATTGAAGAGGATGAAGGTTCTTTATTACCCGAAGAAATTCCGGAGGAAACGAGCGTGCCGGAGGACAAGCCGAGTATATTACCGACTTTTTCTCAGATATGTACAGCGTCAGGGCTTACGGTAAATAATGCAACGGGATATACAGCAGAGCCGGATGTTGTATGTGCGGAGCCTTTATATATAAAGCCATCCTATGACGGACCGCAGATACTTATAGTACATACCCATACAACAGAGTGCTATGATGGAGATAACCTTGTCGGAGAGTCGGACAGGACAACAGATGAAGCAAAAAATATGATTGCGGTCGGAGAAAAAATAAAAAATGTACTTGGTGAGTATGGGATTGAATCTATTCATGATACAACAGTTCATGATTATCCGACATATCAGGGAGCATACACAAGGGCATTGTCAACAATAGAGAAGAATTTAAAGAATTATCCGACAATAAAAATGGTATTTGATATACATAGGGATGCATTTATATATTCGGACGGTTCAAAGCTTACACTGCAATGCGAAACTGAGGGGATAACGGCGGCGAAGGTTATGATAGTATGCGGAACGGATTCAATGGGGCTAAGTCACCCGCACTGGCGTGAAAACTTTAAGCTTGCTGCAAAAATTCAGAACACCGCGGAGATTATGTATCCGGGAATGATGCGTCCTATAAATCTGAGAAAAGAGCGTTTTAATATGCATACAACAACAGGAAGCCTGTTGTTTGAAATAGGTGCAAACGGAAATACACTTGAAGAAGCGATTGTATCGGGTGAAAACATCGGACGTGCAATTGCGGCAGTACTGATTAATCAGTCGTGAAAAATTATAAAGGATATCAAGTCAAAAAAATAATCTTCACGGACTGTAACAAGTAAAAAAATACGGATTTTCTTGACTTCAATATTAATAGGTGATATACTTATTACATAAACAGTTATTATGGTTGTTGTGAAAAGAACCGAATAGTTTGATGCAGTAAAAAAATGTAATGGACTTACGGAATACAGACCAAATAATATAGAATTTAGATGATGTGGTATTAAAAAACGAATGAATTTGAACTTACTGACATCAGCAGAGTTGATTAAAAAACATTAAGATAGTATCGGAGGATGAATAATGATAAGATTATTTGATACCCACAAGATAAGAAAAAGTACTGAGCTTAACGGTTTATGGGATTTTAAGGCAGAGTGCTATGATAAGATCTATAAGATGAGTGTTCCGGGGTGTTGGGAACAGCATCCCGATTTTTTGAAGTACAGGGGAAAAGGCACATATACAAAAAAGATATATACGAGAAAATGCGGAAACATCCGTCTGGAGTTTAAGGGCGTAAGTCATACCGGCGATGTTTACTTTGACGGAGAAAAGATTGCACATCATTATAATGCATTTACTCCTTTTTCGGCTATTATCAAAGGTGTATCAGTCGGAGAACACGAAATAAAGGTTGAGGTTGATAATACTTTCGGAGAACATTCTGCTCTGCATTTACCTAATGACTACTATACATACGGCGGTATCACCAGAGGTGTAGTGATGGAGGAGCTTGCTGGTTTATATATTAAAAATGTGCATTTTACTTCTGTGTGTGCTAACGGTAAGTGGAGTGGCGAAATAAAGGTCGTTGCAGTGAATTTATCTGACAGCAGTGCGGAGATTGAAATCAAAACTGAGATTGCGGGACATGAGATGGACTCAGGGACACAAAAAATTGATGCGAATGCCGAGCTTGAAATAGTCCTTAATGCTGAGATTGACAGTGTTGAAGTATGGTCACCTGAAAATCCGAAGTTATATATGCTTGAAACAAAACTTTATAACAATGGCAATGTAGTTGATGATCTGTTAGATCGGGTGGGATTCAGAACCGTTGAAGTAAAGGATACAAAGATTTATTTGAACGGTGAAGAAATGTATATGAATGGTTTTAATCGTCACGAGGACTATGCAGGTGTGGGTTGTGCAATTCCGATGCAGCTTATGGTGCAGGATATTGAGCTGATGCGTGATATGAATGCGAACGCAGTAAGAACCTGTCACTACCCAAATGATGAGCTGTTCCTTGACTTATGTGATGAATACGGAATGCTTGTCTGGGAAGAAAATCATGCAAGAGGAATTGGAATAGAAAATATGCGTAACCCGCATTTTGAAGAGCAGTGCGAGGATTGCATAAAAGAGATGATAGAAAATCACTATAACCATCCCTCGATTGTTATATGGGGAATTTTGAACGAATGCGGAGCTGAAGCAGAAGACGGACGTGAGATGTATAAGAAGCAATATGAGCAGATAAAAAGTATGGATATATCACGTCCGACAACATCTGCAACCTGCCGTCATTTTACGGATATCACTCTTGATTTACCGGATGTAGTATCGTTTAATATGTATTCGGGCTGGTATAAGGACTGTCCTGTTGATGAAAGAAATGATCAGGAAATTGACTGGATAAGAAAATCGGGCGGTGATAATAAGCCGATAATTGTAAGTGAGCTTGGAGCAGCAGCAATGTATGGCTACCGTGATCGGGCAAGATGCAAGTGGAGCGAGGAAAGACAGTCAGATATAATTCGTGAAAATCTTGAAGTATATATGAATGATGACAGAATATGCGGAGTATTTATATGGCAGTTTGCGGATTGCAGAGTAACCGAAGAGGGAGAATGGTTTGCAACAAGAGCAAGATGTCATAACAATAAGGGTATTGTAGATGAGTACAGACGTCCTAAGATAGCATATGATACAATAAAAGAGATGTTTAAGAAATAATGAAACTGCGGAGAAATCCGCAGTTTTTTTTGCATAAAACTATTGCAGATAAGCTTGAATTGTGATATACTTATAAAGAATTTATAAAAACGGAGAGTGAAAATGAAAAAAGATTTTCTTCCGATAAATAAAGAGGATATGAATAAGCGTGGCTGGGAACAGCTTGATTTTCTCTACATTGTAGGAGATGCATATGTTGATCATCCGAGCTTTGGACATGCAATCATATCACGTTTGCTTGAAGCTCACGGTTACAAGGTCGGAATTGTTGCATTGCCTGACTGGCACAGTACAAAGGATTTTGTGAGGATGGGCAGACCGAAGCTTGGTGTATTAGTGAGTGCAGGTAATATTGACAGTATGGTAAATCACTATACAGTAAGTAAGAAAAAGCGTCATGATGATTCATATGCACCCGGAAATAAAGCAGGAATGCGTCCTGACAGAGCGACGATAGTATATTGTAACCGCATTAGGGAGGCTTTTGGGAAAATTCCTATTCTTATAGGTGGAGTTGAAGCGAGTCTCAGACGGTTTGCTCATTATGATTACTGGGATGATAAAATACGACGCTCCATTCTTTTGGATTCAAGGGCAAATATCCTGATGTACGGAATGGGTGAGCGGCAGATTGTTGCATTGGCAAATAAATTGCGTGACGGTATAGCTGTTGAGGAAATAACGGATGTTCCGGGAACATGTTATGTAGCAAATGAGTACAGTGCCGAAAATTCAGTATTAATCCCATCGTATGAGGATTGTGCAGAAAGTAAAAAAGATTATGCGGTTTCGTGTCGGGTACAATATTACGAACAGAATCCGTATATAGGAAAAACGGTAGTTCAGAAACATGGAGACAAGTATCTTATACAGAATCCTCCACAGCCGCCGCTGTCAACTGAAGAGTTGGATACAGTATATGAACTGCCATATATGAAAAATTATCATCCGTGCTATGAATCGTTTGGCGGCATTAAGGCAATTGAAGAGGTTAAATTTTCTTTGGCAGCTAATCGGGGCTGTTACGGTAGCTGTAATTTTTGTGCATTAGCGTTTCATCAGGGACGGGTTGTTACTTCAAGAAGTGATGAAAGTCTTATTGCAGAAGCAAGGGAAATGATAAAGGATAGAGATTTTAAGGGCTATATTCATGATGTCGGTGGACCGACTGCGAATTTCAGAGTACCTGCATGTAAAAAGCAGACAACTCTGGGAGCGTGCAAGGATAAGCAATGCTTATTTCCGTCACCGTGTAAGAATATGGAGATATCACATACGAAGTACCTGAATCTGCTGAGAAAGCTGCGTGCATTGCCCGGAGTAAAAAAGGTATTTATAAGGTCGGGGATACGCTTTGACTATCTGATAGCAGATAAGGATGACAGCTTTTTTTATGAGCTGTGTAAGCACCATGTCAGCGGTCAGTTAAAGGTTGCACCTGAGCATGTGAGCGATAATGTATTAAAGCACATGGGTAAGCCTGAGAATAGCGTATATAATAAGTTTTCCGAAAAGTTTTATAAAATTAATCAGAAAATCGGCAAAAAACAGTATCTGGTACCGTATCTCATGTCAAGCCATCCGGGCAGTACCCTGCGTGATGCAATACGTCTTGCGGAATACTTAAAGGCAAATAATATAAATCCGCAGCAGGTTCAGGATTTTTATCCGACACCGGGAACTGTATCAACCTGTATGTTTTATACGGGTCTTAATCCGTTCACAATGGAAAAGGTATATATACCGAAATCCGGAAAGGAAAAGGCAATGCAAAGAGCATTACTGCAGTTCCGTAATCCGGAAAACTACGCAATAGTTCATGAAGCATTAACTAAGGCGGGGAGAGAGGATTTGATAGGTTTTCAGGACAGATGTCTTATCCGACCGCCTAAAGGTAATATATTAAACGAGCAAAAGAAAGGAAAGAATAATTATGGCAAAGCTGTTAATGGGAAAAGAGGTTTCAGCAAGAATAAAGGACGAGCTGAAAGCAGAAGTGGTAAAAATGAAAGAAAGGGGAATAGAACCGGGACTCGCAGTAATCATCGTGGGTGACGACCCGGCGAGCCGTGTATATGTAAACAATAAGAAGCTTGCGTGCGAATACTGCGGAATAAATTCATATGAATATGCACTTCCGGCTCAGACTACTGAGGAAGAGGTTTTAAAGCTTATTGATGAGCTTAATAATGACCCGAAGGTATCAGGAATCCTTTGCCAGCTGCCGGTTCCCAAGCATATCAATGAGCAGGCGATTATTAATGCAATAAATCCTAAAAAAGACGTGGATGCATTCCATCCGGTAAACGTAGGAAAGATTATGACAGGTGATTATGATTTCGTTCCGTGTACTCCGGCGGGAGTTATGGAGTTAATTAAGGAAAGCGGAATTGATGTATGCGGTAAGGAATGTGTGGTAGTAGGAAGAAGTAATATAGTAGGAAAGCCGATGTCAATGCTTCTTCTGCATCAGAACGGCACCGTTACAATCTGTCATTCAAGAACAGCAGATTTAGCTGAAAAAACAAAGAATGCTGATATTCTTGTTGCAGCGGTAGGTATTCCTGAGTTTATCAAGGGTGATATGATAAAAGAGGGTGCTGTTGTAATTGATGTGGGTATCAACAGAGTAGCACCGAAGAAGCTGGTAGGCGATGTCGAGTTTGAGAGTGCCGAAAAGGTGGCAGGAGCAATCACACCGGTACCGGGCGGTGTAGGACCGATGACAATAGCTATGCTTATGAAGAATACTTTAAAGGCGGCAGAAATTAATAATGTGAAATAATTTTTACAAGAGGATGTTGTGTTAAGACAACATCCTTTTATGTTATCTGTGTAGGTGGCAACAATTACATTTGAATTACAGGTGCTGCTATGTTATACTGAAGAGGTGTCATTAATGACAACAGATATACAGGAGGAACAATATGAAAAGGTTAATATCAATATTTATAGCAATTCAGGTGATGCTCGCATCTGTAGCTTCAGCTGCAACAACTCACAAGGTTGTATCAGGAGACAGCATGTGGAAGATTGCAGTTAAGTACGAAGAGGGTTTAAGTGAAATTATAGCAGCCAATCCGCAGATTTCAAATCCTGAGCTGATATATCCGGGACAGATAATAAATATTCCGTCAACAGATTCCGGAGTGTTAAGCTATGAAAGCGAGGTTGTGAGACTTGTAAATGAAATCAGAGTTGAAAACGGACTGAATAAGCTTGTGCATGATTGGGAACTAAGTCGTGTGGCAAGATATAAGTCGCAGGATATGAAAGATAATAATTACTTTTCGCACACAAGTCCGGTTTATGGTTCGCCTTTTAATATGATAAAGAATTTTGGTATTTCCTGCAGAAGTGCAGGAGAAAATATTGCAAAGGGGCAGGCGACTCCACAGTCGGTTGTGAATTCCTGGATGAACTCATCCGGGCACCGTGCTAACATCCTTAACTCATCGTATAACAGGATTGGTGTCGGATATGTAGCTGACGGAAAATACTGGACACAGATGTTTATAGGAAAGTAATAATTCAGTAGATATAATAGTTGCCCCGATATTTATTGGATATTGGGGCAATTAACTTATTTTAAGCACAATAAAACATAAAAACACTTGATTTTATGCAAACAACATAGTATAATTAATATATCAGAATAATAAAAAGTAAGATAAATAAGAGGAATAAATATGATATATAACTATCATACTCATACATGGCGTTGCGGTCATGCAAGCGGTACGGAAGAAGAATATATAAAAAGAGCAATTGAATGCGGTATAAAATATATGGGTTTTTCAGATCATGCACCCTATGTATTTCCGGATGGATATGAATCGGGATACAGAGTACCTGCAAATGAAGCAAAATGTTATGTTGATGAGTTATCATTACTCAAGGAAAAATATAAAGATAAAATTGATATTAAAATAGGATTTGAAATGGAATATTATCCATCTCACTTTGATAAGATGTTGAAAAATATAATAGAAGTCGGTGGGGAATATTTAATTCTCGGACAACACTTTATAGGCGAAGAACATCCGGGCGGCTGCTATACATATTCCGAAACTGACAGTACAGATACCCTTAAGGAATACGTTGCAGTAGTTACAGAAGCGATTAAAAGCGGTGTATTCACATATGTGGCGCATCCGGATATTATCAGATTTACAGGAGATGTGATTGCGTATAAGGAAGAAATGCGAAAAATTTGTATTGCATCAAGAGAGTATGATGTTCCGTTGGAAATAAATTTTCTTGGTATAAGGGATAATCGAAAATATCCCAACGAAGCGTTTTGGGAAGTTGCCGGAGAAGAAAAATCACCGGTTACATTCGGATTTGATGCTCATGATATTTTAAGTGCATATGATGCCGCTTCGCTCGTTAAAGCAAAAGAAATGGTAAAGAAGTATAAGCTTAACTATATAGGAAAACCCCGACTGAAAATTGTGCAGTAGTTAAAATGGTATATAAAATTTTAACCTCAAGGGACATAAAAATGTTTCTTGAGGTTTTATTATTTTGAATAAGTGTATATATTTTTTGTACTTAAAACACAAAAAATATATAAAAAATATTGCAAAAATGTAAAAAATGTGATATTCTGAAAATAAATAAAAATTTTTTCAAAAAAGTGAATAAAAATTAAGGGGTTGTGTGTCTATTAAGTAGAGGATGAAAATCCCGGATTATATCGAGGTTGCAACTAATGAGTAATAATAAATACAATACCTCCTTTGATGATTTGTATATGCAGTATCATCGGATTGTGTATGGAGTGAGTCTATCCATACTTCATAACGAGGAAGCTGCAAAGGATATTGTTCAGGAGGTTTTTATGCGGCTTTATCAATGGAGAGGGCGTATAAAGGATGAAAGTAAAATAAAGGGATGGCTGTGTGTGACATCGAGAAATTTATCGCTTAACAGCTTGAGAAAAATCAGCAGGGAAGTATCTCTTACGGATATTTATGCATCTGATTCAGATCCCGAAAAAACATATGTAAAAAAAGAAGAGTATATTAAGGTACATAAAGCAATGAGCACGCTTAAAGACAGTTATTCTGAAATACTTTCGTTAAGGTACGGTTTAGATTTTACAGTTCAAGAGATTGCATCTGTGATGAATATACCGGTAGCGACGGCATATTCGCGTTTGCACCGTGCTGAAACAGCTTTAAAAAACGTATTAAAGGAGGCGGAGGAATAAATGGATTTCGAAAAAAATATTAAAGAATATTACTCCGCATTCGTAACGGAAACGGAGCAATACAGCGGCGAAGTACCGTATTCGCCGGAAGAAGAGCTTTTGAACATAAAGAAGTGCATTTATCAAAAAAATGCAAAAAAGAAATATATTCAGTTGACGGCAGGTATTGCAGCTGCTGTAGTTATGGCTGTTGGAATAGCTACTTTCTTGCCGGGCAAAACGGTCAAGAATGATAACCTTGTTGTGGAATCAGATGCTAACAATAAGTCATCAGAAAATGTTGTTGCAAAAACAGAACCCAAGCCGCAAGTGGAATATACAACAGCTCCGAAAGAAAGCACACGGGTTATATCAACTGCACCGCCGCATAGAATTGCTTCGGCAGACTCGGTAACAGACAGTATATATACTCCGGTACCGAGAATTACAGTACCACCTATGGAAAGAACAAAAGAAGCTGTTTATGATGCAGAGGCGGAAAAAGCTGAATCCAATCCGACATATATTCTTGATGATAAGGAATATTATGCAGTGCTTCCCACAAAGGAGCCTGCTATTATCATCACAGAGAATGAATACATTCCGGCGGGAAGTGCCGTAAGTGCCGGAGATACTAAGGTGACTGATGACGGTGGGGTGTGGAGCGAGTCAGAGTATTGGGAATATATCGGTAAAAATCCTTTGATTTATCTGGCGATTCCGTCTGACATAAATAAAGACGAATCGGACGGTAAGTTTATCCTCAAGGACGAGAACGGGCAGATTATAAATGACCAGATGCGTTTTTCTTATTCGAATGATGACAGAACAAGGCTTCTTAATATTACCGTAAGCAAAATTGCGTTTGCTCAGACGGAGGATAGTTCAACCTTTATTAATGGGATACGGGTGTCTGTATTTGATAATCATATGATACATACTGCGGTTTTTGAGGGAACGGATATATATATTTTGGCGGAGATGTACGGTTTTAGCGAGGACGAACTGAAACGGGTTGTATATTCAATTGCAGAAGGGATGGCATTATGAGAATTATATCAATAATTATGGTATTGCTGCTCATGAGTTCATCCCTTGCTATAGCGGCTGATAACGAGTTCCGGAATACTCATGTAAATACAGGTGTATGGGCTGATGATTTGGTAGCTGTAGCAGAAACTCAGGTCGGATACAGCGAGAAATACAGTGCAAACGGTGAAGATCTGAAATCGAATCAAGACGGCGGATATACAAAGTACGGTGCCGCATACAGAAATCCGTATGCTCCCTGGTGTACATATTTTATACTTTGGTGTGCCCGTGAAGCAGAAATACCTAACTCGGTTATTTGTTCGTCCGGCTCTTGCGGTAATCCTGATATAATGGTTAATTGGTTTAAAAATACGGGTACATGGCGAGGCACGGAATATGTGCCGAAACGCGGTGATATTGTATTTTTTGATGTAAACAAGGACAACGGTGCTGATCATGCAGGGATAGTGAGAAGCGTAAGCGAGGATGAAGAAACAATATACACTATAGAAGGCAACTGCGGTGGTTATTACGGATATACGACTGCAAGAGAGGTACGCCGTAACAATATTATGGGGTACGGTGTACCTAATTACAGTATGTCGGAAAGGCTCAACGGGCATGTTGTACTTGGTTCTACTGCATATATAACAAAAGGAAAACCTGACTACAGAACTATATTATGGAACAATACAGAGCTTGAAATTTTGTGCAGCGACGGTGAATATTATCTTGCATATATTCCGTATTACTACAGCGGAGGATTTCGCATATTCTACATACAGAAATCATCTGCAAAGGTAAACGGAGGAGTTAAGGATTTCTCCGAATTATATACAATAAACCGTGACGGTAAGATTATAGCAGATGCTACACTTTATTGCAGACCGACAACAGAATTATTAAGAAGCGGAAGTGCAGAAGCAACATCAAGAGCCTTGCTTAAATCGGGCGATAAATTTGAGGTGCTTTTTGAGGAAAACGGATTTTATTTTGTGAGAAATGATAAATTATGCGGTTTTGTGGATAAGTTAAAAATCAGTATGGGAGAAAATCTACAATGAAAAAGAAATTTGCAGCAATCCTTGCAGGAATGTTATTGTTTTCAAACGCATATGCGGAGGATATAAGACTTGAATTTAATATTGGGGCGCAAACGGCACAGCTAAACGGTGAGGTTATTGAAGCCCCCACATATCTTTCGGACAGAGGAAATACTATGGTTGGCTTGCGTGTTGCAGCACAGACTTTAGGTATATCTGTTAGTTGGGAAGCACAGACCCGTACGGTAGAGTTGGCGGGTGAGGGACTTACAATGACAGTTGTGATTGATTCCGATATTGCCATTATAAATGGTAATGAGATACAAATGACTGAGCCTGCAATAATTCTTAACGATCGTACTATGGTGCCTATTCGCTTTGTAAGTGAGGGCTTTGGTGCAATTGTGGAATATAATGATGAAATGCACAGCGTTGTTGTACGTTCAAGCAGCCACAATGAACGATGTCAAATACTGACTGGATCAAAAACAGATATGATGTCAAATTATCCGTCGGCACTTCAGGGTTGGCTTGCTGTTACCGATGATGAAGTAAAGCTTTCTGATTTTTCAGTTGTCTGGGACAGTATTGTAAATACAAAGGTCATGGAGCTGCTTCCGGGAAGACTTGTTACGGAAGAGCTGTGCAATGCATACCGTACAGAAAGCGGACTGACATTTGATAATATATTTAAAATAACGGGTGCAATAGATAAGAATTCAGATATAACTACACCGGTTATGCTTGAAGTGAGTAAGGATTTAAACGTGGGATATAGAAATCTTGTTTTTTATCCGGAGGCACGAAAGATTATAGAAAATTCTCAGTTGCCTACAGTTAAGCCGATGCAGAGTCCTGTTTTTGATGGCGGCGGAGGTTCGTCTTCATCAGGAGGTGGTATTGTCGCTACAAGTGAGCCTGAAAATACTACAGCACCGTCAGAAACACTTGAGCCGCAAATGACGGCTGTTCCGACGACAAAGCCAACAACAGAACCGACTTCAACAAATAAGCCGTCTGCAACGGAAACTCCGGCTTCAACAACAGAACCGACAACCAAACCGGATGCGACCAAACGACCGAGCAGCGGTGGAAGTGCCGGAGGTTCGGTTGTACGTCCGTGTGCGACTCCTGAACCGACAGATGCTCCGGGGGATGATGAACCGGATGCAACGTTTAATCCTGAGGGAGATGGCGAGATGGGTGCTCCGCCGGATTATGAGGCTACTCCTGAACCGACCGGATTGCCTACTGTTTGCCCGACAGGAGCACCTGTCCCTGAAGCAACAGGATTACCTACCGCTTGTCCGACAGGAGCACCTGCCCCTGAAGCGACAGGATTACCTACCGCCTGTCCGAGCATGGAGCCGACAGCGGAACCGACATCAGAGCCTGTTCCGACTGAAACGCCGGAGCCTACTCCGCAAATTACAGAGGGACCGAGTGGTGATGATGATCACTTTGATGACATTATTGACGGTAAGGATGCTGCTGACGATAATGTGATCTTAAGTACTGCGGATAGCGTAAAGGTGAAGTACAGGATATGGAAACCGGTTTTTCGAGTTGTCAGAAAGAGATATTAATAAAAAGGAGCTGCGGTCAAGTGCTGCAGCTCCTTTTTTGGTTATTCAATTATAAAGCGTTCAGTATTATTTATGACTATTTCGGTATTGGTTTTGTAGATAGAAGCAATCTCGGATTGTGCAGTTATCTTATTCCATGAAATACCGTCATGTGAATAATAAAAATCACGTCCGTTAGCATAATAATACAGATTTCCGAGTGAGTCTATATAGGTAGGTTTGAAATATCCGTAATTCTGCTCTGTAAAGTTGATACCGTCATTACTAAGATATATCTTTCCGTTTTTTGCTTTTGCTACATATTCACCGTAGTTCCAGCATGGCATTGTTGTATCGGTACTCATAGTCCAATTGGCAAAATCTTTTGAATATACCGGTGTTCCTGCCTTTACATAGCAAACCTCCTTTGCCATTGTAAAGGCTGTGGGATAATAATTGAATTCGTGCTTATCCACAAGCTTAAAATCTTCATCCAGGAAATAAACCGTTTTGAAGAAGTTACAAACAAGGTAATAGGGAATGCCGTCATATATAGTGGCCTTCATCATATAACCGTTACCGGTATATTTTAACTCATACTGATTCCAGTTTCCGTAAATTGCATATCTTAAGTCATCCTCAAGTACAATCTGTTTCCAGTTTTCAAGGTCGTCTGAAATATATAAATGTGTGTTTTCCCATTTATAAAATTCTCTGCCTGTATAATTGTGGTCCTTGACAATTTCCTGCCTGCCTGACTTATAAATTTCAACCATTTGCGGAGTATCGGTGATTGTCAGAGTATTTTCTATGCCGCCGTAATTGTTTGTTGTGAGAATAACCTGCAAATTAATTGTTGTTGTCTGTTGAGGCGGCAGTTCAACACTTGCCATGGTATGCTTTACTCTTGCGTTGTTAACACCCTTTGAAAGTGCATAAGGATTTATTAGATTTCCCTGTTCATCACGAAGAATAACTACAATATTTGAGCCTGTATTCGGCACATAATTAAGATAGCGAATCATGCCGCCATTGTTGGTTACATTGATTTTATAGTTATAAATAACGCCGAAATTGCCCATGCTGCATGCAAGGTCTTTGTTGGTGTCATATTCTCCGAGCGGACTGTTTGGAATATACTTTGATTTTTCGCCTGCATCTCTGATGTAAGCGGCGAGGTCATTATGCTCAACATCAAAATGCCATATATCGTCTCTTTGGCTTTGTGATATCCCTGAACCGTAGAAATTCTTTTTGCCCGGATCGTAATAAGTGAATCCGATCATGTCTGACTCTGCACTGATCTCATGTGACCAGGGATCTGAGCGTGGATTCAGATGTGTGTACCACTTTGTTGTTTCTTTTCCGTAAGGCATATAATGATTATACACCTTAACAGGAAGTGCAGTGTCACACCAGGTGTAATCATCTATGGTGTATGAAAGCTCCGTGTTTACCCGATTCTTGTTTGGTGAAATGCCCTTGTGCTGTCTGTCTCTCTCGTATGAGCCGAAAGCGGGATTTTGATAAAATGTTGAACGATCACCGATCGTTCCGTTTGATTTTAATGCGGCAACATTAATATCGCATTTTCCGCTGTCTATGGTAAAATCTGCAATGAGATTTACCGGGCGATAGAACGGAACTACGTCATAATTGGGGATATATTGTGATAACCACATATCTTCTCCTGCCTTGATTGTAATTGTCACAGGCTCAATCGGAACAGGGGAGTACTGAACTCCTGAATCGATCTGATTTATGGGGATATTAAGATAGCTTGCCCATGCATTGAAGCATCCCCATTGATCCTCAAAGGTATATGATTTTCCCTCGTACCAGTATTGACGGTTACGCGGTACTTCAAAGCCGAGGGATGTCAACGTAATTGTGGTATCTTCCTTTGCACGGAATATTACATCAAGCTCAATATCAAAGCCGCCCTCGATTATTGTATATCCGTCTGCACTTCTTTTTTCGGTATGGTTTACATGTGACGCAAATATAGTATATTTATCCGGAGTCAAGCCCTCGTTGTTCATAATATATCTTGGATTTTCATTAGATGTATCAGCAAGGTCGCTCCGACGTATAAACTCGTTGTTATTGCAGTAAATATATTTTCCGTCGGTATCTTTTGTAAAGTTAAGATCTGCTGTGCCTACTGCTGAAGCACTTATAGCTGAAAATGTCAATGCCGCAATTGTGAGCATAATTGGATTTTTCATAATAACCCCTCTTTCTCTGAATATTATATATAAATTTTAACATAAATAATAAAATCTGTCAATTATTAATATGTATTGCAAAGTGCTAAAATGCAACAAAAAAGGACTGAATTAACAGTCCTGTTATATTCCGATAAGCTGCATAATAAGCACGGCGACGGAAGCTCCGAGGGCAACGGTGAGCAGGCTTCTCCTGCAATATGAAAGAATGATAGCTACTACGGTGCCCATTATTGCGCTGAGCTTTGAGCCGGTACTTGAAAATACTGCCGGAAAAGTCATAGCTGCCAATACAGCATAGGGGACGTAATACAAAAAAGATTGAATCCATACGTTAGTTATTTTTTTGCGGAAAATAACCATTGGAAGCATACGAATGAGATATGTGACGAGTGCCATTACAGCAATTCCGGTTAATAAATATATTGTACTCAATTGTTAGCCTCCTTTTCTGTCTGAATGGGGAAGAGCGTAGCAGCCAACGCACTGACAGCTACTGTAATGATTATAATTGACCACCCACCCGATATTGATTTGAATGCAGGAAAATAAGCAAATGCTGCACTTACAGCTACAGCAAGAATAATTGTAAACATTACACTTTTATGCTCGCGTGCAGGAGGAATTATGATTGCAATAAACATAGCGTATAATGCAATTCCGAGTGCGTTCGTCAATATTTCGGGCATAAATGAGGTTGCAGCTGCTCCGACGAATGTACCGCCGACCCATCCGATAAGTGGGGTAAGTATAAGACCTGCCATATAAACCGCTGTCAAATCTTTTTTATGCTGCATTGAAACAGCAAAAATTTCGTCGGTAACTCCGAATGAAACGGCAAGTCGCTGTAAAAATGTCATAGAATTATCTGCTTTTTGAGATACCGATAAGGACATCAGAAAATACCGTATATTGATTATAAGTGTTGAAACTGCAAGCTCTGTCATTGTTCCGGCTGCTATCATGATGTTTGTTCCTGCAAATTGTCCGGCACTTGTAAGATTGGTAAGTGAAATCAATACGGCAGCCCATAAAGGAACACCTGATAACACTGCAGTCATACCAAAGGCGATTGATACTGAGAAATATCCAAGACAGATAGGAATACCGTCCTTGAGTCCCTCAAAAAATTCGGTTTTCTTCATTTTAAACTCTCCATAGTAAAATAATCGTAAATATTATATCATATTTTGTCGGAGGCTTCAATTGTCACACTTAACGAATAAAAAAGTTCTTTTTCAAAAAAATTGTATTGATTTTTTTCTGTCTTTATGATATAATATTTTTTGTTGATATTAGCCCTCGTAGTTAAATGGATATAACGGATCCCTCCTAAGGATCTATTATCAGTTCGATTCTGGTCGGGGGTGTAAAAAAAGCGGCAAGATTATTAGTCTTGTCGCTTTTTGTTTCTATAAATTACATCCATGCTTCTTCGAGTAGTCTGATGCCTTCTCGTATATCTGATTCGCTTGCTTCGCCGTAGCCGAAAATAAAAGCACTTTTATACTTTGCGGGAGAAGCATTTTGAGTAAATACCGCGAGGCGTGCAAGCTTCACGCCTTTTGATAATGCGGCTTCGCGCAATTCGGCAGATGATCGTGTGTCGTTGACCTTAATGCAGAAATGTGTGCCTGCGTCAGTTCCGAAAATTTCGATTTTATTTTTTAATGCTGATGCGCCAAGGCATTTTAGTGCATAGTCACGTTTCTTTTTATATATCTTTTTTAATTGTGAAATGTTTTTATATATTTCACCTTTGCGGATAAATTCTTCTGCTGCTAACTGGATGAAGTTTGATACCAGAGGCATATACAGATTGTTGTGATGGTTAAATTCATCAATCAACGCTTTTGGCAGCACCATATATGCTAACGGAACTCCGCATCCGATTGACCGCTTGAAAGAACCTGCAAGTATTATTCGGTTATTCGTATCCATTGAAAACAGTGGTTTGGGAGGGGTATCTCCATAGTAAAACTCATTGTCATGCATACCCTCTATTATATACCGGTCTGTATGCTTTGCACACCAATTTAGCAGCTGCAGCTTTGTTTCATGCAAAATCGTTTCATTTGCCGGAAATGTAAAGCATGATTGAACAAGGAGAATATCAGCACCGCAACGGTATAACTCGTCCATATCTATTTTTCCGTCAACTGTATCAATACAGCATATATTTTTGAAGCGACTTCGTCTTACGATATCAAGCATTCTTGTGTTACACGGACTTTCAAATGCAATTTTTGCATTGCTGTCAAAAATACGCATCAAAGCATCTGTAAGATATTCAACGCCTGCACCGATTACTATTTGTGCAGGAGTGCAGGAAATACCGTGCATTTTATACAGATAAGCACATATGGCACGTCGTAATCTGATATCACCTAAGCGACTCACATATGAATTATAAATATCGGAGCTGTTAAAGCTCAGTTTTTCGATAATTCTTGAAAAACTGTCACACTTGTGTTCGAGGGCAACTCCGTTTGAGCTGAATGCATACTTGTGTCTTTTGGTACTTTCGTGCTGCTCCGGATCGTCCGGATCCTGTCGGATTGAGTTTACATAGTAGCCGCTTCTTTCTCTTGCCTGAACATATCCGTTATCAATAAGTAATTCGTAAGCGCCAATAACAGTGCTTTGTGATATATCAAGCTCTGTGGCGAGCTGTCGTTTGGAGGGGAGACGGGAGCCGGAGGCTATTCTTCCGGCACTGATGTCCTCGGCGAGTGCCTCGTAAAGCTGTATATATAGAGCTTTGCTTTCGTTTTTGTTCAGTTTTATTCCGACCATAATATTTCTCCTTTATATTTGTCTGATATCTATTTTATCACATAATGATACCAAATTCAAGTGGTATTTTAAAAGTTGATATTAAAAAATGGGTTCAAAAACAATCAGGGATTCATTTGTATAAAAATTGATTTTGTTTTTGGTATCAAAAATAAATCGATTTGGACATTTATCTTTTGAAAAAAATGTGTTAATATATAAACATATCGAAGCTTTAATAAGCTTGTATCTTATAAAGATACATTCTCTCCCTAAAATGAATTGAAGAAATCGGCACGCAACAACGAGCCGATTTTTTCAATTTGTAAATATGTATAAATTTTTGTATATTTATAGGCAGTCGAATGTATGCAGGACTGCTTTTTTCGTGTAATTTATAAGATTGCAGTAGTTGACAAATTATTCGTGGTATGGTATAATTATAAAATAGTTTATTATGGGTAATTACATTTACTCGCATATTTTTATTTTATGAGGTGATAACAAATGGCAATGACTATGACACAGAAAATTCTTGCTCGTGCAGCAGGACTTGAAAGCGTCAAAGCGGGTGAGCTTATCATGGCAGATCTCAGTCTTGTATTGGGTAACGACATTACAGCTCCGGTAGGTATTGATGAATTTGATAAGATTGGTACAGATAAGGTATTTGACAAGGCAAAGATTGCACTTGTACCGGACCACTTTACTCCGAATAAGGATATCAAGTCAGCACAGAACTGCTTAAAACTCCGTAACTTTGCAAAAGAGCAGGAAATTGTAAACTACTTCGAAGTAGGTGAGGTTGGTATCGAGCATGCGCTTTTACCGGAGAAGGGACTCGTTGTAGCAGGTGATGTTGTTATCGGTGCAGACTCGCATACTTGTACATACGGTGCATTGGGCGCATTCTCAACAGGTGTTGGCTCAACAGATATGGCGGCAGGTATGTCGACGGGTAAGGCTTGGTTTAAGGTGCCGGAGGCAATTAAGTTCAATCTCACAGGCAAGCTCAACCCGTTTACAAGTGGTAAGGATTTAATTCTTCATATCATCGGTATGATTGGCGTTGACGGTGCATTATATAAGTCAATGGAGTTTACAGGTGAGGGTATGCATACACTCACAATGGACGACCGTTTTACAATTGCCAATATGGCTATCGAAGCAGGTGCAAAGAACGGCATATTCGAGGTTGACGATTTAACGGTTGAGTATATGAAGGCTCATGGTGAAAAGGAATATACAGTATTTACTGCTGATGAGGATGCAGAGTACTGTCAGGTAATTGACATTGATCTTTCAAAGGTTCCGCACACGGTGGCGTTCCCGCACTTACCGGAGAATGCAAGAACACCGGAAAACTGGGGCGAGGTTGAGATAGACCAGGTCGTAATAGGTTCATGTACAAACGGACGTTTAAGCGATTTACAGAGAGCTGCTGAGATTTTAAAGGACAAGCAGGTTAAGAAGGGAATAAGAGTAATTGTATTCCCGGCTACTCAGAAAGTATATCTTGATGCGTTAAAGGATGGTACATTGGAAACATTGGTTAAGGCGGGCTGTGTAATTTCAGCACCGACCTGCGGTCCGTGTCTTGGCGGACACATGGGTATCTTAGCAGAGGGCGAAAGATGCGTATCAACAACAAACAGAAACTTCCTCGGACGTATGGGACACGTCGAGAGTGAGGTATATTTAGCAAGCCCGGAGGTTGCTGCGGCGTCAGCGATTACAGGTAAAATCACTGCTCCTGAGGAGGTAATGTAAAATGAAAGCAAACGGTAAGGTAATAAAGTACGGAGATAACATTGATACAGATGTTATTATTCCGGCAAGATATTTAAACGCATATTCTCCGGAGGAGCTTGCGGCTCACTGTATGGAGGATATCGACAAGGATTTTGTGAATAAGGTTGAAGCGGGAGATATCATGGTCGGCGGTGCGAACTTTGGCTGCGGCTCGTCGCGTGAACATGCTCCTATTGCTATTAAGGCAAGCGGAATTTCTTGTGTAATTGCCGACAGCTTTGCAAGAATTTTCTTCAGAAATGCTATCAATATCGGACTTGCAATTCTTGAATGTCCGGAGGCTTCGGCTGATATTGAGGACGGAAACAAGGTTTCAATCGATTTTAATACAGGTGTAATTACAAACGAAACAAAGGGTAAGACATATCAGGCAGCGGCGTTCCCGGCATTTATGCAGGAGTTAATCAATGCAGGCGGCTTAGTAAAATACATTCAGAAGGAGAACGCATAAAATGGCAGAATTTAAAATAGCCTTAATCAAGGGTGACGGTATAGGTCCTGAAATCGTAGAGGGTGCAGTTACCGTACTTGATGCAGTGGCAAAGAAGTATAATCATACATTTAACTACACAGACGTGCTTATGGGCGGATGTGCAATTGATGCAACAGGCGAGCCGCTTCCGCAGGAAACAATCGACATCTGTAAGGCATCGGATTCTGTGCTTTTAGGTGCTGTAGGCGGTCCGAAGTGGGATGGCTGTACAAAAAGACCTGAAGCAGGACTTTTGGGAATCAGAAAGGAATTGGGTTTATATTCAAACCTTCGTCCGTCAATCTTAAAGAAGCAATTGAAAGACGCATCACCGTTAAAGGATGAAAAGCTTGAACAGGGACTTGACGTAATGGTAGTGCGTGAGCTTACGGGCGGAATTTACTTCGGTAAGCGTGAAAAGGCAGAAGATGGTTCATGGGCATCGGATGAAGAGCGTTACAGCGTAGAGGAAGTAAAGAGAATCGGAAAAATTGCGTTTGAAACAGCAATGCTCCGTGACAAGAAGCTTGTATCTGTTGATAAGGCAAACGTACTTGAATCATCGAGACTTTGGAGAAAGACAATCACAGAGATGTCGGCAGAGTATCCGGAGGTTACACTTTCACATATGTACGTTGACAATGCTGCAATGCAGCTTGCAATTAACCCGGCGCAGTTTGATGTTATCGTAACATCAAATATTTTCGGTGACATCTTATCAGACCTTTCAAGTGCAATTGCAGGTTCAATCGGTATGCTTCCGTCAGCATCTTTAGGTGCAACAAAGTGCGGTATGTACGAGCCGATTCACGGCAGTGCACCGGATATAGCAGGTATGGATATAGCAAACCCGATTGCAACAATTGTAAGTGCAGCGATGATGCTTGAAATGTCATTCGGACTTATTGAGGAAGCGAAAGCAATCAATGACAGTGTTGACAAAATTTTGGAAATGGGCTACAGAACAACAGATATCATGTCAGAGGGCATGAAAAAGGTCGGCTGTAAGGAAATGGCAAAGCTCATAGCTGAAAATATCTAAAGAAAGGGAATAATTATGAATCTTCATAATGCCTCAATCAAGGTTTCGGCAGTATCGCCGAAGCAGTATCCTACGGACGGTAAGCTCGAATTTGCATTTGCAGGCCGGTCAAATGTAGGAAAATCTTCAATGATAAATAAGCTTTTAAACCGTAAATCTCTTGCAAGAGTCAGCGGTACTCCCGGAAAGACTTGTACCATCAATTTCTATGATATTGATGATACAATTTATCTCGTGGACTTGCCGGGCTATGGTTTTGCAAGACGTTCGAAGGAGGAGCAGGCAAAGTGGGGCAAGATGATGGAAGATTATCTTGCGAACCGCGCTCCGCTTGTTCAGACAATTCTTCTTGTTGATAGCCGTCATAAACCGTCGGTAGATGACCATACAATGGCTGATTGGATTCGTCACTATCATAACAGACTGATTGTTATTGCAACAAAAATTGACAAGCTCAAGAAAAGGGAAGTAGAAGCTAATCTTGAGATGATTTATAACGATTTAGAGCTTACAGAGGACGATATCCTTGTACCGTTTTCGGTAAATGATGACGAGGGTAAAGTTACTGTCTGGGACATGATAGAAATGATGCGTACAGCAGAGATTGAAGAATAACATAAAATCCCCAATAAAAATTGGGGATTTTTGTGATTTGGTTAAGTTAATTAAAGGAGAAAACGCACAATGGAAATAACCTATAAAGATATACATAATTTCAAACAAGAGGATTTACAGGATTTATTTCTTTCTGTAGAATGGTCTTCGGGACATTATCCCGAAAAACTGGTCATTGCAATGCAGAACTTTAAAACTGTTTATACTGCGTGGTATGGTGAAAGGTTAATAGGACTTATTTGTGCAATAGACGATGGAATTATGACAGCGTACATTCATTATCTGCTTGTAAATCCGAAGTATCATCATCGAGGCATCGGAAAGAAACTTCTATCACTGATGAAAGAAAAATATAAGGATTACTTGCGTACAGTAATTGTTGCGTATAATACAGAAGTTGGATTTTATGAATCGTGTGGCTTTAAAAAAGCAAAAGATTGCAGTCCAATGTTCATTACAGATCTTTGGACTTGAGTTGATTATTCGTATTTGCTGGGTCTGTTAAATAACTGTATAAGTAAAAAAATACAATCCAAGTATAATAAAGAGCGATTTATATTACTTGGATTGTTCTGGGTTATGCCTCCCTTTATTCAAAAATTATCTAAAAAAACAGTAACAACGGATAAACATAGCCGTTGTTACTGTTTAATATTTACTTAACCCAATCTTCCCATTCGTATGAATCAATGGTATCCTTAATATAATCCTTTGTATATTCAAGTGAAATAATTGTATTCAAACACCACTGTGCTGCAAAATTAGTTGATATCCAGAACATTTCCCGTAACTGCAGATTATTGTAATAATGAACAGTTTCTTCGTCAAATCCCTCATTTTTATCTTTGCCTGCAAGTGAATGAACTAATACCTGCCAAACCTGATATGCAAGCTTTTCATCCTTGGTTTCTCTTGCGGCAAATGCTGCAAGTGCTGAAGCCATGTACGGATAAACAAACCCGCTTCCGTCAATCAGTCCGTTTGAAGCCTTTCTTTTATCCTCCGGCGATAAGAAATAAAATTGTCCGTATTCGACCATCATTTCCTTGAATTCCGGATCGTCAAGTAAAGTTGTAAGCTCAATCCATGTCTGCGGACCGCCCATGCAAACTGCAAGGTGCGAGCCTCCGGCAGCATTTTCACCTATATATCCTAAATGTCCGCTTTCCGGGTCATATTCGTAATTTGAACCCGAAACCATTCTTAACGGTGATTTTTTGATATCATCAATGCCTGTCTGGATTTTATCTCTGTAGTTTTTGTTATTAAACAACTCCCACTGTACTAACCAATTAGAACAATATGTTGACCAATCAGGACCACTTCTGGCATGTGTAGGCAGCTTCATTTCCTCTTTTTTATAAAAGAATCGCAACGGATCCATATTAAGAGTTGCAAAGTCTGCATCCTTAACATCATCAAATACGTCACGCATTCGGTAGTCACCACCTGTGAGATAATATAATGCTCTGTGATGACCTGCCATAGCAACTCTGGGTTCTTTGCACGAATCACCCCAATGCACAACATTGTGACGGCTTCCAAGACCTTTGATTTCACCTATATGATAAGTATCAACATCGGCAGCGTGACGGCTCATTGCCTCTGCAACTGTGAAGATATCTTCCCTACCGCTTCTTAAAAACGCATACCAGAGCCAAAGTGTCGGGATAAGCTCTGTATTTTGCCATGCATATCCGCCCATGTCATATCGCCAGCAATGACGTTCTCTGTCATATGTATGCATGACATCACCGTAGTCAAATACACCATACCAATGCCTTTGTTCTATTTCGTTTTTATAGAAATCGAATACCTTATCAAGCTCATCCTCAAGCCATTTTTTTAGTGGCGTATCTCTTTGCGGCAAGCTCCACTCGCCCAACACCTTCATTTCATGATAATATTCCGGATCACAAACAAGAACAGGCGGATTTTGCATGCGCTCTGCCTTTGCCATAATATCATCATCTTCGGGAATTGAATCAAACACATAAAGAGTCGTCTCATTTGTTGCTGCTATTCCGTATGGATTTGAATCTACCCAGGGAAATCCCTCATAATAGGTTTGGTCGTGTGCGACGTTATCATAATGACGCATATCGATTGCTTCTGAGTCGGGTGAAATTATCCAGGATGTTACTGTACACCTATCCCCTGATATTCCCTTTGCATGTATTGATGAGGGTGCTTTTTGGTAGAAATCCTTTAAAGCTACCGCAATTCCGCGTTCAGTACTTCCTGCGAAAAGAAGTCCCTTGGAGCGTCCTCCAAAACCGGCATTGATAAACGTGCATTCATCGGGGGCTGTACGTTTCTTTATGGTAAAACTATCGGGTGTTACCTGATGTAATTTATAATAATCCCATACCGTGACATTATCTATATCTTTCATATCAACCGGATTATCGTTTCGTAAATCCACTACTCCGTCGAAATCAATTTTTTCGCAGTTCATTTGCTTTTTATAAAGCTCAGGCGACAATCTCGGTCTCCAAAGATTCATCAACTGCAGTGCTTCGTGCATTACCCCACAGTCACCGGCAATTTTTACATGACGGTTATAGATCTCTCCTGTCATTTTCTGAATGAAATCAATTCCGATTCCTTTTATGAAATCGGTTGAAGCTTCGCCATCATAAATAAAAGTGTGCTTTATATTAATTTCACCCTCACAGTTGTATATTGTGAAATACATAATGAACATCAGGAATGAGCCGTGAGTTTCGTTTTTGTAGGTACCATCGACTCTTATAACTGTTTTCAGTGCAGTGTCCTCTTCAACCTTTACGTTTTCGATATTTCCGTAATATGTAATCTGCTTTGAAATCTGACAACCGTCTTCGCTTTCTCTGAGTTCTTTTATTGCCCGTATCACAACATCAGCATATGGAGTGGTCATCAATACAGTGCCTGATTTCGGGAATATTGCAGTAAATCTTTCGTTATTTACTTCTATAGAATTGCCATTTTCTTTTACGGTGTTGCCTGTAAATTTAATCTCTTCACCGCTATACACTGTAACATCTCCGATAGCCTTGACTGTATGAGATGTCCACTTGTAGCTTCCGTCGGGCCAATATGCAATCGGACGTGATGAAATAGGTATTTGACCTGTTTCATCCTTTGCACAAAAACAGCTGTCGGTAACAGCTCCCTGCTTCCAAGGGACACCAAACGTAACATATCCGCTTTCACTTCTGCCTTTAAGAAAATGTAACTTTGTCTGTGCCATAATAATCTCTCCTGTATGTGGTAATCAACTTCTTACCTGTCCGTCACCGTAAACTATATACTTAATAGAAGTTAATGCCTCAAGTCCCATAGGGCCTCTTGCGTGCATCTTCTGAGTGCTTATTCCAATCTCAGCGCCGAAACCAAACTCAAATCCATCCGTAAATCTTGTTGATGCATTAACATACACTGCTGCGGCATCGACTTCATTCAGGAATCTTTGTGAATTATTATAATTGTTGGTTATAATAGCTTCTGAATGCTTTGTATTATATTTATTTATGTGTAAAATAGCCTCTTCAACACCATCTACTATTTTTACGGCTAAAATGTAATCGTTATACTCTGTATAATAATCCTCTTCTGTAGCCTGACCTACCTCCGGATAAATTTCACGGGCTTTTTCGTCAGCTCTGATTTCTACATTTTTGCTCTTCAATGCGTCAAATATAATTGGAATAAATTTATCTGCAATTTTTGCGTCAATAAGCAGTGTTTCTGCGGCATTACACACTGACGGACGCTGCACCTTTGCATTCATTACAATGTCAAGTGCCATATCAATATCTGCGTCAGCATCTACATATACATGACAGTTTCCGGCAGCGGTCTCTACTACAGGAACAGTTGCATTTTCAACTACACTCTTTATAAGTCCTTTGCCGCCTCTGGGAATAAGCATATCAATATAGCCGTTCATCTGCATGAGTTTTGTTGCTGTTTCTCTTGAAGTATCTTCAATAATATTCAATGCCCCATCAGGAATACCGGCTTTATATGCTGCATCCTGCATGATTTTCATCAATGCGATATTTGAATTAATAGCTTCGCTTCCACCTCTTAATATACATACATTTGACGTTTTAAGACAAAGTGCAGCAGCATCTACGGTTACATTGGGACGCGCCTCGTAAATTATTGCAATAACTCCCATAGGAACACGCTTTTGACCGATGAGCAATCCGTTGGGACGCTTCCACATTTTTATAACTTCACCAATAGGGTCTGATAAGGCTTTTACCTGTCTTACTCCCTCTGCAATTCCTGAAAGACGCTCATGAGTGAGAGTCAGACGATCTATCATAGCTTGTCTTGTTCCCTTTTCGATTGCAGCTTCTATATCCTTTTTGTTGGCTTCAATAATTTCATCAGCGTGTGCTTCTATTGCATCCGCTATAGCGTCTAATGCCGCATCCTTTACTATTGTGGTTGTTGATATAAGTTTCTGTGCCGCTTCACGGGCAGCAGTACACTTTTCTAATAATTCACCCATCCTTATGCTCCTTGTTTAATCGCAAAAATTCTTTGATACAAATAATGTTCCGACCGGAAGACCATCTAAAATGTTATAGATTGCATCTACATGCTCGCCGTTGGTAATTATCATGTGAATACCTGCCGATGTTGCAAGCTCAGCCGCATCAAGCTTAGTAACCATACCGCCTGTACCAAGGCTTGTTCCGGCACCGCCTGCAAGAGCTCTTACTTCATCTATATCGGTTACTCTTTCGATAAGCTTTGCATCCTTATGCTTGTGCGGATCCTTATCATATAATCCGTCAATGTCAGAAAAAAGAATTAATAAATCTGCGTCAACAAGCTCTGCAACCCTTGCAGAAAGACTATCATTATCACCTATTTCTATCTCTTCAACTGATACTGTATCGTTTTCGTTTACAACAGGAATAATTCCGTTTTCAATCAGATATGAGAAAGTATTCTGCATATTGCGTTTGCGTCTTGGAATTGCTATATCATCTCTTGTGAGAAGTATCTGTGCAACCATGTGTGAGTATCCTGAAAAAGCCTTATCATAAAGATACATCAGCTCGCACTGACCCACTGCTGCAGCTGCCTGTTTGCCTCTTGTATCTCTCGGACGCTCATCAAGAGCCATTTTCTTTGCACCTATTCCGATAGCACCTGATGATACAAGAATTATCTCTTTTCCCTGATTCATAAGGTCGCTCAAAACCATTGCAAGTCTGTCAATACGCCTTAAATTCATGCCGCCACCCGGATATGTAAGGGATGACGTTCCTATTTTTATTACAATCCGCTGCGCTTTAGCGACATCTGTTAATATTTCACTCATAATATAATCACCTTTCGTATATAACTATCTTATTTTATTATACTCCGAAATTCATTTTATGTCAATATTTATAGAAAATAAAGTAATAATATTCATACCTGTATTTTTTATATAAAAAGCTCAAAGTGCCTTTAGTGACACTTTGAGCCTGATATTATTCTATAAATTCTATTATTTCTTCTACAGCTTCCGTTACAGGTTCTGTTGATTTTTTTCGCCACAACTATGATTTCCGAATGAAATTATTGCTGTGAGTGTCACTGATTTCTTTCCCTCCTGCGGAAGTGTAACCTTACCTTAATATACAGGCAGTATAGAGCCTATATCGCACAGTGTTTCCCGGTTTAGCTCAAGTATTTTTACAAAATGACTTTCGCAAAAGTTCAAAATTTCCTTATAACCGGAATGCATTTTCAGATTACCGTTTACTGCAAGCACGTCCGGTGCAATGAGACCGCATACACCGCCGATAAATCCGTAAGACATGCCCTCGAGCTGTATTTCACCTGCGTCAATTAATAATGTATCAATTTTATGTTCGGTCAATGCCTTGTAAATACCTATATCAGAGGTTATTGCCGCCCTTTCACCCACAACAGCAATAGAACATTTGGCATAGCCCTGTCGGACATCTATTATATCTGAATATTTCGATATAATTTCTTTTGCGGTATATTTTTTGTTACACACAGCATAATCGCCTATAACTGCTGTATTATATAATATATCACCGGGATATTGTTTTTTGAGTAGATGCGAGCCGCATATAAGCTCGGCATCTTCGGGCAATACAGTCCTATAATGGCGATATGCCTCCTTAGCACACACAAATCTATTGCCTCCCAAATGATGAATCTGCATATCTGGATGACCGTTAACAGCGTCATCTATGGATTTTATTGCAGTTGTATGTATTACTTTTATCCCTAATGAATAAAGCTTATCTACGCTCTCAGGATTTATTCTGTAATCGGCAATTACGCATTTTACTGCTCTGTTCGGTATATTGGGTGTGTCCAGATAATCAGTCATTTTTCTGATAAACCTCGTCATAAAATCCGCTTCTTGAAACCGGTTCTCCGGCAGCGTATAAATGTGATGTGTCCCCTACTGTTTTACAACGGAATATAGCTATTCCCTCTTCCCTTTCTTCGGTTTCAAGAACCGTCACAGAGGTAGGCGCAACGTAGAAGCTCTGCCATAGTACAGACGGGCTGAGTCCGAGAATATGCGAGAGAATTGCAAATTGAACGCCTAAATGACAGAAAAATACAAGCGTATCTGTGTTTCGGTACTTAACCTTATAACAGTGCCCGGCTCTATCATATCCGTGAGCAGATATGATAGCGTCAATTCCGTCTGTTACTTTTTGATACTCACTCTTTATATTACCTGTTTGCATTATTGCTGCATCCGTCCATTTATCCTTATCATACAGAAATGCCTCATTAGTCCAGTATGACGGCATTAAATCCCAAGGGATGCGCTCCTTGTCGGTAACAGGGTCCTTGACCGGCACAAAAAACTCCCTGAGCCAATCACATATATGTGCTGTTTTTCCTGTTTTTTGTAAAGAAAGAGATGCTGTTTCTCTTGCCCTGCCAAGTGGTGAACAGTATATATCCGTAATATCCATACTTTTTACTCTATCCGATAAAATCTCCGCTTCGCGCAATCCTTTTTCAGTAAGAGTATCATTTTTATAATCGGGATCACCGTGTCTTATAAATACCAGCTTCATGCTGCATCATCTCCTTTTTTTATTCATAATAATTATTATACCATTACTTGTTTTATATTGTCAATAAAACAAGTTGAATTTATCCTTATTTTTGTTTAGCAAAAGTAGATATTTAACTACACTTTTTGTAAGGTTATACAAAATTACATTTTGTTCTTGTATATACTGTTTTTTCGTGATATAATGTTTTAGGATTTTTTGGTTATTAACGAAAGGACAAAAACATGATTAAGACATTTATAAAAGACTTAAAGAACGAATTTAAAGGCTATAACGGTGCCAAATTTTCAAAGGATTTAATGGCAGGTCTTACAGTAGCAGCTGTTGCACTCCCGTTGGCTCTTGCATTTGGTGTCAGTTCAGGAGCTGATGCTGCAGCCGGACTTATCACAGCGATTTTTGCCGGTATTATTATGGGAGTCTTTTCAGGTGCGTCATTCCAGATTTCGGGACCCACCGGAGCGATGGCGGCTATACTTCTTCCGATTGCGGCGGCACCGGAATTCGGTACTCAGGGCGTGCTTATTGCAGGAATGATTTCAGGTATTGTTTTACTTATTTCAGCAGTAATAAAAATAGGCAAGCTGGTTTCATATATCCCCGGAGCCGTAATAACAGGCTTTACTACGGGTATTGCAATCATTATTGCTTTAGGACAGGTAAATAACTTTTTTGGTACAACCTCTGAGGGAACTACAACTTTAGGTAAAATATATAATTTGTTTGCAGGCGGTAACTTTACTCCCAATTGGTGGGCTGTCGGATTCGGTTTGCTTGCAATACTTATTATGGTTTTCTATCCTAAAAAGCTTTCGCAGTATGTTCCGGGTTCACTTACGGCTATTATAGTAACTCTTGTTATCAATATGCTTATGAATAAGGACGGTTCTTTAGGAATTGCTGAAGTGGGTGCTATCCCCCGTACACTTATGACTGATGCAGGGTTATTAAAAACCGGTATTGATTTTTCATTAATCACCAAGCTTATACCAAGCGGTATTTCAATCGCTATTTTGGGAATGATAGAAACGCTTTTATGCGGTGCAACTGCCGGAAAAATGAAGAACGAAAAGATGAATGCAACCAGAGAGCTTGTTGCTCAGGGGCTTGGTAATCTTATTATACCTTTTGCAGGCGGTGTTCCGGCAACAGCAGCTATTGCCAGAACCTCTGTAGCAATAAAATCAGGCGGAGTTACAAGACTTGTCAGCGTTATTCATTCGGTTGTTCTTATTCTTTCTATGTTCCTTTTGGGCGGAATTATGTCGCGTATTCCGCTTTCAGCACTTGCCGGAGTACTTATTGTAACAGCATGGAGAATGAACGAGTTTAATGAAATTAAATGGATGTTCCGCAATAAGTTTAAGACGAATATATCTCAGTTCATCATTACTGCAATATGTACTGTAATATTTGATCTTACTACTGCAATCTTAATAGGAGTTGTATTGTCAATGTTACTCTTCTTTATTAAGAGCTGTAATTTAAGAGTATCGGTTCAGGATGTTGATACTAAAAAGCTTGCACACCTTAATTTGCAGGGCGATTATCAATATACAAAGCTTGTATATCTTACAGGTCCTATGTTCTTCGGTACTCAGGATACACTGCGAACAGAAATACATAAAATGTTCAACTATCAGGAGGTTA
Organism: Clostridia bacterium; assembly: GCA_045542415.1. Taxonomy (GTDB): domain Bacteria; phylum Bacillota; class Clostridia; order UBA1381; family UBA1381; genus UMGS1958. The sequence continues at coordinate 124,431 of JAZQKZ010000008.1, forward strand.
TAATCTCATTCCGTGCTGTACCGAGTGTAGATGTGAATGCACTTGATGAGTTTAATGAGCTATCACAGGAATTTGCTGAAAACGGCATTACCCTGCTCGTCTGCGGATTACAGCCGGAAGTAAAAAGAATGTTTGAACGTTACGGTATGATAGAAAAAATAGGTAAAGAAAAGTTTTTTGAGGATGCTGTTGCATCAATTCAGTATCTTGAAAAGTCAAATCAGCAGAACTAATTATGAATTTTATAAAAAACGAATTAAGTGGCTGGAAAGCATCTGAAATTGCTCAGATGCTTCTCTCTTGCCTTATTATTACTTCCCTTTCAATATATTGGCACGATTCTGTTATGGGAATTATTTCATCACTTGCCGGTGTAATGTATGTACTTTGTACGGGAAAAGGTAAGCTTAGTGCATATATTTTTGGTACGGTAAACAGTGTTCTGTATGCGATAATCGCTTTCAAATCTGCTTATTACGGTGAGACGATGCTTAATATTTTGTACTATCTCCCCATGCAGTTTGTCGGATTTCGTGTATGGAGTAAAAATATGAGTGAGCAGACTCATGAAGTTAATAAGCGTCACATGCAGAATCATGAACGTCTGATAACGCTCCTTATAATTATCATTTTAACATATTTCTATGGACTGTTTTTGCGACATATTGGTGATACAATGCCGTTTATCGACAGCTTTACAACCGTTGCATCGGTTATCGCAATGATTGTGACAATCAAAATGTATTCCGAGCAGTGGTGGATTTGGTTTGCGGTTAATCTTTTTAGTGTATATATGTGGTGGGTTGATTTTAGTGCAGGTTATAATAATATAGCAACGTTGATTATGTGGATGCTCTATCTTGTAAACGGAATCATTTTATTGTTAAGGTGGGAGATAGAAATTTATAATTCAAAAACAACAGAGGAAGCTTAGTCGGCTTCCTCTGTTTTGCATTATCAATTGCGTATTAGTTACTCCGTAATAATTCCTGCGTCAAGCTTTTTATCGATTATCTTTAATACACTTTCATTAATTCTCTTTTCAGAGATTTCCTCATTTGCTACTGCCTTTATTATTGCATCTGCCGCTTCCTTAAAATCCTCCGGGCAAACTACAATATCACAGCCTGCATCAATCGCACGGACTGCTGCATCTGCTGAGGTATAGCTTTGTGAAATTGACTTCATTCTGAAATCACCGCTCATTACTATTCCCTCAAATCCAAGCTCTTTCTTTAATAAATCATTAATAAATATAGTTGAAAGTGAGGCAGGATAATACGGATCTACAGCAGTCATCCAGACATTTGCGCACATGACAAAATCTGTTCCGGCATCAATGCCGTCCTTGTATGTATTAAAGTCATAATTTCTGAGGTCATCAAGTGTTTTGTTGCTTATGCACTTTTCATTAATAGGATTATTTATACTGCTACCATAGCCCGGGAAATATTTCATTGCCGAAAAAATACCTGCTTCATTTGTTGCTTTTATTGCTGCGACTACATTGGCACTACATTCACTGAATGTGTTGCCGAACGCACGCCTACCGATATATGTATTGGCAGGCTCTGTCCATAAATCTGCAAGAGGTGCAATGTTAAGGTTAAATCCATAGCCTTTAAGCGTTTCGCTTATTGCTTTATATGCCGCTCTAACATCGCCCGAACCATTTTTCCTGTATTCATAAGCATCCTTAAAAGCATCCTTATTTAACGCATTTAAAGCAACAGAATACGAACCCGATTCCTCCTCTATTGCCATAAACGGGTCGATATCGATGAAGCTCTTTGTGTTATTTAACATATCGGTCAGTTGCGCTTCGTCGATAATATTCTTATCACTGTAAATTATTGTTCCTACAGGATATTTAGTTATAGCATCATTGGTTGTCTGACCGCCCATTGTTACCTGCTCAATTCCCGTAAGCTGTTCAGGGGTAACGGCTATCATCTGATATACTTTCTCTTCAAGTGACATTGAAGAAAGGATTTTTTCGGAGCTGCTCTTTTCTGTTCGCTGTGGAATATCCAGTGTTTCGCCGTTCATAACACGTCTCAGACGCATGATTATAGATGCTATCTGTGCTCTTGTAGCCGCTGCTTCCGGCATAAACGCACCGTAGGCATCTCCGGTTATAATTCCTGTTTTACGCATCATATCAACTCCATCTGCCGCCCACTGCGGTATTGAAGCTTCATCCGAAAAAGCTGTATATGCCGATGGGTTTTCGTTCAGGGTGATATTTCTGTATGCAAGGTATCTGTTTATCATAACTGCAAGCTGTGAACGGTTAATCTGCTCATCCGGATGGAATTTTAAGTCAGAAAATCCTGATACTATTCCATTTTCGAGCGCCCAGCTTACATACTTTGAGTACCATTGATCCATTTCCACATCAGGAAAAATCTTCTTTGTATAATTATCTACATAAGCACCGTCCATACGACCGAGAACAGTAACAAACATCGCTCTTGTCATACTGTCGTTCGGAGCAAATTGCGTATCTGAGATACCGTTCATATAACCGCTGCTTACCATGTATTCAACTGCATCTGCATACCAATCATTTTCATTTACATCTTCAAATGCCAGTGCCGATGTTGCAGAAAAAGCCAACACAGCTGACAAGCATAATGCCATAAATTTTCTTTTCATTTATATCTCCCCTTCTTATTTTACGATTTTTTCTGCAACCTTCACACCGTCAACTGCCGCCGATGTAATTCCGCCGGCATATCCCGCACCCTCACCGCACGGATATAATCCGATAATATCAGATTGCAAAGTATCTTTATCTCTTAATATTCTTACCGGTGATGAGGATCTTGTTTCCGGTGCTGTTAAAATAGCTCCGGGACTTGCAAAGCCCTTGAGCTTCTTATCAAAAAGTATAATTGCTTCTTTCAAAGAGTCTGTGACGTAATCAGGAAATATATTGCCTATTTCCGTCATTGTTACGCCGGGGCGATATGTCGGTTCAACAAGCTCATCATCTGATGTTATTGATAACAAATCCCCTACCCTCTGTGCCGGTGCCTTGTAGGTATTTCCTGCGATTTCATATGCTTTTTTCTCGATTTCACGCTGAAAGTACATACCTGCAAGTACATCATTACCCTCAAAATCGTCGGGAGTAATATTAACCAGAACAGCACTGTTTGCATTTTTACCATCGCGCCCAAAACAACTCATACCGTTAGTTACTACACCGCCCGGCTCTGAAGCTGATGCGACTACATATCCTCCCGGACACATACAAAATGTATATACGCTTCTACCGCTGTCAAGATGAGTTGACAGCTTGTAATCGGCGGCACCAAATTTGTCGTAATATTCTCCGTACTGACTCTTATTTATCATTTCCTGTGTATGTTCAATTCTTGCTCCAACAGAAAATGGCTTGCGTATCATTTGAATGCCTTTTTTGTGAAGCATCTCGAATGTGTCTCTTGCACTGTGTCCGATTGCAAGCACAAGATTATCTGTTTCGATAATTTCTGATTTGTCCTCGCATACAGTTTTAACTGCACAGATTTTATTATCATGTATAATTATATCTTCAACAAGCGTCGAAAAACGGATTTCGCCGCCATGGGCAATAATATCCTTTCTTATATTTGTTGCCATTGTACAAAGGTTATCGGTACCTATATGCGGCTTTGCATAATATAGTATTTCCTCAGGAGCACCGTGAGCGTGAAATTCCTTTAAGACATAGGCTATGCGGTGATCATTGATTCCCGTTGTCAGCTTACCGTCGGAAAATGTTCCGGCTCCGCCTTCTCCGAACTGAACGTTTGAGCTTGAGTTAAGTATTCCTTTTTTCCAAAATGCTTCAACGTCTTTCGTTCTTTCTTCAACACATTTGCCTCTCTCGCATACAATCACTTTTATTCCGTTTTTTGCAAGTGTAAGAGCGCACATCATTCCGGCAGGCCCCATACCGGCAATTACAACCGGTTTTTCGGGGATTTTACCTTTTGGAAAAATATATTCCTCTTCTTCGTGAAGCGATATATTTTTGCCGAGATATTTCTTTTCGTTATCGGTTTCAATGTCAACTGCATACACATAATGGACATCGTTCTTTTTGCGTGCATCAACTGACTTTTTTGCAATCTTAATTTTTTTGATAACTTTTATTCCGTAATTCTTTTTTACAATTTCCACAAGTTCACTTTCGGGAACAGTCGGTGGAAGCTTTATATTGGTAATCCTAATCATAATTATATAATCCTATAACTAAATATGAAAAACTGTCATTGCTACTTGGAAGTATATAAATAAGGAGCAGCAATCGACAATTGTTGAAATTAATGGCGTCGCCATCAGTGCAGGGTCAAGCTTACATTTTTTTGCAAGCATAGGCAAAGCTGAGCCAATCAGCTTTGACATTATGACTGTAAAAATTATTGAAATGCATAATGTAATAGCCAGCTGCCAGTTATGGTCATACATAAAGAATATTCTTACACTGTTTATCAATGCAAGCACCGAGCTTACCATTATAGCAATTCGGAACTCTTTAAACACAACCTTAAAGAAATCCACGAAATTAATTTCACCTAATGCAATTCCTCGTATTATCAATACGGAGCTTTGTGATCCGCTGTTACCGCCCGTACCCATTATCATGGGCATAAACGAGACAAGAATAGGTACTGACTCGAAAGTAAGACTGTATTTTTCTGTCAGAAAGCCCGTAATCATGGCTGATATTGTAAGAATGCATAACCAACCCACACGGTTAAGCATATGCTTGAATACTCCTGTTTTGAAGTATGACTCATCTGACGGTGTAACAGCAGCCATTTTTGCGAAGTCATCGGTATTTTCTTCATCAATGACATCCATAGCGTCATCAAATGTTACTATGCCGACAAGTCTGTAGCCACTGTCAACAACAGGCATTGCCATGAAGTCGTATTTAGCAAACATTCGCGCTACATCTTCCTTATTTTCGGTTGTTTCTACTGTTATAATATTAGTTTCCATTATATCGGAAATCAAATCATCTTCATCCGCCATAAATAAGTCCTTGACTGTAACAACACCGATAAGCTTACGGTTTTCGGTTACATAGCAGGTATAAATTGTTTCCTTGTTTATACCTACCTGACGGATTTTATTAAAGGCTTCGCCGACGGTCATATCCTTTGATAAATTTATATATTCAATAGTCATCAGACTTCCTGCACTGTCTTTTGGATAACGCAGGATTTCATTGATTGCTTTTCTGGCACCGGTAGTTGAATTTGCAAGTATTCGTGCAACTACATTTGCCGGCATTTCTTCAATAATATCAACGGTGTCGTCAATAAATGACTGTGCAAGCATTTCACGAAGCTCGTTATCAGAGAATGCTCCAATAAGATGCTCTTGCATCTCAGGCTCCATATAGGTAAAAACCTCAGCGGCATCATCCTTTGGCAGCAGTCTGAAGAAAATAAGCAGATTTCTGTCATGCTCGAAATCGTCACCAAATAATCCGTCTATTATTGCTGCCATATCCGCAGGATTCATGCCCTCAATGAGAGACTTGATTTTTACATATTCACGCGATTCAAGATGCTTATCTAATTTTTTAAGTAAATTTTCCATTATCTTCACCGCCTTAAATTGTCTTGCACGTTTATATAAAACCATCCATGTAATAATTTTATATAAACGAACAAAAACGGAATGAATGCGGCGGTTATAATAATTTTATACCGCCGCATATTAATTTTATTCATTTTCTTCTGTGTCAAGTGCTTCTTCGGGTGCGTCTTTTTTTGGAGTTGTATGCACATAACTGTTTGAGCCGAGGAATGAACCGATTAAAAGCAATACTAAAACACAGATAAGCAAAAGCAAAGCCCGTAAGAAGCCGCTTTCTGCAAGAAGCATAGCTGAAATTCCAAGTACACCGCTGATTGCATAGAGAATAAATACTGTCTGCTTCTGCGAAAATCCCATATCAATCAATCTGTGATGCAAATGTCCTCTATCTGCTGACATCGGATTCTTTCCGGTAAGAACACGCCTTATCATCGCAAAGCTTGCGTCAAACAACGGCAGTCCGAGTACCAGGAACGGCACTGCAAACGAAATAACCGCATAGCTCTTGAACATTCCCTGAATAGAGAGTGTTGCAAGCATAAAACCAAGAAAAGTTGAACCGGTATCTCCCATGAATATTTTTGCCGGATTGAAATTAAACGGCAAGAATCCGAGACATGCACCGATTATAGCTATTCCCATAACAGCTATGGGATACTCTCCCACTCTTACAGATATAAACACCAGAGAAGCTGACATTATCGCACTTACACCTGCTGCCAGACCGTCTAAGCCGTCTATAAAATTAACCGCATTTGTAATAAATACAATCCATAATACCGTCACGATGACAGAAAGCCAGTCAGGTAAGATAATATATGGATTGGTGCTTGTAAAAATATTAGGATTAGTGAAAATATTAATCTTAATATCTCCGACAAAGATAACAATCAATGCGGCTATTATCTGAACAACAAATTTAAGCTTCGCATCAAGCTCCTTGCAGTCATCTATGATACCCATAACAAATATTATAAACAAACCGCAAATTGTTCCGCAAAGCTGTCTGGACGGCTCTGCAAAGCATAAGGTAGAAACCATAAATCCGAATACCATAGCCATGCCGCCAATTCTCGGTGTTGGTCTTTTATGAACACGTCTTTTGTCTTTCGGTACATCGATTGCACCTATTCTGAAAGCAAGACGCCTTACTAACGGAGTAGTTGCAAATGTAAATATAAAAGAAATTACAAATGCAAAAACTATATATAAGGTCTGTTGTGTAGTCATATTTTCCTCCAATTTCCGAATATCATCCGATATGCATAATTTGGGATATGCCTGTAATTATTTCAGTACAAATCCAACCTTCTTATACACCTTATTAAGAGTTCTGTTTGCTATACGCTCTGCAACCTCTGCACCCTGTGCGCAGATATCTGAGAGATACTGCTTATCTGAAATAAGCTTATCATATTCAGCTCTGATAGGACGGATAGTTTCAACTACTGCCTCAGCAACATCCCCCTTGAAATCGCCGTAACCCTTTCCGCTGTAGTCAGCAGCAATATCCTGCGGCGTTCTGCCGGTTACAGCAGACATAATACTTAATAAATTGTTAATTCCTGCCTTTGTCGGGTCGTTTTCTCTGTATTCAATAACACCCTCACTGTCAGTAACAGCACTCTTGATTTTCTTGGCAATCATATTAAGGTCATCCATCATAGAAATGTATGATTTAGGATTCGGGTCTGACTTTGACATCTTCTTTTCCGGCTCCTGCAAGCTCATTATTTTAGCTCCCGATTTTGACAGCATTCCCTCCGGAATTTTAAATACGTCACCATATATTCCGTTAAAACGCTGTGCGACATCACGACAAATTTCAATATGCTGGAGCTGGTCCTTTCCTACAGGAACATAGTCTGTCTGATATAACAATATATCAGATGCCATCAAGACCGGATATGTAAAGAGTCCGGCATTGATATTTTCAGCATGACGTGATGACTTATCCTTAAACTGTGTCATACGCTGAAGCTCACCCATATATGTATAACAGTTCAGCACCCAGCTGAGCTGTGCGTGGGCGGGATTTTGCGATTGTATGAAAAGTACTGATTTTTCAGGATCAATACCGCATGCAATATAGAGTGCAAGCACCTCCATTGTACGTCTGCGTACATCGGCAGGAGTCTGACGTACTGTAATGGTGTGCAGGTCCATCATTGCATAAATACAGTTATAGTCATCCTGTAATCCGACCCAGTTTTTTATTGCTCCGAGATAATTTCCAAGCGTAAGATTGCCCGACGGCTGTACGCCTGAAAATATCGTTTTCTTATCATTCATTATTTCTACTTCCTATCATTAAAGATTTTCAGTCAATACCTCGCCTAAACGTCTGATACCCTCTTCAAGCTTTTCGGGAGTTGCAGATGAAAAGTTAAGTCTAAACTGATTGTTCTTTGCTTTTATATCAATTGCAAAGTTTGAACCCGGCACAATCGCCACTTTCTTTTCAAGGCACTTATCAACAATCGGTGCTATATCATCGATTGTCGGGCATTTGCACCATAAGAAAATACCACCCTCCGGCACAGTCCATTCGACCTTACCCTGCGGGAAATACTTTTCCATTGCTTCAACCATTACCTTGCACTTCTTGCCATAGAGCTGTCTGTTCTTCTCGATATAGTCATCTATATTGTATTTCTTCATAAATTCAACACACATAAGCTGTGTAAGCATCGGTGTATGAACGTCATTTACCTGCTTTAAGATTTCAATCTTTTCCATAAGCGGTGCAGCTGCAACAATATAGCCAAGACGCATACCCGGTGATAAAATCTTTGAGAATGATCCGGCATAAATTACTCTGCCCTCTGTATCGAGTGACTTGATTGTAGGTACCTCTTCACCTGAAAAACGCAAATCGCCGTACGGGTTATCCTCTAAAACAAGTACATTATACTGAGCAGCAAGCTCTAAAAGCTTCTTTCTCTTTTCTAACGGCATTGTTGTACCTGTCGGATTCTGGAATGTCGGGATTGTATAAATAAACTTTACACCATCGTTATTCTTTAAAGCCTCTTCAAGCTTTTCCATATTCATTCCATCGCTGTCAACATCAACACCGACAAGCTCACATTCATATGTACGGAATGCGTTAAGACTACCTATAAAGCTCGGATTTTCAACAATTATCTTGTCACCTTTATTGATAAGTGCTTTAGTTGTGAGGTCAATGCCCTGGTTTGCACCTGTCATAATGATAACCTCGTCACCCTCAGCATATGCATTTACCTTCATTGCACGCTGCTTTGCACATTCTTTCATCTTTGGATAACCGTCGGTTGTACCATACTGAAGTGCCAATGTCGGGCTTGTCATAAGGATTTTACCTGCAATCTTTGAAAGCTCATCTCCCGGAAACAACTCTGACGCCGGATTTCCGCCGGCAAGTGATATAATTTCCGGGTCTGCCATTCTCTTAAACATCTCACGGATTGCTGAGCCTTTCATGGGCTTTACTCTGTCAGCAAAAAATTCACTGTATTCTACCATTTTACTATTCTCCTTTAAAATTATTTATTGCCGCCTTTCCAGCTGTCTTTAAGACCTACTGTACGGTTAAAAATAAGCTTATCCGGTGTTGAATCAATATCAACACAGAAATATCCCTGACGCATAAACTGGAATGTATCGCCCGGCTTTACAGCATTGAGATTGCTCTCAACCTTAGCATTCGGCATGATAACCATACTGTCAGGGTTAAGATTTTCAGTAAAATCATTCACGCCGCTTTCGTCTGACGGATTTGATACATTGAATAACCTGTCATAAAGTCTGATTTCTGCATCAACTGCATTTTTAGCACTTACAAAGTGGATTGTTCCCTTTACCTTACGCTTGTCTTCTGTGTCTCCTCCCTTTGAATCGGGCGCATAGTCACAGTGAACCACCGTAATATTACCGTTTTCGTCCTTTTCACAACCTGTTGCTGTTACATAATATGCACCCTTTAAACGAATTTCTCTGCCGGGTACCATTCTCTTATACTTATTAGGTGCTTCTTCACGGAAATCATCTCTTTCAATGTAGAGATATTTTGAGAACTCTACCTTTCTCATTCCCATTGAGGGATCCTCAGGATTTACTTCCACATCAAACTCCTCAACCAAGTCCTCGGGATAGTTATCTACAACAAGCTTAATAGGATCAATTACTGCCATTGCTCTGGGAGCGTGTGCATTTAAATCTTCTCTTATGCAAGCTTCAAGCATAGCATAATCAATTACGCTGTTTGCTTTAGCTACACCTATACGTTCACAAAAATCACGGATTGCTGCAGGTGTATAGCCTCTACGTCTCATACCACAAAGCGTTGACATTCTCGGATCATTCCAGCCTGTAACAATTCCCTCCTGAACAAGCTTGAGGCAACGTCTCTTTGATGTTAATGTATAGTTAAGATTCATTCTTGCAAACTCAATCTGTCTTGACGGAGCCTCATAACCTACTTCACGAAGTACCCAGTCGTACAACGGACGGTGATCCTCAAATTCAAGTGAGCAGAGTGAGTGTGTCACACCCTCAACTGTGTCTGAAATCGGATGAGCAAAATCATACATAGGATATACAAGCCACTTATCGCCTGTCCTGTGATGATGTGCTCTTAATATTCTGTAAATTACCGGATCACGCATATTGAGATTCGGTGATGCCATATCAATTTTTGCTCTTAATACCTTTGAGCCGTCCGGAAATTCACCTGCTGTCATTCTCTTGAAAAGGTCAAGATTTTCTTCAACAGAACGCTCTCTGTACGGACTGTTTTTGCCCGGCTCCTTGAGCGTTCCTCTGTATTCTCTGATTTCCTCTGCTGATAAATCGCAGACAAATGCCTTGCCTTTTTCTATAAGTTTAATCGCTGCGGCATATATATCATCAAAATAGTCCGAGGCAAACAGTACCTTGTCCCACTTGAATCCAAGCCACTTGATATCCTCCATGATCGCATCAACATACTCAGTATCCTCTTTTGTAGGATTAGTGTCGTCAAGGCGAAGGTTACATGTACCGTTATACTTGTCGGCCATACCAAAATCAATACAGATTGCTTTTGCATGTCCGATATGAAGATATCCGTTAGGTTCCGGCGGAAAACGTGTCTGGACATGATCGTAATGTCCAAGCTCAAGATCCTTGTCTATCGCCTCTTCAATGAAATTTCTGCTTACAAACTCTTCCATATATACTTTCCTTTCAGTGCTTATCTTAATGCTTCGATTGCCTCGTCTATACGCTTTATGGTCTCGTCATAGCCCAAGGTTTGCATGATTTCATAAATATCCGGAGTATTTCTTCTGCCTGTTACGGCTGCACGGACTACGCCTGCTACATCACCAACGTGACCCTTGTAGTCATCCGGATTCTTCTTGTAGTCTTTCGGAGCCTTTGCATAGCCCAACCCGCCTGCCATTTCACGAACCATCGGGAACCAGTCCTCACTAATGCACTCCGGTGTGTATATCTCCTTATAATTTTCAAGGATTTCAACCATATCAGCATTTGAGAGGTTGTCTGCAAAATCTCTCTTTCTGTCCCAAAGCTCTGTGTAAAAATACTCAATATAATTTCTTACTTCGTCCCACTTGGCGATATCCTTACGCGGCTTTGCATTACCACGCTCAATTGCAAAGATTGCTTTTGCATATTCCTCATCATCCGATAAAACCTTATACAGCTCTTCATCATTTGCCTTTGCCCACTCTACAGCCTTGTCATATACTTCCTCTGCTGTTAATGTGCTGATATAGTTCTTTGAAATATCATTGAGCTTCACAAGGTCAAATAATGCACCGGCTTTACTCATCTTATTAAGATTGAATTTGAACTCTGATGAATCAACATCCTTGTTAGCAAGCTTCCAGTCTTCGTAATTTGAATTGGCAATTGTAAGTAAATAGTCAAGTACGGCTTCTTTCGGAATACCAACCTGACTGTAATAGCTTACTGCAGCCTCCGGATCCTTACGCTTTGAAAGCTTACGCTTACCCTGTGTCTCCTCATCTACTTTCATAATCGGAGCTATATGTGCATATCTCGGAGCCTTGAAGCCAAGTACTCTGAACAGCTGTAAATGAATCGGAGCTGACGAAATCCATTCATCGCCTCTTGTTACATCTGTCGTTCTCATCAAGTGGTCGTCAACAGCGTGTGCAAAATGATATGTCGGAGTACCGTCTTTCTTTAAAAGTACGACGTCTAATATATTTTCCGGCATTTCAATATTGCCCTTGATTGCGTCCTTGAACGACACCTTGCCCTCAGGTGTACCAGGTGAATGAAGTCTTACAACATACTCCTCACCTGCTTCAATCTTAGCCTTTGCTTCCTCATATGAAATACCTCTGTATTTTGCATATTCACCATAAATACCGGGAAGCTCTTTATTTGCTTCCTGCTTTTCGCGCACGGCAGCAATCTCGTCCTCTGTCATAAAACACGGATATGCAAGTCCCTTTTCCACAAGGTCCTTTACATATGCCTGGTATATATCATTTCTCTTTGACTGAATATACGGTCCGTATGCACCCTTCTCGTCAGTTTCGTTTAACATACCCTCATCCGGAATAATGCCGAAATCCTTTAAACCGTTAACCATTCCGCTTACGCCATTTTCAACCTCACGTTTTTTGTCGGTGTCCTCAATACGCAGGAAAAATACACCGTTTGAAGATGTAGCTGCTTTTTGTGATACGAATGCCGCAAAAAGGCTTCCAAAATGCAAAAATCCTGTCGGGCTGGGTGCGAAACGTGTTACTCTTGCTCCCTCCGGCAAATCTCTTGCGGGATACATTGCTTCATAATCAGCCGGAGTTTTATCTATATGCGAAAACAACAGCTGTGCCATTTGTTTATTGTCCATTTTTTCTATCCTTTCAAATATGTATTCACCCATTAGATACACTACAGGGCATTTTAATACTATTATATTCTATTATAACTTTTTTCGAGCGAAATATCAAGAGTTTTTTACAAAAAAATACGTTTTTTCTTAAATACATAATATCATTTACGAAATAAGCAATTAAACTGTTATAAATGCAAAAAAGCAAAGCACCGCGCAAGGTGCTTTGCCTCAAATAAGAGCTTATTCGTAATCCTGATATTCAATTGTAATATTATCAAGATAATACTCCATCTTGTTTGTTGTGTTCTGATTTTTGTCCATGTAGAAATTGAAACAGAGGTTGTTTAAGTCAATCTCTGTCGGATACTTCGGATTTGCACCCTCCTCATCCGGAGCGGCGATTGTAAACGGCTTGCCGTTTAACATTTCCATATCCTTATCTCTGTCATAGGCAGTTACTGTTATCGTTTGATTTACAAGGTCAATATCTGTAACCAGTCTGTACCAACGGTTTGCCATTGCGTTGTTCTTGTCAAACTGTGTCTTGTCGCCGTTGATACGGTTGTTCATTGCATCAAAGAAGTTAAGCTGTCCCCAACCCTTATATACGCCACAACGAACAAAACGTGTCTGGTCCGCAGCATCATTACCGCCATTATTTGTGCTTGTTGCCAAATCCATATAGGAATAGTTCGACGGCATATACTCTATCTTTTCCATAAGGAAGTCATAGCTAAATCTGATTGACTTTGTATTCATTAAGGTTGAGCCTTCAGGAAGCATATCAAGAATATTGAAGCTTATGCCTGTATTTCTTGATACTGTTGAGCCTTCGTCCTTAGTGAGCTTATAAACCGTGTTTCCCTTGCTCAAGTTTGCAGTTTCGCTACCGTCCGCTGTATATACTCCTGCACTAAAGCCGTTTGATGATGTAACTGTCGGCTCTATACTAAAGTCGGCATTTTCAACCACGATTGTACTCATTTTGCTTGCAGTAATGTCAAATATTACTGTTCCGCCTATTTCACCTGTAACCTCTGTCGGCTCTGTCATGATGTTGTAGTCCGCATTTAATGTTGACGGACGTACAAAATATGTACCGACCGGCACATTTTCTGCTGCATAATCGATCGAAGTCATACCTGCCGGAATAACAACCTCTACGGTCTTTATAACAGCCTCGCCACTCATAACTTCTACTAAAATTGTCTGAGCCTCTTCACTTTCAACCGATAACGAAACCGTACCGCTTACGGCAAAGACATTTTCGGTATCTGTTGTAGGTGCAATTTCAAATTCGATTGATTTTTCTGCACCGATTTCCTTATTCTCTGCTTCTCTTACATAGAGCTTGACTGTTGCTTTAATTGCTTCTTCTCCATATGCCGGACGGATAAGCTCAATTGCACCGCCGTCTGCAGTTACTGTTGCAAACTCGCTGTCACTTTCCCAATAGAACTCAAAGCCATCCGGAGCAGCAGGCAGCTCAATTTCATTTGTTGAACCATCGCTTGTATCGATTACTGTTGAGTTAAGCATATCGTTTACAGTCGCATATCTATCAGCAAGATTTGCCGGATCCCATGCATCACTGCCTGACGTGAATGCTAACGGATTATAGCGAAGCATCGTCCACTCATTTAACAGTGTCACCTTAGGTCTTGAGGATAAGTCGATTTCTTTGCCGTCGCTTGTAACTGAGCCGTACTCGTGGAAACGTGCATCCTTCGGTTCAACACCACTCATTGATGTCCAACCTGCTTTGCTGATTAAAAGCTCGCTTGATGAACCGTTTATATAGTCAATTGTAGTGTTGATGTAGTTTGCACTTGCATTAACACCACTCCAGGGTCTTCCGAAATTTCCTGATGTTGCATACTCTGTACCTGTAACGTGACAGTTGTAGAATAAATATCCGTCTGTTTCTGACGGATTTGACGGAGCGGTTAATGTACCACTTTCACCGCCGAAGCCTGCGTTGACTAAAAGCTCACAGTTATTGAATACTGCCGAAGCACTTCCGCAGATGTAGTCGGTTGTACCGCCTAACTTACAGTTCTCAAAATAAATTCTTCCGTTATTAATACCAATAGTATCCTGAGTTGAGATAATCTCACAGTTTCTTACAATAGCCTTGTCAGCCGAGAAATGGAATGCACATGAACGCTCTCTCGGACTTGATGTTACACCCTTGTATGTAATTTCCTGTCTTGTCTTTAAGAACTCATTGATTTCATCGTCATTTACACCGTTTGCCTTCTGCTCCTCAATCCACTCAACTCTGTGGAAATCGCTATTTCCTGTATCAAGGTCAACACCCGTGATATCGGTAAGCTCCTCGGCAGTGTAGTAACGGTTATATGAATTTTCAATGACAAGATTCTCAGCGATAAAGCCATTTGCATTCTTATTTACTTTTAAGGTTGCACCCCAGTCTTTCGGAGCATAGCCCACACCGTCACCGATTGCACTCTCATCATAGTAACCGCTTGAATTACAGCTGTCATATAGTGAGCCTAAGCCGTAGTACCATGTGATAAGCACGTCGCCTTCTGTATCTGCCTTCTTACGCATTGTAACGTATGGTGCATCAAGAACAATCTGTTCACGATAAAGTCCCGGTGCGATGTCGATATAAACTCTTTCATCCTCTGATTCCGGCGGATTCTTTTCTATTGCACTTACCGCCTCATTAATTGTAGCGTACTCTGTTTCGCCTACATATACTGCATTGTTTTCTGTACCCGGCATTGGAGTTGCATTCGGGTCCGCAGTCGGTTTAACTGTCGGTTCGGGAGTTGAGACAGTTGTGCCGCCTGACGACGACACAAACTCAGCACCTCCGAATCTGCCCTTTGAGCCTGCAACATAGATATAATAGCTGTTGCCTGCCTTAACCTGAGCACTGATTGCTTTCTGCTCCTTACTACCGGTGTTGTTCTTGTAATATACTGCTTCTTCTGTATTAGCCTTGTTATCCTTTACGCCTTCCTTTGTAATGCATAATTCCTTATTTGCACCTAAATCTACTACATAAACCGTTAATGTACCATCCTCGGTCGCATCATACTTTAATGCAGTACCGGTTGCCACACCCGTGCCTGATGACCATTTACCGTTGTCTCCTGATGAAATGTAGTATGTAATATCCTTGCCGTCAATTGACTGTGCAGTCTTACCTGCCGATGATACATCAAAGAGAATACTCATGTTTCTCATTACATAATAGCCCGCCTTTAATGTTGCATCATCTGTTGATGCCAACCATAAATCCTCGTCCGGCATCGGCGGTTGGGTCGGTACCGGTGTCGGTGACGGTGTCGGCTGCGGTGTTGCTGCCGGGTCAATTGTCGGCTGCGGTGTGAAGTCAGGCTTAGCAAAACCGTTATACGGAGCATCTACTGCATTTATAATCGGCTTCATACCCTTTATGTTATCCCAGAGCATTACCTTTATGCTACCGTCTGCAGGCTCTGTAACTGTTGTTGTAACCGTCTGTGTGCCATTTATATCGAATGTATCAACATCTATCAAAGCACCGTTTGAAGCATACTGAGCAACAGCTAAAACTGCACTGTCAGCATTTACACTGCTATTCGCAACCCTTACTTCAAGTACTCCATTTACATAATCTGCTTTTTCAATTGTATATATTCCATCCTCTGCATATTCACCGTAATAAACAGTGTATGTTTCATTTGCAGTTCCTGCGAAGGTTGCAATCTCACCATTTACTGTTACAGCAATATCATTGCCCTTTGAATCCTTTACCTTTGCATTTGCAACGTCATCTACCACTATGTTAAGATTGCCGTCAACTGCCGGAGTAAGGACTGCTTTTGTAAGCTTTCCGTCATCCCACTTTGCACTTACATTGACATTGCCTCTTGCCTTGAAGTCATTAAACTGTCCGCTTTCCCATCTTGCAGGAATTGCCGGAAGAATTGCGATATTTCCGTCATGTGACTGGAGAAGCATTTCTATAATACCTGCTGTTGCTCCGTAGTTACCGTCAATCTGGAAATTCGGATGCTGGTCAAACATATTCGGTGATGTTCTTGTTGTTAATAACTGATCAATCAGTGTTGACGCCATTTCGCCATCCAAAGCACGGGCATTCAATGAAATTCTCCATGCAACACCCCAACCCTGACCTGTGCCTACACCTCTTGCCTTAACTGCATTTTTATATGCCTCATAAATTGCCTTTTCATTTGCATCTGTTGAGTATGCACTTAAATGCGTACCCGGATACATTTCCCAGAGATTTGAGCAGTGGCGGTGTGTGGAATTATTGCTGGCTGTATGCTCGTTTATATATACAGTTGCATTATTTGAGAAAGGATTTACAACTGTATATTTACCGTTCGATGATACCTCTGAGAAGTCAAAGCCTACATCGCCTCTTACCCATTCGTTTATAAGTCCTGCATCGTCTATGATGTTAGGAGCAACTTTACCCTTTTCATCTGCAAGGTAGCTTGACGGCATCTGCTCTGCAATCTTTGCAAGAAGCTCTGCGTCTTCATCTGTCTTGCCTAAAATCTCAGCAGCCTTTGTAACTGTATCATAAAGATTTCTTATAAGCTGAGTATCCATAGCCGGTCCCGGCTGTACGCCACCCTGTTCAGGTGAACATGAAGCTGCTGTAATAAGATAACCGGTCTGCGGATCTACAATGAGGAACTGTGTGAAGAATTTAGCAGCACCCGCCATATACGGATATACTTCTGCAAGGTATTCCTTGTCAAGATTATACTGATAATACTGCCATGCGTGATCTAATAACCATACTCCTCCTGTCGGCCACAGACCTGCTGTTGCATTGTCTATCGGCTGTGTACCTCTCCACAAATCATAGTTGTGGTGCATTACCCAGGGATCTCCCGGCTGATATGTATCGTCATTTCTGTCATTATAGATTGCATACTGATTAGCTGCTGTAATAGCACCGCTCTGTGCAAGGTCTGCAAAGGTTGCGATAAGCGGCTTTTCAGAATCAGCCAAACCCAATGGCTGTGACGGCCAGTAATTCATTTCTGTATTGATATTTATAGTATATTTACCATTCCATGAAGCTGAAAGCGCTGCATTCCATTTACCTGTGAGGTTAAGCGGCTGGCTCATCGGAATTGTAATATCGTCCTCACCACATTCGTCTGCTGTTCTTTCATCTCTTGAACCTGAAATTGTTAAATACTTACCGTAGTTAAATTCAAGCACCGCAAGCTCGTTATCACCGTCTGTATATGTTGAATACACACCGTTCTTGTGAGCATTATCAAGCTTTGAACCTGAACCTGTCAGGAAGCCCGATTTACCGTCAATATCCTTTCGAACTCTCTTTTCTGTCGGAACGTTATAGTTATCTACACCGTTGATATTTTCGATCGAAAGTGAAGAAGCATTAAACTGCTCAGTGAAGTCTGCAAGGTGTCTTGCTAAAATCTTATCATATGTTTTCGACTTGATATTTGAAATATACTTTTCACAATCATTTCCAGGCTTTGAGTTATCAAGGAATGTGTAATCTACATAGTTTGAAGCACCTACAACATAGATCGTAGCTTCTTTACCGCCATTCACAGCAATTGTTGAGTTATCCTCTGATACTGTAAATACACCATCACCCTCAAGGTACATTCTTGCCTCAAACTTAATTACATTCGGTCCTGCCGGTGCCGGAGGATTTGCATTCTTTGTACCGTTATATACAGAAGCAATAAGCTTGATTTCATTGTCGCTTACCTTTTCAAATTCATAATAACCGTCCTGATTATGATATGTATGAAGCTGTGCCGTAAAATCAAGGTCATCTGTTGACTCAATATGAGTTACAACTGCCTGGTCGGGATAGCTTGCAAAGGTCTCGCGTGTAAAATGTGTGCCCATATAATCATAGTCAACCATTACGACACCTGTTTCCATATCAAGGCTCTTTGTGTAGTTTGTTGTTCTCCATGACTCCTGATTGAAGTCGAGATACAATTCTACGAATGACTTATATGCCTTTTGTCTGTTCGGGTTACCGAGGAATACAGATTCAACCATTGATTCCATTGAAAATCTCTGCTGAACTGCCTCGTTAGTGTGGTCGTTGCTTACTGCAAGTGACTGATTTGAAATACTTTTGTTTGCGAATTCCGGATAAGTACTTCTGAATGCCTCGTCACCTACTATTGCATTTTCCGAGCCAATCGGTGCAGGATTACCGTTTTCATCTGCACCTCTGTAATATTTCCATGCCCCCTCAATACTACCGCCTGTCTGGTTCTTTAGTGTAATAGTCTGTGCATCCCTTGACTGTGAAGCATGGTTAATCTGATTACCGTTTTCATCTACTATGTCACCATACGGCGAACCGTCCCAGATAGTATCTTCATTAATCTGAATAATTTCCTTTTCAATACCACCTGCAACCATACCTGCCATTCTTCCGTTACCTACCGGATAAGAATGGGTCCATAAAAATTCCGAATATGCCCATGAGGTAAGATTTTCTCCGGGATTGTTATACGGATTCTGGTGTCCGCTGTTATCCTTATTACTTGCATTCGGATCAACCTCGCCGTACTCCGGATCGACAGATTCAACCATTGTTGTTGTCCACATCACCTTTGACGGATCTGCATTTTCCAACATGAATTTTTTATTAAATTCAGATGTTTCTGCCTTTGCAACCGGCGATTGAGGCAGCGACGGCATTATTGTCATACAAATCCCCATTGCTGCAACTGCACTGATGAGCTTTTTAGCTTTCATTTTATAACCTCCATTCTATAGTGAATACCACCAAGATATATTGTTGATTTTATTATATATCATATATACTATTAAAAACAGTACCACGGGCATTATTTTTTTTGATACCAAGCCAATTTTGCTTGTAATCTTATTTATTCCGTGATATAATCTATCTGAGGTGATGAGATAATGTATATCAGACTAAATAAAATGAGCGGTAAATCACTATATATATCGTTATACGAAGCCATTTCCGAAGAAATACTTTCAGGTCGTCTGCCAAACGGTTCAAAGCTGACACCAAGGCGATTACTTGCTGAAGAACTTAAAATATCACAAAATACCGTTGATGCGGCATATAAAATGCTTCAGGACACAGGATATGTAATATCAGTACCACGTCAGGGATATATTGTTTCATTCAAGGCCTCTGCATACAACTATGATTTACCTTGGGAAACCGATGCCCCCGAACAAGTGGTTTTTAGTCCAAACGGTATTGATACCACACATATGAATACTGCTGCATATGCTAAAATTGTGCGTGACATAGCATATAACGACGGAATGAATATTTTTTCATATGTTGATAAAAGCGGAGAATTTGCGTTGAGAAACGCAATATCAAAATTTTTATATTCGTTCAGAAATATCAAATGTTCTCCGGACAGAATAATTATTGGTGCCGGAGCAGAGTATCTTTTGGTATCGTTGGCGGCTATCTTTGATGATGCCGCATTTATCACAGAAAATCCATGCGATTCTCATTTTTATGATACCCTAAAGGCCTATAGAAAT
Source organism: Clostridia bacterium (assembly GCA_045542415.1). Lineage (GTDB taxonomy): Bacteria > Bacillota > Clostridia > UBA1381 > UBA1381 > UMGS1958. The sequence goes on from JAZQKZ010000008.1 coordinate 144,436, forward strand.
AAAATTATAACCCTTCCTGCTAATTCAGCTGAGTTCAATATTGAGGATTTGTATAATTGTAAAGGCAACCTGCTTTTTGTGGAACCCGATGCACGTTTTCCGCGAAGCAGCTCCATCAGTTCCGATACCAGACAGGCAATTATTGAATGGGCAACTATGTCAGATGATCGCTATATAATTGAGCTTGGCAATGACTCGGAGCTTCAGTGGCAGGCAAAAGATTCGATATACAGCATGGATACCTGCAACAAGGTGATATATCTAAGTTCTTTTTCACGTTCAATCGGCCCCGGATTAAAAACAGCATATATGTTGCTTCCTCCCGATCTTTTAACATTATGGAAGAAAAAGCATACATATTATTACTCTCTCACCTCAAAAACAGAACAGTTTGCACTTGCCGAGTTTATTAATAAAGGACATTTTACAAAACACTACAAAAACATGCGCCGAATATACAGAGAAAAACGCGAATATCTCAAAGAGTGTATGCATGAATTTTTAGGCGATTCTTTCAGAATAATAAACGAAGATGCAAGTACTTATATTACTTTTGAAGTCTCCGATATTAGTGCATCTGAAGTGAAGCGACTTGCACGACGTTTTGGAGTCAAACTGCTGTCATTAAACTCATATCATACAGATAAAAACTTTTTTGACGGTGACTTGTTGATAATAGGAACCGGAGACCTCAGTAAAGACAAAATAAAACTCGGTATCCGTTTGCTTTCAGAAGCTTTATCATGAAACAAAAAATTGCTTACACATAATGTGTAAGCAATTTTTATTTTTTACTCTTAGAGTGGAACAGCAGTGCCACAAAAAAACCAAACACAATAGCAGCTGTAATCCCTCCCGCCGATGCAGTCAATCCGCCCGCAAAAATACCAAGCCATCCATTTTCAGCAACTGCTTTTTCTACTCCTTTACATAAGTTATATCCAAAGCCTGTAAGCGGAACGGTAGCTCCTGCCCCTCCCCATTTTACAATATAATCATACAATCCTATAAGCTTCAATATTACTCCGGCAACAACAAAACTGACAAGTATTCTTGCAGGAGTAAGCTTTGTTTTATCTATCAACACCTGCCCTACCGTACAGATTATTCCTCCCACTATAAATGCTTTTAAATACTCCATAATACTACCTCTCTATTGCCACAGCGTGTGCTATTGCCGGAATACTTTCACCCTGCTGAACCGTCATGGGATTCATAAGTGCTCCTGTTGCCATTACAAGTATTTTCTCGTATGTTCCCTTTTGCATTTCTTTTAAAACATGACCGCACAATACGCTCGCACAGCAACCGCAGCCACTGCCGCCGGCATGGACATCCTGATTTTCTATGTCAAATATCATTTTCCCGCAATCATTGTGAAGCTCTGATATATCATAGCCCTCACCCTGCATAAGCTCCGTAAGAATGTCGGAGCCTATAAGACCCAAATCACCTGTTAATATCAGATCATAATATTCCGGACGTTTTCCTGTGTCTTTGAAATGTGTACTTAACGTATCAATTGCTGCCGGAGCCATTGCTGCCCCCATATTTCCTATATCAGTTATACCTTTATCGATTATTTTTCCTGTAGTAATCTGAGTTATTTTTGGTCCGTCACCGCTTTGTGAAACCATCGCACAGCCGGAGCCGGTTACTGTCCATTGGGCTGATGGAGCACGTTGTCCGCCATATTCAAGCGGATAGCGGAACTGCTTTTCAGAGCTGCAAAAATGACTTGACGTTACACATAATGCCCTTTGAGCATAGCTACCTCCGACAAGCATTGCAGCAAGCGACATACTTTCTGTCATTGTTGAGCACGCTCCGTATAAGCCGAAAAACGGTATATCAATATTCCTTAATGCATAATGGGCACTTGCACATTGATTTATCAAGTCGCCTCCAAATATATAATCAATATTTTCGGGTTTAAGCTTTGCTTTTTTCAGTGTATATAGCACAGTTTGGTGCATCATTGCCGCCTCTGAGCGTTCCCATGACGGTTCACCGCATGAATCATCTGATAAAACACAGTCAAAGCTGTCTTTAAGCGGTCCCTCTCCCTCTTTTTGACCTGCAATAGATGCAAATGCTTCAATCACGGGCGGAGAACCAAATTCTATTGTTTGCTTTCCTTTTCTGAAATTCATAAAAATACGCACACTCCTTTTCGGGTAGTGTGCGTAGAAAATACATATTTTATGCGTTATGTCATTGAGAAATATTTTTAATAAAGTTACTTAACCTTTTCGCCTCATCAGCGTCCAATGTGTTTAATGCATTCAGCTTAACCTTTACGGTATTCTTGTCTGCACTGAAAAAGCGTATTATCCACACAACCGGAAGCAAAAGAGGTATCTTTTCAAGAATCGGATATCTTAATGCCATTTGCCGAAATCCCGGAAATGCTCTTCGTATATATACTGCCGCTTTCTTTTTTGAAGTGTATTTTTTCTGCATATCGTCAAGATATATCATTTTTATATGCGTACTGTAGTTGCCGTATGCCTGACTGTTAAGAATAAGGTTCTCAAGCATCAGTACATTTTCATCATTAATAACCGCATCATTAAACAATTTATCAACCAATTGCAACACACAGCTGTTAAAGCTCAGCATATTTTTTTAATATACTCCAAATCCTCTTTATCTATACAAGCCGACCGAGTCATAGCATAGCAATCCATAATAAGCTTAATTCCTGCACCGCCCGAAAAAAAGCAAATGCTTTCTTAAATGCTCCAAAAGATATGCATATAAAACACTCTCTTTCATTGCATAGGTTGAACCCTGAGACTGATATGAATATTCCCATATAAGGTTACACAGCGCTTGTGCCACGCTTTCCGTAATAACAGGCTCCTTGTGCAGCTCAATGTGAAATTTATCCCTATACAACACATCATGAAGTCCGTCATCATGCGACTCCATGCTAAGCTGATATCCAATGTCAGCTAAAGCACGGATTGCTTGTTCTCTGTTCATAATTGATGTCCTGTTCTTTTAATTATATTACTTAATTGCGGTTTTCGTACATTTTTTTATAATATTCACGGTATTCACCCGAAATTATATCTTCCCACCATTCACGGTTTTCAAGATACCAGTTTACAGTCTTAACAATTCCGTCATCAAACATCGTATCAGGTTCCCAGCCGAGTTCATTTCTTATCTTAGTCGGGTCGATTGCATAACGTAAATCGTGTCCTTTTCTGTCAGTAACGTATGTAATAAGGCTTTCGGGCTTATCTAAAAGCTCAAGAATTTTTCTGACTATATAAATATTGGTTTTCTCATTATGACCGCCAATATTATATACCTCTCCTACTTTTCCATCATGGATAATCATGTCAATTGCCTTGCAGTGATCCACAACATAAAGCCAGTCACGAACATTTAAACCCTCTCCATAAACAGGAAGTGCCTTATCGTTCAATGCATTTGCTATCATCAGTGGAATAAGTTTTTCCGGGAAATGATACGGTCCGTAGTTATTGGAGCACCTTGAAATAGTAACCGGAAATCCGAATGTTCGGTGATAAGCCTGTACAAGCAAATCAGCTGATGCTTTAGACGCACTGTAGGGACTCGATGTATGAATCGGAGTTTCTTCAGTAAAGAACAGGTCCGGTCTGTCAAGCGGTAAGTCTCCGTAAACCTCATCAGTCGAAACCTGGTGATAACGCTTTACTCCATACTTCCTTGAAGCATCCATCAATGTTTGAGTTCCTAAAATATTAGTCTTTAAAAATATGCCCGGATCTTCAATTGAGCGGTCAACATGACTTTCAGCCGCAAAGTTTACTACAATATCAAACCTTTCATTTTCAAATAAATTAAATACCAACTCTCTGTCAGCAATATCACCTTTTACAAATTTGAATTTAAGATTGTCCATTGCTTTATTAAGTGTTTTAAGATTACCTGCATATGTAAGTGCATCAAGGCACACAATGTCATAATCCGGATGCTTATCAAGCATATAATACACGAAATTTGCACCGATAAATCCGGCACCGCCTGTAACTAAAATTTTCATTTCTCATCCTCCGGTAATGATAACAGATACTGTCCGTAATCTGTCATTTTCAATTCTTCGCCCAATACTCTCAGCTGTGCATCGTCAATAAATCCTCTTCGCCATGCTATTTCTTCAAGGCACGAAATATAAAATCCCTGCATTTCCTGAACTGTCTGCACAAATTCGCTTGCTTTTATCATTCCTGCCGGTGTACCGGTGTCAAGCCACGCCATACCTCTGGGCATTAATGCAACATTGAGCTTTCCTTTTTCGAGATATGCATTGTTCACCGCTGTTATTTCAAGCTCGCCTCTTGCAGACGGCTTGACATTTTTTGCTATTTCTACTACATCATTATCATAGAAATACAGTCCCGGAACGGCATAATTCGATTTAGGGTTATTCGGCTTTTCTTCTATGGAAACAACCTTTCTGTTTTCGTCAAATTCTACTACTCCAAAAGCAGTGGGATCCTTTACTGTATATCCGAATATTGTTGCTCCGTTAAGATTGTCAATAGCACCTCTTAATAAGCGTGTAAAATCTTTACCATAAAAGATATTGTCTCCCAGAATAAGGCATACACTATCGTCACCAATAAATTCTTCACCAATCAGAAAAGCCTGAGCAAGTCCTTTCGGCTCCTCCTGAACTTTATATGTCAATGAAATTCCAAGCTTTGAACCATCCCCTAAAAGTTCCTCATACATAGGAAGATCAACGGGAGTTGAGATTATTAAAATCTCCTTAATACCTGCTAACAGCAATGTTGACAACGGATAGTAAATCATTGGCTTGTCATAAACAGGTAGCAGCTGTTTGGATGTAACCATTGTCAGCGGATACAACCGCGTGCCTGCCCCTCCGGCTAGGATAATGCCTTTCATAAATTCAGCCTCCTAATAATTGTTGTAAATTTATGTATATTACTTTCGGTGACACCTGATGGATTACGCGATTTGA